>CAIVGN010000115.1 GCA_903905455.1 uncultured Archangium sp.
GCAGGGTGGGGGTTTCTTTTTGTCTGCTGTCTGACGTCTCGATGAGCCGCCCTGCGCGACGCGCGGTCAGCTCTTGAACAACCGTCCCACCCCACGAATCAGCCCCGCCAGGTCCCCCTTCTTCAGCGAACCGGCTGCCTGGCACTCGCGCGTGCGGAGTTGCAGCGTCGCCTCGTCGGCCGAGGACCACAGGAAGATGGGGACCGTGAGCCCATGGGTGCGGAGGGTCTGCACGACGAGCGCGCCCTTCATCGTCGACAACTCGGGCTCGAGGATCACGGCGTCCACCGCGTTGCGCCGCAACGCCCGGGCGATCATCAAGGGGTTGTCGAGAGTGATGACCTCGTAGCCGGCGCGCTCGAGCGTCGCGCGTGCGGTCTCGAGGGATCCGGGCTGGTCGTCCACCACCAGGATGAGCTTCCTGTCGCGAGGCACCGCCGGGGCGAGCATCGGAGCGGAGTCGGAGGTCTTCTTCGCCGCGACTGCCGGGCTGTCGAGGCCACCCCGGGCTGCTTGCACCACGAAGGGGCCAATGGTGCCGAGATCGAGCACGTGCTCCGCCGCTCCCAACTCCAGGCCGGCCTTCGGCATGCCGAAGACGGCGCAGCTCGCCTTGTCCTGCACGATGGTCCGGGCGCCCATGCGTCGCATGCGCAGCAGGCCCTGGGCGCCGTCATCACCCATGCCGGTCAGCAGCACCCCGATGCCGCGTCCCTTGAGGGCGGTGGCCATGGAGAAGAAGAGACTGTCGACCGACGGCGAGATGATCGAGTTCGGCGGCGGCGGGAGCAGCTTCACGGTCAGGTTCTCTTTGACGAACATCTCCTGCCGTGGGGGCGCGACGTAGACCTTCCCGGGCTCGAAGCGCGTCGCCGCGTTGGCCTGTTCAACGGGGAGCCCCGACGCGTCTCGTAGAAAGCGCACGAAGCTGTCGAAGAAGTCCTCCGCCATGTGCTGCACCACTGCGATCGGCAGGGGGAAATCGCGGGGCAGGGCTGAAAGCACGCGCGCGAGTGCCTTAGGGCCCCCGGTCGAGGCCCCCAGGCCCAGGAGCAGCGGCTTCTCGGTCGAGACGGGGATGGGCGGCGCCGGAGCGATCGGCGCCTGTGGCTTGTCATCTTCGTCGAGGCCGGTCTCGGCCAGCAGGCGAAGGCGCTCGATGAACCGCCGCACCTCTTCGTCTCCAGCCCCGAAAACAGCAGACTTGGGTACCAACTCGAGGGCGCCGCGGGATAGGGCTTCGTAGTTGAGGTCGACGCCCGAGGTGGATGATCGTTCGCTGATCACCACGATGGGGGTCGGGTGCTCCTTCATCAGCACCTCGATGGCCTTGAGCCCACCCATGCCGGGCATGTTCAGATCCATCGTGACCAGGTGCGGCCGGAGCGAGCGCACCAATGCGACCGCTTCTTCGCCGGTCTTGGCCTCGCCGACGACCACCAGGCGCGGGTCGAGCTCGAGTGTGCGACGCAGCACCTCGCGGCTGAGTGAGGAGTCATCGACGATGAGGACGCGAGATTTGGCCATCGGAGCTCAGGAGCGGTTGAAGGGCCGCGGTTGTGCCCCAGCGGTCTTTCGGGGGCCCCGGTTGCGGGACTGTTCGCCGAGGCCTTCACCCCAGCCAGCGGCTGCCAACGCGATGGCGAGAAGCACGGGCCTGGTCTGCATCGGGCGTGAAGTGTACGCGCTTCGACGGAGAATCGGCCCCGAAAGGGGGGATCGCTACAGGCTGCTCCCGGCGCACCGGCCGTTAAATTCCCCTGTCAGTCCCCGCCCGTAAGGTGCGAGCCGACATGGCCAAGCGCGACGACCGACAGCTCGAATTCAGCCTGAATGCGGCCCCCAAGTTGAGGGTGATCCAGGGCCTGGGTCAGAAGAAGCAGGAGGCCCTGGCTTCGCGGGATGCGGTGGCGCGGGTGCTCATCGAAGCGGGCGCCGACATGCTGTTGCGGCGCATCAGCCCCGAGCGGGCCGAGTTGATCGAGCACGAAGTCGACGAGATCCTCCGGTTGTTCGACCTCGTGGACGACAACCGGCTCCTGTTCCCCGTGCTCCAGCGCAAGCTGGAAGCCCTCGAAGCACTGATGCGCGAGACCCGCGAGAAGCGTCGACGCGTCACCCGAAGGTGACCCCGTCGTTTCGGGCGTTTGCGCCCCCCGCCCGGTGGACCTAGCATTCACGACTCACACCCGTGTCACTCGAAACCTACGGCCGCTACCAACTGCTGAAGAAGCTCGCCACCGGGGGCATGGCGCAGATCTATCTCGCGCGGCAGTTGGGACCCGAGGGCTTCGAGAAGCTGCTGGTCGTGAAGCGGATCCTGCCGCACCTCGCGGAGAACGAAGACTTCATCACCATGTTCCTCGACGAGGCGCGCATCGCGGCGCGGCTCAACCACCCGAACATCGTGCAGATCTTCGATCTCGGCGCGCAAGACGACAGCTACTTCATCGCCATGGAGTTCATCCACGGCGAGGACGTGCGCCGGGTTTGGAAGCACTCCGAGAAGATGGGGCGGCCGATCCCGCTCGCGTTGATTTGCCGCATCATCATCGAGGCGTCGGCGGGCCTGGACTACGCGCACAAGAAGCCTGATGCGTCAGGGCGGCCGCTCAACATCGTGCATCGCGACATTTCTCCTCAGAACATCCTCGTGTCGTTCGAGGGAGGGGTGAAGGTGGTCGACTTCGGCATCGCCAAGGCGGCCGATCAGGCCACGGTCACGAAGTCGGGGGTGCTCAAGGGCAAGTACTCGTACATGTCGCCCGAGCAGGCGGCCGGGCAGTCGATCGACTGCCGCACCGACATCTTCGCGCTCGGCGTGGTGCTCTACGAGCTGCTCACGGGTACGCGGTTGTTCAAGCGGGGCACCGACATCCAGACCCTGAACGCGGTGACGGAGTGCAAGCTCCAGCCCCCCTCGGCGGTCAATGATCGGGTGCCCGCGGACCTCGACGTGATCGTGATGAGGGCGCTCACCAAGGACCGGGCGGACCGGTTCCCCGAGGCCCGGCAGCTCGGGGCGGCGCTCGAGAACTGGCTGCTGACCAACGGGCTGCCCTCGGGCTCCGCGGCGCTCGCGGAGTTCATGCAGGACATCTATGCCGAGCGGCTCGAGCGGGAACGCGAAGAGGGCCGGCTACTCGTCGAGACGGCGGAGCACTCGCGCGGTGAAGAGCCGCTGGCTGACCGGGAGAAGGCGACCCCTTCGCTCGACGGGCTGCGGCGGCAGACGCGGTCGATGCGCTCCTCCCAGTCGCAGCCGCTCTCGCAGCTCAAGCCCAGGCGGGAGCTGGAGGCCACCGCGGCCGAGCGTCCGTCGAGCTCGCGGAGCCAGAGCAGTTCGAGGCGGGTGGTCGAGCGCTCGGTGGCGCAGGCTCCGTTGCCGGCGCGGCCGGTGCCCGTGGTCAGCCACCCCACCGAAGCGAGCATGCCCACCCAGGGAACGGGTGCTCGCCGGTCTGCCCTCCTTCCGCTCGTGGCCCTGGGCCTGCTCGTGCTGGTCGGCCTGGCCGCATGGTCGTTCTTCGCAGAGCGGCCGGCCGGTTTTTCACTCGAGACCGACCCCCCGGGGGCGAGCGTGTCGAGGGCGGGGGCGCAGCTGTGCACGACCCCCTGCGACGTGACCGACCTCGTGGCCGGGGAGCTCACCCTCACCATCGAGAAGAGCGGCTTTCGCCCGGAACGGCGCTCGCTGCAGCTCAAGGCCGGGGTGCACGAGGCCATGGCCCAGGTGCGCTTGGCGTCCCTCGTCGTGGAGCCGCCCCAGGTGAAGACCGTGGCCGCCCTATCGACGGTGCGCATCGAGTCTGACCCAACGGGTGCTGAGGTCCAGCTCAACGGCGTGCCTGCCGGCACTGCGCCCGCGTCAAAGGCGTTCGCTCCTGGTGCCGTGGTGGACGTGCACCTCGAGCTGGCCGGCTACGCCCCGCTCGTGGAGTCGTTCACGGTGGGCTCCGAGCCCGAAGATCTGCATCAGTACGCGCTCAAGGCGCTCTCCAAGAGCCCGGCGAAACAGCCCGTGGTCAAGAACACCACACTCGTGCCCGAGGTGAAGGCGCCGCTGGCCGCTGGCCGGGGCACGGTGCGCTTCGTGGTGAAGCCCTGGGCCATGGTGGAGTGCCCCCAGCTGCGCTTCAAGGACACGACCCCGTTTGCCGACCAGGCGTTCCCGGCGGGCGACTACGCCTGCACCTTCACCAACCCGGACCACCCCGCGCAGACCAAGAGCTTCCGCGTCGAGCCCAACGCGACGACGAAGGTGGCTGTGAGCTTTCTGCAAGACTGAAAGTGCAGCTGAAGCTCGCTGTCCAATTTATTGGACAGCGGTGTCCGCAAAAGTCCACTCCAGTGGACATCTGAGTGGCCCATCCCCAAGGAGAGCTGAAGTTGTGGCTGGGCACCCCAATTGCATTTGGTTCCGCCGGGAACGACTTCGGTCCATTCCAGAGCAGAGGCGGTTGTCCGGGGGGATGGCTGTCGCTCTCGAAATGGGACGAAGGGGCAGGGCGGGAGACATCACCCCGAGCTCGACGGTCGCTCGTTCGCGGCCGGATCGAGCCGCATTGTGGGGTTGGGCGGCACCGGTGTGACGGGGTGCAGGGGAGTGTGGCGCAGTGAAGAGGTGGCCTGGTCCCTCGGGCTCGGCGGGTTGGTGGTTGGGTGACGGAGCTCTTCGCGGTGTCGGGGGTGGCGTCTCGGCAGCATGAAAATGGAACGGCCGTCGCTCGAAGAGAGCGACGGCCGTTTTGTTCTGCGAGAGCTGAGGGGCGGCTTACTTCTTCTTCTTCAGCTCGTCGTCGATGATGGCCTTGAAGGCGTCAATCGGCTGCGCACCGACGACCTGGCGGCCATTGATGAAGAAGGTGGGGGTGCCGTTGGCGCCCACACGCATGCCTTCGTTCGAGTCGGCCGTGATGTAGGCGTCGAACTTGTTCGAATCGAGGGCGGCCTTGAACTTGCCGACGTCGAGGCCGAGTTCCTGAGCGTAGCGCTCGAGGTTCGGGCGCTCGAGCGCCTGCTGGTTGGCGAAGAGCTTGTCGTGCATTTCCCAGAACTTGCCCTGCTCGTGCGCGGCCATCGACGCCGCGGCGGCGCCCTTCGCGTTGTTGTGGAAGGGCAGCGGCTGGTGCTTGAAGACGACCTTGATCTTGCCCTCGTACTGCTTCTCGAGGTCGTGGAGGGTGGGCACCACGCGCGAGCAGAAGGGGCACTGGAAGTCGGAGAACGCAACGATGGTGACCGGGGCGTTCTTCGGGCCGAGAACGGGGGCGCCGTTGATGTTGAGATCGGTGACGACCTTGGCGGCTTCCGGAGCGCCGGGAGCGGACGGGGGCGGCGCCTTGCCGGCTTCCTTCTGGAACTCGGCGTAGAGGTCGGCGGGCTTGATGCCCTTGGCGATCATCGCGTCTGCCTTCTTGATCTCCTCGTCGATCATGCCCTTGAACGCCTCGAAAGGCTGGGCACCGACGAACTCGCGACCGTTGATGAAGAAGGTCGGGGTCCCGTTGGCGCCGACGGCCATGCCGGCCGCCGAGTCTTCCTCGACGCGCTTGGTGAACTTGCCGGAGTCGAGGGCGGCCTTGAACTTGCCCACGTCGAGGCCGATTTCCTGCGCGTAGCGCTCGAGGGAGGCGCGGTCGAGGGCCTGCTGGTTGGCGAACATCTTGTCGTGCATGAGCCAGAACTTGCCCTGCTCATTGGCGGCCATCCCGGCCTCGGCGGCGATCTTCGCGTTGTTGTGGAAGGGCAGGGGCTGGTTGCGGAAGACGACCTTCACGTTGTCGCCGTAGGTGTCTTCGATCTGCTTGAGCGTGGGGACGACGCGGGAGCAGAAGGGGCACTGGAAGTCGGACCAGGTCACGATGGTGACCTTCGCGCCGGTCTTGCCGCCGCGGGCGGGCGAGTCAGAGGGGAACTCGATCTTGCGGATGGCCGCAGGCGCGGGAGCGGAGGGGGCGTTGGGCTGCTGGGGCGCGGGGGCCGGGGCGGTGACGCCGTTGGCGATGACCTTCGCGTAGACCTGGTCGGCGGGGGTGCCGCTCTTGACCAGTTCGTTGGCCTTGGCGAGTTCCTCGTCGATGACCTTCTTGAAGTTGTCGATGGGCTGCGCGCCCGAGATCTTCTTGCCGTTGATGAAGAACGCCGGGGTCCCGGTAGCGCCGAGCTGCATGGCGAGCTGGGTCTCCTTGGCGATCTGCGCCTGAAACTTCGGCGACTGCATGTCGGTCTTCCACTTCTCGACGTTGAGGCCGAGGTCCTTCGCGTACTGCTCGAAGGTCGCGTCTTCCAACTGCTGCTGGTTGGCGAAGAGCTTGTTGTGCATCTCCCAGTACTTGCCCTGCTCACCAGCGGCGAGCGCGGCGAGGGCGGCCGGCTTGGCGCGCGGGTGGAAGTCGAGCGGGTGCTGCTTCATCACCACGCGGATCTTCCCTTCGTACTGCTTCTCGAGCTCGAGGATGGTGTTGTGACCGCGCGAGCAGAAGGGGCACTGGTAGTCGGAGAACTCGACCACGGTGATCAGGGCCGTGTTCGGGCCCTTGACGGCCGATTCCTCGAGGGGAACCTTGTAGACGCTGGAGTCGCCCGCGGGCGCACCAGCGGGGCGGGCGGCCGGCGCACCGGGGGACGGCGCGGCAACGGCGGCAGCGCCGCCGTCAGAGGGTCGCTGGAACATGCTGCCGACGGCGAAGCCGACGACACCGCCAACGATGAGGGCGATGATGACTGAAGGTTTCATGAGTGTTTTTACTCCCTTGGGGATGTAAGCCGGGCGGCTCTTAGCAAAGGCGCGGAATGTCGCGCAATGCACGACATGGATGAACTCGAACGACTTCAGGTTTCAGCCCACCTGGTCGATGCGCGGGGGAAGGCCTGCCCAGCGCCGATCATCGACCTGGCCAAGGCCCTCAGGACGCAGGAACAGGTCGAGTTGTGGGCGGACGACCCGGCCGCCTGGGGCGACCTCCGGGCGTTCGTCGAGGCGACGGGGCACCGGCTGGTGACCGGCGCACCTGAGCGGGGTCCTCTGAGAGCCGTGATTCTTCGGAGGGGGTCAGCCTGACCCTCATGTAACGTGTCGTACCCGTTGTGCTTTCTTCATCCGTCTGGATTCTCGGGCGGTTGGGGCGGTACGCCGGGTGCACACCGCAGGGCGACCCAAGAGGGAGTTCAACGTGGACGTCGAGATGAGCCGGGCCGAAGCCGAGCTGCAGTCTGAAGAAGCCGCCTTGCACGCCGAGTTGACCCGTCTGGTGTCGGTGCGCGGTGAGCTGGCTGATCGGCTGGGGGCGCTCCAGCACAAGGCGACGGAGGCCGGCGCGGCTGCCGTCGCCCAGCGCGCGGGTGTGGAGCCGCCGGTGATCGACGCGGACGCTCCGTTTGCCAAGGCCCTGGCTGCGCGCGAGGCCGCCTTGCGGGCGCGCCGGGAGACCAACGCGGCGGTTCGGCAGCAGCTGGCGGGGGTGAAGGGCCAGCTGCAGAAGCTGGCGCAGCAGCTCCTGGTCGACGAGAAGGCCGTGGCGGCGACGCTGGAGCAGGCGCGCCAGGCCCCGCCGCCCCCTGCGCCGGTGGCGCGGCCGGCCGCGCCGCCGCCGGTGCCGCAGCGGGTGGTTCCGAACGCGGAGGCGGCCTTTGCCGGCGCCGCCGCGCCGAAGCCGCCCAAGCGCCAGAGCCCGCGCGTGAAGATGCAGGCCGCGGTCGACTTTCACTCGGACAACAACTTCTTCAACGGCTTCTCGGCGAACATCTCGGACGGCGGGTTGTTCGTGGCGACGGTGAACCTGGTGCCGCTGGGCACGGAGGTGGACCTCTCGTTCACGCTGCCCTCGGGTGAGAAGATTGACGCCAAGGGCGTGGTGCGCTGGGTGCGCGAGGTCAACGACAAGCTCCCCGACGCGTTCCCGGGCATCGGGGTTCAGTTCTCAGCGCTCAACCCTGCGGCGCAGGACGCGATCGACACCTTCCTCGCACAGCGAGACCCGCTCTTCTATGCCGACGCGGACTGACTTCGTCTTCAGGTGAGGGCGAGCACGCGCTCTTCGAGGCGCTTGCCGCGCCACACGGTGAGGAAGAGCACGTTCTTCTGCGCGAGGAGGCCGACGGCCCGGGTGATGATCTCCTCGGGTGTGACGGCCTGCCCGTCGAAGCTGACGCACAGCACCTGGTTGGGCTCCATGCGGGCGTCCTTGACGCCGGAGAGGGCCTTGATCTCGGCCAGTGGCACCTCGCCCCGGGCGATCTGCACGCGGAACTCGGCCATCTGCCCGGTGAGCTCGGCCATGGTGGACGCGCTGACGAGCTTGCCCTTGTCGAGGATGGCGGTGGCGTCGCACAGCTCCTCGAGCTCCTGCAGGTTGTGGCTGGAGACGACGACGGTGTGCTTGCCCTTGAGCTCGCGGATGACGTTGCGCACCGAGGCGGCGATCTTCGGGTCGAGGCCGGCCGTGGGCTCGTCGAGGAAGATGACGGGCGGTGAGCCCATGAGGGCCTGGGCCATGGACACGCGCTTGTGCATGCCGTGCGAGAGGGCGCCGGCCTGCACGTTCCACGTCTCGGGGAGCTGCACGCGCTCGAGGGCCTGCTTGGCCTCGGCCTCGGCGTTGGGCAGCCCCGAGAGCTCGCCGTAGTAGGTGAGCAGGTCGCCCACGGGCCACGTGGGGGGGAGGATCGCGTCTTGCGGCAGCACCCCGACCTTGCCCTTGAGCGCGCCGGGTTCGGTGGGGCTCACGCCGAGCACCTTGATGCTTCCGGCGGAGGGAAAGAGGAAGCCGCACATCATCGAGAAGGTGGTGGTCTTGCCGGCGCCGTTGGGGCCGATGAGGCCGTAGCAGTGGCCCTCTTCGACGTTGAAGGTGACGTCGTTGACCGCGGTCTTCGCGCCGAAGTGCTTGGTGAGGTTCTTGATCTCGATTGCAGCGCTCACAGGTCCCTCTTGCTCAGGGCGAGCTGGGCGAGGCCCAGGAAGACGAGGCCGAAGCCGAGGTGCACCAGGCCCGAGGTGAGCCACCGCGACCAGTGCGGGTGCAGCAGGTCGTCGCCGAAGTGCCAGACCGAGGCGTAGCGCAGGTAGGCGAAGACCGACTCGCTCTTGAGCATGGCCAGGGTGTTGGGCAGCGCCTCTTCGCCGGGGAAGCGGAAGGCCTCCCCGATGAGGGCGATGAACCAGATCACGAAGAGGGCGATGATGTTGAGCACCAGCGCGACCGCGCCCTGGCGGGTGATGGCGCTGAAGAGGGCGGTGAGCGCGAGGTAGGCGACGGACAGCGTGAAGGACGTGACGATCAGCTTGAAGGTCCACAGCGCGACGTCGGCGGCGGCGAACTCGGCGTTGAGTACCTTCGAGACCAGCACCATGAGCACGGTGCAGATGACCAGCAGCAGTCCGAAGAGGGTGGCCTGCGAGAGCAGCTTGCCGAGGATGATCGAGCTGCGCTTGACGCGCACCACGAGGTACCGGACGGACTTGGGGCCCACCTCCCCGGCGAGTTGATCGAAGCCCATGAGGGCGATGAACAGCGGCAGGAAGCGCAAGGTGAGCTTGAAGACCACCAGCAGCACCAGCGGCAGTGCCGAGAGCGAGTCGAGCATCGCCTCGTCGTCGGTGATGAAGGTCGAGAGGAACTGCTTCTTCGCGGCGACCAGTTGTTCCCGGGCCTGTCCGGGGTCACCGCCGGCCATCGCCAGCTGCGAGTCGAACTTCGCGTTGAGCTGGTGATTGACGCCGCCGACGATGGTCAGCGCCAGGCCGACGAAGAGGAGAAACAGAATGAGGAGCACCAGCACGCGCCCGCTCTTCAGCGCGCGCCGCGTTTCACCTCGCCAGATGGCCCCGATCTCCTGAATGTCCGCCATGCGGGCGCGGACCCTAGTCGCAACCGCCGATGACACGTCACGAATTCACTGCGAGCGGCGGGGGAGGGCGGCGGTCGAGCGGGCCTGGCGGTGCACGCGCCTGCGGAGCCGGTACGGCTAGAGCATGCGAATCCACTTCTGGCTGAGGAAGCGGTCGAAGGCCACGAGGGCTTCGAATTCCCGCAAGGGGGCGATGCGCAGGATGTTCTCGATGTCGCGTTTCCCGTCGACGCGCGAGAGCAGGTAGCGCTCGGGGGCCGAGAGGGTGAGCTTGGCGAGCTGTTCCGGGCCCAGGAGCATGCCGGGCACGCGGCCGGCGTTGACGAAGTCGGCCTTGAGCTGCGGCAGCCACGCGACCTCGACCTGGCGCATGAGCAGCGTGGCGTCGAGCGTGGGGGTGACCTCGTTGCTGCGCCGGCTCAGCGCCCACGCGTCGCGGAAGTTGCTCTTCTCGTAGAACGCCCGGCCGTTCTCGAGCAGTTGCTCGGCGGTGGGGCTGTCACCGAGGCCCAGGTCGATGTCGATGGGGATCGGCGGGCCCACCGGCTCGTGGAGCAGCAGCGCGCCCATGTGGAAGTACGCGTAGAGCCGGTTGTAGATGAAGTAGTCGGTGGCGTGGAGCTTGAGCGCCATCTCGTCGATGGTCTGCCCGTTCTCGATGCTGCTGAAGATCTTCTCGTCGATGCTGCCGGGCTTCGGCGGTTCGACGAGGTTCTCCCGCAAGAGCGACAACGAGCACGCGCCCGAGGGGAAGGCCTGGCGAATCAGCTTCCAGGCCTGCACGCGGAAGTCGCTTTCCTTGTGCACCTCGATGAGCGGCACGCCGACCTTGATCGCGTCCTGGTCGGTGAGCCGCTTGCCGGGCTGGAAACGGAAGGTGCCGTCGACCCAGTTGAAGGCGTCGAGCACCGACTCGCGGAACTTGGTGGAGAGCACGGTCTCGAGGGTCTCGCGGGAGACGGCGCCGATCATCTCGAGGATGCGGCCCAGGAAGACCTTGGTCTCCTTCTGGGTGGCGTAGGCCTTGGCGAACTGGTCTTCGGTGAGGTGGCCCAGGTTGATCAGGTACTGGCCGAGGTATTCGCGCGGGAGGTTCGAGGAGGCGTTGTAGATGTGCCCGTTCTCGATCATCACCTCTTTGTGCACGCCGCGATTTTCGAGCGTGAGCTGGCCGGTGGCTTGTCGGTTCCACAGGTAGACGACGAGGTCCTTGAGAGGCATCGTCGCGAAGTCGCCAGCGAGTCCGCGCATGTTCCCCCCCAGTGTCCTGCCAAATGGTGATCGACGTCTACGAAAAGCCCGGCTGTCAACTTTGTGACGCGGCGCTGGAGCTGCTGGACGAGGGGCGGGAGCGGTTCGCGTTCGAGGTCGTGCGACACAACATTCTCGCCGACCGGGGCCTGTTCGAGAAGTACCGGTACCTGGTGCCGGTGGTAGTGATCGGAGGAATCGCGCGACTTTCGTTGCGGTTCGACAGCCAGGAGCTCGAGGCCGCACTGCGCGCCTCGCAGGTGCCACAGCGTGAGTGAAGAAGCCCACATTGCAGCGTTCCGGCAGGTCCCGCGGACAGGTGTCATCTACGTCACGACGGAGGCGACGCGGCTGGGGTTCAGCCCGCGCGACCCCGACTGGTGCAACCTGGGCCAGGGCCAGCCGGAGACGGGGCCGATCGCGGGTGCGCCGCCGCGCATTCACCACATCGAGATCGACGTCGACGACCAGGAGTACGCGCCGGTGGCCGGCCTGTGGGAGCTGCGCGAGGCGATCGCCACGCTCTACAACCGGCTCTACCGCAAGGGGAAGAAGTCGCAGTACGGGCCGGAGAACGTCGCGGTGTCCGGTGGTGGCCGGGCCGCGCTGACGCGGGCCGCCGCCGCCCTGGGCCAGGTGAACCTGGGGCACTTCCTGCCGGACTACACGGCGTATGAAGAGCTGCTCGACATCTTCAAGGCGTTCACGCCCATCCCCATCTTGCTCGAGGGCGATCGGGGCTACGCGTTCACCCCGGAGGACCTGCGCAAGGAGATCCTCGGGCGTGGCCTGTCGGCGCTGCTGATGTCGAATCCGTGCAACCCCACCGGCAAGGTGGTGCAGGGGGACGAGCTCGAGAAGTGGGTCTCGATCTGCCGCGAGCTCGAGTGCTCGCTGCTCGTGGACGAGTTCTATTCGCACTACATCTGGAACTCGCCGCCGGGTCGGCTGCCGGTGGAGAGCGCGGCGCGCTACGTGGAGGACGTCAACCGCGACCCGATCGTGATCTTCGACGGGCTGACGAAGAACTGGCGGTACCCGGGTTGGCGCACGACCTGGACCATCGGCCCGCGGCAGGTGATCGACGCGGTGGCCTCGGCGGGCAGCTTCCTGGATGGGGGTGGCGGAAAGCCGATTCAGCGCGCGGCGATCCCGCTCCTCGACGAGGCGCACGTAGTGCAGGAGACGCACGCGATTCACCAGGTGTTCCGGGCCAAGCGCGACCGGTTGCTGTCGGGCCTGCAGCGGCTGGGGGTGCGGGTCGACCGCGCGCCCGACGGGACGTTCTACGTGTGGGGCAACGTCTCGCAGCTCCCGGCGCCGCTGAACGACGGCATGGGGTTCTTCCGGGCGGCGCTCGAGAAGAAGGTGATCGTGGTGCCCGGCGAGTTCTTCGACGTGAACCCCGGCAAGCGGCGCAGCTCGCGGGCCTCGCGGTTTCGCCAGTACGTGCGCTTCAGCTTCGGGCCGTCGATGGCCACCATGGAGATGGCCCTGGCCCGGCTCGAGGAGCTCGTCACCGAGCACATGAAGTGATTCAGGCGGGGAGGATGCCGGTCTCGCGCGCGAGGCGGGAGATGGTCTCGCCCGCGAGCGCCCAGGTGTCGCGGTGGCAGGCGACGAGGCCTCGGCCGTTGAGGAGCTCGCGGCCGTCGTACCCGTAGGGCTGGCCGGCGAAGTCGACCAGCATGCCGCCGGCGGCTTCGATCACGGCCTGCGGCGCGCAGGAGTCCCACCGGGAGCTCTGGGGGCTGGGGTGCAGGTAGAGGTCGGCCTCGCCCTGGGCCAACAGCGCGCACTTGAGCCCGACGGAGCCCTGCTCGCGCACCTGGGTGATGCCCAGGGCCTGCTTGATGCGCTCGGTCTTCTTCGACTTGTGAGAGCGCGAGACGAGCAGCCGCAGCTCCGAGGTCTTCGCCACCGGCTTCATCTTCAGTTCGCGGCGCAGCCCGCCTTGCTCGAAGCGGCAGGGCTGCCCGAGGGCGCCGGTCCACAGGGCCCGGGTGAGGGGGGCGTAGACGACGCCGGCCACCGCCACGCCGTCCAGGGCGAGGCCGATGTGTACCGCGAACATGCCGTTGCGATCGACGAACTCGCGCGTGCCGTCGAGGGGGTCGACGAACCACACCCGGCGCGTCCTGGGGGCGAGGTGGGTCGACTCCTCGGCGACGACGTCGTCGGCGGGGAACGCGGCGCGCAGGCCGGCGACGATCAGCTCGTTGGCGCGTTGATCGGCCTCGGTGACGGGCCCCGCGCCGCCGGCCTTCTGCACCACGGCGAAGGACGTCTCGTAGACCTGGCGGATGACCTCAGCGGCCTCGCGCGCCAGCTGGGATGCGACCACGAGTTCGCCCTGGTACACGCGGGCCCGGAGTCAGGCGACGGCGGAGAAGAACTCGGCGTCTTTCCACACGCTGACCACAGGCCCGTCGACGAGGGCGCGGTAGCCGTGGGGCACGTTGGCGCCGACGCGGGCGGCGGTGGCCTGGGCCGAGGTGCCGCCGGTCAGCCGCAGGGTCACGCGGCGCGAGTCGCACAGCACGGTCACCAGGCAGTCGTCCCCGACGCCGCCGAGGAACTCGAGCTTGTTGTCGTCGAGCTGGCGCACGCGCAGCTGGGCGTCGGTGGAGAAGATGCGGAAGCGGGGCGTCTTCGCCGCGGGCACGAGGGCCTCGAGGAAGACGATCTCCACGCCGTCCTGCTGCAGCGTGTGGCGCATGCTGATCGAGCGGGGCAGGGCGCGGCGGAGCGCGGCGACCGCGTGTTCCGGGGTGCTGCGGCGGGCCAGGGAGATCTCCACCAGGTCGTCCGGCGTCGAGACGTCGAGCTCGGCCGAGGGGTCGATGCTCACTTCGCCTGAGAGCACGAACCGCGCGCCGCCACGCCACTGCACGTGGAAAGACGGGTCTTCGGAGTGGACCCGAAAGCGCGTGACGGAGAGGGGCGTGGGCTCGTTGTGCATGGCGCGGCCAAGGCAGTACCGCCGATGCGCAGGTGGGACAAGGGGCCCCCCGGAAGTGCCCGGAATCCAGGCGATTATGGGCGTGGCGCGCGCGTGGCTGGCTTGACGAGGGCCTTGAAGCGGCGCGCGGCCCAGAAGGCGGCGAAGAAGGGGCTCCGGGCGAACTCGTCATGGAGCTTCGCGTCGAGGCGCAGCGCGGTCTCGATGGCCTCGAACATCGAGGCCCGGTCTCCGCGGCGGGCGTGGAGCGCGGCCCGGTAGAACCACGGCCAGGCGGCGAGGCCCTTCGACCACTTCACCGCGGCGTCGAGGTGCACCTGGGCGTCGTCGAGCTGCCCCAGCGAGAGCAACGCCTTGGCCCTCTGGAGGTGGAGCGCGTAGTCCCTGGGGCGCTTGGCGAGGTAGCGGCTGGACGCGGCGAGCGCTTCGTCAAAGCGCCCGGCTTCGTTCAGGGCGTAGAGGCGGGTGAACCAGGCGACGCTCACGGCCCTTTGGGCGCGGCGATCTGCTGCTTCAACTGCACCACGGCCATGCGCATCATCGGCGGCTGTTCGTCCTGAGGGGCCAGGGTGACGTAGGCCTCGAGGTTCATCAACGCGCGGCGCTGATCGTTGTCTTCCATGGCCATCAGGCCGGCGAACATGTGGGCGTCGTAGGCCTCGGGGTACCGGGCCGCGAGCTTCTCGAGATCGCCGATGGCGCCCTTGAGATCGCCCTCGAGGGCGCGCACCACGGCGCGGCCGACGCGGATCTTGGGGTGGAAGGGGTCGACCAGCAGGCCGCGCTCGACGATGGGGCGGGCGTCGTCGAAGGCCTGCTTGCGGATGAGGAACACGCCCAGGTCGGCGAGGGCGTCGACGTCCTGGGGGTTGGCCTGGACGCGGGCCGCGAGGGCCTCGAGCTTCGGGTCCTGCTGCGGCTCCTCGGCCTCCTGCATCGGGCCGCGGGTGCCGCCGGGGGGCGTCATGCCCGTGGCCGACATGCCCTCGGCACGCTCGGTGGCGGTGTTGCTCAACTGGAAGCCGAGCACCGCGAAGAAGGCGACCACGCCGCCTCCGATGAGGGCACCCATCAGCCCCTGGTTCTTGGAGGCGAAGGTGGGGGCGGCGGCGGCGACCTTCTCGGCGCGGGCCTGCTGCTTGACCACCTCGTGGCGCTTGCCGTCACGGGCCCGGAGGATGTCGGCGGCGGCGCCCTCGAGGCGGGCCTTCTCGCGCGCGAACTCGTCGGCGGGCACGAGGTGCTTGTTGGCCACGTGCTGGCGCAGTTCGCCCAGCAGCGCCTGGTAGCGCGCCTCGATGTCGTCGAGGGTCTCGGGCTTGGGGGCGTCCGCCTTCAGCTTCTTGGAGCCGAAGAGATAGAACAGGGCGACGACGAGGCCCGCGGCCAGCATCATCAGGCCCGGGAGCCAATCGGTTTGGTGAGGTTGGTTCATTTGTCGAGATCTGCCCTGACCTTCGCGAGGTAGTCGTCTTCTGCCGGGGGCGCTTCAGCCGCGGGCGCGGGGGCCGCCGGGTCCTTCTTCTTCGTGGACGAGAGGATGGAGATCACCCCGATGACCAGCAGCAGCAGCGGGGCGAGCCACAGGCCGAGCGTGACGCCCGACTTCTTGGGTTCCATCAGGGCCCACTCGCCGTAGCGGTCGACGAAGTAGTCGTAGATCTCCTGGTCCGACTTTCCTTCCATCACCAGCTCGCGCACCTTGTCGAGCTGGGCGCGGGCCATGGAGGCCGGGGAGTCGGCGATGGACACGCCCTGGCACACGGCGCAGCGCAGCTGCTTGCCCAACAGCTGCACGCGGGCCTCGTGGACCTGGTCGAGGGGGTCCTGGCCCTGTCGGGGCGGGGCGTAGCCCTGGGTGAGCACCAGCGAGAGGACGAGGGCGATCACAGGATCTCCCTGACCTGCTCGGCGAACTCGGTCGGGTCGTTGAAGGGGAAGATGTGCTTCTTCACGATGATGCCCTGGCGGTTGATGAAGTACGTCTCAGGCACGCCGGAGACGCCGTAGTCGACGGCCACGGTCGACTTGGGATCGTAGAGATGGATGTACGGCGTCCCGGTGTCTTGCAGGTACTTGCGGGTGTTGGCCTCGGTGTCTTCGAAGACGATGCCGATGAAGACCACGTCCTTGAACTGCCGCGAGGCGAGGTCGAGCACCGGCTGCTCGTACTTGCAGGGCCCGCACCAGGTCGCCCAGAAGTTGATGACCACGGGCTTGCCGGCGAAGTCCTTGAGGGAGATCTCGCCCTCGCGGTCGAGGCGCTTGATGGTGAACGCCGGGGCCGGCTTGCCCGCCATGAGGAAGGGCACGGCGTGGGGGTCGGTGCCGAAGCCCTTGGCCATCACGAAGACGACGAAGCCGACGACGGACAACGCGATGATCGCTCCGACGACGCGGTTCACGGCGCCCCCGGGACGGCCTCAGCCGCGGCGACGGGCGCCGGGGCGGCGGCCTTCTTGCGCTGGGGCCACAGCGAGATGAGGGCGCCCAGCACGAGGATGGGGATCGCGTACCAGATCCACCCCACGAGCGGGAAAACCCACATGTTGAAGCTCGCCGAGCCGCCGTTGGCGTCGTACGAGAGCAGGGAGACGTACACGTCGCTGACGATGCGCTCGCTGACGGTGGGCGAGCCCACGGGGTCGGTGGAGCGCTCGTAGAAGTTCATGCGGGGGGCGTCGGCGCCGCGGTACTGCTTCTCGGCGCCGCTCTCGGTGATGATGGTGAGGTTGGCGGCGATCCACTCGCGGTGGGGTTCCTTGCCGCGCTCGAGGCCGTCGAAGCGCACCTTGTAGCTGCCGACCTGCATGGCCTCGCCGGTCTTGAGGGTGCCGGTGGTGTGCACCTTGTAGGCGCTGGAGGCGGCGACGGCGACCATGACGATCACGATGCCCAGGTGCACCACGTAGCCACCGAAGCGGCGGTTGGCGCGCGAGGCGCTGACGAAGATGGCGGTGGCGAGCGATTCCTTCTGCTCGCTCATGCGCTGCTGCGCGGGGAGGAACAGCTCGCGCAGCGTGACCACGGTCACGAAGCCCGCGAAGCCGAAGGCGGTCAGCGGCATCACGCCGCGGTAGCCGAAGGCGTAGCAGACGGCGACGATGGCCAGCCCGACGCCGCCGGGGATGAGGGCCTGGCGCTGGGTGACCTTGGGATCGGCCTGGCCCCACGGGAGCATCGGCCCGACGCCCATGAGGAAGAGCATCACCAGGCTCAGGGGCAGCGCCATCTGGTTGAAGTAGGGCTCGCCGACGGTGATCTTCTTGTGGAAGAGGCCCTCGGTGATCAGCGGGTAGAGCGTGCCGAGCAGCACCACGAAGGTGAGCGCCGCGAAGACGAGGTTGTTGAGGAGGATGCTGCCCTCGCGGGAGGCGATGGTGCCCAGCTGCGACTCGGCGACCAGCATGTGACCGCGCAGCGCGATGAGCAGCACGCTGAAGACCAGCAGGATGCCGATGAACACCAGGAAGGTGGGGCCGATGTCCGACTGGGTGAAGGCGTGCACCGAGTTGAAGACGCCCGAGCGGGTCATGAAGGTGCCGATGATGGTGAGCACGAAGCTCGCCAGCGCCAGCGCGATGGTCCACAGCTTGAGCGACTTCTTCTTTTCGAGCACCATCGTGGAGTGCATGAACGCGGTGGCGGTCAGCCACGGCATGAACGAGGCGTTCTCGACCGGGTCCCAGGCCCAGTAGCCGCCCCAGCCGAGCACCGCGTAGGCCCACCAGCTGCCGAGGATGATTCCCACCGTGAGGAAGGTCCACGGCACGAGGGTCCACTTGCGCAGCGGCACCAGCCAGGCGTCGCCGAGTTCACCACGGAGCAGCGCACCGGCGGCGATCCCGAAGGGGATCGTCATCCCCACGTAGCCAAGGTAGAGCATCGGCGGGTGGATGATCATCAGCGGGTGGTTCTGGAGCAGCGGGTTGGGGCCCGGGCCGTCCGCGAGCGGGTTGGCGATGTGGGTCCACGGGTTGGCGGGGCCGGCGATGAGGAAGGCGAAGAACGTCGCCACCGCGGCCATCACGCCCAACGAGAGCTGCATGTAGCGCCCGTGCTCCTTGCGGTACATCCACGCGAAGGCGAACAGGTACGCGCCCATGATCGCGCCCCAGAAGAGGATCGAGCCCTCGAGCGCGCTCCACAGCGAGACGATGGTGAAGATCACGGGGGTCGAGCGACTGCCGACCTGCGCCACGTACTTCACCGAGAAGTCGTGCGAGAGCAGCGCGTAGACCATCACCAGGTTGCTGCCGATCATCGAGGCGGCGAACCCGTAGACGGCCTTTTGCACCATGGGGAGCGCGCTTTCCTTGCGCATCAACCCGGTGACGATCCCCACCACGGCCGCGAAGGCCGAACACAAGAGGCCTGTGAGAACCAGGCCGTATCCGAGAGTTGAATTCACGCGGACCTCTTAACCACAAAGAGGCCCCGCGACGAAGGCTCTCAGGTCTTCTGCGGGTCGGCCTGTGACAGGGACTTCATCACGTCATCAGGCATGCCCCCGTCGGTGGGGGCCCGGTACTCGTTGCTGTGGTTCACCATGAGCCGGTTGGTGCGGAAGACCTGGTCCGACTGGAAGCTGCCTTCCACGACGACGCCGATGCCTTCGCGGAACATCTGGGGCGGGGTCTGCTCGCTCTTGACGGTGACGCGCACCGCGGTCGGCGCGTGGGTATCAGCTACCTGAAAGGAGAGGGAGGTGTGCTCGGGGTTCCACACCACGCTGCCGGGGACGACCACGCCACCCAGGCGCACCGTCGCGCCGTAGGCCTTCTCACCCTGGGCGACCATCTCGGAGGGCTTCCAGTAATAGACGAGGTTGTCGCCGATGTTGCCGAAGGCGATCCATGCCAGCGCGGCGCCGGCGACGAGAATGGCTCCGACGGCGATGAGGCGGTTGCGGGTTTCAGGCTTCATGACTGTGCTCCAGGAAGGGGGCCCGTCGGCCGGCGGAGGAAGAGGCTTAACCCGTAGAAGAAAGTTCCACCAATCGCGAGGAAGTAGCAGGCGTACACGTAGGCCCAACCCCCATCGATGACGCCCATGGAGGGCATGGCCTTTTCGATGCCCTGCGGGTGCAGCGGCGCGGGGGAAGGGGTGGGGGTGACGGCCGGGACTTCAGGGGCGGCGACGACCGGGGCGACGAACGGCTCGGGCTTCGGAACGGCGATGTCGGCGAGGGCGAAGGACGCGAAGCTCAGCGTCGCGAGGAGCGCAAACCACTTCATGTCGTCACCTGGCCTTTCGGGGCCTCGAGCGGGGGCAGTTCGAGCGCACCGGTCTGGCGCGCCCGGGCGATCTCGTAGCGCTTGACGATGAACACGAAGAGGAAGGTCAGGAAGCTCACGGCGCCCCAGAAGTAGACGACGCGAATGGGCTTATCCATGGTGCCCGAACCCGACTGGCGCTGGTGGAGGCTGTTCCACCACTGCACCGAGAACCAGGTGATGGGCAGCGAGACGTAGCCCAGGATGGCGGCGGCGGCGCTCCAGGCGGCGCGGCGCTCGGGGTCTTCGGTGAACGATCGGAAGGCGAGGTAGCCGACGTACACCAGCAGCATCACGGTGGTGCTGATGAGGCGCGGGTCCCAGTCCCACCAGACGCCCCAGGTCGGCCGGGCCCAGATGCTACCCATGAGCACGCCGGTGGCTCCGAAGAACACGCCGACCTCCGCGGAGGACTCGGCGAGGGCGTCGGTGCGCCAGGACTTCTTGAAGAGGTAGGCCAGGGCCGCGCCCACGTTCACCGTGAAGGCGAGCATGCACATCCACACGAAGGGGACGTGGACGTAGATGATGCGGCCCACGTCGCTCATGAACGCCTCGGGCGGCGCCCAGAAGAGCCCGAAGTACACGAGCGCCACGAGCATCAACGAGCCGAGCCCGGTGAGCACCTTCCACACCCAGGTGCGCGTCGAACGCACCGCGAGGTGCAGGACGATCAAGCCCACGACGACTACGAGCGCTGCCAATGGAGCCCAGGACGGCATCAGTCTTCCTCAGCGACCTTCGGGAACAGGAGGAACCCGACGGAGAGATAAATGAGATCGAACGCGGTCAACAACTTGAGCCACGACGGCAGCTGGTTCTGGGCATCAGGGCCCAGGCAGAAGCGCGTGGCGTTCACAGACGCCAGCAACAGCGGAACGAGCACGGGAAACAGCAACAACGGCAGCATGACGTCGCGGGCCCGGGCGTTGGCGGAGATGGCCGAATAGACGATGCCCGGGGCGCTGATGCCGATGCTCCCCAGCAACAGCACCAGCAGCAGCGAGCCCGGCGCCTTCGAGAGCTCGATGTCGTACAGCGCCACGGCCACCGGCAGCAGCAGCAGCGAGAGGCCGAAGAGCAGCGAGGCGTTGCCGAAGACCTTGCCCAGGAAGATGGCGCGCGGCTCGACGGGGTTGAGGATCAGGCCCAGCAGCGCCTGGTTCTCGCTCTCGATGCGGAACGATTCGCCCAGGGACAGCACGCTGGCGAAGAACAGCGCCAGCCAGAGGTAGCCGGGCGCGTGGCGCCGCAGCGCGTCGGTGTCGGGCCCCATGGCGAATGAGAAGAGCAGCAGCGTGGAGAGCGCGAAGAAGATGAGCGCGGTGAGGCGGGCGCGGGTGCGCCACTCGATCTGCCAATCTTTGAGCAGCACCAGCCAGGCGGCCTTCAGCAGGGGCACTCGGGGGCCGACGCTCATGGCGTCTCCTTACGACCCTGATCGAGGTGGAGCCGCTCTTGCGTCAGCGACTGGCCCTGCTCAATCAGGTGCGTGGCGAGCACGATGGTGACGCCCTTGCCCTGGAGCTCCTTGAGGAGGTTCTCCATCTGCAGGATGCCGGCGGGGTCGAGCTCACCGAAGGGCTCGTCGAAGAGCGCGAGCTTGGGTGCCTTCATCAGCAGGCGGGCGATCGACAGGCGCTTGCGCATGCCGGCCGAGAACTGGCGCACGGGGCTGTCGGCGCGCTCGGTCAGGCCGATGCGCTCCAGGAGTTCGGCGACCTGCTTCTTCGAGTCGTCGACGCCGAGGAAGCGGGCGAGCAGCGTGAGGTTCTGGGCGGCGGTGAGATCCTCGTAGAGGTACGAGGCGTGCGAGAGCAGGGCGACGTCGTGGCGCAGCAGCTCGCGCTTCTCGCGGGTCTCGTGGCCGAAGATGCTGATCTTCCCGGCGGTGGGGAAGGTCGCGGTGGCGATCATGCGCAGCAGCGTCGTCTTGCCCGAACCGTTGTGGCCGGTGAGCAGCAACGAGCGGCCGGCGGGCAGGGTGAACGAGAGGCGCGAGACGGCCCACCTCGAGCCGAAGCGTTTGCTGATGTCGTCGATTTCGATGGCGGGCGGCTGTGACTGCAAGGCGCTTCGCCCTCTATTCGCAGCCGCCCTGACAGTCGAGCGGAGTCGTTTCGCCCCGCGGCTGCGGTACAGTCCCCGCCCGTGCAGCGGAACGTCATCGTCAGCCTCGTCTTGCTGGGGATGGGGGCCGTCGCGGTCCTGGGCGTGCTCACCTCCCCGTACTTCATGGGGGAGGGAACGCTGTCCGGGACCTGCGAGGGCTACCTCGCGCAGCCCATGGCCCGCTGGGTCTCGCTGCGCGAGTGCGCCCTGGACATGGACCAGCTGGTGCTCGAGAGCGAGGCGGGAGACTTCGAGACGCTCGAGAACCGGCGCCAGGGGCTCTCGCAGAAGCCCTTCGCCAGCCCCCCGCGGTGGGTCGCGGCCTGGGCGCCGATGCGGGCCGAGTTCGGGCGCGTGGGCGTGGTGAAGGCGGTCTACCGGATCGACTCGGTCGACCTGCTCAAGTGGGTCAACGCCTTCGATCGCGCCGACGAGCGGGACAAGGAGCGCCTGTGGGCCGACCCGGTGCCGTTGCGGCGCATGTCGCACCCCTCGCTGTTGTTGGGGCACGCGCAGAAGGCGGGGCTGGGCACGGTGCAGCGCGCCCTGGGCACGACGGCCTCGGCGAACCTGCTGGCGGTCGTGCCGGGTACGCCTCCGCAGCAATCGCTCCTGGGGCCCCTGGTGTCGGTGGGCCTGCTGCTGGTGCTGGGGGTGGTGTTGTTGCGGGTGGCCCGCGGCGGGAAGTCGCAGCACGACCCGCTCGCCGAGCAGGAGCTGCGGCAGCTGGGGGTGACCGACATGAAGGTCGAGCTGGGGGCCCTCGATCAGTTGCGCGAGGAAGAGCGGGCTTCGCGGCGCGGTCAGGACCCGTGAAGGGCCTGCTCGAGCTTCGCCAGCGCGCGTGACAGCGGCACGAAGTCCGGCTCCGCGGCGGCGGCGAGCACGGACTGCCGGTCGACCCCGGTGCGCCGGGCCAGCTCGGTGGCGGCGTCGTCCCAGCTCCAGGCGGCGGGGATGGCGAGCTCTTCCTGCAGTCGCCTGCGGAAGTCGTGCTTGAGGGCGACGACCAGCTCGCCTTCCACGCCCGCGTTCGCCGTCAGCGCGGCGAGGGCGCGCACGTACTCGAGGGCCGACCGGTGCTGGGTGACGGGCTCGTCGCGCGGGGGGCCCAGCCGGGAGCCGCGGGCCCACCAGAAGAGGCCCGCGAGAAAGCCGAGCTGGAGCAGGGACGCGAGGAGGTTCACCGGCATCTTCGTGGCGCCGCCGTGGTGGTGAAACTCGTCGAAGAGCACCGGGCCGCGCGCGCCGAGGTGGCTCCAGAAGAGGGCGTTGTCGCCGAGCTCGAGGCGAGCGTTCTCGAGGAGATCGGGGCCGCCGCCGACCCACACCTCGCCGCGGCCTTCGGGGAACCACCACAGGGCGCCGTTCTCGACCACGGAGACTGCGTCCTCGCGACGCAGCTCGATCATGCGGTCGGCCGAGAGGCGCAGGGCCGCGGCGCCGGCGAGCAGGCCTGACGAGAACAGCACCTTCGCGGTGGTGCCGCCGACGTCCTCGAGGCCGGGCTGGGTCACCAGCGGGCTCACCTCGCCGTGGTGCAGCGCGAGCCAGCGGTGCAGCGCGGGCTGGGCCCGGGTTCTCGACGCGAGGTAGACGAGGGTGCCGCCGCCCTCGACGAAGGCGCGCAGCGCCGCGACCTCTTCGGCCCGCAGCTCTTCGACGGCCGGGGCCGCGAGCACCACCGCGCCGGTGCCGCCGGGGACGGAGGTGAGCGGAGCGTCGTGGGCGATGACCGGCACCCCGGCCTCGCGCAACCACGTGGCCACGACCGCGGCGCCGCGGGGCCCCCGGTTCTCGATGCTGGGGATGGGCGACTCGGATCCCGGGTCGTGGGTGAGGTAGCTCGCGAGCATCGAGAGCAGCATCAGCGCGGCGATGACCAGGGCTCCGCGTTTCACGAGGGCTGCTCCGTCAGCTTGCGCACGTCGTCGAGGAACCGGCGCGCGTCGTCGGGGCGCACCGCGTCGAGCGAATAGAAGGCGCGGTCGAACCAGGAGAAGAGCGGGGCGACGGCGGCGACGAGCTCCGGGGGGGCGCCGCGGGTGGGCAGCTCGGCGGCGAGCTCCCGGTTGGTCTTCACGCGATCGGGGCGGGCGAAGCGTCGCCGCTCGAGGGACGAGAGGAGCGAGAGCAGCGCCTCGCGGATGGCGGCCCGGGGATCGGTGGTGAGCAGGTGCTCGGCGCGGGCGCAGTGCACCCCGGGGTCATCGAGCTGGAGCGAGCTGGCCGTTCGCTGTGTCGTCGGCGCGGCCTGCACCCGGCGCCGCCGCGCGAGCACCCGCAAGGTCACCGTGGCGCCGGTGGCGAGGGCCACGGCGAGCACCAGCACGCGGGTCACGTTCGAGTAGGTCTCGGCGCCCGAAGATCCGAAGAGCGACTCGAACCACACGCGCAGCTGGGCGAGGAAGGCCTGCAGCGCGCCGGTGTTCCGCTGGGCGGCCGTCTCGAAGCCGCGGCGCGCGTAGATCGCAGGCAGCGCGGCGCGTTCGAGGCGCTCGGCCGGGGCCTGGCTGGCGAGCAGCTGGCAGGCGGCGACCTGCTGCGCGGGCTGGAGCGACGAGAGCCCCGGGTGTTCGCACGGAGGTTCAGCGCCCAGCAGCGCCGCGACGAGGAGCGCGATCACTGCGCCGGGGCTCCCAGGGCGAGCTCGAGGTCGAGCGCTTCGCGGCGCATGCGCATGTCGGCGTAGAAGAAGGTCTGGAAGATCACGTACAGCGGGGCGACCAGGGCGCCGAGCAGGGTCTGCACCAGCTGGAGCGGCATCAGCAGCAGCACCGGCACCACGTCGTCGATGGCCTTGCCCGGGGTGAAGCCGGCGCCGAAGGCCGCCCCGGTCAGCAGCAGCGGCAGCGAGGTGACCATGCTCACCACCAGCAGGATGCCGCCGATGACCGTCACCAACACCGTGAGCCGCAGCTTCACGAGGCCCATCACCCCGGCGGTGACCCGGCCCGACGACAGCGCGTTGGCGCGGCGGAAGGTGTCCTTCACCCCCAGCGCTTCGACGGCGATGATCTGCGAGACGAGGATGAAGCGGATGATGAACCACAGCACCAGCACCACGAGGCCCACGGCAAGGAGGATCGCCGCGAGGACGAGGAGCACGACGCCCGCGGTCCGCGAGTCCCGGGTCGCGAGCACGCCGCCGGCGAGGCCGAGCAGCGCGCCGGGCAACAGCAGCAGCACCATCACCACCGCGCTCCACAGCATGCTCAAGGCGAAGGTGCCGACGGTGGTGCCCAGGCGGGCGGCCGCGTGACGAAAGGCGTCTCCCGGCGTGGGCTGCCCGGTGCCCAGCACGCGCGAGTACGAGTACCAGGTGGTCGCCACCCCGGCGATCTGCGCCACCAGCAGCGAGAGCAGCACCGCGACGCTCAGCAGGGCCATTGAGCCCAGCAGGTGCGGTAGGGCCCGGGCCGGTTCGCTCTGGAGCGCCGAGGGGTCGCGGGCGAGGGGGAAGAGCCAGCGCGACAGGCTCTGGGTCAGCGCGATGGCGAGGTATTCGACGAGCTGGAACCCGACCATGAGCCGGAACAGGGGCTTCCAGTTCGCGCGCCAGAAGCCCACGGCCTCGTCGAGCAGCTCTCCGAGACCTGAGGGGCGCAGCAAGTTCACGGCGCGCAAGCTACAGCGAATCGAGCAGGGCCGCTGCCGCGCGCGCGGGGGACGCGGCGTGCAGCACTTCCCCCACCACCGCCACGCCGGCGAGGGGTTTCAAGAGCGGCACGCGCGCGGCGGTGAGGCCGCCGAGGGCGAAGACCGGCACCGGGGCGGTGGCCGCGAAGGCCTGGAACGCGGCGGCTCCCAGGGGCGGGCGATCGACGGGCTTGCTGCTGGGGGCGAAGACCGGGCTGAGCAGCAGCAGGTCGACGCCCGGGCGGGGGGCTCCCGGCGGGTGCCAGCTCGCGCTCAGCAGCCGGCCCTTCGGCAGCCACGGCCGGACGTCGGCGGGGCTCAACGAGCCTTCGGTGAGGTGAAGGTGCGCGTCCAGTGCGAGGGCCACGTCGAGGCGCCCGTTGACGAAGAGCGGGGCGTCGCCGAGCACGGCGCGCAGCGCGAGGCCCTCGGCGTAGAAGGCGCGGTCGGAGGCGCCGGGGTGGCGGTGCTGCACGGCGATGCCGGGGCCGGCGGTGAGCGCGTCACGAACGCGCTCCACGCAGTCGGGCAGCGACCAGTCGGTGATCAGCAGGAGCCGAAAAGGGCTCACTTCCCCACGAGGCCGGTCAGCGGGCTGGAGGCCGAGGCATAGGCCTTCATGGGGATGCGCCCGGCGAGGAAGGCCTCGCGGCCGGCGTCGACGGCGAGTTTCATGGCCCGGGCCATGCGCACCGGCTCGCGGGCCTGGGCGATGGCGGTGTTCATCAGCAGGCCGGCGATGCCCAGCTCCATGGCGAGGGCCGCGTCGCTGGCGGTGCCCACGCCGGCGTCGACGATCACCGGCACCTGCACGGTCTCGAGGATGAGGCGGATGTTGTGCGGGTTCAGGATGCCGAGGCCCGAGCCGATGGGCGAGGCGAGCGGCATCACCGCGGCGCACCCGATGTCGGCCAGCTTGCGCGCGGTGATCACGTCGTCGCTGGTGTAGGGCAGCACGGTGAAGCCTTCCTTCACCAGCACGCGGGCGGCCTTCAGGGTCTCTTCGACGTCGGGGAAGAGGGTCTTCTCGTCCCCCAGGACCTCGAGCTTGACCCACTTCGAGAGCCCGAGCTCCTCGGCGAGGCGGCAGGTGCGCACCGCGTCGTCGGCGGTGTAGCAGCCGGCGGTGTTGGGCAGCAGGGTCATGCCCTTGCCGATCCAGTGCAGCAGCGAGTCTTCGCCCTTCGCCTTGAGGTCGAGGCGGCGCACGGCCACGGTCACCATCTCGGCGCCGGAGGCCTCGTGGCACTCCTTCATGATGGCGTGGGTGGGGTACTTGCCGGTGCCGACGATGAGCCGGCTCTGGAAGGTCTTGTTGGCAATGGTGAAGGGCTGGTTCATCTCATCCGCCTCCGACGAAGGTGACGATCTCGACCTGGTCTCCGGGGCGGAGCGAGGCCTCGGCGTGGCGTGACTTCACGACCACCTCGGCGTTGACTTCGACGGCGACGCGGGGGGCCTTGAGGTCGAGGTGCACGAGGAGCGTGGCGACCGTCAGGCCGTCGGGGACTTCTCGTGACTGGCCGTTGATCTGCAGGTGCATGGCTTGAACGAACTCGCCGGGCACCCTACACGAGATGTCCCGTGAGTGGACCCGTCGACATCGCAGCGATGCACCGCCGTATTGCCGTGGCTGATGGGCACGCTGATTCCCTGATGTGGAACCGCGATCTCAACCTCGCCTCCGAGTCGGGCCACGTCGACTTTCCCCGGCTGAAACAGGCAGGGGTGAAGATCCAGTGCTTCACCATCGTGACCCGCGGCCTGCCGCTCATCGACGGCTTCTCGCTGTTCGCCATGAAGCAGGGCTGGCCCCGCCAGGCGCGCGCCACCGAGTGGAGCCGCTGCACCTTCCAGATCGACCGGCTCGCCGCGTACTGCCGCGACTCGAAGGGCGGGGCGTCGATCGCCGCCAGCGCCAGCCAGTTGACGGACAACCTGTCCGCCGGGCGCCTCTCGGCGGTGATCGGCATCGAGGGGGGTCACGCGATCCAGGGCGACGTCTCGCGGATCAAGGAGCTCTACACGCGGGGCGTGCGCTTCATGTCGTTGAGCCACCTGAGCAACAACGAGCTGGGCGGCACCTCCACGCCGTGGTTCGGCAACAAGCCGCTGACCCCCCACGGCCGGGACGTGCTCGATGCCATGGGCGAGGTGGGCATGATGCTCGACGTGGCCCATGCGTCCCCGGCGATGTTGCCGGAGTTGCTGGCGCACCCGAAGGCGCGCCCGTTCTGCAGCCACGCCGGGGTGCAGGGGGCGACGAAGCTGTGGCGCAACCTGTCGGACGAGGTGTGCAAGGCCATCGCCGACAAGGGTGGGGTGGTGGGCATCATCTTCGCCCCCCAGTTCATCGGCGGCAGGACCCTGGGGCACCTGGTCAACCACGTGGAGCACGCGGTGAAGGTGATGGGCGAAGACGGGGTGGCCTTCGGGAGCGACTTCGACGGCATGATCCCCCTCCCGAAGGGCATGCGCGACGTGCGTGACCTGCCGAAGCTCACCCAGGCGTTGATCGACCGGGGCATGCCGACCCGCATCGTCGAGAAGGTGCTCGGGGAGAACTACCGGCGCTACTTCGGCGAAACCCTCGGGGCGCAGTGAGCTTTCGTTTGACTTAGGATCAGCGCGGGGCAGATAGTGCTTTCTCCCGGCCGCCCGCCGTGAAGCCCATACACATGCGCCTTTCTCTTCAGCTCGCCCTCGTCACTGTCTTCTCCGTCTTCTCCTTCGCGTGCGGTACTCCCGCGGCGGGCGAGACCTGCAACACCACGGGGTTCCTCTGCGAATCTGGGACGAGCGCGCTCGAGTGCAAGCTCGGCACGTGGACGTCGCTGCCGTGCAAGGGCACCAACGGCTGCAAGCGTGAAGGCGACGTCGTGAAGTGCGACATGACCGGCAACGCCGAGAACGACGCGTGCGCCTCGTCGGCCGAAGGCAAGGGCCTGTGCACCCTGGACCTCACCGCCACCCTCGAGTGCCGCGACGGCAAGCTGATCAAGACGAACACCTGCCGCACCTGTTCGGTGAGCGGCGACCTCGTCACCTGCCAGCCGTAAAGCGCGCCACCAGCGCGTTGAACTGCGCTGGCTGCTCGAGGTTCGTGAGGTGCCCTGCGCCCGCGATGATCTCGAGCGACGATCCCGCCACCAGCTCCTGCATCACCTTCGCCTTCTCGGCCGGGGTGATCACGTCTTCGGCGCCGACGATGATCAGGCACGGGCCGGCGTAGCGGCTCAAGATGTCCTTCCCGTCGGTGCGGCTCGCCATGCCCCGGGACGCGGCGGCGACGCCCTTCGCTGACTGGGCGCGCATCAGCTTCTCGACGCGGGCTTTGACCTCCGGGGCCACGGTGCTCGCCATGAGCCTGGGGAGCATGCCGTCGGCCAGGGCGCCGACGCCGTGCTGTTCCACGTCCTGGGCCGCGGCCTCGCGGCGGGCGCGACCGGCCTCGTCATCGGGCAGGGACTGGGTGTCGATGAGCAGCAGCCCGCGCACCCGGCTGGGGTCGAGCCGCGTCAGCGCGATGGCCACGTAGCCGCCCATGGAGAGTCCGCCCACGAAGGCGCTGGGGATCTTGAGGGCGTCGAGCAGGGCGAGCGCGTCGTCGGCCATGGCCTCCATGGTGGCCACCTCTTCGCCCGGGGCGCTGCGCCCGAAGCCGCGGTGATCGGGCACCAGCAACCGCACGCCCCGCGGAGGCGACTCGAGCTGCGGCCAGAAGCCCTCCGACGAAAAGGGGAACCCGTGGAAGAGGAGGAGCGGAACGCCCTCGCCGCGGTCTTCGTAGAAATAGGGACGGCCGGAGATCGAGATCGAAGGCATCAGAGCCACCCCTTGTGACGGAACCACAGCAGCATCGAGACCGGCAGCACGACCATGGTGGCGAGCATGAGCCCGAAGAGCGCCGGGTGGTTGAGGGAATCGAAGTTCTGCCCGAAGAAGCCCACGATGAACGACAGGGGCATGAAGATCGACGCGAAGATCGTCAACTGCTTGCTGATGTCGCTGGTGCGGTTGGCGACCTGCGAGAGATAGGCGTCGACCACGTTGCCCACGAGGTCTCGGGCGGCGTCGATCTGCTCGTAGATCCGCACGAGGTGATCGAACACGTCGCGGAAGTAGATGGTGGTGCGCTCCTGCACCTGGGGGATGCCGCGGCGCGCCAGCAGGCCCACCACGTCGCGCTGGGGGGAGAGCACGCGGCGCACCAGCACCAGGGCGCGCTTGAGCTCGAAGGTCTCCTGGAGCATCGAGCGCGGGGGGAACTCGGCGAAGATGCGCTCCTCGAGGTCTTCGAGCGCCTCGTTGAACGAGTCGAGCAGCGGGAAGTTCCGGTCCACCAGGGCGTCGGCCAGCAGGTACACCACGAAGTCGACGCCCCGCCCGATCGTGCCGGTGGGGTCGGCGTCGAGGCGCTTGTGGGTCTGCTCGATGGCTCCGTGCCCCTTGTCGTGCACGGTGATCAGCCAGTCGGGCCCGATGAAGAAGTGCAATTCGTGCATCGACAGGTCGGCCCACTTGTCGGTGGTGGTGGAGAAGCCCTGGAGCACCAGGAACTGGTGGGTGCCGTAATCTTCGAGCTTGGGGCGTTGATCGAGGTGCAGGCAGTCTTCGATGGCCAGCTTGTGCAGCCCGAAGCGCGTGCCCAGCTTGTTGAGCACTGCTTCATCCGGCTCGATGACGTCGACCCACTTGAGACCGGCGTGGTCCAGCAGCGTCTCGTCTCCGTCGAGGAGTCGCCCGTTGTCGTACACGCGCACACGAAGCATGACCCGGTTGGTAGCAGATCTTTTCGTGCGCAGCGCTCGCAGTATCGTATTGGTTACTCGTGGAGTCGTTGCCCCCGAAACTCGAAGCGCTCTTTGCCACTGAGGCAGATCAGGACTTCGCCCCGCGAGCACGCATGGTGTGCTTCGCCGCGGCGCGAACCATCAGCCAGCTCGGCGAGCTCGATCTCGTGCAGTACGAAGAGCCCGACGTCGACGGCACGGCCGATCTCTCGATGTGGGAAACGGTGGCGCCGATCATCGGGAGCACCATTTCCGAGGTGAACACCCTGAGCGCGCAGATCGAGGCCAGCTTCCCGGTGGGCGAGCGGCTGACCGACCCGCGGCACCTCGAGGTCGAGACGGTGGTGCAGACCGCCTCCATGGAGCTCAAAGCCGAGGTGATGAACTTCGGCATGCGGGTGCGCGACCCCTCGGTCGTCGGCGATCGCTGGAACCTCATCACCGAGCTGCAGATCTTCCGGTTCCGCTTCCGCGATCGCATCGGGAAGATGGTGTGGGAAGTGGCCAACGTGTTCGGCGAGCTGAAGCGCCGCGAGGTCGAGCCCGGCTACGACCAGGCGCTCGGTGCGACGCTGGTGGTGCGCGCCATGACCGCGGACCTGCGCCGGCTGATGCGGGTGCGCATTCACAAGGTCGGCGACGCCCAGCCCGGCGACATGCTCGCCCAGGCCCAGCAGATGGCAAAGGAGCTCAACGCCTTCGGTCGCACCGCGGCGTGGCGCGCGCTCCGGGCGCAAGACAAGAAGGGCATCCTGGAGTTCCGCGGCAAGGTGCGCGAGCTGATCGCCTCGGGGGCGCCCAGCAAGATCGACCTGCTGCAGCTGATCGAGCCCTTCGTGGAGTTCGTCGACGGGTTCGGCGGCATCAACCAGCGGGAGATCCTCGTGCAGCACGACCAGGAGGTGCTCGCGTCGGTGGGCGTGGCCCTGGAGCGCGCCATGAGCATCGACTCGCCAGGTGAGCGCCTCGCGGCCTTCAAGGAGGCGGTGGACAGCGGCCAGGCGCTCTACGGCCGGTCGCACGACTTCGACACCTTCCTGCGCCACCTGCGCAAGGGCCTGCCGTCCCCGGAAGCGGTCAGCGAGCAGCTCGAGCAGTTCCTCGTACAGATCGCCGGGCTCTCGCAGTATTGACCTCCCGCACGATGCCGACCGGGAAGTCTGATGCGCTGGCGCCGCTGCACGAGGCCGATCTCTCGCGCGTCGAAGCCGTCTTCACCGACGTCGACGGCACGCTGACCACGAACGGCAAGCTGACCTCGGCCACCTTGCGCGCCATGGAGTGGCTGCAGTCGCACCGGGTGCCCGTGGTGCTGGTCAGCGGCCGGCCCGCGGGGTGGGGCGAGGCCTGGGTGCGGCAGTGGCCGGTGGCCGGCGCGATCATGGAGAACGGCGGGCTGCACTTCGCCTGGCGTGGCGAGCGGCTGGTGAAGACCTACGCCCAGGCGCCCAGGGCGCGCCTCGCCGCCCGCAAGGCGCTGGTGGGCCACGTGCAGGCGGCGCTGAAGCACGTGAAGGGCGCGCGGCTGTCGAGCGACTCGTCGTCGACCGAGGTCGACCTGGCCATCGACTACGCCGAAGACGTGAAGCTGGGCAGCGCTTCGGCCGATGCGCTCGAGGCGTTCCTCGGCAAGCGCGGGGTGACGGCGGTGCGCAGCTCGGTGCACGTCAATTGCTGGATCGGCGCCTTCGACAAGTGCTCGGCGGTGCGCCGCTTCGCGAAGCTCGAGTGGAAGCAGGCCCTCACCGCCGACGAGCGCCGCTACGTCTACGTCGGTGACTCGTTCAACGACGCGCCGATGTTCGGCGCGTTCCCCCTGTCGATCGGCGTCGCCAACGTGCGCGACGTGCTCGACCGTCTCGAAGCCAAACCCCGTTTCATCACCCGCGCCCGCGAGGGGAAGGGGTTCGGCGAAGTCGCCGACGCCATCGTCCGCGCTCGGCGCAGCCGGAGAAACCGATGAGCCACCTCGTGAAGGTCCCCGTCAAACCAGGTCTTGGCCGCCACATTCGCGCCGGTCACCCCTGGGTGTTCAAGAAGGCCATCGAGATCACCCCGCGCGTGCCGGCGGGCAGCGTGGTCGACCTCACCGACGAGGGGCGCTTCGCGGGGCGCGGCTACTTCGACCCGTTCTCGGCGATCGCCGTGCGCGTGCTCACCACCGACCCGCGCGAGACCATCGACGCGGCGTTCTTCGAGCGCAAGGTGCGCCAGGCCCTCGAGTCGCGGCAGCAGCTCATCGACTTCGAGGGCACCAACGCCTTCCGCCTGATCCACGGCGAAGGTGACGGGCTGCCGGGCGTGGTGGTCGATCTCTACGCGGGCTTCGCGGTGATGAAGCTGTACTCGGCGGGGCTGACGCCGCACCGGCCGCTGATCGTCGAGGCGCTGCGACGCGCGGTGCCCGGCCTCAAGGGCGTGGTGGGCCGCGACGAGGTGGGCCGCGACGACGCCGACGTCGACGACGAGAAGGGCAACGGCAAGGTGCTGTGGGGCGCCGAGGCTCCCCAGCCGCTGGAGATCCTCGAGCGGGGCGCGAAGTTCCTGGTCGACGTGTACGCCGGCCAGAAGACGGGCTTCTTCCTCGACCAGCGCGAGAACCGGCACCTGCTGCGCCGCATCTCGAAGGACCTCGACGTCCTCAACTGCTTCTGTTTCTCGGGTGGCTTCTCGGTGAACGCGGCCTTAGGTGGCGCGCGCAGCGTGTTCTCGGTCGACCAGGACGCCGACGCCATCGCGCTCGCCCGCGAGAACTTCACCCTCAACGGGCTGCCCGCGGCCAAGCACGACTTCCTCGCCGCCGACGCCTTCGAGCTGCTCGAGTCGTTCAAGCAGGAAGGGCGCAAGTTCGACCTGATCATCCTCGACCCTCCGGCGTTCGCGAAGAGCCAGAAGGCCGTGGAGAACGCGGTGGCCGGCTATGCCTCGCTCAACCGCCAGGCGCTCGCGGTGCTCAAGCCCGGGGGCCTGCTGTGCACGGCCAGTTGCTCGGCCCGCGTGTCCTCGGAGGCCTTCTTCGAGGCGGTCAAGGAAGGGGCCTACAACGCGGGCGTCGACCTGACGCTCGTGGAGGAGCGGTTCCAGCCGCCGGATCACCCCGTGCGGCTCCAGTTCCGCGAGGGCAAGTACCTCAAGTTCTTCGTGCTCCGCGGGCGCTGAAGATTCTCTGCACACCGCGAGGGGCTGCCGTGTCTGGTCCCCCGAAGCGGATTGACTTCAAACAGGGGCTGCGCCAAACGCCGCGAGGCCTCAGGCAGCTCTCACAAAACAAAGGGAAAACCATGCGTTCCATGAAGCTCGTTGCTCTCGGTGCTCTGTCGTTGCTGGCCCTCGTTGGCTGCAGCGCGGGCCAGCCCCGCATCTACCGGGTGGCTGTCGACGACAGCAACCTGCGCCTCATCTCGACCTCCAGCTGCTTCCGCAACAACCAGCTGCCCACCGGTCGCAGCAACAGCACCGAGACCGGGTTCCGCGCGGAAGACGAGTGGGTGATCTGGAACGGCATCAGCAACGACAAGGGCGAGCAGATTGAATACCTCGACCTCGGCGCCCAGAGCTTCAAGGTCGGCGACGCCCCGACCATCACGGTCGGCAACCTGATCGAAGGCACGCAGAAGACCTTCTCGGCGCTCCGCGGCGTGCAGGAGCCCATCTCGGACTCGTACACCCACGCGCGCCAGACGCAGATCACCGTGAAGTTCGACGACTACTCGGCCTCGCCGGTCGGCACGATCGCGCTCAACGCGCAGTACGCCTGCATCAAGAACCGCGTCGGCTGCCCCGGTGGTCCGGAAGGCACCCCGTCGGACCTCGCGCCGCCGGACGCCGCGTCGTGCACCACCAGCCTCAGCTTCGTCGCGCGCCGCATCGAGGTGCAGCAGATGACGGCGTACAACAACAACCCGTAATTTCCGGTCGGTTGCTGTCATCGTGAGCGGGGGCCTGGAGACGGGCCCCCGTTTTCGTTTGTGAAGGTGCGCCATGGTGATGAAGGGCCAGTATCTCGAGCGGCCGACGCTCATTCCGTTGCAGGGGGGCCTGGTGCTCGAGGGCGTCTCGCACCGGGGTGCGTTGCGGCCGGGGCTGTTGGTGCTGCCGCCTCCGTCGATCGAAGGCAGCGGCATGGATCACGTGGTGGGGGCCGAGCTGGCGTTTGCCGTCTCGCACCTGGGTCACCCCACGCTGCGCTTCAACTACCGGGGCATCGGCGGCAGCCAGGGGTCACCGTCGCGCAGCCCGGCCGAGTGGCTCGAAGACGCGCGCGAGGCGCTGCGCCTGGCCATGGACAACACCGAGGGGCAACGCGTGGTGGTGGCGTCGATCGGCGCGTCGGACGCGGTGGCCCTCAAGCTCGCCGAGCTCGAGCCGCTGGCCGGGGTGGTCCTGATCAACCCTTCGCTCGCCAGGCCGGACGACTTCGAGTCGCGCCCCGCGCTCGCCTGGCCGCTGGCCGTGGTGGTGGCCGAGCAGGACGAGACCCAGGATCGCGCTCGCTGGGCCGCGGTGCTCGCCCGGCTCGAGGCCGACTTCGTGGTCATCCCGGGTGCGACACGGGCCTACCAACGGAACCTGCCGATGGTGGGCAAGGCCGCCGCCTCCCTCGTTGGGCGGGCAGGGGGTCGACTCCGAGAAGGTGTTTGACCCACACTGCTGGGAACTTTCGGGAAGATCCAATCGTTGTGTCAGTCGTACGTACCGGCCCGATGCGAGGACCTCCCATGAGAAACCTGCTGACCCTGACGTTCGCGGTGACGATGTGCCTGAGCGCGTGCACCCGCGGCGCCGGTGAGCCCGCGGTGGATCTGAGCCGCCCGTCGTACGTCACCGCCGAGCTCCCCGACGACCTGTCGGCCCACGTGCCCGGTCGCGTGGTCGTGGACTTCGTCGATGGCACCACCAAGGCGGAGTTCGACGCGCTGGAGCAGGACTGGGGCCTGGACCTCGAGTTCAACTCGGCCGAAGAGGGGCCCAGCTCGGCGATCACCACGGGCGCCTACGAGGGCGATCTCGACGCGCTGCTCGCGAAGATCCGCAGCAACCCGAAGGTGGAGTCGGCCGAGGCGCTGATGACGGTGCAGGCCAGCTACGTGCCCAACGACCCGATGTACGCCCGGCAGTGGAACCTGAAGCAGATCAACATGGAGCAGGCCTGGGACGTGTCGCGAGGCAAGGGCGTGGTCGTGGCGGTGCTCGACACCGGCATCGCCTGGGAAGACCACGACGACTTCGCGGTGGTGCCCGATCTCGCCGCGCAGCGCTTCGCCGGGGGCTGGGACTTCGTGAACGACGACGCGCACGCCAACGACGATCACGGCCACGGCACGCACGTCGCGGGCACCATCGCCCAGGCGACGAACAACGGTGAAGGCGTCGCCGGCGTGGCCTTCGAGGCGACGCTGATGCCGGTCAAGGTGCTCGACCACTTCGGCAGCGGCAACACGGCCGACATCGCCGACGCCATTCACTGGGCGGCGGATCACGGCGCGAAGGTCATCAACATGTCGCTGGGCGGCGGCGGTCGCTCCGACGTGATGGAGCACGCCGTCACCTACGCGCGCGCCAAGGGCGTGGTCGTGGTGTGCGCGGCCGGCAACGGGGGTCGCGGCGTCGTCGAGTACCCCGCGGCGTACCCCGGCTCGTTCGCCGTGGCGGCGGTGGGGCCTTTGGGCACGAAGGCGCCGTACTCGTCGTGGGGCAAGGAGCTCGACATTGCCGCGCCGGGTGGCGACAAGTCGCAGGGCGAGGCCGCGGGCATCATGCAGAACACCATCGACCCGCAGGACGTGGGCCAGGCGGTCTACGCGTCGTACCAGGGCACCTCCATGGCCACGCCGCACGTGGCGGGCGTCGCGGCGCTGCTCTACGCGGCGGGCGCGAAGAACCCCGACCAGGTCGAGAAGGCGATGATCCTCGGGGCGAAGGCGGCCCCCGGCGCGAAGGGGTGGACGGACCAGTACGGTCACGGCCTGCTCGACGCGAAGGGCGCGCTCGACGCGCTCAAGAAGCTGCGCGCGGCCGACGCGAGCGAGCTGCTCCCCGACGAGGTGCAGCTGGCCCAGCAGGCCCCCGTGGCCGAGGCCCGCCAGGCCGTCGGCGTGTACTCGTACAGCGCGACCAACTGGAAGGTGTTCGGGTGGGGCGCGGCGATGCTGGCCTTCGTGCTGCTCACGCTGGGGGGCAAGGAACGCCCCGGCTACCTCAACGTGCTGATCACCCCCGGCTTCCTCGTGCCGATGGTGCTCACCACCATGGGCGTCTTCTTCGTGCAGCGCTTCGTCGAGCCCAGCGCGCTGACCACCGCCGTCACCCTGCCGATTCCCGACTGGCTCAACCGCATCATCTTCGGGCGCGGGGCGCTGGCGAACCCCATCATCTACAGCGCGGCGATCCCCATCGTGGTCTCGCTCTTCGCGATCAAGTTCAAGGGCCTGCGTGCCCCGGTGGGTGGCCTGGCGATCGGCTTCGCGGGCATCCTCGGCTACTCCGCCTGGGCGAACGCGCCGGCGCTGGCGTGGATGCCGTTCACCTTCCTCGCCATCCCCTGGCTCGCGGTCAACGCGATCGTCTGCCTCTTCATTGCCCGCGCGATGCTCAAGAAGGAGGCGTGATGAAGCTCACCGGGAAAGTGGCCTTTCGGGATCTCGAGACCGGCGTGTGGGTGCTCGAGGGCGACGACGGCAAGACCTACCTGCTCGCTGGCGGTGATCGGAAGATCAAGAAGAGCGGGGCGCGCATCGAGGTCGAGGGTGACGTCGACGCCGACTCCGCCACCATCGCCATGGTCGGGCCGCGGTTGGTGGTGAAGCAATACCGTTTCACTTGAGCGAGCGGACCAGGGCTTCGTAGTCCTCCAGCGAGGCGTCTCCGCGGCGGGCCTTCGCGCGGAGTTCCTTCACGGCGTCCTGCTTGCGCAGCTCCTTCGAGGGTCGCAGCTGCGCGTCGAGCACGTTGAGCTGCACCCCGCGCAGGTCCACGGCCAGCAGGAGCGCGACGGCGGTCGCCAACGCCAGCAGCCAGGGCGCGAAGAGTCTCCCGGGCGGTGCCGCGGCCATGGGCTCGAGCGACATCGGCCGGGGCGACTCGAGGCGGCCGCTGGCGAAGCGCACCAGGGCGAGCAGCGCCACGTTCCCCACGATGAACAGGGTCAGCGGCACCCACCACACGAGGTCGGCTTCCTTCGTCTCTCCGGCAGCGAGGAACAGGCCCGAGGAGAGGGCGTTGTTCGCCGCGTGGGCCGCGATGGCCGGCCACAGCGAGCCCGCGCGCCATGCGAGCAGCCCGAAGAGCACGCCCAGCTCGAAGCGCGCCGCGAAGCCCACCGGGTCGAGGTGGAACGCGCTGAAGATGATCGCCGTGACCACGATCGCCCGGGGCGCGCCGCGGTGCTCCTGCACGCCGCGCTGGAGGAACCCGCGGAAGAAGAGCTCTTCCCCGATGGGCGCCGCGAGGGAGACCCCCAGCAGCACCAGGGCCAGCTCGATCGTCGAGTGCCGCTCGAAGATCTGCGCGCTGTCGAAGCGCTCCACCATCGACCGGGGAAAAATCGCCTGGGCCAGCGCCATCAACGGTACCGCCCACGCGACGTAATTGACCAGCCCGAAGGCGAGCCCCAGGCCGAAACTCCGGGGGGCAAACGGATCGAGCCCCATGGCGCGCAGCGGGGCGAAGCGCAGCAACTGCCACCCGAGCACGGCCAGGCCGGCGAAGACGAGCAGCTCCGAGACCCACAGGCCCCAGGCCAACTGCAGGAACTGCGCGGTGCCACCGGCGAGCATGAAGGCGCCGAGGGCGAAGCCGGTCCACCCGATCACCCAGGCTGGTGGAATCCGTGACGGGGGTGGCTCTGGGGGCAGCTCAATCACGGGAACGGGCTCGGGAGACGGTCGTTATACTCGGCGCCCTGTGAATGCACCGACCCATTGGGCTGACGAGGCTCGCTTCACCGACTCCTCCGCTTCGTTTCGCAGCTTCTTCACCGAGCTGAAGGAAGCCTTCGTCGAGCGCGAGTCGCTCTTCACGCAGATCGAGCTCGCGCTGCTGTGCAAGGAGCACGTGTTGATGATCGGCCCGCCGGGCACCGCCAAGAGCGCCATCGCCGGCGCGGTGCTGGGCCGCATCGTCGACGAGAAGACGGGCAAGCCCTCGCTCTTCAGCAAGCAGCTGGCCGAGAACACGGTGCAGACCGATCTCATCGGCCCGGTGGACTTCAAGGTGCTCACCGAGACCGGGCGCACCGAGCACCTCACCGAGGAGGGCATGCTCGGCGCCGTGCACGCGTTCCTCGACGAGGTCTTCGACGGGCGCGACATGCTGCTGCGTTCGATCCTGAACGTGCTGCACGAGCGCGAGCTCAAGCATGGGCGCAAGGTGACCCCGGGCCGCTGCGAGTGCGCGCTGATGACCTCGAACCGGTACCTCTCGGAGGTGCTGCAGCGTTCGCCCGAGACGCTCCAGGCCTTCGCCGATCGCATCTCGTTCATCTCCTTCGCGCCCAAGAGCTTCGCGCGCCGCTCGAGCCGCGGGCAGATGCTCAACCGCGCGCAGACCGGCCAGCGCCCGGCGCTCCACGTGAAGCTCACCTTGCAGCAGCTCGACGTGCTCCAGGAGGCGGTGGAGGCCGTCGAGGTGCCCGCGCTGGTGGCGGAGGGCATGGAGGAGCTGTCGGACATGCTCGAGCGGGATCTCCTCTCGCAGGTCGCCAAGCTGCCGGACTACGTGCCCACCAAGTACTTCTCCCAGCGCTCGATGGTGAAGGCGCTGTGGGCGCTCAAGGCCATCGTGGTGCGCGACCGCATGTACCGCCGCCCCGAGCGCCGCCTCGTCGCGGAGCCCGGCGATCTCGAGATGCTCAAGCACTTCTTCCTGCTGGGCGGCCCGGTGGAAGGGGAACTCGACGCGCTGATCAAGCTCTCGGCCGACCCGCGGGAGCGCGCGCAGCTGGAGATCATCCGCGTCGAGCACAAGACCTTCACCCAGGCCTACGCGAAGCTCGCGCCCTCGCTGCAGCTGTCGCTGGAGCGCGAAGGGGCCGACCTCAAGGTCAACGACGACGTCGACGCGGCCGAAGGGCAGACCCGGGCCTGGACCGCGGCCGTCGCCAGCACCACCGCGCGCTCGCTGCGAGACAAGCTGGTGCCCGGGCCGCGGCACCCCGAGAACCGCAAGCCGTTGCTGCGCGCCGCCGAGCTGCTGGTGCAGGCCATGGACCAGCGCGTGACCCGTGGCATGGCGGGGCAGGGTGAAGGGCGCGGTGGGGTGGCGATGCTGGGCAGCTTCGGCGACGTGCTCGAGCTGGCCCGGCGCGTGCCCGAGCTGCAGCCGCGGTTGCCGAACGTCGCACGGGGCGTCGCGGAGTTCGGTCGCCAGGCGGCGCTGATGATCGCGCTCGCGGCCGAGGGCAGCGAGTTCGACGAGAACCTGCGCCTCGACGGCGTCTCGGGGCTGGCGGCGAACCTGGCCGAAGAGCTCGAGCGCATCGCCGAGTTGGTGCAGGTCGCCGGCGCCATCACCCCCGACGTCGTCGAGCCGATGCGCGCGCACCTGGCGACCATTCGGGAACGCACCGCGCTCGCGCTCCGGCGCCGTGCCACGCGCATGTTCACCCACGGCCAGGCGGGCCGAAAGGGCGAGCCCCTCGAGCTGCTCATCGCGGACAGCCGTCGGCTGCGCGAGCTGGAGCGCGGCCTCGTCGAGCTGTCCACGGTGCACGTCGGCCTGCGCGTCGAGCTGCTCGCCCCGCTCGCCGAGCAGTACGCGCGCGACGTGGTGGCGGTGCAGCCGTTCCAGAAGCTGGAGCAGCTCCACCGGCTGATGCAGGGGGTGATCGACAACCTGCGGCGTGAAGGCGCGGCGCCCGAGGCGGCCCTGCGCGTGTCGCGCGACGACATCGAGCGGCGGGTGCGGCTCTACGCCCAGGGCCTGGCCTCGCCCAAGCTGGTCGCGCCCGAGAGCCCGCGGGTGCTCACCGGCGAGGCGTACACCTTCTACCGCACGCAGCTCGCGGCCCTGGGCATCGAGGGTGAGCTCACGGCCCTGGCCTCGATCGACGCGTCGCTGCGAGAGGTCGGGGCGATGCCCTTGCCGCCGGAGCTGCGCGAGCTGATCGCCAACGCAGAGGTGGGCTCGATCGGCGTCCGGGTGCGCTACCTGTGGAGCTGGTGGTCGCTCGTCGAGCGGAACCTCCCCGAGCCGCAGAAGCTGCAGGCCGGCGCCGAGGCCGACAAGTCGTTCGATGCGCTGGTGAAGAGCCGCTTCCCCCTGCTGGTGACCCGCGAGGGCGAATTCGTTCGCCTGGGCGCGGCGCTCAACCGACTGGGGCACGAGCCGGGCCAGCGCGGTGACGTGGTGCGCTCGCTGCGCGACGAGGTGGCGCAGTGCGAAGACGCCTTCAGCAGCTTCTCGCGGGCGCTGGTCGACGCGCGCACCCGGAAGTGAGCCATGTCGGTCGATCACTTCAACCAGCTGAAGGATCGACTCGAGGCCCTGCGCGCCGGCAGGCCTCCCGCGCTGGGCGTGCTGGAGCGCGCGCGCATGCTCTTCGTGCGGGACGACGGCCTGGTGTCGCTCGAGGCCCTGAGGGCGTTGGACGTGGATCTCGAACGCTCCGGAGTGCACACCGTCGCCGACGCGCGGCTGCTGCGTGAGCTGGGCGCCGCGAAGGGCAAGCTGGGAGAGCTGAACAAGGGGCTCGAGGTGCGCGCCCGGGCGTCGCTGCGCGAGTTCGACCTGGCGCTCGCCGAGGCGGAGCGGCTGGCCGCGCTCGAGAAGCTGCCCCCGGCGCTGCGGGGCTCGCTGGACCAGGACTTTCGCCGGCTCGCGCGCGTGGTGAAGGTGGCCGCGGTGTTCACTGGGCTGCCCCAGGAGCAGTTCGAGATCTACAGCCGGCCCCGCTTCGGTGATCGCCAGGCGCCCGGGAGCGCCCGCCTGGCCCTGGCCGAGTTCCTCGCCGGGCGAGCGCAGGCGACGCTGGGGGACACCACCCAGAAGCGGCGCGACCTCGACCTCGCCTACGAGATCATCTTGCGCATGGGCGTCGACTCGAAGGCCGACCGGGACCGCGCGCGGCGGCTCCGGCTCGAGCTGGGGGCGGCCCGCGAGCGGGTGCGCTCTTCGCCCGCGGTGCGCTCGCTCGACGACCTGCTGCGGCACGTGCGTCACGCGGCCCGGCGAGACCCGACGACGGCGTGGCGCAGCCTGCGGGCGCTGTACGACCGGGCCGTCGAGGCCGGTGACGCCGAGCTCGCCCAGGCCTCGCACGCGGCCGTACTTTCCATGGCGCAGCAGGGCTCCCTGGCCGCGGCGGTCGATCGGGCCGAGACCATGCGCTCGGTGGGCTGGCGCGATGCCCCCCGGCACGAGTTCGTCGAGCGCCTCGCGCCGGGTGGTCGCCAGGGAATCGAGGACCAGCTCGCCGCCGATCTCGCGCAGTTGGCCTTCGATCTCGACGACGACCAGCGCCGCGCCCTGGAACTGGCCACGGGCTGTGCCCGCTACTTCGACGTCGAAGACGCGCTGTCCGAGGAGATCATCGAGGCCGAGACCGCCGCCACCCGCCCGGTGCAGCGCCGCGTGCCGTACCCCACGCAGCTGATGACCTACGAGCCGACCAACTCGCTCGACCAGCTGAGCCACTTCGTGCTCGATCACCCCGGTTCGCTGGTGCTCGACCTCGCCTCGGGGCGCCAGATGGTCCGCGCCTACCTCGAGGAAGAGCCGCCCCCGAAGCCCAAGCGCCAGCAGAAGACGGCGGTGCGGGTCTACGTGCTCGACGCGTCGGGCTCGATGCACGGCGCGCGGTCCCGGTTCCGCGACGCGATCCTCATCTCCGAGCTCAACGCCATTCGCGTGAAGGCGAAGGCCGGGCTGGCCTTCGATCCGCTCTACTTCTCGTACTTCAACGATGCGCCGACCGAGTTGGTGCGGGTGGACACCGGCGACGAGGCGAACCGGCAGATCGAGAAGCTCTTCCACAAGTCACCGGCCGAGGGGCAGACCGACATCTCGCTGGCGTTGGTGTCGGCCTTCGACTCCATCGGCCGGGCGCGCGGTGAAGATCCCTACCTCGCGCGCGCCACCGTGGTGCTGGTCACCGACGGCGAAGACGGCGTGGATCTCGAGCTCATCAAGAAGACCCGCAGCCCCTACGACGGGTTGGAGATCGACCTCTCGTTCATCTCGCTGGGGGAAGAGAACCCCGACCTGCGTTCCCTGGTCATCGAGCAGCGCGACGCCGGTGGGCGCGCCTTCTACCACCACGTGTCCGACGCCGAGATCCAGCTGGCGCGCACCGACTTCGACTCGGCCTGGCGCACGCTGTTGCCTGCCGACGTGGCGATCACCTCCGACGTCCTGGAGCGCCTGGTGCCGCACCTCGAGGCGCTGGAGACCATCGCCCAGGGCCGCGAGGTCAAGAAGCCCGAGTCGGCCGACGCCCAGTTCGACTCGCTGTTCCCCGAGCGCGCGCGCGGCCAGGCGCCGGCCTTCACCCAGCTCCCCCGGGTCATCGACATTCTCGAGGCCGTGGGTGAGGCCGTGAGCCTGGCGCCGGCCGAGGGCCGAAGGGGCGAGGCGGTGACCCTGCTCAGTCACCTCCTGCAGGTCTACGGGCTGCCGTTGCCCAGGTACCTCGAGGTGGTGCAGGTGCCCGAGGCGCGCGTCGAGAAGGCCATCGCGCGGCTTCGTCTCGTGTGCTGACGTGGGCTGGCGATGGTGTTCGGGTTCCTCAAGAAGAAGGCGGCGATCTCGAAGAAGGCCACCGATCCCCTCGCGGTGTTTGACGCGGTGATCAGCTCGGTCGAGCGGCAGGGGGGGGAGGTGCGCAAGTCGGCGGCCACGTTGCTGGCCCTGCGCGCCGAGCTGACGCGCGACCTCGACAAGTACGGCAAGCGCATCGCCGGCACCGAGGCCCGGTTGCCGAAGGCCGAGGGCGACGTCTCGGTTGAGAAGACGCTGCGCCGCGACCTGGCCGAGGCGCGGGGGCTGCTGGAGAAGACGCAGGAGGCGCTGGCCCAGGCCGAGACCAACGCGCGCCTGTTGATGGACGCCGCGGAGGACCTCGGCAAGCAACTCGCGGAGCTCCAGGAAGAGCGGCAGAGCGCACGGGCCCGGCTCTCGGCGGGCACCATGGTGTCCGAGGCGCTCAAGACGCAGGTGGCGAACTTCGATCGGTTGATGAAGCTCGACGCCGCCCGAGACGAGGTCGAGAAGGCCCACGCCCTGGCCGAGCTGTACCGCGAAGACACCGGGAGGTGATCAGCGGTAGCTGCGCGCCAGCTCGAGGTACGTGCGCCAGGACTGATCGATCATCTGGAGGTCGCGGTCGGTCACCTCGCGCACCTTCCTGGCGGGGGAGCCCACGAGGAAGCTGCGCGCCTCGAACTTCTTGCCCGGGGTGATCAACGAGCCGGCGGCCACGAAGCAGTGCTCTCCGAGCTCCGCGCCGTCGAGGAGGATGCTGCCCATGCCGATGAGGCAGTGCGCGCCGACGGTGCACCCGTGGAGGATGACCCGGTGGCCGATGGTGCACTCTTCACCGATGGTGGTCTGGCTGTGGCCGCGCGTGGCGTGGGCGATGGTGCCGTCCTGCACGTTGGTGCGCGCCCCGATGCGGATCGTCCCGCAGTCGCCGCGCAACACAGCGGTGGGCCACACCGAGACGTCCTCGGCGAGCTGCACGTCGCCCAGCAACTGCGCCGAGGCGTGAACCCATGCGGTGGAATGAATGAGCGGCTTCAAACCCTGGAACGCTTCACTCGACATGGTGGGGAGGTACCTGAACCAAGGTATGTTGAAAACCACCATGCTGCGGATCTTCGTATTGGGAACGGTGTTGTCGGCGACGTGGACCCTCGCCCAGGGCACCCCAGACATTCCGTCGGAGAAGGTCGTCATCGTGCAGTTGAGCGAGCCTGCCGACGCCGGCATCGCCCAGGCCGCGCCGCCTCCGCAGCCGACGCCCGAGCCGGTGGCCCCCGCGTACATCCCGCCCTCCCGGCAGGACGCTCCCACCGCGCCGCCCGCCGACCGCACGTTGGAGGCGCTGCCTCCGCCGCTGCCGCTCCCCGAGCAGCTCGACCCGAATCCGCCGCAGATCGTGCCCGAAGGTCCGGGCGCGATGCTCGACGGTCACCCGCGTGAGGGCGCGTTCCTGTCGGGCCCCGGCAGCGTCACCTTCCTGATGCACCACACGCTGATGACCGGCCTCGGGGTGCTCGCCACGCAGATGGTGCCCCGGGCCATCGACGCGGCGCCGGCGTTCCCTGCTTCGCTGGACCGGAACATGAAGATCGACGTGCCCGGCGGCGGGTGCACCGTCGATGCCTCGGGCAAGCCCACCAACATGATGTACAAGACCAGTGGCGCCGACGGTAAGGCGGTCGAGACTTGTTCGGAGATCGTGACGGGGGAGGGCGCGCGGCTCGCCTACCTCACTGGCACGCTGGTCGGCGCCGCCGTCGGCTTCACCTCGGCGGCCATCTGGCAGTTCTACAACTGGACCGGCCACCGCTCGGCCAACTTCGGGATCATCACCTCGTTCTTCGGCGGCATGCTGCTGGGCGGCTTCACCGACCTGGTCACCGGTCACGGCGACGCCTACGCGACCACGTGGATGACCCTGGCCGGCAGCTCCGCGGGTGCCTGGCTCGCGACCATCGTCGGTGGCGGTGACATCGCCTTCAACAAGGCGGCCCTCATCGTCTCCGGCGGCGCCTGGGCGGCCATCTACGCGGCGCTGATCGTCGCCATCGTGGCCACGACAGGCGGCGGCATCACCGCGCGCAACGGCATCGACGGGGTGATGATCATGCCTGCCATCGGCGCCGGGCTGATGGCGTTGGCGACGCTCAAGTTCAACCCCAGCGTGGGGCAGATCATGCGCGCCAACCTCTTCGGCACGGCGGTCGGTGGCGTGGTGCTGTTGCTCTCGGGGCTGCTGCTCGGGCCGACGACGGGCTTCACCAAGTCCCCGGTGCCCTACATCCTCGCGGGTGTCGGAGCGATCGGCGCCAAGACCCTCGTCAGCCTGCTGTGGGCGGACGCTGCCGACACCAGCTCGGCCGGTGGCTCAGCCAGTGATGGCAAGTACCGCAACGTCTGGTGGTAGCTTCCACACCCGCCATGGCTCGCACGCGCTCCAAGAAGCGCGCACCTCGCACTCCGAAGAAGACGCTGCCTCCGCCGACGACGCGGGCGCTCCACTACAAGGTGGTGGAGCTCTCGAACGTCGACGAGGCCTCGCTCGAGCGCACCCTCAACGAGTGGTGTGCCCGCGGCTGGACCTACGACGGGGTGCAGTTCGCGATGCGTGAGTCTTCGAAGCGGCCGTCCATGGGCTTCGTGTTCTTCACCCGGGAAGGCGACGCGCTGCCGGCGCCGGTGGAGTACGCGGTCGATTCCTTCCGGGGCGACGACGAGGCCTCGGCGCACCTGAAGCGGCTGGCGCATGCCGGTCCCAGCGCGCCCTCCAGCTCCGACGCCTGGTCCCGGCTGCAGGCGCTGGCCCTGGGCAACGACGACGAAGGCGGTGACGTCTGAAGAAGCTGCGCATCGTGCGGGAGGGCGAGGCCTCGGGGTACCCCAAGGCGTCGCTCCTGCTCCGTGCGGGCGCGCGGCTGGTGGACGTGGCCATCGCCTGGGCGGTGTACCGGACGGCGGGCCCCGCGGGCGTGGTGATCGCGCTGCTCTACATCCTCTTCGCCGACGGCATGCTGCAGGGCCAGAGCCCGGGCAAGAAGCTCTTCGGGGTGAAGGTCGTCTTCGTGCCCACCCGCAGCGGCGCGCGTCACCGCGACAGCGTGCTGCGCAACGCGCCGTTCGGGCTGATCATCATCCTCTCCATGATGCCGGAGCTGGGACCCCGGGCGTTCCTCGCCGGGCTCGCGGTCATCGGCGGCATCGAGGCGCTGTTGTGCGTGCGTGACCCCGAGGGGCTGCGCCTGGGCGACGGCTGGGCGCAGACGCAAGTCATCGACGGCAAGGTGCAGGCCGACCAGCCGCAGAGAAGCACCGATCAAGAAGGTGCGAGGGCGCCCGCGCGTCTTCGCCAGCAAACCGAAGCCCGACGTGAAATAGAGGAATGAATGCGCATCGCGTTGACCCACAACCTGCGGCTGTCTGACTCGGAAGAAGAAGCGGAGTTCGACACGGAAGAGACGGTCAACGCCATCGCGGCGGCGATCGAGCGTCTTGGCCACCGCGTCGAGAAGATGGAGGTCTCGGGGCCCGCCTCGCGCACCGTCGCCCGCCTCGAGGCCTTCTCCCCCGACCTGATCTTCAACACGGCCGAGGGCCGCCGCGGCCGTTTCCGAGAGGCCTTCTTCCCCGCGCTCTTCGAGGAGCTCGGCTTCCCCTACACGGGCAGCGACGCCTACGCGCTCGCCATCACCCTGGACAAGCAGCTCACCAAGCTCATCCTGCGCGAAGAGAACGTGCGCACGCCCGGCTGGCAGTTCGTCGAGAAACCGTCCGAGCTCAAGCCGGACGATCTGCACTTCCCGGTGATCGTGAAGCCGAACTTCGAAGGCAGCTCGAAGGGCATCAGCCAGGACTCGGTGGCGGAGAACGTCGACGAGCTGAAGAAGAAGGTCATCCAGGCGCTCGAGAAGTACCCCTCGGGCGTGCTGGTCGAGGAATACATCTCGGGTCGCGACCTGACGGTGCCGTTCCTCGAGTCGGTGGACAACGACTTCGACGGCGTGCTCTCGCCGGTGGAATACGTGATCGACCCGGCGCGCGCCAAGGAGCGCCGCTACGCGATCTACGACTACGAGCTGAAGACCCGCGAGGACAAGTCGGTCACCGTGCACGCGCCGGCGCAGCTCGACGAGACGATGAGCGAGCGCATCCGCAAGATGGCGCGCGAGGTGATCAAGCGCCTGGACTGCAAGGACCTGGGCCGCGTGGACTTCCGCCTCTCCGACGCCGGGGTGCCGTACTTCCTGGAGATCAACGCGCTGCCTTCGCTGCAGCCGGGCGCGGGCATCTACGCCGCCGCCGAGCTCGAGGGGCTGCACTTCGACGGGGTGATCGACGCGGTGATCCAGAACGCCGCGCGGCGCTACAAGATCAAGGACAAGCCCCGAGGGCTGTCCCGGCCCACGCGCCGCGGCCCGCTCAAGGTCGGCTTCACCTTCAACGTCAAGCGCATCAAGCCCACCGCCGAGGGCGAGGATCGCGAGGCCGAGTACGACTCGCCCACCACCCTGCAGGCCATTCGCGAGGCGATCGCCAGCCACGGTCACGAGGTGGTCGATCTCGAGGCCACCGCCGAGCTGCCCATGGTGCTCGCCAGCACCCCGGTCGACGTGGTGTTCAACATCGCCGAGGGCTTCCGCGGCCGCAACCGCGAGAGCCAGGTGCCCGCGCTGCTCGAGCTGCTCGACATCCCGTACACCGGCTCCGACCCGGCGACGCTGTCGCTGGCACTCGACAAGGCGCTGGCCAAGCGCGTGGTGCGCGCCGCGGGCATCGACACCCCGAACTTCCAGCTGATGACCTCGGGCCGCGAGCGCCTCGACAAGCAGTTCACCCGCTGGCCGTTGATGGTCAAGCCGGTGGCCGAGGGCTCGAGCAAGGGCGTGATCAGCAAGAGCGTGTGCCACTCCGAGGCGGAGCTGCGTGACGTGGTCAAGGAGATGGTCGAGCGCTACCAGCAGCCGGCGCTGATCGAGGAGTACATCGGCGGCCGCGAGTTCACCGTCGGCCTGCTCGGCGAGCGGCGCCCCGAGGTGCTGCCCCCGATGGAGATCGTCTTCACCGACAAGACCGACAAGACGCCCATCTACAAGTTCGAGGACAAGCTCGAGGTCAACGATCGCATCCGCTACGAGGTGCCGGCGAAGGTGGAGCCGGCGCAGCTCGAGCGCCTGCGCGCGTCGGCCCGCACCGCGTTCATGTCCCTGGGCTGCCGCGACGTGGCCCGCATCGACTTCCGCATGGATGAGAACGGGCGCATCTACTTCATCGAGTGCAACCCGCTGCCGGGCCTGACCCCGGGGTGGAGCGATCTCGTGCTCATCGCCCAGGGCGACGGCATGGACTACCGCACGCTCATCGGGGAGATCCTCAGCGGTGCCATCCGCCGCTACAAGGAACGTGGCTCGCGGCGCCGGGATCGCGCCGACGCGGACGCAGCATGACCTCGTCGTCCACGCGCGTACGGGCGCGGGAGCTCGACCTCCCGCTCGGCCGCTTCCGCCCCGGCAAGTTCAACTCGATCACCGACGTCGAGGGCGTGCTGGTCGGCCACTCGACGATCATCGAGGGGGAACCCGGCCCGCTGGTGGTGGGCAAGGGCCCGGTGCGCACCGGCGTCACGGCGATCATCCCCAACGACGGCAACATCTTCATGGACCGGCTCGCCGGCGGCGCCTTCGTGCTCAACGGCGCGGGCGAGGTCAGCGGCCTGACCCAGGTGATGGAATGGGGCCTGCTCGAGACGCCCATCCTGCTGACCAACACCATGGCCGTGGGCGCGGTGTCCGACGCGCTCGCGCGCACCATGGTCGAGAACTACCCGGGCATCGGCGACGAGCACGACGTGATCATCCCCGTCGTCGGCGAGTGCGACGACAGCTACTTGAACGACATCGCCGGGCGCCACGTGAAGGAAGAGCACGTGCGCCAGGCCCTGCGCAGCGCGCGCGGTGGGGTGGTGCAGGAAGGCGCGGTCGGCGGCGGCACGGGGATGATCACCTGTGACTTCAAGGCCGGCATCGGCACCAGCTCACGCAAGCTCCCCCCGGTGCACGGCGGCTACACGCTGGGCGTCCTGGTGATGAGCAACTTCGGCAAGATGCACAACCTCCGCGTGGCCGGCATGCCCGTGGGCGAAGTGCTGGCGCAGAAGTTCCAGGGCATGCCCCGGCGCGTGCAGAGCTACGGCTCGATCATCGCCGTGGTGGCCACCGACGCCCCGCTCCTGCCGCACCAGCTGAACCGCCTGTGCAAGCGCGTCTCGCTGGGCATCGGCCGGGTCGGGAGCTACGCGGCTCACGGCTCAGGCGAGATCATCGTCGGCTTCTCGACGGCCAACGTGGTGCCGCGGCGCACGCGCAAGATGGTCTACAAGATGAAGATCCTCCTCGATGCGCGCTTAGACCCGCTCTACGAGGCGGTGATGGAGGCCACCGAGGAGGCGATCCTCAACTCCATGTGCATGGCCACCGAGATGGCCGGCGCCCACGGGCACCTGGTGCCGGCGCTGCCGCTCGACGAGGTGCGCCGCTTCGTCGACGCCACCCGGCCCATCTTCGCCTCGGTGAAGCTGACCCCCGACCAGCCGGCGGTGCCGGCCACCCAGGACGTGGTGCTCGACCCCCAGCTGGGCCTCAACCTCGACGAAGGGCGCGCCACGGCGGTCCGCAGCGCGGTGGGCATGCCGTACCCGACCCGCCCCCCCCCAGACCCCGAAGACGAAGTCGAGTGATCGACGCGCGGTCTTCTGTTACGCACCCGGGACCATCGTTTTCAAGGAGCGCCGCCATGGCCAACAGCAAGTCGAAGCACCGCCGAGTCCGCAGCAAGATCCGCCTCAAGTGGAAGAAGCAGGCTGAGCGCAAGAAGGTTGCCGCCAAGGCCGCCGCCGCCGGCAGCAAGAAGAAGACGACGAAGTAAACCGTTGTCGTTTCGGCAACGCGCAATTCACACGGCTCAGCGCGAAGTGCGCTGGGCCGTGAACGTTTCCACCGACTCGCACGCTTCGCCGCCGGAGGGAGTGACGCGGCTGGTGAGCGTGCCCTGGAGGCGGACGCCCGCATCGGTCGACGTGCCCTCGGGAATGACGAGCGCGCGCAGCCGGTAGGTGAGCCCCACCTCGCCGCCCGTCAACAGCAGGTCGTACGAGTCGTAGAGCGTTCCCCCGAGGGGAATGTCGTTGAGGGTGGTGGTGACCTGCGGCGCCTTCTCGGTCAGCTTCCACGTGGGCACGCGCGGCCCGGGGCAGCCCTCGTTCCCCCCGTCGACCCAGCTCACCGCGTAGGTCCCGTCCACCGGCGGGCACGAGGTGCAGGGGAGCGCGCTGCTGCACGCGGTGAAGGCCAGGCACACGGTGAGCACGGGGAGCCGCATGGCCTGTCGTTCTAGCACCCCGTGGTAGAAGGCACCCATGCCCGCCCCCGCGGTGAAGGAAGTGCTGGAGATCGTCACGCGCGATCACCCGGGCGCGCCGGTGGTCTTCGACGCCGACGGCACGCTGTGGCGCGGCGACGTGGGCGAAGACTTCCTGCGCCACGCACTCCACCGGGGCCTCTTCCCGGGCACCTATGCGCGCTACGAGGCGCTGCTCGAGGTCTCGCCGGCGCGCGCCTACGCGTACTGCGTCGAGGCCATGGCGGGCCTCGAGCAGGCCGAACTCCAGCAGGCCTGTGACGCCTTCTTCGAGGCCCGCTACCGGGGCCGCGTCTTCCCCTGGGTGCGCCCGTTTCTCGCCGCGCTGCGGGCCGCGGGGTGCACGCCGTGGATCTGCAGCGCCTCGCCCCGGTGGACGGTGCTCCCCGGCGCGGTGGCCCTGGGCATCGACCCGGCGCACGTCATCGGCGTCACCTGCGCGCTCGAGGGCTCGCGGCTCTCGGGGGTCGTCGACCTGCCGGTGCCCGTCGGCGGGGGCAAGGTCACCTGGCTGCGACGGCGCGGCGTGACTCCCGCGCTGGCCGTCGGCAACGGCGACTTCGACCTGGACATGCTCGTCTTCGCCGCGCGCGCCCTGGTCATCTCGCCGCCGGACTCCGAGAACCAACTGGTGCGAGAAGCGCGGGCGCGGGGCTGGCCCATTCTCAGTGCTTGAGAAAACTGAACGTGTCGGAGGGTTGAACACCCGCTCGGAATGACGGCATAAGGGCGCGGTCCATGCGCCTCCTTTCAGTCACCGCGCTCGTCGTTCTGTTCGCCCTGCCAGCGGCTGCCCAGAAGGTGGTGGTCCTGGAGATCGACGGTGACCCTCAGGGCAAGCTGCGCACGCAGATCGAGAGCGCGGTGAAGACGGCCGGCACGGTCGAGCTGATCTCGCTCAAGACCTTCAAGGACGCGGCGGCGAAGAAGAAGCTCAAGGGCGCGGCGGCGATGACCCCGGTGGGCGTGGCCCGGGCCTCGCGGGTGATGCGCCTCGACGCGGCGGTCGGCGGCGAGGTGAGCGCCACCACCTACAAGGTGCTCATCTACGATCGCGCCGGCGAGCAGCTGTGGACCAAGGAACTTCCGGTCAAGAAGGGCCTGCTCAGCGACGACTTCGCCGGCAAGCTCGCCCGCGCCATCACCGCCGCCGCGGAACAGGGCGCGGCCCGCGTGACCACCCCGCCGCCCACGGGCGGGGGCGAAGAGGGTGGCGGCGAAGAGAGCCCCGGCCTCGATCTCACGCAGACCGACGGGGCCGGCGAGCGCGGGGTGATCACCGGTACCGGCTCGAGCGCGAACCCCGACGAGCGCGACGCCGATCTCGAAGACCCGAACCGCAAGAAGCAGCGCGCCCACGTGCCGGTGCCGCTGTTCCGCGTGTGGGTCGCCGGCGCGACGACCTGGCGCACCCAGTGCCTGCGCCCCGGGGTGACCACCTGCAAGGAGTACGACCTGGCGCAGACGCCGCCCACCGGCATCTCCATCGACTTCACCGCGACCGTGCCCTACCTCGGGCTGTCGCTGAACGCCGACGTGTTCCCCCTGGCCCGCATGGACTCCATCGTGCTGCAGGGCTTTGGGGCGCTGATCGGCTTCCAGTACGGCCAGTCGCAGACCCGCATTCGTGAAGACACCACGCAGGGGCAGGGCACCGAGAAGATCGTCAAGAGCGACGACATCGCGTTCTCGGCCGCGCTCGCGTGGCGGTACCACTTCCAGATGGGCTACGGCGATCCCCAGCCGGTGGCCTACGTCGGCCTGCGCGGTGGGCTCCAGTCGCGCAGCTTCATCATCGACCCCATGGCCGGCACGTCGCTGCCCTCGAGCGATCGCACCTTCCCCACGGGTATCGGCTTCTTCAGCGCCGGCATCGACGCGTCGATCCCCATCAACCAGTACCTGCGGGTCGAAGCGGGCGTCTCGCTGTTCGTCAACCCGCGCCCGGCCGCCGAGCAGATCATCGGCTACGGCAACCAGAACGACGACACAGGCGGTGCGATCTCGAAGGGCTTCGGCGTCGAGGCCGGCCTGGCGGGCCAGATCTGGGGCCCCGTCGGCTACGTGGTGCGCTGGCGCTACATGGGCTTCGCCGATCGCTATTACGGCCAGGGCCAGAAGTGGACCGTCTGTAATGATCTGCAGTGCGGCGGGGTCGGCGAGGAGTCGTTTCACTCGATCATCTGGGGCATCACCGCCTCGTATTGATCACCCTGATCAGCCCACCTGGGTGTGTTGACAGGTCGTACCTGAATCCCTACGGTGCGCGGCCTTTCGCGAACCGGCCGCATCTCTTCAAGGAATCTTCATGAATCTCCGCAGCTTGAGCGTCCTCTCCGTCGCCGCGCTCTCCCTGGTTTTGACCGCGTGTCCGGCCCCGACCCCGACCCCCGACGCCAGCGTCGCCTCATTCGACGGAGGCAACCCCCCGGCGCAGGCCTCGTGCGCGGGTGGCTGCGCCGCGAACCAGGTCTGTGACACCGCGCGCCGCACCTGCGTCGACGCGTGTGGCGGCTGCGACGCCGGCCTCTGCGTGAAGGTCAGCGAAGGCGTCTTCCAGTGTCGGGAGCGCGCGGTGACCTGCGGCGCCGACCTGTGCGAGCCCGGGCAGATCGCCTGCCTCGGTGGTTCGTGCGCGTGCCTCTCGAGCCTCTCCGGCGCCCTCGACACCTGCGAAGTCGCGGGCAAGTGGTGCAACGGCGGCACCTGCGTCAGCCCCAAGGCGCTCCAGCAGTGCCGGCCCGGCGACGCGACCGCCCCCTGTCCGAGCGGCTTCACCTGCAACACGCAGCTGTTCGCCGACGACATCGGCACCTGCAACAAGAACTGCGACCAGGCCAACAACAACAACGACTGTCCGCGCGGTGAGCTCTGCTCGCAGATCGGCTGTCTCCCGGCCGGCCTCTTCAGCAACCAGGAGTGCAACCAGGGTCGCCCGGCCCCCGACGGTGGCTGGCTGACCGACGACGCGGGCGTGCCGCTGCGCCTGACCGTGCCGGTGGGCAACACCTGCCTGCTCAAGGACGCCAACGGCGCCGTGACCGAGGCCAACGGCAAGGGCACCGGCAACTGCTCGTACTCCATCTTCCAGCTCTGGAAGGACGGCGTGTACCCCTTCGAGACCTGCCGCCCGCCGGGCAACGCGACCGAGGGCCAGCCCTGCCGTGACGACTACAGCCAGGGCACGCTCGCCACCCAGTGCGGCACCGGCCTGCAGTGCGCCAAGACCAGGGGCGGCGACGACGGCGTGTGCCTGCGCATGTGCAACGCGCAGCCGGCCGCGCTGGGCTTCAACCCCAGCCCCGAGTGCAACACCGACGAGTCCTGCGTCAACCAGCTGCGCTACACCGACCCCAACTCGAACTCGGTGCTCGGCGTGTGCATGAAGAAGTGCAACGTCTTCGACGCCACCAGGAACACCTGCGCCAACGTCGGCTCGTCGGCCTCGAGCTGCGTGCCCACCGAGGCCAGCGGCGCGCTGGTGGTGACCACCAACGGTGACGGCATCTGCGTGCCCCAGCGCACGAACATCGCGGCCCTCAACGGCGAGTGCCCCGAGACCGACGCCTTCCGCGGCGCCGCCTGTGCCTCGGCGCAGATGTGCAGCTCGCTGTCGGCCGACGTCAAGGCCAGCTGCACCGGCGTGTGCGACCTCGAGTGCAACGCGGTCGACGGTGGCACGGGCCCCGCGCGCTGCGCCACCGAGCCCAGCGCGCGCTGCGCCGCGGGCAAGCGCTGCACGCGCGTCACGAGCACCACCGGGGCGCGCGTCGGCTTCTGCCTCTGAAGCCTGCCGCGCTGGCCGTGAAGTAGACGAGGGCCGCCTCCGGGAAACCGGGGCGGCTCTTTCGTTTCAGACCTGGATGAGGCCCTTGCGCAGGCCCTCGGTGACGGCCTCGACCCGGTTGGTCACCTCGAGCTTGCGGTAGATGTGCTCGAGGTGGGTGCGGATGGTGGCCTTCGAGAGGGTCAACATCGCCGCCGCTTCGCTGTTGGACACGCCCTTGGCGATGAGCTGGAGGATCTCCGTCTCGCGGGCCGAGAGCTTCTTCCCCTCGGGCTCACCGACGGCCAGCTGGCTGTGCTGCCCGGGCGCGGGGGGCGCCTCGCCCACGCGGAAGTGCTTGAGGAGCCGCCGCGCGAGGCTCGGCTGGATCACCGTGCCGCCGGCGCGCACCTCCTTGATGGCCTCGATCATCTTGTCGGCAGGCGTGCCCTTGAGCAGGTAGCCCGACGCGCCGGCCTTCACCGCCTCGAGCACCTTCTCCTCCTCGTCGAAGATGGTGAAGATCAGGATCTCGATCTCCGGCAGCTCGGCCTTGATGACGCGGGTGACGTCGATGCCGCTCATGCGCGGCAGGCCCAGGTCGAGCAGCAGCACGTCGGGCTTGAGCCGGCGCACCTCTTCGACGCCGGTCTCGCCGGACAGCGCGGTGCCGATGATGGTGATCTCCGTGCTCGCCTCGAGCAGCTTGAGCTGGTTCTTGAGGATCTTCGTCTGGTCTTCGACCACGAAGACCCGGATCGGGCTCGGGGGCGCTGCGTCGGGGGTTTCCACGCCAACTCCTTCAAGGTGCTGCGTACGGGTGAAGAGTTCCTACGTGCCGAGGGGCACGGTGAACGTGATGAGGGTGCCGGCGCCGGGCTTCGCTTCGATGGCGACCTCGCCCCCGGCCTTGAGGGCGCGCTCGCGGAGGTTGATGAGGCCGTAGTGCCCGGGCCGGGGCGCCGCGGTGTCGAAGCCCTTGCCGTCGTCCTTCACGGTCAGCTCCACTCCCTGGGCGCCGAAGTAGAGCTTCACGTCGACGCGCGTGGGTGCGGCGTGCTTGGCGGCGTTCGCCAGCAGCTCCTGCAACACGCGGAACAGCGCCAGCGAGGTCTCGGGCGCCAGGCGGGTGAGCAAGGTGCCGCTCTTCTCGAAGTGCACCGGCAGCTGGGTGCGATCGCCGAAGGTCTTCACGTAGTCCTCGAAGCCATGGGCGAGGTCGAAGTCTTCGCGCATCATCTGCAGGCTGCGGCGCAGCTCCTCGATGGCCTCTTCCGCCGTCTGCTTCAGCTCGGCGACCTCCTTCTGCACCACCTCGTCCTTGACCAGCTGGGCGACGTACTCGGACTGGATGATGAGCGACGAGAGGCTCGCCCCCAGCCCGTCGTGGATCTCGCGGGCCAGGCGGTTGCGCTCCTCGACGACCGCCAGCTCCTTCAGGTCGCCCTGGAGCTCCACCACCTCGCGGTGCGCCGTGAGCTCGCGCTCGTTCAGGTACACCAGCACGTAGATGATGATGAAGTTGAGCCCGAGGTACCACAGCAGGGTGAGCACCTCGACGGCGGTGGGGCTGCGGTCGAGCAGCTGATCGAGGCGCGCGGTGATGGGCAGCGCCAGCAGCGGCGGGAGGATCGCCAGCGGCTTGGGGTAGAGCAGGGCGAAGAGCGTGGTGAAGAGCAGCTGGGTGGCCAGCAGCGGGTTGGCGAGGCCGCCGCCTTCGTGCGGCTTGACCACCACCACCACCATCACCACCAGGTCGAGGCAGAGGGTGACGTAGGTGACGAGCTTCCCGGCGCGGGCGTGGCCGAGCACCAGGTAGTTGGCCACGCTGTAGAGCAGCATGAAGAAGTAGCCACCGAAGGCGAGCGCGGTGAAGTCGAAGTAGTAGCGCCACACCGGCACCGCGAGGATGCACAGGCCCAGGGTGAGGAACATCATGCGCGCGTAGAACAGGGCGCGCGCCCGCGTCTGGAAGCGCTCCTCGGTCCACGAGCGGGCCGCCTCTTCGGGCGAGACCTGCTGGGTCAGCCCCCGCTTCTCGAGCACCACCGCGACACGCGCCCGACGATCTTCAGTGAGCTGCAAGGTGCTGGCGAGTGTACCCCCATGTCGTGCATGAAGGCGCGGTGAGCGAGCGGCCTTCGCGGGTGTTGATCGTCGGACTGGGCGGCCTGGGGTGCCCCGCGTCCCTGGCCCTGGCCCGCGCCGGGGTGGCGCACCTCACCTTGCTCGACGACGACGTGGTCGACGTCACCAACCTCCACCGGCAGCCCTGGCACCACCTCGCCGACGTGGGGCGACCCAAGGTCGAGTCGGCGGCCCACAAGCTGCGCGCCTCGTTCCCGGGGCTGGGGCTCGACGTGCGCCGCGAGCGCCTGACCGCCGCCAACGCCGAGGCCCTCTTCCGCGCCCACGACCTGGTGGTCGACGCCACCGACGGGGTGGACACCAAGTTCCTGCTCTCCGACGCGGCCGTGCTCACCGGCACGCCGCTCATCTACGGCGGGGTGCTGCGCTTCGAGGGGCTGGCGATGCGCATCGAGCCGGGAGGCCCGTGCCTGCGCTGCCTCTTCGAGACGCCCCCCGACGACGCGCCGACCTGCGCCCAGGCCGGCGTGCTGGGGTCCATGGCCGGGCTCATCGGCGGGCTGCAGGCCGAGCTGGCCCTTTCGCACGGCGAGCCGGGCCTCGCGCTGCTGCGCGTGGTCGACGGCGCCAGCCTGCACTTTCGAACCGTGCGCGTTCGTCGTCGCGCCGACTGCGCCGCGTGCGGTGAGGGCGCGAAGCCGCTATTGACCGACGCCAGAGCCCCCGCATGTCAGAGCGCATCGACGTCACCCACGAGATCTGCCCCATGACGTACGTGCGGGTGAAGCTGGCCCTGGAGTCGCTCGACGAGGGCGCGCTCCTCGAGGTGCTGTTGCGTGGGGCCGAGCCGCTCAAGAACGTGCCCCGCTCGCTGAAGGAAGACGGGCACGAGGTCCTCTCGCTGGCGCCCGAGGGCGAGGTGCACCTGCTGACCCTGCGCGTGCACCACGGGGCGCGGTGATGGCGATCATCGAACTCCCGTCCGCGTTGCGGGTGCACGCCAACCGGCAGGCCCGGGTGGTGGTCGAGGCGGCCACCGTGGCCCAGGCCCTCGAGGCGCTCTGCGTGGCCCACCCCGCGCTGCGCCCCCAGGTGTGGATGGCGACGGGCACCCTGCGCCGGACCATCGGGGTCTTCCTTCGCGAAGACGACATGCGCTCGCCCGAGGGCCTCGCCCACCCGCTCGGCGCCCAGGACGTGCTGGTGCTGATCACCGCGATGGCCGGCGGCTGACGTGGCGCTGCGCGAAGACCAGGTCCAGCGCTACGGCCGGCAGATCCTCCTGCGCGAGGTGGGTGGGGTCGGTCAGCGCAAGCTGCTCGCCGCGCCGGTGCGGGTCTTGGGGTCGAGCCCGGCCATGGACGTCGCCGTGGCTTACCTCGTCGCCGGCGGCACGCCGGTCGAGCTGGCTCCGGGCGTCGAGGTCCACGGGTTCCTCGAAGGTCAGCCGCTGGAGGCCTTGAGCGCCGACGCGGTCCCCGTGACGGCCCCGGCGCTGGACCTGCTGCCCGCGGGCCTGGCGTCCACGGCGCCGGCCCAGGTGGTGCTGGGGGGCGGGGTGGCCTTCAAGACCGCCGCGGCGTGCCCGGAGTGCTGGGCCCTGACCTGGGCGGCGCTCCCCGGGGGCGGCCCGGACGTCGGCTGCGGCAGCCTGGCCGCCCTGGTGGTGCAGCGAATCACCCTGGGGTGGGGGCCGGAGCTGGGCCTGATCTGCTGGAAAACCGACCATTTCGCCGAAGTCGCGACCGCGCGCTGCCCCCGACACGCGATTTCTGAAGGAAATAGCCCAGTGATCACGAGTACCTGAAGGTCGATGAGGTCTTTCCTGTTCAGAATCGGGTGCTTTGAACTATAAGGCCGGGTCTTTTTCTGTCCGCAGCGGCATTCTCCTCGTGCTGCGGTGATCTTCTGCATCGGAGCTGACACGCAATGGCGCAAGAGACTGGCTTCACGGTCTGGCTGACGGGCATGTTGGGCGCAGGAAAGAGCACGCTGGCGAACTACATCGAGGCGCGCATGCGCCAGGTGGGGCGCAAGGTCGAAGTCCTCGACGAAGATGACCTCCAGGAAGATCTCTGGAAGGAAGTCGAAGGCGGCACCAAGGAAGAGCGCATGATCATCGCGCGCCGCCTCGGCTTCGTGGCGGACTCGCTCACGCGCAACGGCGTGGCGACCCTCGTGGCCTGTGCCAGCCCGGACAAGCAGTCGCGCGACGACAACCGCCGCCGCATCCAGCGCTACATCGAGGTCTACGTCGACTGTCCGACCGACGAGCTCATCAAGCGCGACACCACCGGCAAGTACAAGAAGGCGCTCGCCGGCGAGATCCCCAACTTCGTGGGCATCACCGAGCCCTACCAGCCGCCGAACTCGGCTGAGGTGACGGTGCACACCAACCTCGAGGACATCGAGGCGGGCGGCCTGAAGATCTTCCAGTCGCTCCTCGACCTCTCGTACATGACGGCCGAAGAGTTGAAGATCATCACCGGCACGAAGATGAAGGTGACCCCGAAGGTCAAGCCGGGCAAGGCAGGCAAGCCCGTCAAGCCGGGCAAGCCCGCGAAGGAAGAGAAGGCGCCCAAGGCGGTGAAGGTGAAGAAGGCCGCGCCGGCGCCCGCTCCGAAGAAGAAGGGCAAGAAGTAAGAAGCCTGCCCGGAGGGAGGCTCGACTCGAAAGCGCGGCTCCGTTATGGCCCGCCCATGTCGTCGACCTCCTCCGTTCAGCAGCCAGTCCTCACCGACGCGCAGATCGACGCGCTCTGCGCGCAGTCGGCCGAGCGCGTCGAAGCCCTGAAGTCGGCCCTGCGCGCCCATGGTTCGGCGCTGGTGGCCTTCTCGGGCGGCGTCGATTCGGCGCTGGTGCTCAAGCTCGCCGTGGATGCGCTGGGAGCTCGGGCCGTCGCCCTGACTGCCATCTCGGCGTCGGTGGCGCCTGACGAGGCCGACGAGGCGCGCGCGCTGGCCACGAAGATCGGCGCCCGCCACGTGCTGGTCGACTCGAAGGAGCTCGAGGACCCGCGCTACGCCGCCAACCCCTCCAACCGCTGCTACTACTGCAAGACCGAGCTGTACTCGATCACCGACAAGTACCGCGCCGAGCTGGGCCTCGCGGTGGTGCTCGACGGCTTCAACGCCGACGACAAGAAGGATCACCGGCCCGGTCACCAGGCCGCCCGCGAGCACGAGGTTCGCTCGCCGCTGGCCGAGGCGCAGCTCACCAAGGCCGAGGTCCGCGCCTGGTCGCACCGCCTCGGGCTCCCCACGTGGGACAAGCCGCAGATGGCCTGCCTCGCCTCGCGCCTTCCCTACGGCACCCAGGTCACCGTGGAGCGCCTCAAGCAGGTCGGCGGCGCCGAGAAGGCGGTGCGGGCCTTGGGCTTCGTGAACTTCCGCGTGCGCCACCACCAGGACATCGCGCGCCTCGAGCTCGCCGCCGAGGAGCTGCCGCGCATGCTCGACCCGCAGACCCGCGTCGCGGTCAACGCGGCCCTCAAGGCCCACGGCTTCACCTTCGTCGCCCTCGACCTCGAGCCCTTCCGCTCGGGCCGCCTCAACGACGCGCTCCCGGCCGGGGCCTTCGCGCTCCCCGTGGTGAGCTGAAGAGTTCAACGCGCCGAGTCACGGGTTCGACGGGGGCGGGTGCCCCTTTGCGCGGGCCGTGCTGCTAGAGTCGACAGACTCGTTTTTCGCCCGGCCGATGGGAGCCTCCTTCATGCATTCGTCTGTCCCCGCGTCGCGCTCGACGCGATCGCAGTTCCTGACGTTGAGCCTCGCGCTGTTCGTCGGCCTGGGGTGTTCGGGCACCGGCGCCGGTTGCTCCACGCTGACGCCGTTCCCCGCGGGCACGCGCTACACGGGCCCCAAGAGCGACAACGCGGTCAACATTCGCCTGTCGGCCGGGGGCATCAACTTCCTCAACTCGAAGTGGGACGTGCTCATCGACATGTTCGCGCCGGGGCGCACGCTGAACCTGCCCTTCGCCTGCGCGAAGCAGACGGTGTCGGTGCTCGGCGACGTGTACATCGCCGACCAGGGCAACGCGGCGGGCAACGGCCGCAACGACGCCAACTGCACCGGTGACGTGCCGGCCAACGTGGTGGTGACGGTGACCGGCTTCGGCCTGCGCCCGGCGGCGCCCGACAAGCTGGAAGCCACCATCCAGCTGAACATCGACACCGGCAAGATCTACCTCACCAACCCGCACTCCCTGTGCGACCTGAAGTGCAGCGTGCGCTTCAACTCGGGCGCGGCCCAGCCGCCCGACAACCGCGTCACCGCGACGGTGAAGTTCACCATCGACAACAAGTGGGACAAGCTCCTCTCGTTCAGCGTCGAGGGCGTCAACGGCACGCAGGTCTGTGGCGCAAGCGGCGCCGGCATGCCTCCTTCGTGCTTCGACGCCAACGACCTCACGCTCGCCTCCGAAGGCGGCTTCTGCAGCTCCGTCTGCGCGGGCGCCGACTGGGAGCCGATCAAGACCTTCGTGCTGCAGCAGATCAGCCCGCTGCTCCAGGACCAGATCACCGCGCAGATCGGCAAGCAGACCTGCCAGGCGTGCACGACCAACGCCGACTGCCCGGTGAGCACCGACGGCACCAACACCCAGTCGACCTGCGACTCGGCCGACAAGGTGTGCAAGGCGGGCGGCACCTGCGTGCCCCGCTTCCTCGGCGTCGAGGGCACGGCGAACCTGGGCGGCCTGCTCGGCTCGTTCGGCGCGCCGGCCAACGCGGCGCTGCAGCTCTCGGTGGCCGCCGGCGCGAGCGTGATCGTCGACCAGGGCCTGAGCTTCGGCACCCGGGTAGGCATCCAGCCGACGGCCGTCTCGGCGTGCGTGCCCCCGCAGGCGGCGCCGCCCATGACCATGGTGGCCTTCCCCGACTTCGACGGCGAGGCGACGCCGAACTCCGGGTACCACGTGGGCCTCGGCGTCTCGTCGAACTTCCTCAACAACACCTTCTGGGCCGCGCAGCAGTCGGGCGCCCTCTGTCTCAACCTCTCGTCGGACAACGTGGGGCTGATCAACACCGGCCTCTTCAAGACCTTCCTCCCGTCGCTGGGCAAGCTGTCGACCCGCGACGGCAAGGACGCGCCGATGATGGTGGTGCTGCGCCCCGCGCGCCCGCCGGCCGTGGTGGTCGGTGAAGGCACCTACGACCCGGTCACCAAGAAGCCGATCAAGCCGCTGCTGCTGGTCACGCTGCCCGACCTGAGCATCGACTTCTACGCGATGATCGATGACCGCCAGGTTCGGCTCTTCACGCTGACCGCCGACATCTCGCTGCCGCTGTCGTTGATCTTCGAGGGCTGCGACAAGGTCACGCCGGCGCTGGGTGATCTGAAGATGCTCATCGGCAACATCCGCACGGCCAACAGCGAGATCCTCGCCGAAGACCCGCAGGTGCTCGCCGACCTGGTGCCCGCGGTCATCGGCCTCGCCGAGCCCGCGCTGGCCGGGGCGCTGTCGGGCTTCGCGCTGCCGTCGCTGGGCGGCTTCAAGCTCAAGGTCAACGAGGTCAAGGGCGTGGGGCGCATCACCGGCACCGAGGCCTTCAACCACCTGGGCATCTACGCCACGCTGATCCTCGCCGGCACCTCGTGCGCCATCTCCGCCCCGGGCCTCTCGGTGGCCATGAAGTCGGCCCACATGCCCGCGGCCGCCGACATGCGGCTGACCGGCAACCACAAGCTGCCCTGGCCCGAGGCGGTGCTCGACGTGCGCACCCTGGGCAAGTCGGGCAGCCCCGAGTTCTCGTTCAAGATCGATGACGGCCTGTGGACCGAGTTCCAGCCGGTGGCCAACGACGAGCTGGTGGTCTCGCACCCGCGCTTCCTGCTCCAGGGTCACCACGTGATCCACGTGCGCGCGCGCGTCTCCGAAGACCCGCACGCGGTCTCGCAGGTCAAGGACCTGGGCTTCTTCGTCGACTGGGAGGCCCCCGAGGTGTCGTTGGCCGCCGACGTGGCGACTGATCGCCTCGTGGTCAGCGCCCGTGACGTGCTCTCGGCCGATCGCCTGGGCTTCGCGTACCAGGTGGGCGAGGGCGCCCGCACGGAGTTCGGCCCGGCCCGCGAGATCTCGCTGTCGGCCATCGAGCAGCAGGGCGGGGTGACCGTCTTCGTCCGCGACGAGTACGGCAACGTTGGCCAGGCGACGTACCACCCGGCGCAGGTTGCGCTTCGCCCCGAGGGCGCGGGCGCGGTGACCGGCGTCGCTGACCCGCAGGCCGCGGGCTGCTCCACGGCCGGTGGTCTCGAGCTGCTGGCGCTCGGCGTGCTCGCGCTCGTTCGTCGCCGTCGCTGAAGTCGATGCGCAACTTCCTCGTCGTCGCCGTGGTCGCGTCAGCCGCGGCGGCCTTCGCCAATGATCACCACGGCTCGCTGGGCCTCACCGTCGCCACCGGCGGTGACGTGGTCACGGCCGTGGGCGCCACGGGCGCCTCCGATCGCGGGGTGCGCATCCCCATCGAGATCGGCGCCACGCTCGGGTTGTTCAACCGCACCGAGCTGCGCCTCGCCGGTCGCTTCGCGCCGGGCGTTCCCCCGCTCACCGGCTTCGGCGGGGCGATCTTCGGCGGCATCCGCAACAGCCTGGGCTTCGACCAGTGGAAGACGTTCTTCGATCTCGATCTCGCGGTGCACGTCGCGCCGCTGATCTCCGTGGGCGTTCGCGCCGCCTTCGGGGCCCAGTACGACTTCCTCCCGGTGATGGGCGTCTACGCCACGCTCGGAGCCCAGCTCGGCGGCGCCACGTCGCTGCGCCTCTCGTTCGAGCTGATCATCGGCATCCAATTCCGCACGTATCTCTTCGACTGATCAGCGCGTTTTTTTGACGCCTGAGAATCGTGTGAGACCATGTATGCCCATGAACGACAACGCGCGTCTCACCTCGGTGGTTTTCCGGCTCAACCGTGATCGCCTCGAGCAGCTGAAGGATCTCTCGAAGGAGACCCGCATCCGCCAGAGCGAGTACCTCCGCGAGGCGATCAGCGACCTCCTCGAGAAGTACGAAGAGAAGCTCAACGATTGAGCGTTGCGTACCGTGCCCCGGTAGCCCCCTGATGCATCGCCGTGGTACCTAGCCCCGGCGCGACGCATTTTTTCAAGGAGGGCACGCCGCACATGGGGCCGAACGAACCGGGCTGGCTGTTTCGCGATGGTGATCTGATTTTGGGTCCCGTTCCCGCGCAGCAGATCATCGACAGGCTCTACGCGGGTGACCTGCTCCCGCAGAGCGAAGTGCAGTTGATGGGGTCGGGCCGTTTTCAGAAGGTCATCGAGATCCCCGAGTTCAAGCTGCACGTGGCCAAGGCCGAAGCGAAGAAGCGCGTCGACGGGCACGAGCGGGAACACCACTCCGAGCAGAAGAAGAAGACCACGCGCGGGCTGGCCATCGGCGTGGGCGTGCTGGTGACGCTGGGCCTGGTGGTCGCGGCCATCGGCAGCTACCTGGCGGTGCACCCCCTCAACGGCAAGTCGGCCGAGGAGCTGGCCTGGGGCGACATCACCATCGACGCGCCGACCATCTCCAAGGCCAAGCGCAGCAGCTCCGACGAGTTCGTCGACTACCAGGGCAGCGGCAAGAAGCCGCCCTCGGGCACCGCGCCCATCGCCCGGCTGCCCACGGGCACCAAGCCGCCGACCGGTACCAAGCCGCCGCTGGGCAACTCCGACCCCGACGGCCTGTCCATGGGCGAGGTCGACGAGGCGGGCATCAACCAGGTGGTGGCCAAGAACAAGGCCTCGCTGATCCCCTGCATCAAGACGGTCGCCAAGCCCGGGGTCTTCCTGAAGATCCCCATCGAGTTCTCGATCGCCGAGGCGGGCAAGGTCTCCAAGGTGTGGGTCGACAACTCCGATCTCAAGGGTTCGGGGCTGGAAGAGTGCCTCCTCAAGGAGCTCCAGAAGTGGCCGTTCAAGGCGGCGCACTCGGGGAACTCGGTCAACCTCTCGTTCAACGTGGGCAAGAAGGGCTGAAGTCACCCTTCAAGGCAGTTGCACTGGCGGCTTCACGCTGAGAGAAGCGCCCGCCATGGCCACCGACGAAGAGCAACTCACCCGCAAGGCGTCCGAGGTGCCGCCGGGCAGCTTCCGTCACACGGTGCTGCTCGCGGCGAAGCGTTTCAAGTCGTCCTGGGTCGAGCTGGGCAAGCTGCTCTCGAAGGTGCGCAACGACGCGCTCTTCCAGGAGTGGGGCTACCCGCACTTCGAGGCCTACTGCCTGGCCGAGCTGCGCATCAAGAAGTCCACGGCCGACAAGCTGACCCGCAACTTCGGGTTCCTCGAGAAGCACGAGCCCCAGGTGATGCAGACCCCGGAGCTCGCCGAGGCCGCCCCCGCCTTCGAGGTGGTGGAGGTGCTCGCCCAGGCCGAGGAGCGCGGCCAGCTCTCGTCCGGGGAGTACAAGTCCATCCGCGACTCCATCTGGAACCAGGAGAAGCCGACCAGCGAGCTGCGTCGCGACCTGGTGGAGCGGTTCCCCGCCCCGGCCCCGGAGCACAAGGTCGACGCCTCGGGCGAGGTCAAGCGGCTGTGGTCGCTGGCCAAGAAGCTCTCGGCCGAGCTCCACGCCAACCGCAAGGTGCCTTCGGCGGTGCGCGAACGGGCCGACGCCCTGGCCCGGGACCTCGAAGAACTGGTGTTGCAGAAGGCCGAGGCGTGAAAAGCCGGTCAGGTCCTTGACGCCCGAAGGGGCAGGGGCCATGCAGGAAGACTTCGGTGGCGGTTACTTGGGGTTGCGGCAAACCCTGAGCCCGGCGTTACAGTTGGTTGCGCAGTTCAAGCGGTGAGGAGATCCTGAGTGAAGAAGGGCGAGCATCACGTGAACCTCTCCTGCTCTTTCTGCGGCAAGTCGCAGCGGGAGGTCCGCAAGCTGATCGCTGGCCCCACGGTCTACATCTGCGACGAGTGCATCAAGCTGTGCAACGACATCATCGCGGAGGAGGCTGAGAAGGAAGAGTCCAAGCCCGCGGTGAGCCTGCCCACGCCGGTCGAGATCAAGACGTTCCTCGACGAGTACGTGATCGGCCAGGACTTCGCCAAGCGGGTGCTCGCGGTGGCGGTGTACAACCACTACAAGCGCATCTACCAGCGCAAGCCCGCCTCCAAGCCCCGGCCCGGCGTCAAGACGACCGGCCCCGAAGAGGTCGAGCTCTCGAAGTCGAACATCTTGCTCATCGGGCCCACGGGCTCGGGCAAGACGCTGCTGGCCCAGTCGCTCGCGCGGTTCTTGAACGTGCCCTTCACCATCGCCGACGCCACCAGCCTCACCGAGGCCGGCTACGTGGGTGAAGACGTCGAGAACATCATCCAGAACCTGCTGCACAACGCCGAGTACGACGTCGAGAAGGCGGCCCGCGGCATCGTCTACATCGACGAGATCGACAAGATCTCGCGCAAGAACGGTGACACCCCGTCGGCCACCCGCGACGTCGGCGGCGAAGGCGTGCAGCAGGCGCTGCTCAAGATCATCGAGGGCACCCGCGCCAACGTCACCCCGCGCGGCGGCAAGAAGTACAACCAGCAGGAATACATCCAGGTCGACACCTCGAACATCCTCTTCATCTGCGGCGGCGCCTTCCACGGCATCGAGCAGGTCATCCGCCGCCGCGTGGGCGAGAAGGGCCTCGGCTTCGGGGCGAAGATCGAGTCCAAGGAAGAGCGCTCGGTGGGTGAGCTGCTGGCCCTGGTCGAGCCGGATGACCTGATGAAGTTCGGCATGATCCCCGAGTTCATCGGGCGCCTGCCCATGGTCGCCACGCTCAACGACCTGAAGGAAGACGACCTCGTCACCATCCTCACCGAGCCGAAGAACGCGCTGACCAAGCAGTACCAGAAGCTCTTCGAGATGGAGAAGGTGAAGCTCAGCTTCACCAAGGAGAGCCTCCGCGCGGTCGCCACCGAGGCGCTGCGTCGCCACTCGGGCGCGCGTGGTCTTCGGGCCATCATGGAAGATGCGATGCTCGAGATCATGTACGACGTGCCCTTCCGCGAGGGCGTCAAGGAGTGCCGCATCACCGACGGGGTGATCCTCAAGCGCGAGCCTCCGCTGGTCACCTTCGAGAAAGAGAAGAAGTCGGCCTGAGCGGGTGGGGTGCTGCGTGATGCGCTCGTCTCTCGCTTTGTGGGCGCTCGTCGCCGCCGGTTGCACCTGTACCGCGCCGCTGCCCCCGGTGGCCGACGCGGGCGCCTGCGTCTGCGCCACGCCTCCGCTGGCCAGCGCTCCGGCATCGATCCCGCGCATGCCGGCCCGGCAGGAGCCGACCACCGACAGCCCCCACGTGCACCCGCTGGCGGTGTGCGACGGCAAGGGCAAGCTCCCGCTCGACGCCGCGCAGCAGGCCTTCGACGCGCGCGACTACCAGAAGGCGCTCTCGTGCGCGGCCCAGGCGGCGGCGCTGGCGCCCGGTGACGTCATCGCCCAGACCGAGCGGGCCAACGCGCTGGCGCAGCTCAACCGCCCGGAAGAGGCCACCCTGGGCTACGCGCGGGCCCTGGCCATCGACCCCGACTCGCTCGACGCGCTGGCGGGCGCGGCCCACTTCTACACCGTGCTCATGCCCTCGAGCCGCGAGCTGGACGAGCTGGGCAGCACCTACGCCGAGCGGGGCTTCGAGCTGGCGACGGCGCAGCACGACGACGCCTTCGCCATCACCTTCGCGCGCACCTCGGCCATGGCCTTCAACGACATCGGCCAGCCGCAGGACGCGCTCGATCGCGCCGACTGGGTGCTGGTCAAGCAGAAGGCCGACCCCGAGGCCCTCTACGAGCGCGCGGTGGCGCTCTTCGAGCTGTGCCGGTTCCCCGACGCGAAGGTGGCCTTCACCCGGCTGCTGGAGGATCGCGAGCGCGCGGCCTGGGCGCACCACCACCTGGGCCTGATCCTCGAGCGCGAAGGCAACGAGAAGGCCGCCGACGTGCACTTCGGCAAGGCCCGGGCGCTCGACGCCGAGGCCTTCCCCGCGCCGGTGATGCTCTCGCCGGAGGCCTTTCGCGAGGAGCTGGGCAAGGCCATCGCCGCGCTGCCCCCGGACATGCGCCGCGACCTCGACGGCATCCCCGTGGAGATGGAGGACCTGCCGCAGGAGCTCGATCTCACCTCCGGCGAGCCGCCGCTCTCGCCGAGCATCCTGGGGTTGTTCCGGGGGACGCCGCTGAGCGAGCTGTGCGAGCCCGAGCCCGACGCCCAGCCCGGCGCGCCCTGCCGCTCCATCGCGCTGTACCGCAAGAACCTCGGCCGGGCGGTGAAGACGCGGGACGAGCTGGTGGAGCAGATCCGCGTGACGCTGCTCCACGAGGTGGGGCACCTGCGGGGCGAAGACGATTCGGAGCTGGCGGCGCGCGGCCTCGAGTGAGGCGCTCACCGCGAGGGGCTATTTCACGCCCAGCTCGCGCTTGAGCTTGTGCACCAGCTCGAAGTACTCGGTGCGGGGGAAGGCCACGTTCAAGATGTGGAAGTCCTTCTTGGCGAGCCCCACGGAGCCGAAGCAGTAGGTGCAGTCCGAGAGGTTGCGCGAGAAGTAGACGTAGGCGCTGTTGGCGCAGTTCTCGGAGTGCACCGAGTAGGCGCAGGCGTTGAGCGACGTGGAGTCGACGCAGTGCGAGCAGTTGTTGCACTGCACGCAGCGGGTGCAGTGGGTGCAGCCGTAGCAACCCTCGCAGTCGACGCTGAACATGCAGTTCGCGCAGCGCGAGCAGCCCTTGCACTCGTAGCTTCCGGGGTTGCCGGGGTCGGCCGCGAAGCTGCTGACCAGGCGGCTGAATTCTTCGAGGAACTTCCGCTTGTCGAGCGAGCTGACCAACGCACGCGCTTCCTGCGGATCCATCTGCTTGCGGGGTTCTCGCGCCACGGGCCGGAGTAAACCCGCAAGGCCCGCGCCCACGCGAGATTTCTTTCGTGCCGGTGGAAAGGCCTTGCAGGCCCACACCCAGAGTCCGGACAATCGCGCGGGTGACGACCGGAATCGGTGGACCCCGCCCGCTGCCCGCACTCTCCCAGGCCCGCAACGCCGAGCTCGACGTCACCCAGCTCGCGCCGTGGATCGCGAAGTACGCCGAGAAGTACGGCGCCAACCCGCAGCTGGTGGCCGCGGTCGTCGCCCAGGAGTCGAGCTTCATCAACTTCGGGGTGCACCGAGACGGCACCGGGCACGGGCTGATCGGCCTGGACGACAACGGGCTGCTGCCCGACTTCGAGACCTGGAGCGGGCTGGACGTGGGCCGCGGGCGCCGCGCGGACACCATCGCCCCGGAGAAACAGATCGAGTTCCTCTCGATGAAGCTGGCGGCGCTCACCGAGAAGTTCGGCGGCGACGAGTGGGAAGCGGTGCGCGCCTGGCACGCCGGCGTCGGCGGCCGCGACCGGGCCAACGGGCGCGAGTACGAGACGATCATCCGCGCTCGGGTGCCGCAGATCGCCGCCGCGGTGCCCCGGGTCACGTCGGGCGCGGCCCCCCCGGAGTTGCTCGCCTCGAGCTTCGAGCGGCCGGTGAGCAGGCCCGTGGCCTTGAACCCCGCCGACGGCACCACCCCGGTACGCGGCGGGCTGGACTACGAGAACGGCTGACCCGCGCGCCGTGACGCCGGTGCTATGAGCACCGGGCCGTGGATCTCTCGCACCTCAACCCCCCGCAGCGTGAAGCGGTGCTCACCACCGAGGGGCCGCTGCTGGTGCTGGCCGGCGCGGGCTCGGGCAAGACGCGCGTCATCACCCACCGCATCTGCCACCTGCTCGACCAGAAGGTGCCGGCGCGCTCGCTGTTGGCGGTGACCTTCACCAACAAGGCCGCCTCCGAGATGAAGGAGCGCGTGGTGCAGATGGGTGGCCAGCGCGCCCTGGGCGTCACGCTCTCCACCTTTCACGCCTTCGGCGCCGAGGTGCTCAAGGAGCACCTCTCGAAGCTGGGCTGGCCCAAAAAGTTCGCCATCGTGGACACCGGGGACCAGATCGCGCTGGTGCGCCGGGCGATGAAAGAGCGGGGCATCGACGAGAAGACCTTCGACTCGCGCAAGGTGCTCACGCTGATCAGCCGGGCGAAGAACTCCGGCAAGGCCCCCGAGCCGAAGCCCGGGGGCGCGGACGGGGAAGAGGGCGAGGGCGAAGACATCGACCTCGTCGCGCATCTCGTCTTCCCGCTCTACCAGCTGGCGCTCAAGGCCCAGGGCGCGGTGGACTTCGACGACCTGATCGTCTTCCCCTCGCGCATCTTCGAGCAGTTCCCCGAGGTGAAGGCGCAGTACGGCCGGCGCTTCCGCTACATCATGGTGGACGAGTACCAGGACACCAACAAGGCGCAGCTCGACCTGTTGCAGCACCTGGGCGACTCGCACCACAACGTGTGCGTGGTGGGCGACGACGACCAGTGCATCTACTCCTGGCGCGGCGCGGAGGTGCGCAACATCCTCGACTTCGAGCGGCTCTTCCCCGGCGGCAAGGAAGTGCGGCTCGAGCAGAACTACCGCAGCAACCAGGTGATCCTCGACAGCGCCAACTCGGTCATCGAGAAGAACCCCGATCGCCGGGCCAAGCGCATGTGGAGCGACGTCAAGGGTGGCCCCAGGGTCACCGTGTGCTGCGCCCCCACGGAGGAAGACGAGGCGCGCTGGGTGGCCTCGGAGGTCAAGCGGGCCACGCTGGAGGGCGTGTCGGCCGACGACATCGCCATTCTCTACCGGACCAACGGGCAGTCGCGGTTCCTCGAGGAGTTCCTGCGCGAGCGGGAGGTTCGTTACGAGGTGATCGGCGGCACCGAGTTCTTCGACCGCCGCGAGGTCAAGGACGTGATCGCCTACTTCAAGGTGATCGCCAACCCCAAGGACGAGATCTCGCTCTTGCGCATCGTCAACGTGCCCGCCCGCGGCATCGGCGACGTCACCATGGAGCGGCTGACGGCCTGGGCCCTGAAGAACGAGGTGCCGCTGTGGAAGGCCCTGGAGCGGGCCGCGGAGATCGACACGCTCCCCCTGGGCTCGGCCGAGAAGCTGGGTGAATTCGTGGAGTTGATGGCCCGCTACCGCAAGGCCTTCACCAAGGGGCACCTGGCGGAGCTGACCCGGGAGCTGCTCAAGGAGATCGGCTTCATCGACGCCGCCCGGTCCCAGGCCACCACGCTCGCCGCCGGGGATCGCAAGGCCAAGGGCGTGGCCCACGTGATCCAGTCGCTCGAAAAATACGAGAAGCGCGAGGGCCCCAAGGCGAGCCTGCTGACGTACCTGAACCGGCTGTCCCTCGACACCAAGGACGAAGAAGACGAGGCGCACCACCTCGCGGGCCGGGTGACCATGATGACGCTCCACGGCTCCAAGGGCCTGGAGTGGAAGCTGGTCTTCATGGTGGGCCTGGAAGAGGACCTGCTGCCCCACAGCGGCATGCAGGGCGAACTGCCAAACCCCGAGGAAGAACGCAGGCTTTGCTACGTGGGCATGACCCGGGCGCGGGAGCGGCTGGTGATGACCCGGGCGGCCACCCGCATCAAGCGCGGGAAGGACGTGCCGCGCACGCCCAGCCGCTTCCTGTCCGACCTCCCGGAGCAGCTGACGGAACTCATTGAGCTGGCGGCGATCCCCGTCGGACCGCCCACCCAGAAGGAACAGAGCTTCTTTGCGAGCTTGCGTGATCGCCTGAAGACTGAGAAAGAAGCCACGCCTACCCCTGCATCAGGCCTTGACAGGCCAGCCGGTGACAGGTAGCAGGGGCGCCCTTTCCGTTTGATCTGATCGAGGTTTCCAAAGCCATGCCGCACCAGCGTACGTACAGCGCGAAGGCGAAAGACATCAAGCACGAGTGGCACATCATCGATGTGTCCGAAAAAGTGCTTGGTCGCGCCGCCAGCCAGATTGCGTCCCTTCTCAAGGGCAAGCACAAGCCGATGTACACGCCGTCGATCGACACGGGCGATCACGTCGTGGTGATCAACGCCGAGAAGGTGAAGATCACCGGCAACAAGGCCGCCCAGAAGATGTACTACCGGCAGCCGCGGGCAGGTTTCCCCGGTGCGCTCAAGTCGTCGAATTACGAGACGCTCCAGCGCCGCCACCCCGAAGACATCATCGTCAATGCGGTTCGCCGCATGCTGCCCCGCAACGCGCTGGGCCGGCAGATGATGACCAAGCTCCGCGTGTACGCCGGCGAGAAGCACCCGCACGGCGCACAGAAGCCTGCTGTGATGCAGGTCAACGCTTAATCGCCTTCGCAAGAACGGATACGACACCATGGCCAAGTCTGGCACTGAAGGTTTCTACGCAACTGGTCGCCGCAAGGAGGCCACCGCCCGTGTTTGGGTGAAGGCCGGTACCGGCGCGATGATCGTCAACGGTCGCCCGCTCGATGAGTACTTCGGGCGCGAGACGTCGATCATGATCATCAACCAGCCCCTCCAGGTTCTGGAGCAGGTGGCCAAGGTCGACATGACCGTGAACGTGCGCGGCGGTGGGCTCTCGGGCCAGGCCGGCGCGATCCGCCACGGGCTGTCGCGGGCGCTCACGCGCCTCAACCCGGATTTCCGCCCGCCCCTCAAGAAGGCCGGCTTCCTGACGCGTGACTCGCGCTCCGTCGAGCGTAAGAAGTCCGGTCAGCCGGGCGCTCGTCGTCGCTTCCAGTTCTCGAAGCGCTGATCCGCAGCCAGCTGTCGCACCCGAGCCGCCCTCCTTCACGGAGTGGCGGCTCGATGTGTTTCTGGCGCCCACCTGCCTTGCGCGCCCAGTTCCAGTGTCAGCGGTGAGAAGGCGCATGGTACCCTGCGCGCCATGGAGCTGAACGAGATCCTCACCATTGCGATGCGGGGCGGCGCTTCCGACATCCACCTCAAGGCAGGTCTGCCCCCGATGTTCCGGCTGGACGGAGCGTTGGTTCCCCTGAAGGACGGCAAGCGACTCCCCCCGGAGGAGGTCGCGCGCATGGCCTTCGGGATCATGAATGAGTTCCAGAAAGAGAAGTTCAAGCAGAGCAACGAGGTCGACCTGGCCTACGGGGTGCCCGGCCTGGGCCGCTTCCGCGTGAACGTCTTTCAGCAGCGCGGCACCATCGGCGCGGTGCTCCGGGTGATCCCCTTCAAGATCATGTCGATCAAGGAGCTGATGCTCCCGCCGTCGCTCGAGAAGATGGCGCTGGAAGAGCGCGGGCTGATCCTCGTCACCGGCACCACGGGCTCGGGCAAGTCGACGACGCTCGCGGCGATGATCGATCACATCAACTCGAACGAGACGAACCACATCATCACCATCGAGGACCCGATCGAGTTCCTCATTCGCGACAAGCGGTCGATCATCAACCAGCGCGAAGTGGGCGTGGACACGATGTCGTTCAGCCAGGCGCTCAAGAGCGCGCTGCGGCAGGACCCGGACGTGATCCTCGTGGGCGAAATGCGCGACATCGAGACCATCGAGACGGCGCTGCACGCCGCCGAGACGGGTCACCTCGTGATGTCCACGCTGCACACCCTGGACGCGTCGGAGACCATCAACCGCATCATCTCGTCGTTCCCCCCGCACCAGCAGAAGCAGATCCGCATCCAGCTGGGGTCGGTGCTCAAGGGCGTGGTCTCGCAGCGCCTCGTGCCGCGGGCCGACGGGAAGGGCCGCGTGGCCGCGGTGGAGATCATGAAGGCGACCACGCGCATCAAGGAGATGATCGAGGACAAGGATCGCACCAAGGAGATCCCCGACGCCATCGCCCAGGGCCACATCACCTACGGCATGCAGACCTTCGACCAGTCGCTGATGATGCTCGTGCGACAGAACCACGTGACGTACCAGGAGGCCCTGCGCCAGGCGACGAACCCCGACGACTTCGCGCTCCGCTTCCAGGGCGTCAGCTCGACGTCGGACTCGAAGTGGGACGACTTCGACGCCAAGCCGGGCGACGAGAAGGGCAACCCCGGCAGCCAGGCCTACGCCCCGCAGGCCACCGGCCCCTCCTCGGCGCCGCCGCAGGCCAGCCGTCCTCCGCCCCCGCCGCCGCAACAGGCGAGGCCCCCGGCCCCGACCACGGCCCCGGCCAAGCCCGCGGCGCCCAAGCCCGAGGACGACTTCCAGATCGAACGCTTCTGACGTCGGCGTGAAGTGCCGGGAACCCGCGCGGTGAGTGGATGTCTGTCCACCCACTGCGCGGTTTTTTGTTGCCCGCATTTCCCAGACGACAGGAGACAGCATGGACCTGCGCACCCAAGGTGTGCCCACTCGACGTGTGCTTCGTGGTGACGACGGAGCGCCGCTCGACGGTGATCGCGTGTTGGCGCTGGCGTTGCGCTGGGCGGACCGCCCGCTGACCATCGAGCACCTCGCGCCGGGGGTGACCCTGGTGCCGGTGGAGGGCGTCGAGGTGCGGTGGGAGGGCAACCTGCCGATCATCGCCACCGCCGAGGGCATGAAGGCGTGGGTCGAGCGGGGGAGCGGCCAGTGGGTCGACCCGGGCCGGCGCACCGCGCTGGAGTTGGGCGAGGTGCTCGTCGTGCAGTGCGGTGCGCTCACGCTCGAGGCCCGGTTGCAGCGGCGCAGCGAGAAGCTGGCGCCGAGCCGCGGGCAGGAGGGCCTGTTCTTCGGCCTGGTGCTGGTGCACGCGCTGATGATCTTCACGGCCGTCGCGGTGGCCATGGTGATCACCCCGCGCACCTCCGACGAGTCCATGTGGGGCGCGCCGGGGAAGATCCTCCAGCTGGCCGCCACCCCGTGGATGCCGCTGCCCACGCGGCCCACGCCGGTGCTCGAGGACCGGGTGAAGGAGGTCGTGGCCCGGGCCACCGCCCGCGACTTCTCCCCGGCGACGAAGAAGACGACGGCCCTGGAGACCATCGCGCGGCTGCTCAGCGGCGGTGGCGGCGGGGTGTTCGCGCGCGGGCTCGGCGGGGGCATCGACGCGGCGCTCAGCAACCTGGGCAACGGCAACCAGCGCGCGGCCGCCGAGGGCCTGGAGGGCATGGACCGCCGCAACCTGGGCGACGGCATCGCCGGCAACGGGCTGAGCCTGGGCCGGCTGGGGCCGGGCCGGGGACCGGGCGCGGGTCCCGGGGTCGGGCTCGGCGGCCACCGGGCGGTGGACATCGTGTGCCCGGGCTGCGCGCCGGTGCTCACCCCCGGCTACGACCGGGACCTGGTGCTCAAGGTGGTGCGGCGGCACCAGAACGAGATCCGCTTCTGTTACGAGTCGGAGCTCTCGAAGAACCCCGCGCTGGCGGGCAAGGTGACCGTGGCGTGGACCATCAGCCCCTCGGGCTCGGTGGACACCGCGCAGATCGCCGAGAGCGGGCTGGGCAACGCCTCGGTGGAAGCGTGCATCGTGCAGCGGGTCAAGCGCTGGTCGTTCCCCGAGCCCACCGGCGGCCAGGAGGTGGCGATCACCTTCCCCTGGGTGTTCCAGGTGGCGGGCACCGACGAGTAGCCGGGCTCAGCCCTCGTCGTCGTCGGGGTCGGCGTCTTCGTCGCCGTCTTCGTCCTGCTGCTCGGCGCCCTGGGCGGTGGCGCTGACGAGGATCTGCTCCAGCCGGCGGCGGCGTTCCGTGCCGATGACCTGCTTCTCGGCGAGGAAGTCGAGGAACAGCTTGAGGGTGGCCACGGCCCTGGTGAACTCCGAGGCGGCCACCACGTCGGCGAGCTGCTCGATGGCGTCGTCGAGGTGCTCGGGGGTGATGGGCTGCGGGCCTTCGCTCCAGGCGCTCTCCAGCACCAGCTCGGCCACCTTGAGGAAGAGCGCGCGATCCCCGGTGCTGCCGCGCTTGGCGAAGGCCTCGAGCCAGTCGTCCACCGCGTCCTGGGTGAGGCTCGCGAGGTGCGCCAGCGACTCGAGCGTCTCGGCGAGGAACCCGGTGTCGAATACCTCGGGGTCTTCGGCGTACCCAAAGGCCTCTTCGAGCACGGCCTGGGCGACGAGATCGTCGGCCTCGGTGGGCGACGCGCCTTCCTTCTCGAGCGCGGCCTTCGCGGAAGTCACGCGCGGCCCGAGCACCGGGTCGACGGCGATGCGCGCCGCGGCAGCCCGGGTGGCGAGGACGATCAGCTGCTGCTGCGCCTCGGACGACGGGTTCTTGGCGCCGCGCGCCTTGAGGACGGCGGTGCGGGCCTTGGGGAAGGAGGCCGCCGCCAGGAGGAACGCCGACTCGTCGGAGTCGAGGGTGGCCTCGGTGTCGAGCTTTTCGAGGGTGGCGATGGCCGCCGGGAGATCGAGGTAGCGCGCGATCAACGGGTGCATGCGGCGCGCGTAGCACAGTACTTTCGAGGCGTGGCGAAAGAGGCCCCCGACGCGTTGACCCTGGCGACGAAGCTCCTTGCGGGGCGTGACAAGACGCGCGCCCAGCTGGCCCTGGCGCTCGAGCGCAAGGGCCACCCCCCGGAGGTGATCGCCCAGACGCTGACCCGGCTCGCCTCGCTGGGCTACCTCGACGACGCGCGCGTGGCCCACCGCAGGGCCCTCGAGGATCTCCGGGCCGGCTGGGCCGGCGAGGCGTTGCAGGCGCGCCTCGACGCCGTGGGGATCGACGCGGCGCTGGCGTCGGAGGCCATCGACGCGGCCATCGCCGAGCTGGGGTGGAGCGCCCTGGCCATGGCCCGGACCCTGCTCGAACGGCGGAAGCTCACCGGCGCGAAGGCGGCGCGGTTCCTCGGCGCCCGGGGCTTTCCGGAAGACGTGGTCGAGCGACTCGTTGGCAGTGCAGGGGTGGAACGGTAGGGTGGGCGCCGATGAAGCTGCGTGCCGTGATCACCCTCGCTGTCCTTTCCCTCACGGCCTGCGCCTCGTTCGGGACCTTCGCCGGGCAGGAGGGCGACGTGCAGTTCGCCTCCGACGCCGAAACGAACCTCCACAAGGGCGACGTGGCCATGGAGGGGAAGAACTACACCGAGGCCGCCAGCTACTTCGAGTTCGTGAAGACGAAGTACCCGTACCTCGATCTCGCCAAGACCGCCGAGCTGCGCCTGGCCGACGCCGACTTCGAGCGGGAGCGCTTCATCGAGGCGCGCGATCGCTACCAGAACTTCGCGCGGCTCCACCCCACGCACCCGCGCGTGGACTACGCGGCGTTCCGCGGCGCGCTGACGCACTACAAGGAGATCCCCTCCGACTTCTTCCTGCTGCCCCCGGCGTCGGAGAAGGACCAGGTCGAGGTGCGCAACGCCCTGACCGCGATGACCGAGTTCACCCGCGCGCACCCGGAGTCGGAGTTCATCGCCGAGGCGAAGAAGGTCTCGGACGAGGTGCGGCTGCGCCTGGCCGAGCACGAGCTGTACGTGGCCGACTTCTATTCGAACCCCAACCGCAAGCGCTGGCCGGCGGTGATCGCGCGGCTCAACGTGGTGGCGAAGAACTACTCGGGCATCGGCCTGGACGAGCGCGTGGCCTTCGGGCTCTACGACGCGCACCTGAAGATGAACGACCCGGTGAAGGCGCGCGAGGCGCTCGAGCAGTACGCCGCGAAGTTCCCCGACGCGCCCGGCGCGAAGAAGGCGCTCAAGCTGGCCGCCGAGTTGCCCGCCGCCGCGCCCCCGGCGCCGGCCGACGCGGGGACATGACCCCCGAGGCCAGCCGGCTCACGGGCGCCGTCGCTGCGGCTGCGGCCCTCACCCTCGTGGTGGGCGTGCTGCTCTCTTCGATCTTCGGCAGTGCGAGCGGCGCCGACGGCGCGATCATCACCCACCTCAAGGGCCTCGAGCGGGACGGCGTGCAGTACCCGTTGCCCGCGGGCCTGCTCACCAGCAGCAACCTGAGCTACCAGCGCATCTCGGTGGTGCTCGACGCGGACGGGCAGGGGGCGACGGTGAGCAGCACCCTCGACTTCACCGGCGTGCTGGTGCGCGGCCCGGCCCAGACGCCGACCCGGGTCTCGTCGCTTGGCCTCGAGCGCGCCCGCTACGCGCTGCGCGACGGCGACTGGGTGGCGGTGGTGAATGACTTTCCCCGGCTCAGCGCGATCGTCGCGGCCCTCGAGGCGCGGCGCAAAGCCCTCGAGCTGGCCACGCCCGAGGCCGACGGCGGCGTCCCCTTCGCGGGGGTGGAGCGGCGCGCCTACCGCAGCGAGGCCTGGTTCATTCGCAGCGAGCGCGAAGACGTGGCCGTGGCCGAGGACTACCGGCTGACCGGCAACACCCGCGATCGCCCCGTCGACGAGCGCGCCACCACCCGGCTCACGCTGCTGGAAGACGCCGCTGGCTTCTTTCGCTTTTCCAGTGGGACCCTGTAGGGTACGCACCTTCATCGCGAGGTTGCACGAATGGATGACGCCCTGAAGCAACTGCTGACGCTCGGCCGCGGCTACTTCGAGAAGAAGCAGTTCCAGGAGGCCGAGGGCTACCTGACGCAGGTCGTCGAGCAGAACCAGTCGTTCGCCGACGTCTACAACATGCTCGGCGTCATCTACCACGACCAGGGGCAGTTCGCCCGGGCCCAGCGGGCCTTCGAGGCGGCGCTGCGCATCAACCCGGCCTACACCGACGCCGCGCTGAACCTCGCCATCATCTACAACGACATGGGGCGGTACCGGGAAGCGAAGGAAGTCTACGCGGCCGCGCTGAACCGCCAGCGCAGCAACCCGCAGCGCATGGACCCCTTCGTGAAGGGGAAAATCGCCAACATGTACGCCGACATCGGCAACGTCTACGCCTCCTCGGGCATGCTCGACGAGGCCATCGTCGAGTACCGCCGGGCGCTGGACCTGGGGCCGGGCTTCGTGGACATCCGCCTCAAGCTGGCCAACGTGATGCGCGACCTGAACGATCACGTGGGCGCGCTCGCGGAGTTCGAGACCATTCTCAAGCAGAACCCGAACTACCTCCCGGGGCGGGTGCACTACGGCATCACGCTGTACGCGGCGGGCCGCAGGGCCGACGCCATCACCGTGTGGGAGGACGTGCTCGGCCGCAACCCCGGCAACAAGAGCGCGGAGATGTACCTGAACCTCGTGCGCGACATGGGGCCCGGGACGAAAGAGGCTACAAAAGGCGGGTCGGTTGAGTGATGCTGCAGAGCCAGCGGGCACAGGTGCCGCGGGGAGTTGCGATCGTGTCTGACGGGTATGCCCTCAAGTTCATCTCCGGGAAGTACCAGGGCGGGGAATTTCCGCTCAAGGGCGACAAGCAGCTGATCATCGGGCGCTCGAGTGAGCTCGACATCGTGCTCGTCGAAGACATGGTCTCGCGCAAGCACGCGAAGATCACGATCACTGCCGGGAAGATCAGCATCGAAGATCTCGGGTCGACGAACGGCACGTTCGTCAACGGCGAGAAGGTCAAGACGTCGCGCATCAAGGAGGGTGATCGCATCCTCGTGGGCACGTCGATCCTCAAGCTGGTGAAGGCCGGGGCCAACGCGCCCGAGCTCTCCGACGCCCAGGTGAAGCAGAACCTCGAGCAGGTCGCAGCCGTGCAGAGCCAGCGGCAGACCAAGACGGCGATGACCGGGAAGATCGAAGAGGTCCCGCTCCCCGACCTGCTGCAGCTCTTCCACACGTCGAAGAAGAACGGCGTGCTCGTGGTGAACAACGAGCAGGAAGCCCGCATCTACCTGCGCCAGGGCAAGGTCTACTACGCGGTCATCAACGACAACCACGACCTGGGCCCGGCCAAGAGCTTCAACCGCATCATCACCTGGGAAGTCGGCGAGTTCGAGCTGAGGCCGCCGGACAACCAGGAGTTCATGACGGAGCTCGACGAGTCCACCGAGCACCTCCTCATGGACGCCCTGCGCCAGCTCGACGAGCTGCGCCGCATCGCCGGCCAGCTGCCGCCGATGGACCAGACGCTGACCCTCGCGGTGCCCATGCAGCCGGCGCTGCGCGATCTCCAGCCCGAAGAGCTCGACGTGCTGCAGCTGGTGCTCAACTGGGGCTCGCTCCAGGGCGTGTTCGACAACGCCAGCCAGGACGACGTGGTGATCGCCACCGCCGTCGCGAGCCTCTTGCAGCGCGAGTACTTGCGCCAGGCCTGAGGGGCTGGGATGCAGGGCGCGCCATGAACGCGCCCGTGCCCCGCCTGACGTCTCTTTCGAATTGTGCCGGTTGTGCCGCGAAGCTGCGGCCGGATCTCCTCTCCGAGCTGCTCGCCGGACTCCCCAACACCCGCGACAAGAACGCGCTGGTGGGCTTCGAGACCAGCGACGACGCGGCCGTCTACCGGCTCACGAAGGACCTGGCGATCGTCGAGACCGTCGACTTCTTCCCGCCGGTGCTCGACGACCCGTTTGCGTACGGGCAGATCGCCGCGGCCAACGCCATGAGCGACATCTGGGCCATGGGCGGCCGGGCGCTCTTCGCGCTCAACCTGGTGGCCTTCCCCAAGGAGCTGCCGACGTCGATCCTGAAGGAGATCCTCGCGGGCGGCGCCTCGAAGGCGAAGGAAGCCGGCATTCCCATTCTCGGGGGCCACTCGGTGCAGTCGCCCGAGCCGAAGTACGGCATGGCGGTCACCGGCGTGGTGCACCCGAAGAAGGTGCTCACCAACGCCGGCGGGCGTGCGGGTGACGTGCTGGTGCTCACCAAGCCCATCGGCACGGGCATCGCCACCACGGCGCTCAAGCGCGGGCTCGCGTCGAAGGCGCTGATCAAGCGGGTCACCGCGCAGATGTCGGCCCTCAACAAGGCGGCCGGCGAGGTGTTCGCCAGCGGCAAGTTCAAGGTCAACGCGCTGACCGACGTCACCGGCTTCGGGTTGCTGGGGCACGGGCTGGAGATCGCGCGCGGGGCCAAGCTGCGCCTGGTGCTCGAGGCCGAGCGGGTGCCCTTCCTCACCGACATCCTCGCGCTCGCCGACCAGGGGGTGATCCCCGGGGGGACCAGGACGAACCTCGAGCACGCGCTCAAGGGCACGCACTTCGCCGAAGGCACCCCCGACGTGATCAAGTTCGCGCTGGCCGACGCGCAGACCAACGGCGGACTGCTGGCGGCGATCCCCGAGCGGCAGCTGGAGAAGGCCCTGAAGGCCCTCGAGAAGGCGGGCGTCGAGGCCTGGGCCGTGGGGCAGTTGGTCAAGGGCAAGCCGGGTATCGAAGTGGTCTGAAGGCGGGTAGCCTGCGCGTCGATGCGCGGGCTCTCGTGGATGTTGCTGGTGCTGGGCCTCGCTGGGCAGGCCCTCGCGAACGTGCCGCTGGTGGTCATCGACCCCGGGCACGGCGGCACCCAGGAAGGCGCGTCGGGGCCCGAGGGCCTCATCGAGAAGAACCTCGCGCTGACCATCGCCAGGAAGGTCAAGGCGCAGCTCGAGCATGACCTGAAGGCCACGGTGGTGTTGACCCGCGATCGCGACGCGCTGGTGCACCTCTCGGAGCGGGTGACGGTGGCCAACAAGAAGCACCCCGACCTGTTCATCTCCATTCACGCCAACTCCATGCCCACCGAGAAGCAGCGGAGGCTCAACCAGGGCATCGAGACCTACTTCCTGTCGGCGGCGGCCTCGGGGGAAGAGGCGAAGAAGGTGGCGGCCCGCGAGAACGCGGAGTCGGGGGGACAGCCCAAGGGGCCCTCGGGGGACACGCTGTCGTTCATCCTCGCGGACCTGCAGCGCAGCGAGACCCACGTCGACTCGTCGCGGCTCGCGTACTCGGTGCACGAGGCGTTGATCACGGCCACCGGCGCGCAGGACCGGGGCGTGCAGCAGGCGCCGTTCTACGTGTTGATGGGCCTCGACGCGCCGGCGGTGCTGATCGAGGTGGGCTTCGTCTCGCACCCCGACGAGGGCCGGCAGCTCGCCGACGTCGAGTACCAGGGCAAGCTGGCGCGGGCGATCAGTGCGGGCGTGAAGCAGTTCCTCGCGCAGCTCGAGGCGCGCGACGGCAAGAAGGCGGACTAACGGGCGGGCAGGGCGTGTTAAGCGCGCGCGTCATGCGCTCCTTCAACCGCAGCCTCCTCGAGACCCGGCCCATCACCCTGACGCCGAACGTCAACAAGCACGCCGAGGGCTCCTGCCTCGTCGAGTTCGGTGACACCAAGGTGCACTGCACTGCCTCGTGGGAAGAGAAGGTGCCCCCGCACGTCTACGGCACCGGCGCCGGCTGGGTGACCGCGGAGTACGGGATGCTGCCGCGCGCCACGCACGATCGTTCGCGCCGCGAGGCCGCCCAGGGCAAGCAGCAGGGCCGCACCCTCGAGATCCAGCGCCTCATCGGGCGCGCGCTGCGGGCCTCCATCGACTTGAAGGCGCTCGGGCCGCGCAGCCTCACCCTGGACTGCGACGTGATGCAGGCCGACGGCGGCACGCGCACCGCCAGCATCACCGGGGCCTACGTGGCCATGGTGCTCGCCCTGCGCAAGCTGAAGGAGAAGAAGACCATCTCCCAGATTCCCCCCATGCAGCACGTGGCGGCGATCTCGGTGGGCATCGTCAAGGGCCAGGTCTGCGTCGATCTCGACTACCTCGAGGACTCGGGCGGCGAGGTGGACTTGAACATCGTGGCCCTCGACGGCGGCAAGCTGGTCGAGGTGCAGGGCACGGCCGAGAAGGGCTCGTTCGATCGCGCCCAGCTCGACGCCATGCTCGACGCGGGCCTCGCGGCGACGCTGCAGCTGGTCGAACACCAGAAGCGGATCCTCGGCTGATGCGCGCGCTGGTCTTTGCGTCGAGCAACCCGGGGAAGATCGCCGAGCTGCAGGCGCTGCTCGGACCCCAGTGGCAGGTCAAGAGCGCGAAGGACTTCCCCGCGGTAGCCGAGGTGGACGAAGACCGCGACACCTTCGAGGGCAACGCGGCCAAGAAGGCACACGCCTTCGCGAAGGCCACGGGGCTGTGGGCGCTGGCCGATGACTCCGGGCTGGTGGTCGACGCGCTCGGCGGCCGCCCGGGCGTCTATTCGGCCCGCTACGCGCCGACCGAGCCCGAGCGCATCGCGAAGCTGCTGGCCGAGCTTGCGGGCGTGCCGGAAGTTCAGCGGACCGCGCGCTTCAAGTGCGTGCTGTGCCTCGCCTTCCCCACCGGTGACGAGCGCTTCACCACGGGCACCTGCGAGGGCCGCATCGGCTTGACGGCCCGGGGCACGAATGGCTTTGGCTACGACCCGGTCTTCGAGCTGCCCCACGGCAAGACGATGGCCGAGCTGACGCGCGACGAGAAGTCGGCGCTCTCGCACCGGGGGCACGCCTTCCGGGCCATGCTTCCGGTGATCAACGCCCTGACGTGAAGAGGTCTTGCTGCTCGGGGTCGAGGCCCAGGGCCTTGCGCACCGGGGCGAAGCTGCGGCGGTGAAAGTCGAGCACCCCCAGGCGGTTCATCGCCTCGAGGTGCACCGGCGTGGGGTAGCCCTTGTGGGCGGCGAAGCCGTAGCCGGGGTGCTGGGCGTCGAGCTCCAGCATCAGGCGATCGCGGGTGGTCTTGGCGATGATCGCCCCGGCGGCGATCGACAGGCTCTGTGCGTCGCCCTTGATGATGCCGCGCTGGGGCTGGGCGATGCCGGGGATCTTCCGGGCGTCGACCAGCACGTAGTCGGGTGACTGCGAGAGGCCCTCCACCGCGCGGCGCATGGCCAGCAGGCCGGCCTGGTAGATGTTGATCTCGTCGATCTCCGCGACCTGCGCCCAGCCGACGGCCCAGGCCACGGCGTCGCGCTTCACGGCGGTCGCGAGCTCCTCGCGCACGGCCTCGTCGAGGATCTTCTTCGAGTCGTCGAGGCCCTTGAGCTTGTAGCCGTGGGGGAGGATCGCGGCGGCGGCGCACACCGGCCCGGCGCAGGGGCCCATGCCGGCCTCGTCGACGCCGGCGATGTGCACGTAGCCCTCGGCCCAGAGCTCGACCTCGAACTTGAGCATGTGCCGCAGTCGCTGCCCCTCGGCGCGGTTCTCGGCCTGGCGCTTCTTGAGCGACTCGGCGAGGCGCTGGGCACCCTCACGCGGGTCGGCCTCGAGCGACGCCAGCAGGCCCGCGGGCAGGGCGACCCCTTCGACCAGGTAGCGAGCGCGCAGCGCCGCGAGGGAAGGCGCGCTGGTGCTGCGGCGGGCGGCCATGCCTCAGCGCAGCTGCAGGGTGAGGCTGCGCGGGCTGACCGAGGTGCTGCAGTCGGTGCCGATGAAGCTGATCTCGGCGATGTCGGAGCTGAGATCGTTGAGCTTGCCCTGCACGCGCACGATGCCCGGGCCGGCCTGGTCGGTGACGAGGCCGATACCGCGGCCGTCGGTGAGCACCACGTCGTTGATCGAGTCGCTGGCGGCGGCGCTGGTGTAGTCGAGCGTCAGGGTGGCGCCCGGGACGGCGGCCCCGGTCTTGTCGAGCACGGTCACCGGCACGTTGATCGCCGCGTTGTCGCAGTTCACGCGCGCGCGGCCACCGTCCGGCAGGTAGGGCACGTAGTTCGGGCAACCAGTCGTGACGAACAAGATCGCGGCGAAGAGCAGTGCGGAGCGCATGGGGGATGCGACCTACACCTTCAGGGGGGCCGCGTTCAAGGCGGAGTCCGCCTCGATCCACGGGGTGCCGAGCCAGCTCTGCCAGGCCTGCTTCTGGGCCTCGGTGGGGCGCTCGACGCGCTGCAGGTAGACGGTGTCGGCCGGCTTGGGGCCCAGGGTGACCGGCACTTCGATCAGCTTCTCGCGGCGGAACACCGTCACCCGCAGCACGTCGCCGGGCTTGCGGTCTTCAGCGCGGCTGATGAGGCCGGCGGCGTCGCACTTGAGCCCGTCGAGGGCGATGATCTCGTCGTCGGCGTAGAGGCCGGCGTTCATCGCGGGGGAGCCCTCGAGCACGGTGGCGATGGCGTTGCCGGTGCGGGGAATGATGCCCAGCCAGCCCTCGACCTTCTCGGCGCGGCTCCGCGGCGCGGTGCCACCCTTGTCGGTGGGAGACTCGCGGGTGCGGAAGCGGGCCTCGAGGCCCACGTGCGAGAAGACCTCGTAGCCGAGCTCGGCGGTGCCGCGCAGGGCGTGCTGGAAGAAGTCCTTGAGCGAGGTGCCGGCGATCTCCTCGGCCGCGGCTTCCACGGCGCGCTCGGGCACGCCGCTCTCGTCACCGAAGCGCTTCCACAGCAGGCGCGCCACGTCGTCGAGGGACTTCTGATCGCTCGTCGCGCGGCGGATGGTGAGGTCGAGCAGGGCGCAGACGATCTCGCCCTTGAGGTAGTAGCTGATGGCGGTGTTGGGCGAGTTCTCGTCGGGCCGGTAGTGCTTGGTCCACGAGATGAGCGAGGCCTCGGCCAGCGGCAGCACCTTGCGCCCCGGCGTGCCGTGCAGCGCGGTGAGCGACTCGCCCAGGCGGGTGAGGTAGCGCGCGCCGCTCATCAGGCCCGCGCGGCGCGTCAGCAGGTTGTCGTAGTAGCTGGTGCCGCCCTCGAAGTACCAGAGCAGCTCGGTGTAGTTCTCCTGCGAGTAGTCGAAGGGCACCAGGCGCAGCGGCTTCACGCGCTTGACGTTCCACAGGTGGAAGTACTCGTGGGTGGCCAGGGTGATGAAGTCTTCCCACCCCTTGGCCGAGCTGAAGCCGGTGCGCGGGTAGATCAGCGCGGTGCACGCCTTGTGCTCCAGGCCGCCGCGGCCCTTGTCGGTGCCGTAGATGAAGAACACGTAGCGCTCGAGGGGGAGACCGCCGAAGAGCGCGGCCTCGGTCTCGATGACGCGGGTCAGATCGCCGACCAGCTTCTTCTCGTCGAGCTGCGGCTCGCCCCACAGCACCACCTCGTGCGGCACGCCGGCGGCGGTGAAGGTGATGGGCGTGTGCGGGCCGACCTCGAAGGGCGAGTCGACCAGCTCGTCGTAGTTGGGCGCCACGAAGGCATCGCCGACGAGCTCGAGGGCCACGGTGGTGCGCCAGCCGGCCGGGGCGTCGATGGTGACGTGGCAGGCGTGCCCGCGGAGCTTCTCGGCGTAGAAGAACATCGTCGCGCCGTTGAAGTAGCCGTGGGTGCCGTCGAGGTGGCTGGTGCGCACCGTCAGCTCGTTGGCGTACACCTTGTAGCGGCAGTGCACCGCGCGGTGCTTGGCGTCGACGCGGTAGCTGCGCTTGTCGATGCGCTCGAAGGGCACGGGCGCGCCGGCGGCGTCGGTGACGGTGAACTCCTGCACATGGCGGCTGTACTCGCGCACCAGGTAGCTGCCCGGGGTCCACACCGGGAGGCACAGCACCAGGTCGTCGCCGGCGGCCGGGAACGTGGCCTCGACCTCGAAGAGGTGGGAATGCGGACGGGACATCGAGACGCGATACCGAACGGGCTCCGACATGGAGGCTCGTCTATTCGCCCCGCCGCGCTGAGTCGAGGCGAAGCGCGGGTCAGCCGGGGTACAGGTGGGCGGCCTTCAGCCCGAGGGAGATCGAGGCGCCCGGCTTCACGTCGAGGGTCGGCCCCACGGCGCGCAGCACGGTGTCCCCCAGCTGCAGCCGGTACTCGGTGGCGCTGCCCAGGAAGAGCCGCGCGAGAAGCGGCAGCGACGGGCCCACGCCGCCCAGCTCGAGGGCCTCGGGACGCACCGCGAGGATCGCCGGTCCATCGGCCGCGGTGAGCCCGGGGGGCAGGGTGAACTCCACGCCGCCGCACACGAAGCGACCCTGGGCCACGCGACCCTCGAGGCGATTGGCGCCGCCCACGAAGCCCGCCACGAAGGCCGTCTGGGGCGACTGGTAGATGCGCTGGGGCGCGTCGATCTGCTCGATGACGCCCTGGTTCATGACCGCCACGCGATCGGCCAGGGCGAGGGCTTCGTGTTGATCGTGGGTGACGAAGATCATCGTGGTGCCGAGGCGCGCGCGCAGGGCGGCGATCTCCCCGCGCAGCTCTTCGCGCAGCGCGGCGTCGAGGTTCGAGAGCGGCTCGTCGAGCAACAGCACCCGGGGGTTCCCCACCAGCGCCCGCGCGATGGCCACGCGCTGCAACTGTCCGCCGGAGAGCTGCGAGGGCATGCGATCGCCGAACGGACCCAGGCGCACCCAGTCGAGGGCTTCCTTCACCCGGCGGGCGATCTCGCTGCCGGCCACGCGCTGGAGCAGCAGGGGGTAGGCGATGTTCTGGGCGACCGACTTGTGGGGCCACACCGCGTAGCTCTGGAAGACCATGCCCAGCTTGCGGCGCTCCGGGGGCACGCGGCCTGACGCGCCGTCGACCTCCTGCCCGTCGATGCGGATGGTGCCCGCGTCGAGGGCCTCGAGGCCGGCGATCATGCGCAGCGTGGTGGTCTTGCCGCAGCCCGAGGGCCCGAGCAGCGCGATGAACTCGCCGCTGGCCACCTCGAGCGAGATGCCGCGCACCACGTGCGTGCTGCCGTAGGTCTTGTGCACTGCTTCGAGCTGAACGGAGGCCATGTCAGCGCGCCTCCTTCGGCGCGAAGATCGATTGAACGAACTGCAGCAGCACCACCAGCAGCACGAAGGCGCAGGCGATCACCGCGGCCGAGCCCGGGTCGGCGTAGCTCTGCAATTCGAAGAGCAGGGTGCCCAGCACGTCGCGCCCGGTGGGGATGAGGAGCACGCTCAAGGTCAGCTCGGTGACGCAGGTGAGGAAGGTCACCACGAAGGCCGCGGTGAGCGTGGCGCGGAGCTGCGGGAGCGTGGCGTCGAAGAAGGCGCGACCAGGCCCGGCGCCCGAAAGTCGCGCGGCCTCGTTGAGCGAGCTGTCGACCTGGGCCAGCCCGTCGGCGGCGTTGCGGGCCCCGAAGGCGAGGTGCTTCACGGTGTAGGCCACCAGCAACATCCACAACGAGTTGCCCAGGGCGAGCACGAAGGTCACCCGCTCGAAGGCCACGAAGCGCACGTCACGCGAGTAGGCGATGAGCAGCGCCAGCGCGAGCACCGTGCCGGGGATGGCGTAGGGCGCGCCCGCGAGCAGCTCCAGCGAGCGCCGCCGGGTCAGCGCGATGCCCAGGCCGATGAGGGTGACGAGGGTCGCCGCCGAGGCCGCGAGGAGCAGCGAGCGCAGCGTGGCGTCGATGGTCCGCGGGTTGCTGAGCACGGCGCTCCAGTGCTTGGCCGAGAGCCCCGTGAGCTGGCCCCACACCGGCTGCACCGAGGTCAGCGCCACGGCGAGCAGCGGCAGCACCACCAGCACCAGCGCGGTGCCCGTCGCGGCGGCGGTGAGCGGCCACTTCCAGCGGCCCAGCTCCATGGGGCGCACCGAGACGCCCTTGCCGCTCGACAGTCGGACCTGGCCCCGCCTGGCGAGGGCGCGGCTGGCGACGAGCACCCCGGCGGCGAGCACCAGCAGCTCGAGGCTGAGCACGACCGCGCGCGGGAGCCCGCCCTGGCCCATGAGGATCTCCCCGTAGATGCGCGTGGTGAGCGTGGGCGTGGGCGGCGACGCGGTCACCCCCAGGAGGTACGGCACACCGAAGGCCGAGGCGGCGAAGAGGAAACACAACGCCGTCCCCGAGAGCGCCGCGGGCAGCGCCAGGGGCAGGGGCACCGCGAAGAGCGTGCGCAGCGGGGTGGCGCCGGAGATGCGCGCGGCCTCCTCGAGCGACGAGTCGATGCGGGACAGCGCGGCGAGGGTGGGGAGGAACACCAGCGGCAGCCCGGCGCTGCCCAGCACGAAGCTGATGCCCAGGCGACCGTAGATGTCGAACGTGCCGGGCCCGAGCAGCAGGTTGAGCAGGCCGGCGCGCGGGTTGGCCAGCGACACCCAGCCCATGCCGAGGATGAAGGGCGGCAGCGCCGCCGGCAGGGTGAAGATCGCCTGGAACACGCCGCGGAACGGCAGGGTGGTGCGCGCGATGAGCAGCGCGAGGGGCACGGCCACGGTGAACGCGAAGAGCGCCGCGCCCAACGAGGTGACCAGGGTGCCGGCCAACGCCTGCACGCTCTCGGGCGCGAGCCACACGTCGGTCCAGCGCAAGCCCGGGTCGCGCGCCTGCCACAGCAGCAGCGCGAGCGGCGCGAGGAAGAAGAGCGCCAGCCCCGCGAAGAGCGCCCACGACGCCCGCTTCATCGCGAGAACGCCTTGCTGAAGTCGGACTTCACGCGCGCGCCGTCGGTCAGGCCACGCTGCAGCAGCGCCTCGTCCCACGGGGCGCTTGCCTGCACGAGCTCGTCGAGGGAAATCGAACCGCGGGGGCCGGCCACCCGCGGGTCGACGGCGTGCATGTCACCCAGCTCGGCGATGACCTGCTGGCCCTTGGGCGAGAGCAGCGCGTCGATCAACGCGCGGGCGACCTCCGGGTGCTGCGAGGTCGCGAGGATGCCCGCGTAGCCGGGCACCACCACGGCGCCGTCGGATGGCCAGGCGATCTCGATGGGGCTGCCCTTGGCCTTCGCCGCGAGCGCGTTCTCCAGCAGCAGCACGCCGACCTTCGCCTCGCCACCCTCGAGCTTCTGCAGCACCGCCGCGTTGCCGCCCGCGACGCGCGCTTCGTTGGCGCGGAGCTGCGCGAAGTACGTCGCCCCCAGCGCCTTCTCCATCGACACGGCCCAGGTGAACGCGGTGCCGCTGGTGAGGGGATCTCCCAGCGCGACCTCGCCCTTCCACTGGGGCTCGGTGAGCGACGCGAACGAGGTCGGAGGCGCCACGCCGGCGCGGTGCACCAGCACCATCGTCGAGAGCCGCACGGCCGCGTAGTTCCCGTCGAGATCCACGTAGCGCGCGGGGGTGCGCAGCCCGTTGGGCGACACGTAGCGCAGCCACCGCTTCTCCACCTTGAAGCGCTGGTAGAGGAACGGGTCGGAGGTGATCAGCACGTCACACGGCGTGCCCCCCGCGGCGAGCTCGGCCTCGAGCTTCGCGGCGACCTTCTCGCTGCCCGCCTGGAACCAGTGAATGGTGACGCCGGGGAGCGCCTCCTTGAGCTGCGGCTCCAGCGCGTCGAGCACGTGGCGGTAGACCGAGGTGTAGACCCACACCTCGCCCGTGGCCGCCGTGGGGGAGGTGGTGGCGCTCGAGCCCGGCGACGCGGTCTCGATGCGGCACCCAGCGAGGAGGATCAGGACGAGGAGCCAGCGCACGAGGGGCGCGTCTACTCCATCGGCACGCCGAAGCGCGCGGCGAGTCGTTCGGACGTCTGGGTGTCGTCGAAGTTGAGCAACTGCTCCCAGAAGGCCCGGTAGTACCCGGCGCCCTCGCGCTTCTGCACGCGCAGCCGGTAGCCGTACCAGGCATCTTCCCAGTTCGCCGGGCCGGTGACGATGGACCACAGCTCGCCGGCGCCCAGGGTCAGCGTCTCGTCTTCATCGCCGTGCAGCGTCGAGTCGATGACCGGTTTCTGGCCGGGGGCGAAGCGCACGCTCCATTGCCCGCCGCCGTCGGCCACGAAGCCCGCGTTCATCGCCAGGGACTCCACCGGGAGCGCGAACTGCTCCGCGAGGTAGGCGCGCATGGCCTCGTCGAGCCGCGCGGTGGGCACGGGCTGGCTCACGTAGCGGGCGGCGGTGATGGCGGCGTTGATGCGGGTCTTCTCCTGCGAGGCGTAGCGACGCACCGAGGCGACGTCGTGGTCCCAACCCGCGGTCAGGCCCTTGTTGATCGCGCCGGTCTCGGGGCTCCACTCGTCGCCGGGCTCGAGGTGGAGCAGGTGCGTGCCCTGCTCGTGCGCGGGTTGCATCGCGTGCGCGAGGGCCTCGGAGGCGGTGGGGCGGTCGACGAAGTTCTTCTCGAGCTCACCCTCTTCGAGCAGGGCCCAGCTCGAGGCAAAGGGCACGGCCTCGGCGGGTTGCAGGCCGGTGATGCCATCGGTGAAGCGCGCGAGTCCCTCGCCCTTCTTCTTTTCGCAGCGCTCCTTCATCAGCGCGGCGGTGCCGCCGAAGCCCGTGGGGTACGAGCTGGCGCCGGCGTAGGGCAGGAAGGCGAGGTCGATCTTCCCCAGGCGCCGCACCACCTCGCGGTAGCCCTCGACGGAGAGCGGGTTGTCGTTGCCGTGGTACAGGCGCACGCCCTCGGCCTCGACGACGATGGACGCGACCTCCCAGCCGCGATCGTTGGGCACGAAGGTGACGTCGAGACCCGGGGCAATGGTCTGCTTCTCCCAGGGGGCGAACCAGCGAACGTCCGAGTAGCCCGCGCGCGCGAGGCGACGCTTCAGCGCGTTCGAGGGGAAGGCCATGGCCAGCGTCGGCGTCTCGGGGCGCAGCTGCGCCAGCGTGCCCGGGCCCGAGTGATCCGGGTGGATGTGGCTGAGCAGCAGGAACTCGGGCTTCGGCAACGTCGAGGCCACGGGGTAGGGCGAGGGCGGGTAGCGAAACCACGCGCCGCCGAAGACCGGCTCGGCGAACCACGGGTCGATCAACAGGGTCTTGCCGGCGGCGTTGAGGAAGAGCGCCGCGTGTCCCAGCCAGGTGACGATCACCCGCCGCAGCTTAGGCGGCTTGTTCGGCGATGACCGTCTTCCAGAACTCGCGGCCGTTGTATTGGCGCATCATCCCCAGCTTCTTCCCGTCCTTGAAGAGCACGAAGGAGGGGATGCCGAAGATGCCGAAGCGGGTCGCCAACTCGGGGTACTCGTAGGCGTCCACCTTCACCACGCGCACGCCCGCGGGGAGCTCGGTGAGCAGCGCGGGCAGGTCGCGGGCGAAGATCTCGCAGTTGGGGCAGTCGGGACCCCAGAAGTAGAAGACCATCAGCGCGCCTTGGGTCTGGGTCAGCGCGTCGAAGGTCTCGGGCGTCGCGATCTCGGTGGGCATGGCGGTGAGGATTAACCGCGGGGCAGGTACGAGCCCACGCCATTTTGGATGCCGTCGGTGATGCGTTCGAGCGGGAGATCGTTGGCGTCGCCCTCGAAGGGGTCCTCGATCTCCACGCCGATCTCCTCGATGCCCAGCATGATGTACGAGACGCCGAAGACCACGGGCACGGTGGCCCAGCCGAAGATCCCCACCAGGGGGAAGGGCAGGGTGGCGCAGTAGAGGACGAGGGCCCGGCGCAGGTGCACCACGTAAGCGAAGGGCAGCGGCGTCTTATGAATGCGCTCGCAGCCGCCGATGATGTCCACCAGTTGGTGCGTGTCGTGATCGAGCGAGGTGAAGACGATGTCGCTCAGGCGGCCGGCCTTCCGTTCCTGGTCGAGGTGGAAGGTGAGGCGCTGGCAGATCGCGGTGGGCGCGTGGTTGTGCGAGGTGACGGCGTCCACGTCTTCGGGCTCGAGGCCGCTGGGCGCCCAGGCCTTGTGGCGCAGCACGCACATCGCCGCCGAGGGGAAGGACTGGGTGAGCGCGAGGACCTGGCGCAGGCGCTCGGGTTGTCCCGCGAGGTGCACCGAGGTGGTCCGCGCGAGGTTGCGGCAGGTGTTGACCATGGCGCCCCACAGCTTTCGCCCTTCCCACCAGCGGTCGTAGGACTGGTTGGTGCGGAAGACGAGCAGCAGGCCCAGGGCGGTGCCGACGCTGGCGTGGACCGCCGTCGCGTTGGCCAGGGCGAAGGCGTAGACGTTGAAGTGCACCCAGGTCACCACCACCGCGCTGATCGTGACCATCAGCGAGCGGAAGGCGATCACCCCGAGCATCGACCCGCGCACGGAGAAGAAGGTCGTCCGCCACTGGTGAGGGTCGTAGTCGATCATCGCGGGGCGGGGCTTAACTCAGAGCCCACGTTCAGGGTCGAACGTCGTCTCGTCGAGGGTCACGGGCTTGAGGTCGGAGAAGGCGTAGCGCTCGATGAGCTCGCCTTTGGGGTCGAAGCCTTCGATCTTCATCGGCACGCCGGCGATGGGGTCGGTGCACACGCGGGTCTTCGCGTTGTCGAAGCCCTTGCCTCCGTCGGGGAGCACGAAGACCGAGCAGAAGTGGCCGGTGGGGGTCCACCCTTCGTGCTGCACCACGATGCGGTCGCCCGCGCGCTTCTGATCTTGCTGGAGCCGGCGCACCAGGCTGCCGATGCCCGCCTCGGCGACGGTGTGGTTGCTGTCGTTCCTCGTGAGGTCCGAATCGAGGGGGATCCACAGGCGGCCGACGATGGCCAGGAAGCCGGCCTCGCGAACGCGGAACTCCTTCTTCTTCACGCTCGAGTTGTAGATGAGCTTGCGGCCGGCTGACGGACCCTTGAGGTACTCGAGGCGGATGGCGTTGGGCTCTTCGCGGATGGTGGTGCGGATCGTCTGCTCGGCCTGGAGGGATCCCCGAATGCGCTCCTGCTTGACCATCACGTACTCGTAGGGCCCCAGCGCGGCGATGGCCTGGGCGCTCAACTGGAGCAGCAGCTCGGAGGGCGTGGTGCGCAGCGCGCTCTCGATGTCCGCGCGGGAGAGCTGGGTGACGCGTTGCTTGCGCTCGGCCTCGGTCATCGGACCCCAGGGGCCCGCGGTGAGCGAGAGGGTGAGCAGCGCGGTCAGCATGGGCAGGGCCTCACTTCGTGACGACGGGGTCTTCGGAGTCGCCCGAGAGGATCTCGAGGTCGAGGGTGCCTTCATTGTCGCCGGCCCAGGGATCCAGCAACCCAAAGCGCACCAGGCGCCCTTCGACGAGCAGGATCTCCCCGGGATCCAGCACCCCGGTGCGCCAGTGTTTGGGCTCGCCCAGGGACTCGAGCACCCAGGCCACCCGCAGCGGCACCTTCTCGCCCAGCTTCACGGGGGAATCGGTGGGCACCCGGATGCGCCGTTTCACGCCTTCGCCGAGGGTCATCACCCGGGCGACCTCGAAGTCCCAGCAATGGAGCGCGGGGTTCACCGGCAGCGCCTGCTTCTGGTGGGTCGTGACGTCGACCAGCTCGAGGGGGAAGCGCTGGCCTTCGCTGAAGTGGGTGCCCGGGTCGCAGTGCAGGCGCAGCGCCTTCGCGCCTCCGAATTGGAGCACCGCGTGGCTCGCCATCTTGTGCATCACGCCCCAGCCGGCCTTCTCGTCGAGCCGCGCGAGCACGGTGCCCAGGCGCGCGTCGTCGCGCTCGATGCGCAGGCGGTACTTGTGCGTGGGGACGAGGGGGACATCGGCGAGGTGCGCGGCGTAGGGATCGATGACGTGCTGCTTGGCGTCGAGGGAGAAGGTGGGCTTGCCGGGAGGCGCGGCGGGCTTCGGGGCCGGTGTGGGGGCCACGGGCGGGGCGACGACGGCGACCGGCTCGGGCTCGGGCGCGACTTCGATGACGCGGGGGCGGGCGGCGCGGGGCGCGGGCCAGAAGACCCAGGCCGAGACGGAGACGAAGGCGAGCGCGGCGCTCAGGCCGGCCACGCGGGGCATGGTCCACTCGAACTTCGGGGCTTCGTGGACCGCCGCCGGGGCGCGCGGGTTGGGGCGGACGGGGGCGAGTGAGGGGGCGGTGGTCTGGTCGATCACCCGAGGGAGCGTCTCGAGGGTCGCCGGGACCTCAGGCAGGCCCAGGACGGTGGCTTCGGTGTGACCGGGTTTCTTCTCGTGACTCACGTGGTGCCCCCGGGCGAAGACTAGGTCAGATCGCGATTCCGTCGCGCGTCGGCCAAACAAGGTGTTGACACAGAATGCCGAAATCCGTAATTAGCGACGGCGTTTCAAGGCGGAACGCGGGCGGATAGCTCAGTTGGTAGAGCGTCGCCTTTACACGGCGAATGTCGCAGGTTCGAGCCCTGTTCCGCCTACAGGTGTTGTACGTAGTGCCCATATGGGGAGTTAGTTCAGCTGGTTAGAACGTCGGCCTGTCACGCCGAAGGTCAGGGGTTCAAATCCCCTACTCCTCGCAGAAATGAAGCCCCGGAAGCCGAAAGGTCTCCGGGGCTTCGCTGCGTTTGGGGCCTCCGGCCGCTCCGCAAGCCCACTAGGGTGGCTGCTGGGAGCGGAGTGGGCCGAGCCGTAGTCATGGCGTTGCTGCTGTCCGGGACCGCCGCGAGCGCGGTGACGCTGACGCAGGCGCCTCGGGTTCAGATGGGCGCCCGGCAGGTGACGGTGACGTGGAAGACGGACGTCTCGTCCTCCACCGAGTTGGCCTGGGGCCCGGTCTCCGCGAGCTCCTTCGCCGCCTACCCGCACCAATCCAGCGCGACCGGGCTGCTGGGCAGCAGTCACAGCCGCACGCTGCGCCGCCTGGCTCCGGGCACCTGGTTCTTCCGCGTGCGCAGCACCGATGGCGCGGCGCCGGTCGAGTCGGCCGAGGCCACCTTCGTGGTGCCTTCGATCGACGCCTTTCCGCTGGGTGATCTCTCGTTCAACGGCGCCGTGACGGCCATCACGCGGCTCGGGACCACCTGGTACGTCGGCGGCAGCTTCACCGCAGTGGGCGGGACCTCGGGCGCCTCGGTGGCGGTGGACATGACGCTGGGTCGCGGGCTCGACACCGACTTCCCCGAGTTCGCCGGGCCGGTCTCCGCGGTCGTGTCCGACGGGCAGGGCGGCTTCTTCGTGGGTGGCACCTTCAGCACCGTGGGCGGGCTGCCCCTGCGAAACGCCGCCCACCTGCTGCCGGACCGGGGCGTCGATCCCGACTGGAAGCCCGACCCCGGTGGCTCGGTGAAGGCGCTCGGGGTCTCGGGGACCACGGTGTACCTGGCCGGCGCGTTCGTCACCGCCAACGGGGCCACGGTGCGGAACCGGGCGGCGGCGGTCGACGCCACCACCGGCGCGCTCACTGCCTGGAACCCGGACCTCAACGACGCCGTCAACGCCCTCACCGTGTCGGGCAGCACCGTCTACCTGGCCGGATACTTCACCCTGGCCAACGGCCTGACCGTGCGCAACCGCGCCGCCGCGGTGGACGCCAGCACC
>CAIVGN010000116.1 GCA_903905455.1 uncultured Archangium sp.
CAGTCGGTGTCGGCGGCACAGTGCGTACCGGTGGCGCACAACGCCGCGCCGCCCGGGGTGGTGCCACACGCGCTCAGGGACACCACGGCTGCGACGAACCAGGTCTTCGGAGAGACGAGCATCGGCGCCGCTTACCTGACTGAGCAGCGCCGGGCGAGAGGGCACGACGCGGGAAACAGACCGCCAGCGCGGACGCTGCTACGCGAGCGCCCATGAGCGTCCTGGGGATGGTGGTGGTGTTGGCGGCGTCGCAGGCGGAACCCGTCGAGAACTCGATGTGGTTCCCCGAGCGTCGCGGGGGCTTCGTGTCGGTGGCCGGAGACTTGAGGTTGGCGCTGCCCCTCGAGCCGCTGAACGTCGGGGCCATCCTCGACGCGAGCGTGACCTGGTACGCGCCGTTTCCCCTCGCGGTGCGGCTGCGCGGCTCACCGCTCGCGGTCTTCAGTGGGGGCCGCTACCAGACCTCGCCTCCCGGCTGGAGCGTGGCCGGCGCGCTGGAGGTGCTCTTCGACACGCGCTTCGTCGCCGCGGGTGCGGGCATGGGCGTGGCCACCGTGCTCGACGAGCACGTCGACGCGAACTCGCTCTTCTACTTCGGGTTGGTGGTCAACGCGTTCGTGCGCCTCGGTACGCTCGACGGGCTCCACCTCACGGGGCGGACGCACTTCCGCAACCTGCCCAACGTGGGGTTCCTGCTCAGCGGCCTCGAGGGAACGCTGCAGGTGCCTCTCGCCCGGGGGTGGTGGCTGCGCGCGCGCGGCTTCGGTGACGCCTCGAGCATCGCCCTGGGTGACGCGGGCGTGCGCATCGCGCTCGGACAGGACCCCGCGCACGCCGCTGGCTTCCTGTCGGTGATGGCCGGCTTCGCGCTCTCGCAGGGTGTCTTCGGCCCGTCAGTCGGGTTTGGCTACGAGCACCGGTTCCCGTAGGCGGTGGGAGTGACGCTTTGGTTCGGCAGGACTCGTCGAGAATGGCGAGGACCTCGTCCACGGAAGGCGGCGTGGGCTCTCGACCAAGAGCCTCCGCAGCCATGACGAGCGTCACGAGCACCGCGAGCAGTGAGGGCGAGCGCAAGACGGTCGGCATGGGGCCTCCAGAGATCCTCGGAGGGAGGCTCTGCTTTCGGCGTGCCGAAACGGTGTGCGTGCGGAGAGTCCACGTACGAACCGCAGAAAGTGCGAACCGCGCGACGGCTGCACGACGGCCCCGCCCCCCAGTCAGCAGGGCGAGGCCGCCGTCGGAACCACCGGGTGGATCAGTAATTCACGCAGATGTCCTGGTTGGTGGGCACCGCGAAGGTCGCGGTCGACTCGTCGATGGACTTGAGGAAGGCGACGAGGTCGGCGATCTCCGCCAGCTCACTGGGCGTGGTGCCGCCGTTGGCGAGGAAGTTCGCCGAGCCCGCCTGGTAGTGCGTGGCGTAGACGGGGGTGAAGACGTCTTCGAGGCGCTTGGCCTGGCCGTGGTGGAAGAAGGGCGCGCCGGCGGCCACCGAGAGCAGCGACGGCGGGTTGAAGCCCTTGATGCCCTGGGCGGGCGTGCCGTCGGCCTTGCGCTCGACGGCCGCGCCGTTGACGAAGGTGCCCACGTTCCGGATGACGCAGGTGATGCGCTCGGGACCGACGTTGCCGGTGCCGCCGTCCGCCAGCAGCACGCCGCGCTCGACGTCCACCTTCAAGGTGTCGGTGTTGAGCGAAGCGTTGGGCAGCTGGGCCGCGCGGTTCTCGGTGCGCAAGCCGGTGGCCGCCACGGGGAGCGCGTTGGCGCCGGGCAGCGAGCCGTTCTTCTCAGGCGAGGGCGCATAGGGCACTCGGCTGACCGACCACTTGGGGCCGCTGTGGCAGTTGGCGCAGTTGTTGGCGGCGAACAGCGCGCGGCCGCGCACCACCGCCGGGGCCGTGGCGCCCAGCGACGTCGGCGCGCGGTAGGGCTTGATGGTCTGCACGTAGGCGTCGAGCTCGTCCCAGTCCTTCACGCTGGCGGCCGAGGCCACCACGGCCTTGGTGCTGCCGGAGAGGAAGTCGTTGCGGGTGACGTTGGCCGCGCCGCCGTCGAGCGAGACGCCGTTGGTCAGGTTGAAGGCCACGTCGGCGGGCACCGCGCCGGTGGTGATGGCGCCCTTGCCGCCCGCCGTGCCTCGGGTGTTGAGCTCGAAGTCGTGCATCTCGTCGAAGATGCCCGTCCAGTTGAGGGCGCGCATGTCGGCGGCGTTGTTCTTCGCGTAGGTGCCGTCGAGGGGGCTGGTCTGCCGCGGGCCCGCCGCGAAGAGCCAGGTGAGGTGGTCCGAGAGGCCGTCGGGGTGGCAGCTGCCGCACGAGTTGACGGAGCGGTCCGCCCAGCGGCCGGTGCCGGTGAAGAAGAACTTGAGCCCGTTGAGGACCCGCGCGTCGGCGGTGCCGGCAGCCGGCTTGTCGGCCGCGATGATGTCCGTGTCGAAGGCCTGCTGCGCCAGGTCCACCACGGACAGGGTGCGCTCGGCCCAGTTGGCGACGTAGGCGAAGTTGGCGCTGTGGGCCACGGCCACGCCCAGCGGCACCTTGATGCCCCCGGTGCCGCGCGTGGACATCTGCGCGAAGGCCGCGTCGGGCCCGAGCACGATGGGGCCGCGCCCGTCAGCCAGCCCGCGGAAGTGCACGCGCTGCAGCGCATCGCCCGCCTGGCTCACCACGTAGGCCACGTTGGTGTTGGGCCGGAAGTCGATGCCCACCGGCACGCCGAGCAGGTTCGACGTCGCCGTCCCCTGCGCCGCGACGAGCTTCGAGAGCGCCGCCGAGCCCCCCAGGCCGGTGAACTCCAGCTTCGTCGCGAGGTCGATGACGGACACGGCCGCGAAGAGGTTGGTGAACTTGAACACCGGGCCCTGGGGCGCCGCGCAGACGTGGGTGACGTAGGCCTTGCCGTTGTTGAGGGCGATGCTGAAGAGCTGGTTGGGCGCGCACGAGACGCTGGCGCCCACGCCACCATCGGACAGCGGCACGCCGAAGCCGGTGTCGGCGATGGGCGCGAGATCGATGGTGGCGCTCAGCGCGCGGGTGGCGAGTTCGACTTCCTGCACCTGGCCGGTGCGGCCGGTGTCGCTCACCTCGGCCGTGGGCGTCCCGAAGAACTGGGTGACGTACACCTTCTCATCGCTGTCGTCGGTGTCGCCGTCGTTGGTGATGGCCAGCGCGCGCGGGTGGCCGCCGACGTCGGTGGTGCCCAGCACCGTCATGTCGGACGTCTGCACGAAGGTGAGCGTGCCTTCACCGAAGTTGGCCACCACGGCAATGGCGCCGGTGGGCGAGAGCGCGACGCCCGTGGGCTCGCTGCCCAGCACGGTGCGCGTGCCGAAGACGACGGGCGTCACGGTGTCGATGGCCGTCACCTTCGCCAGCTGCCGGCTGCGGCGCAGCACCACGAAGGCGGTGGTGTTGTCCGGGTGAATGGCGACGGACACCGGCATGGTGTCGGCGCCGAGGTCGACCAGCGCCGAGCGCGTCTTCGAGGCCGCGCTGAAGAGCGCCAGCGAGTTGCTGTCCTGGTTCACCATCGCCACCAGCGCGTCGTTGGTCGTCACCTGCACCGGCGTCGAGTGGCTGGCGCGCGCCAGCACCGGGCCGACAAAGCCACCGCCACCACCAGCCCCGCCGCCCACCGCGGAACCGCCACCCGTCGCGGTACCGCCACCCGTCGCGCTGCCGCCGCCCGTCGCGCTGCCGCCGCCCGTCGCGGTGCCCCCGCCCGTCGCCTCACCACCACCAGTCGCGGTGCCTCCGCCCGTCGCGGTGCCTCCACCGGTGCCGGCGTCGGTCGCCCCCGTTGGAGGGCACGCCCAGAGTGTTGCTGCCACGATCCCCATCACGACGGTGCGGTTCAGGTTCATGGCCGGCGGGCTTCGCAAGCTGCGTACCAGCGCCTCCCCGCTCGGGAGCGGCCCGGGCCACCTGTTGGCTCGACCCGACAGGTGTCGGCTCGACCCGCGAGAGAGTCCGCTACATTCGCCGGCCATGAGTGAAGGCACGCTTCCCATCGCGCTGGTCGGGCTCCCGGTCCGGACGTTGTCCGTGAAGGTCGTGGGTGGGCCCGACCTGGGGCTGTCGCTCACCGACGAGACCGAGGTGGTCACCGTGGGCCTCGCCGAGGGCAACTCGCTGCGGCTGACCGACACCTCCGTCTCGCGGTTCCATGTCGAGCTCTCGCGGCGCGGCGACAAGGTGGTGGTCAAGGACCTCGGGAGCACCAACGGCACGCACGCGCTGGGCTTCGCGCTGACCGAGGCCGCGGTCCCTCCGGGCACGGTGCTCACGCTGGGGCACACGCAGCTGGAGGTCGGCGCGGGCCAGACGCGCAGCGTGGAGCTCGCCGAGCACGGGGCGCTGGGGCCGCTCAAGGGGCATTCGCCGGTGATGCGCAAGCTGCTGGCCCGGGTGGACAAGGCGGCGCGCAGCGAGAGCGCGGCCCTGCTGCAGGGCGAGTCGGGCACCGGCAAGGAGCTCATCGCGCAGGCGCTCCACGAGCGGGGTCCGCGGGCGAAGCGGCCCTTCGTCACCGTCGACTGCGGCTCGCTCTCGCCGGGGCTGGTGGCCAGCGAGCTCTTCGGCCACGAGCGCGGCGCGTTCACCGGGGCCGAGCGCAAGCACCTCGGGGCCTTCGAGCGCGCGGACGGGGGCACGGTGTTCCTCGACGAGATCGGCGAGCTGCCCCCGGCGCTCCAGGCGTCGCTGCTCGGCGTGCTCGAGCGGAAACGCTTTCGCCGCGTGGGTGGCACGGAAGACGTCGAGGTCGACGTACGCGTGGTGGCGGCCACCCATCGCGACCTGCGCGCGGCGGTCAACAGCGGTCAGTTCCGGCTCGATCTCTTCTTCCGCCTCGCGGTGGTGAAGCTCGACGTGCCGCCGCTGCGCGCGCGCCCCGAGGATCTCGAGGTGTTGATGGCCCACTTCCTCTCGGAAGCGGGGAGCGAGCAGACCGTCGCCCAGCTCTTCCCCAAGGACCTGCTGACCACCCTGCGCGCGCACCAGTGGCCAGGCAACGTGCGCGAACTGCGCAACCTCGTGGAGTCCACGCTGGCCATGGGCGAGACCCCGCTGCTCGAGGCGGCCCCGGTCAGCGGCGCGGCGATGCCCGGGCCCGAGCGCACGTACAAGGACGCGCGCGCCGAGGTGCTGCAGCAGTTCGAGCACCACTACCTCGAGCGACTGCTGGCGCTCACCCGGGGCAACGTCTCGGCGGCCGCGCGCCACGCGAAGATGGACCGGTCGCACCTCATCGAGCTGCTGCAGCGGCACCACCTGCGCGGCGATTGAAGAGCGCCGAAGCGGGGCCCGCCGCCGAAATGCTGCTACAGCAACGACTTCGATGACCACCCTGCTCCTGACGCTGCTGCTCTCTTCGGGCGCGCCCGCCGTCACCCTCGTGGTCGAGGGCCCCCACGCCGACGAGACGAAGCGCGAACTCTCGGCCGCCACGCTGCCCGTCGAACTGCGCATCACCGACACGCCCGGCGCGGCGCCTGCGCCCGGCGCACCCAGCCCCTGGCCCACGCGCCTCGCAGCCGCCCGCAAGGCCTACGTGAGCGCCAACTTCACCGACTGCCTCCAGGCCCTCGAGGGCGACGGTGCGGTGACCACGCTCCTCGCGGAAGGCGAGCGCCTGCTCGCGGCGAGGCTGCTGACCTGGCGCGCGGCCTGTCACACCGGCGCGAGGCAACCCGAGCCCGCGCGCGTCGCGGCCGAGGCCATCGCCACCTTCCAGCTCCCGTTGCCCGAAGACGTCGCCTCCACCACGCCCGACGTCGAGCTGCTGTTGGCCCGAGCCTTCACCCAGGTGGGGGAACGGGCCGTCACCCGGCTGCGCGTGGACAGCGTGCCCGCGGGGGCCACGGTGGCCCTCGACGGTCGGCTCGGCGCGTGCAGTACGCCGTGCACCATGGAGGTGCTCGCAGGAACCCACGTGGTCCAGCTCACGGCCGATGGCTTCACGCCCGCCTGGCGGGTGATCACCGCTGACACCACGCTCACCCTCGCCCCGGCCGAACCCACGCTCGCCGCGGCCCAGTGGCGGGCGCGCGCGGCCAGGGGTGAGGCGCTCGACTCCGAGGCCTCGGTGAAGCTGCTCGCGTCGTCGCTGCGGGCGCCCCGGCTGGTGGTGCTCGCCGCCGACCCCGCGGCCCCCGGCACGCTGCGCGGCGCGCTGGCCATCGACGGCGTGCTCAAGGCCCGGGCCCAGCGCGAAGGTGACGCCGAGGGCCTGTTGCGCGACCTGCTGGTGCGCGGCCAGGTCGTCGAAGAGGCGCCCCCTCTCTACAAGCGCTGGCCCTTCTGGGTCGCGGTCGGCGCGGCGGCGGTCGCGGCCGGCGTGACCACGGCGGTGGTGGTGGGCACGCGGCAGACCGTCACCCGCGTGGAGCTCAACCCGTGAGCGCGCGCCTGGTGCTGCTGGCCCTGGTGCTCGGGGGATGCGTGGAGACGCGCTCGGTGGCCATCACCTTCGGCAGCGACGGCGAGGGACTCGACGGCTTCATGTGCAAGGACGCGAGCGGCCAGCTGCTGATGTCCCGGTTGCCGGCGAGCGGCACGGCGAGCCTGGTGGTGGACTTCATTCGCCTCGAAGGGGTGCCCGGCTGTCGCACCGGCCAGCTGGTGAAGTGGTGCGCCACCCACGCGTGCGTGCCCATTCAATCGACGCGCAGCTGCCTCGAGGTGAAGTTCGACGCGCCCACCGGTTCGCGGGAAGAGCTGCGGGCCTCGTTGCTCGCCGCGCTGCGGGCGTCGGGCGCGAAGCAGGCGCTGGCCGACGCGCCCGACGAGTTCGTGCTGGTGCGCGTGGTGGGCACCACCCAGGGCTGCGACGCCGTGTTGCCGGCCGGGAGCAACGCCCTGCCCGACTTCGACCAGGCGAGCCTCCTGGGCTGCGCCTACAGCTGCCCGGTGCTCTTCGACAAGGTGGAGCAGGACGTGTACCTGGGCTTCGAGACGCTCACCGTGCAGTGCGAGCAAGGCGTGCGCATCTGCAGCGACGGGCAGCTGCAATGGCAACCCTGACCCGGGAGCGGGCGCTGTAGGGTGGCCGTCCCGTGACGAGGCTGGCCGGCCGCTATGAGCTCGTGAAGCGCCTCGCCGAAGGGGGCATGGCCGAGGTGTGGCTGGGCGTGGCCCACGGCGACTTCGGCTTCACGCGGCGGGTGGCCATCAAGCAGCTCTTCGCCAGCGACGCCGACGGCGGCGGCTTCGAGCGCATGTTCCTCGACGAGGCGCGCATCACCAGCCGGCTCCACCACGCGGGCATCGTGGGCATCCTCGACTTCGGCGTCGAGGCGGGGCGGCCCTTCCAGGTGCTCGAGCTGGTCGACGGCTTCGATGCCGCCCGGCTCGCGAGCTGGGGGCGCGAGCAGCAACGGCCCCTGCCGGTGGGGGTCGCGCTGCAGATCTGCGCGTGGGTCGGCCACGCGCTGCACTTCGCGCACGTGGCCGTCGATGACGAGGGCGCGCCGTTGAACATCGTGCACCGCGACGTGAGCCCGCAGAACGTGCTGCTCTCGCGCGGCGGCGACGTGAAGCTGTCCGACTTCGGCATCGCCTTCGCCGAGGGACGCCTCGAGCGCACGGTGGGCGGCGTGGCGCGCGGCAAGCCCGCGTACATGGCCCCAGAGCAGGCGGTGCGCGGCGCCATGGACGGGCGGACCGACGTGTTCGGGCTGGGCTGCGTGCTGCATGCCCTGGTCACGGGCCAGAGCGCGCTGCGCGACGAGAACGCGCTGGTGGACCTGCTCGCGGGCCAGGAGCTGACGCTCGACCCCGCGTTGCCGGCCCCGGTGCAGGCGCTCGTCGCCCGGGCCACGCGCCGCAACAAGGCCGAGCGCTACGAGACGGCCGAGGAGATGGCGCTGGCGTGCGCCGCCCTGGTGCCCCAGTTCCTCAGCGGTGACCCGCGCGCCGAACTCGCCGCGTGGGTGCAGTCGGTGTCGCCCGCCGCGACGCGCGACGCGCCGACGCCTCGGCCCGTCGTGCCCGTGCAGCGCGCCCCTGGTCGTCGCTCGCGCCAGGCGCTGCTGGGAGGGCTGCTGGTGGTGGGTGCAGGCGCAGCGATTCTCGCGACGCGCGGCGCCCCGGAGGTCGTGGCCCTGACGCCCGAGGTAGTGCGCGACGAGAGACCGGCCGAGCCCCTGGCGCCGGAGACCCGCACGTCCGACGCGCAACCGGGCGAGCGCACGCAACTCGCGGTCTTGACGCCCGCGCCACCGCTCGACGCGGGACCGCGCGAGGCCGTGATGCTGGCGGTCGCGGCGCCCGACGCGGGCCCGGTGCGGACGCGAACCCTCACCGAGGGGAAGCCGCGCGTGCTGGGCACCGGCATCCTCTCGGTGGGAGGCGAGGCGTTGCTGCGCGGCGAGGTGTTCATCGACGGCGTCTCGCGCGGCTTCGCGCCCGGCCGCTTCGAGTTGAGCGCCGGCGCCCACCACGTCGAGGTCCAGGCAAAGGGCGGGCAGTTGCTTTCGCGCGAGGTCACCATCACGCGGCAGCACACGCCCGCGGCGCCGCTGTCGTGGGAACAGTAGCCCGCTGACGGCGTCACCCCGCAGCTGTCGGCCCGAGCCGACACCCCGCCCCTCCGTGCCCGGTGCCGCAGGGCGCGCGGCGCGTTCCGTGCTAGCGGAGCGGGGATGAGAAAGACCCTGGTGGTGTGGTTGTGGCTGGTCGCCACGCCGGCGATGGCCCTGAATTGGGTGGTGAAGATCGACGGTGTCCCGGCGGAGACCGCGAGCATCAGCGGGGCGCAGTTGCAGACCCTGCGCTTCGGCGCGCGTCCCACCCCGACAGCCAAGGCGGCGTTCACCGACCTCACGTTCACCAAGAGCTTCGGAGCGACCTCGCTGGCGCTGCTCTCGGCGATGGTCGAGAAGAAGGTGCTGGCCACGGTGACGCTCGAAGGGCGCAACACCGCGGGGGCGATCATCGAGACCATCGTGCTCTCGCAGGTGCGCGTCACCGCCTACGCGGCCGCGGGAGGCCGCACCCCCGGGCTGGTGGACACCATCTCGTTGAGCGTGGAGCGCGTGGTGCTCGATGGCTTCGCGACGCGCGTCGACTGGGATCAGCCGACCGGGAGGATCCAGTGAACCGGCTCCTGCGAGGAGCGTGGCTGGCGGCGCTGCTGACCGCGGGCGTCGCGCGGGCCGACGTCTTCACCTTGTTCATCGACGGCATCACGCCAGCAGCGGGCACCCCGGTGAAGAGCTGGGCGATGAGCCTGGGACCGGCCTCGGTGGCCGGGAAGGTCAACGCGTCGTCCATCACCTTGAGCCAGGACGTCGTCGACGCGGTGATGGTGCACCTGCTCAAGGCCCACGCGCGGCAATCCCTCATTCCCGTCATCGTGCTCGAGGCGCGCGCGTCGGCCTCCACCCCGGTGACCTACCGCGTCACCTTCGCCAGCGCGCGGGTCACGGCCCTCGACGTCTCCGACTCGGGCCTCTCGACGACCGTCGGCTCGATGCAGTGGTCGGTGAAGGCCGGCAGCGTGCAGCTCGAGCAACTCCCCCCGGCGCCGCCCGCGGTGGGTCTCCTCAAGGTCGAGGTCGAGTGAACCGCGCCGCGATGTGCAGCGCGCTCGCGCTGGCCCTGTGGGCGTGCCCACCGCCGCAGCCGGTCGCCGATGCGGGCGCCCCTGACGCGGGGCCCACCGCCTCGTGCGACCGTGAGCGCTACCTCGACCGACCCGACGGCGTGCTGGACACCCGCACCGGCGCGCTGTGGTTCCGCTGGTCGGAGCCAGAGCGCTACACCCCCGACGAGGGCGCGGCGCGGTGCGAGAGCCTCGGGGGCCGCTTGCCGACGCGCGCCGAGTTCGAGGCGCTGCTCGGGGGGCTCACCGGAGATGGGCTGTGCACGCTCGACCCGTGCGCCTTCGAGGGCGTGCGCTGTGAGACCTTCCTGACGGGCTCACTCAACCGCGCCACCGAGGGCTCCTGGGCCATCGACACCATCTCGGGGCTGACCATCGCCGGTGAGCTGGGGCCCTACCTCGTGCGCTGCGTCCACTGAGCGGCTGGCCGCGGTGCTCAGTCGGGCGTGAACTTCACGTCCACGGGCGCCGACTTCATGGTGAAGCCCTCACGCGAGAAGTGGTTGGTGTGCTCGAAGGCGATGGTGACCCGGTGCTTCCCCGGCGGCACAGGGTAGGCGTCACCCAGCTCCACCTCGGTCACGTAGCGCTCGCCGGGCCGCAGCTCGATGAAGCGCTCGGGCGGGGCGCGCTTGGCCATCATGCCGTGGAACGACACCGGCCGGCCGTCGACGGTGACGCGGAACAGGTCGTTGGCCAGCGTGCCTCCCTCGGCGACGCTCGGCCCATCGAGTTGGAGCACGCGGTCGAGCACGTTGGTGGTGCTCAGCTCCACGCGGTAGCGCCAGCCCTGCTTCGACGGGGTGGAGGAGAGGAGCCGCACGCCCATGCGCCAGGTGAGCAGCTTCGCCGACCGCTGCTGCAGGTCGACCAGGTACTCGAGGCCGCCCTCGTCCACGAGGTGCAGCGCCTGGCCCGAAGGCGTGAGCGCCATGGACTTGATGAAGACCTGCTGCACGTCGGTCTCTTCCTGCTCGTCGATGAAGCGGTGCACCACGAGGAGCCGCCATTGCTCCTGGCCTGACTTCTCGTCGAAGGCCACGACGGTGCCCCGGGCGGTCCACGGCGCTTCGTAGCGAAGCCCGTCAGCGACGAGCGGGGCGATGCGGGGAGGCGGTCCACGGGACATGGTTGGTTGCTCCGGTCTTCAGAAGTCGTCGCAGGGCGTGCCGAGGCGCTGGCCCGCGTAGATGCCGAGGTCGACGAAGATGACGTCGAGGTTCTCGTCGACGGGCACCGCGCGCAGCTCGACGCGCTTCTTACCCAACGTCCACGAAGAGGGCTTGAGGCGATCGAGCACCAGGCGCAGATCGCCGCCCTTCGTCGAGAAGACCTCGCCCTCGGAGTCGCTCAGGGAGTTGGTCATCTTGAGCTGCTTCATCTGCCCGCGCGGCCCGACGAAGACGCGGAAGTCCTTCTCGCGCTCGGGCTGCGCGCCGGAGTCGACGAAGTAGTACGTGCCCGACGGGTCGCGGAGCAGGGCATGGGGCTTGCGGGTGAAGGGCGAGCTGATGGCCTTCGCCGAGAGCACCAGCTTCCGGCCCTCTTCGCGCGAACGCATCGGCACCTTCACCACGCGGGCGCCGCAAGACAGGGTGCACTCCTTCTTCGCGAAGTCGGTGACGAGGCGCGAGCGGAACTTCGTCTCGGGCGTGGAGCCGTGCTGCCGCGGGTCGACGAAGGACACCGGGTCGAGGTCGTACAACCACGTGCGCTCGTCTTCAGGGGCGCGCGTCACGGGGTAGAGCCCAGCCGAGGTGCCGGTGAAGAGGCTGATGCGCGGTTGGTCGTCGAGCATGCCGACCTCGGTGATGCGCGGGCCGACGACGATGACGTGACCCTGCTCGTCGGCGCAGACCGACATGGCGTCGAGGATCACCCGGTCGCGCACCGACGAGCCATCACGCCAGGGGAACGCCGACGCGCTCGCCGTGGGGGAGCCGCCCAGCTCGGAGAAGAACAGCCTCGATTTCTCGACGGTGTTGCCCGTGTAGTGCGAGGTGTAGCGGAGCACCCCGCCCTCGATGGCGTAGAGACTGGGCCTGGTGCTCGGCGCGTCGAGGTCCCCCGCGAGGCACCGCACCTGCTTGACCTGCTCGCGGATCACCTCGCGGCCCGCGGGCGCCGCGCACATCTGGGCCATGGCCCCGAGCACGTCGTTGCAGAGGGCGCCCAGGCCCGCCGAGTTGCGCAGGTAGTCGTCGGAGAGCGCGTCGAAGTCGATGAGGTCGGTCAGCGCCAGGCCACACGTCTCGCGCACCTTCTCGAGCCCGGTGCCGAGCTTCTCCTTCTGGTCGGCAATGGCCCCCGCGCGGTCGAACGCGGCCAACTTCGCCAGCACGCCGGTGCGCTCTTCCTCGAGATGCATGGCGATCATCGCCTCGGCATCGTGCGGGGGCACCGGGGTCGCGCCGAGCTTGAGCGGGAGATCGCGCCCCGCAGGCGTGAAGCCGGTGGTCGACCGCGCCGTGGTGAGCAGCACCTGCCACCGTCCACCGTCGTAGGGCACCGAGTACGAGGTCCAGCGGTCGGTGACCTCCGTCTCGAAGGCGAACACGTGGCCGTCCATCGGCGTGCCCGAGCGGGTGATGCGCACCAGGCCACTGCCGCCGATCTCCGAGAAGTGCACGAGGTCGAAGCGCAGGTCCTGGACCCCCTGGAAGGTCTCGGTGCGAACGACGGGGCCGAGGCTCGCGTGGTGATGCGCACAGCCGGCGAACCACAGCGCCACCGTGAGCGAGAACAACTGCGTCTTCTTCATGGGCCGACCCCCGCTGCGTAGGGAGCGGAAGGTAGGTCGAGCCTGCGCACCTGACGGGACTTTTCGACGGTCCAGTGGCAGTTCGCGGACGCCGCAGGCTCGGCGTGGTTGCGCGGCCCCTCGAGGCACAGTTGAGTCCCGCTCTCATGTTCATGATCCGCGTGGCGTTCGTCGTGTCGGTGGTGCTGTTCGGGGTCCTCGGCTGCAGCGCGCCCACCGCGGTCTGTTCGGCGGATACGTGCGAAGGCTGCTGTTCGACCGACGACCGCTGTGTTCGTGGTGACACGGATCAGGCCTGCGGAAGCGCGGGAGCCCAGTGCACCGCGTGCGGCGTCGGTCAGCAGTGTGCGCTCGGCGCCTGCGCGGCGGCGTCGGCCACAGGCGGCGGCGGCGGCACCGCGACGGGCGGCGGCACCGCGACGGGCGGCGGCACCGCGACGG
>CAIVGN010000117.1 GCA_903905455.1 uncultured Archangium sp.
GCAGAAGGTGCAGTTCGACCTGACCAAGGGCCCCAAGGGCTTGCAGGCGCAGAACGTGAAATCGGCCTGAGTCAGGGCTGAAGCAGCAGCAGCAGGCAACACCCGCAAGGGCTCGGTCGGGGGACCGGGCCCTTGTTCTTTCCAGCGCGCGCCCCCAAGTGTGGTTTACCCACCCGCAACCGTGACGACGAAGCTCGGCAAGTACACGCTGGTCAGGAAACTCGCGACGGGCGGCATGGCGGAGGTCTTCCTCGCGCGCGCCGACGGCCCGATGGGCTTCGCCAAGAAGTGCGTGGTGAAGCGCATTCTTCCGCACTTCAACGACGACCCCCGCTTCATCGAGATGTTCCTGGGCGAAGCGCGGCTGGCGGCCGAGCTCAACCACCCCAACCTCGTCCAGATCTTCGACTTCGGCGAGGCCAACGGCCAGTACTTCATCGCCATGGAGTACATCGACGGGCCCAACGTCCGCGTGCTCAACCAGGCGACGCGCCGGCAGCAGGGCCCGATGGACTTCGCGCTCGCGGCCCGCATCATCTACCTCGCCGCCGAGGGCCTGCACTTCGCCCACGAGCTGCGCAACGAGCAGGGCGAGTTCCTCAACCTCGTGCACCGCGACATCAGCCCCGACAACATCCTCGTCTCGCGCAACGGCGGGGTGAAGGTGGTCGACTTCGGCATCGCCAAGGCCTCGAGCCAGCCCCACCTGACCAAGTCGGGGATGATCAAGGGGAAGATGGCGTACATGCCGCCGGAGCAGCTCGCCCGCGAGACGCTCGATCGCAGGTCCGATCTCTTCGCCCTGGGCATCGTGCTCTACGAGCTGGTCACCGGCGGCATGCCCTTCGATGCCACCAGCGAGGTGAGCATCATCCAGGCGATCATGAGCCAGCAGCCGCTCGCGCGCCCCTCGGTCTACCGCCCCGACTGCCCGCCCGCGCTCGAGGCCATCGTCAACAAGTGCCTCGAGAAGGACCGCGAGCGCCGGTACCAGTCGTGCCGCGAGCTGCAGGCCGATCTCGACCAGTTCATCCTCTCCACCGGCAAGTCCGTCGGTACCCGCGAAGTCGCCACGCTCGTCGAGCAGGTCTTCGCCCACGAGGCCGACGTCACCACCCCGGAGGTCCTCGCCGCCGACGGCCTCGATCGCACCGTGCCCAGCGCCAAGTCCGCCGAGCGCCCGCGGGGCGTCGACACCAACGCCCCGACCGCGGCGGGCAACGGCGGCGGCACCGGCCTATCGAGCACCGCCCTGCGCGAGGTCGGGACCCGCACCGTGACCCGGAGCTACACCCCGATCATCATCGGGCTCTGTGTGGCCATCGCCGGGCTCGGCGCCGCCGCGTGGTTCGTGCTCGGCAAGGCGCCCCCCGTCCAGCCGCCCGCCCCCGTCGCCGTGGTGGTGATCGACGCCGGGACCCCCGCCGTGGTGCCCGACGCGGCCGTGGCCCTCGTGGTCCCCCCCGAGCCGCCCGACGCGGGCCTCCCCTTCGACGCCGGGCTGGCGCTGGTCGAAGACCCCAGGCCCGTGGCCGTGCGCAACGGCAAGCTGTCCCTGCGGGTGCGGCCGTACGCGACCGTGTACCTCGACGACAAGCTGCTGGGCGACACCCCGCTCCCCTCGATCTCCGTGCCGCTGGGCAAGCACAAGCTCCAGCTCGTCAACCCCACGATGGGCAAGGTCACCCTCGAGGTGAACATCAAGCCCGGCGACAACCTCGTGAAACACAACTTCAAGGAGTGACCGATGCGCGTCCTCGCCCTGCTCATCGTGGTGCTCACCACCCCCGCCTTCGCCCAGAACGCCGAGGTGAAGAAGTACGTCAACACCGCCATCACCCTCTACGAGAACCTCGAGTACGAGAAGGCGCTCAAGCAGCTCAAGAGCGCCAAGGCGAAGGCCACCGGCCCCGACGACGAGGCGAAGATCGCCCTGCTCGAGGGCGTGGTGCTCGCCGACATGGGCCGTGAAGAGAAGGCCCTGGCCGCCTTCAAGAGCGGCTTCTCCGTCGACCTCGAGGCGAAGCTCCCGGTGGAGGTCTCGCCCAAGGTGCAGGTCGTCGCCGAGAAGGCCCGCGCCTACGTGCGCAAGATGCTCGCCCCCTCCCTCGAGGCCGCGAAGGCCGAAGAAGACCGCCGCCTCGCCGAGGAGAAGAAGCGCGCCACCGAAGAGGCCGCGCGCCTCGCCGAGCAGAAGCGCCTCGAGGCCGAAGAGCGCGCGCGCAACCAGCCGCCGCCCGCCATCGTCAAGGTCGCCGAGGGGCCCTCGCTGCGCGCCCTCTCGTGGATCCCCGGCGTGGTGGGCCTCGCGTCCGCCGGCGTCGCCACCGGGCTCCTCATCGACGCCGGCGCCAAGCACACCGCGCTGCTCGACGGCTCGGCCCCGCCGGCGCTCGCCGCCAGCTACGTCACCGACGGCAAGCTCGAAGCGACGCTGGGCTACGTCTTCACCGGCGTCGCGGTGGCCGGCATCGGCGCCGCCGTGACCATGTTCGCGCTCGGTGGCTCGCGCGACGCGCCCACCATCGCCGCTGTGCCGCTGCAAGGTGGCGGCTACGTGTCGGTCGGCTGGAACCTCGATCTCGCGGGAGCCCGGTGATGAAGCGCACCCGCCTGCTCATCGCCCTCGCCTTCTGCGCCGGCTGCGCCACCACCGTGGCCCTGCAGGTGCCCCGCGCCTCGGCCGATGGCCGCCCGCTTCAGCGCTGGGAACACTGGTGCCAGGACATCGACGGCGTGCCCACCAACACCCAGCTCGGCAAGCCCGGTGACGAGGGCTGGGAGCTGGTGTCGTCGACCTTCCGCCCGCCGGTGGTGCAGAACGGCAACTCGGTGGGCGGCGGCGCGACCTTCCTGTGCTTCAAGCGTCCGCGGTGACCGGCGCGCTCGCGGGCAGCGGGTGCGTCTCGTCGATCTTGAGCCACATCGCCGTCTGCTCGCCCTCGTAGACCAGGGTCTCTCCCTGCCGAAACTCGAAGCGGTAGCGCGCCATGATCGAGTCCTTCATGCGCCGGGTGCGAATGGGCGTGGCGGTCAGGGTCAACGGCGTGCCCGGCGTCGCCAGCGCCGCGAAGCGCGCCTCGTGGATCTTCGCGCCGTAGCCGATCCACCCCTCGGCGTGGCGCAGGTCGAGCACGTAGTACGCGTGCACGAAGCCCATCATCCCCGTCATGTGCACCATCAGCCCGCCGCTCAGGTGCCGCGGGTGCTTGATGGGGTGCACCTTCTGGTGCCGGGTGATCGGCAGGTCGGCGTGCACCGGCATCTGGGCCACCACCTTCCCGGTGACCCGGTCGATCTCGAGGATCTCCTCGAGCAGCAGGGCTTCGGGCGAATACGGGCAGTCATCGACGAACGCGGGATCGAGCGGCATCAGAGTGTCTCCTTGAACCAGGTGGCGATGCGTTCCCAGAGCCGCTCGGTGACGAGCGGGTCGGGGACCATGTGCGTGAAGTTGGTGAGCGGCAGCACGGTGTGCGCCTTGCCCGCCTTGAACATCGCGTCGGACAGCTTGAGCGTGTGCAGGAAGTAGACGTTGTCGTCGGCGGTGCCGTGAATGAGCAGCAGCGGGCGCCTGGCCTGCGGCACCCAGGTGAGCAGCGAGCTGACCTCGTAGGCCTTCGGCCGCGCGTCGGGCAGGCCGAGGTACCGCTCGGTGTAGTGCGTGTCGTAGTCGCGCCAGTCGACCACCGGGGCCCCGGCCACCGCGCTCTTCACCACGTCACCGCGAGACAGGGCGAGCAGCGCCGAGAGGTAGCCCCCGAAGCTCCAGCCGTAGACGCCGACGCGCGCGAGATCGAGCTCCGGCACCTTCTTGCCCAGGGCCTGCAGCCCCGTCACCTGGTCCGCGGCGGTGATCGTCGCGAAGTCCCCCGAGATGGCGCGCTCCCAGGCCCGGGTGCGCCGCGGCGTGCCCCGGCCGTCGAGCTTCACCACCAGGAAGCCCTGGTTCGCCAGCCACTGGAGCACCAGGTTCTCGCGCAGCACCTGCACCACCTCCTGGTGCCGCGGTCCGCCGTACACCTGGAGGATGACGGGGTACTTCTGCCCTTTGACGAAGCCCGCCGGCTTGAGCACCGCGGCCCACGGCCCGTCGTTCTCGAGCTGGAGGATCTCCATCGACAGCGGCAGCCGCGGCTCGATCGCCACGCTGGGCACCACGACGGCCCCGGTGCCGTCCACGCGCATCACCAGGTGCCTGGGCATGGCCTTCGTCGAGGTGTGCGCCACCGCGAGCCAGCCGTTGCCACCGGTCAGCTGCGCGCCCACGGTCGCGCCCGGCGTCTCGAGTCGCTGCGGTGCGCCCGCGTCGGTCACCTTGAAGAGCAGCGACTGCGTGGGGTTCGCGTCGCCGGTGAAGAACAGCGTCTTCGTCGCGGGGTCGAAGCCCACCAACGCCGAGAACCCGGCGCCCGGCTTCACCCAGCTCCCGGCCAGCGAGCCATCGACGTTCCGCAGCTCGACCTCGGCCGCACCGTTGCGCTCCGTCTTCCAGAAGAAGCCCACGTCCTTCCACCAGAGGGGGAAGTCCTGGTCGAGGTTGAGCCAGGCGCCATCCTCTTCGGTCAGCAGCACCGTAGCCTGGCCGGTCGAAGGGTCGACGCGCAGCACCTGCTCCTTCGTCTGCTCGCGGTTCTGCACCACCAGGGTCAGGGGCCCGCTGCGCCACGTCACCGTCGCGAGGTAGGGGAAGGCCGCGCTGTCCCAGTGCGCCCACGTCGCCGCTCCGCCCGAAAGCGGCACCACGCCCAGCCTGACCACGGCGTTCTTCCGCCCCGGGCGCGGGTAGCGGAACTCGGTGGCCGGCACCTCGGGGTGCATGGGATCGGAGATGCCGAAGGCCTCGACCTCGGCCAGCGCCGTCTCCTGGAACGCGAGCGCCTTCCCGTCGGGGCTGAACCAATAGCCCGACGAACGGCCCATCTCCTCCTGGGCCACGAACTCCGCCAGCCCGTGCGGCTGGAGCTCGGTGCCGCCCGTCGTCACCCGCCGCTCGACGTTCTTCGAAAGCTCGAGCAGCTGCACGTCGTTGTCGCGCACGTAGGCGACGAAGCGGCCGTCGGGGCTGAACTTCGGATCGAGGCAGGCCCCCTCGCCGGTGTGCAGCGCCGTCACCTTCTGCCCGGCGCGCTCGACCAGGTAGAGCTTGCCCGACAGGCCCACCAGCAGCCGGGCCCCGTCGCTCGACAGCTGGTAGCTGGTGAAGCCGCGCGCCGACACCCGCTGGCGCTCGAGGCGGGCCTTCTCCGCCGCCGTCAGCGTCTCGCTCGCGCCCTGGAGCACCGCCTCGGGCGTCAGCAGCTCGCGCGTCGTCCCCGTCGCCAGGTCGAGCTCGAAGAGCGTCTGCCGGGGGTCCTTCGCTTCGCTGCGCAGGAAGAGCGCCGTCTTCCCGTCGGGGGTGACCTTCAGCGAGACCGGGCGCCCCGAGAGGTAGCGCCGCGTCTGCGCGAACTCCTGGAGGAAGGCGACATCGGTGACGGGCGCGGCGGTGAGCAGGGTCATGAGCAGGACATCCATCGGGGCAATCGCTCTTACCATCGCCCCGAAGGGTTGCTTGCGATGGCTTGACGGTGGTCAAGTCGGCCCTTCATGAACCGGCTCCCTGCCCTGTGTCTCGTCGTGATCTTCGCCGCCTGCGGCTCCTCGAGTTCGCTGCTCCCCGATGGAGGCTCGACCCCGGCGACCGGGGGCGGCACGGGCGGCGGTTCCGCGGCGACCGCCCCGACCTATTACAAGGACGTGCTGCCCATCACCCAGGTGTCCTGCAACAACTGCCACGTCGCCGGTGGCATCGCGCCCTTCGCGCTCGACAGCTACCAGGCCGCCAAGCTCAAGGCGCCACTGATGGCCGACGCCGTCGCCAACAAGCGCATGCCGCCGTGGCTGGCGAGCAAGTCGTGCGGCGGGCCCTTCGTCGGAGATCGCTCGCTGAGCGACGCGCAGATCGCCACCATCACCCAGTGGTCTGAAGGCGGCGCCCTGGAAGGCAACGCTGCCGACGCTCCCGCGCCCATCACCACGGTCGAGCAGCTGCCCAAGGTCGACCTCACCCTGCAGATGCCGCAGGCGTACACCCCCACCCTGCGCGACGACTACCGCTGCTTCACCATCGACCCCGCGCTGACCCAACAGCAGGTGGTCACCGGCTACGACATCAACCCCGGCAACCGCCGCGTGGTGCACCACGTGATCCTCTACCTCGTCCCCCGCGCGGCGGCCCTGGCGAAGGACGCGCAGGACGCCACCCCGGGCTGGGAGTGCTTCGGCGGCGCGAACGTGAACACCGAAGGCACCCTGGGCGCCTGGGCCCCCGGCGGCGCGCCGGTGCTCTTCCCCACCAACACCGGCATCCGCATCGCCCCCAACCAGGTGCTGGCCATGCAGGTCCACTACAACACCGAGAACGGCGCCGAGCCTGACCAGACCTCGGTGAAGCTGATGTACGGCCGCGGCACCGAGCAGAACGCGTACCTGCTGCCCCTGGTCGCCGACCAGTTCTCCATCCCCCCCAGCGCGGTCGGCTACGCCCACAGCGAGAACTTCCCCAACTCCCTGGGGTTCCCCATTCGCGTGTGGGGCTTCCTCCCGCACATGCACACCAAGGGGACGAAGATCAGCATGACCGCGCCGAACAACGAGTGCCTGGTCGACATCCCCCGGTGGGACTTCCACTGGCAGACCCAGTACTTCCGCAAGGTGCCGGTCACCATCGCCGCCGGAGGGCAGATCAGCCTCAACTGCACCTGGGACAACCCCACCGCCGCCACCGTCACCTGGGGCGAGGGCACCAGCGACGAGATGTGCTTCGCGTTCATCTTCGCGACGCTCTGATCAACCGGTGCCCCTCGGGGGCACTTTAGGGCTACAAGCGCGCGCCATGAGTTACACGGTTCTCGCTCGGAAATACCGCCCCCAGGCCTTCGAAGCGATGACGGGCCAGGAGCACGTGGTCCGCACCATCGAGAACGCGATCAAGCTCGATCGCGTCGCCCACGCGTACCTCTTCGCGGGGCCTCGCGGCGTCGGCAAGACCACCGCCGCCCGCCTGCTGGCCCGGGCGTTGAACTGCGAGAACGGTCCGACCTCCACGCCCTGCGGCACCTGCAAGGCGTGCACGGAGATCCGCGACGGCACCTCCACCGACGTGGCGGAGATCGACGGCGCGTCGAACAACGGCGTCGAGAACGTGCGCGAGATTCGCGAGAACGCGAAGTACCTGCCGCAGGGCTCGCGCTTCAAGATCTACATCATCGACGAAGTGCACATGCTCTCGCAGGCCGCCTTCAACGCCCTGCTCAAGACGCTCGAAGAGCCGCCCGGGCACGTGAAGTTCATCTTCGCCACCACCGAGGCCCACAAGCTCCCCGACACCATCTTGTCGCGCTGCCAGCGCCACAACTTCCGCCGCATCTCCGCGGCCGCCATGCTCAAGCGCCTGCAGGAAATCTGCGTGCTCGAGAAGGTGAACGTCTCGGGCTCCTCGCTCTCGCTCATCGTCCGCCAGTCCGAGGGCGGCATGCGCGACGCGCTCTCGCTGCTCGACCAGGTCATCGCCGCCTGCGGCCTTTCGCCCACCGACGCCGACGTCGCCGAGGCCCTGGGCGCCATCGACCGCACCCTCATCCACGCCTTCGCCGTGGCCCTGGTCAAGCGCGACGCGAAGTCGCTGCTCACCAACGTCGAGGAGATCTGGAACCGCGGCCTCGACCTGCGCCGCCTCGCCGAGGATCTCGCCTTCCACCTCCGCCACGTCTTCGTGGCCAAGGCCACCGGGCAGGCGCCCGACGAGCTCGCCGACTCGGATCGCGACGCCGTGCTCGCCCTGGCCCGCGAGAGCGACGCCGCCCAGGTCGCCCGCCTCTTCGACATCGTGCACGCCGCGGTCTGGGAGATCGCCCGCGCCCCGCAGCCCAAGCTCGCGCTCGAGATGGCGCTGCTCAAGGGCCTGCACCTCGCGCCCGCAGCCTCGCTCCCCGACCTCATCGCCCGCGTCGAGAAACTCTCAGGTGGTGCCGCTGGAGCGCAGGGAGGTCGCTCCAGCTCCGCGAACTTTCGCGCCTGAGCCGCCGCGACCCGCGACTGCTCCACCCCAGCCTGCCGCACCGCCCGCTGCCCGGGTGACCGCTGCGCCCGCGCCGCTGCCGCCCCCGGCGCGCCCGCTGGCCACGACCCCGGTCGTCGCGGTAGCCCCGCCGGCCCTCGCCGTCGCGCCCGCGACTGCGCCCGCGATTCCGCCCGCAATTGCGCCTGCGCCTGCGCCGGTAAGCGACGAGCCCGAGGTGCGCCTCGTCAACCGCGTGCTGCCCGGCGACGTGAAGCTCTTCGCCCCGGAAGCGGGCCCCGAAGGCTGCGCGTCGGGCGAGTGTCTCCCCGAGGCGGCCCCGGCCCCCGTGGCCACCAGGCCCGCGGTCCCCGTCGAACTCCACGAGGCCGACGAGCCGGAGCCGCCTGCGCCGATCGCCCCCGCCAACCGGGCCGTCGGCACCGAGGAAGAGAAGTGGGGCCGCGTCGTCGACGCCGTGCGCCAGGCCCTGCCCCGCCAGGGCAAGTCCCTCTCGTACGCCCGCTTCCTGGGCTTCGTGCCCGAGGGCGTGAAGGTCGCCTTCCCCGCCGACGCCTCGTTTCACCGCATGCAGGTCATGGGGTTGAGCCGCGCCATGGTCGAGGCCGAGCTGGTGCGTTCCCTGGGCCGCGCCTGCAAGCTCATCGAAGACTCGAGCGTCCAGGCCGTCGCCGCCGCCCCCCGCAGCATCGCCGAGGTCGAAGCCAGCGACCGCTCATCGCGCGAGCGGGGCATCGACGACAAGGTCCGCGCCCACCCGGCCATCCGCAACGTCATCCGCCACCTCGGCGGTTCGCTCGAACACATCTCGTACCTCGAGCCCGCAGCACCCCGCCCGACCGTCGGTACCGCGACCGCTGACGAGGGTGACGCGGGCCCGCCCGTCGACTAGAGACCGCAGCCCCTTCGTCTTTCTCAGGAGTTCCCATGCCCGGCGTCGATCTCAATTACTTCATCCGACAGGCCAACAAGCTCACCGAGAAGATCGAGAAGCGAAAGCTCGAGCTCGCGGAGGAGACGGTCGAAAAGAAGTCGCAGAACGACCTGATCACGGTGAAGGTCAACTGCGCGCAGGAAGTGAAGAGCATCAAGATCGCCGCCGCCGCCGTCGACCCCAACGACATCGCCATGCTCGAAGACCTGATCATCGCCACGGTCAATGCCGCCCTCCAGGACAGCAAGGCGCACATGCAGACCGAGCTCGGCAAGGTGTCGGGCGGCATCAAGATCCCCGGCATCACCTGAGTCGTCGATGACGCCTGACGCGATCAACCGCCTCGTCGCGCAGCTCGCCAAGCTGCCGGGCATCGGGGAGAAATCGGCCCAGCGCCTGGCCTTTCACGTGCTGCGCTCGCCGCCCGAGTACGCCCGCGCCCTGGCGGCCGCCCTCATCGAGGTCGTCGATCGCGTCAAGCTGTGCAGCCGCTGCTTCAGCCTCCACGACGGGCCCGAGGGCACCTTCTGCGGCTTCTGCAACGACCCCCGGCGTGACGAGCGCCTGGTGTGCGTGGTCGAGGGCATCGCCGACGAGATGGCCATCGAGCGCACCCGCGAGTTCAAGGGCCGCTACCACGTGCTCCACGGCGTGCTCTCGCCCCTCGAGGGCGTGGGCCCCGAGCAATTGCGCATCAAGGAGCTCATCCTGCGCATGCAGGACACGCCCATCGAAGAGGTCATCGTCGCCACCAACCCCGACGTCGAGGGCGAAGCGACGGCGCTGTACCTGACCCGCCTGCTCAAGCCGATCGGCGTGAAGGTCTCACGGCTCGCCCAGGGCATCCCCATGGGTGGCGACCTCGAGTACGCCGACCAGGCCACGCTGGCGCGCGCCCTCGCCGCCCGCCGCGACCTTTAAGGTCAGCGCACGTCCCAGCTCATCGGGAGCGGCACCCGCACCTCGACGTCGACGTGCCGGGGGAAGATCATCGAGCCCACCACCTTCTCGATGCACTTCGAGACCTTCGTTCCGGGGAGGCTGGTCGTCACCGTGGTCACCCGGCCGCTGCTGGCGATGCCGAAGTTGACCACCAGCGTGCCCTGCGGCGTGGGCAGCTCGGGCTTGTTGTCCTTGAAGCACTTCTGGAAGCGCGGCTTGCCCTGGTTGAGCTGCTTGAGGACCATGGCCGTGGTCAGCGTCACCGGTCGCGCCGCGGCCTTCACGCCCGCGTCCATCGCCGGCTCCGCCCCGCCCGCGTCTTCCGGCGCGCCCGCGTCGATCACCGGGGCCTCGACGACCGGGGGGCCCGCGTCGACGACCACCGGCACCGGCACCGGCACCGGCAGCACGGGGGCCTCGGGCGTCGGGGCCAGCAGGCGCGTCGCCACCACGGTCCCCAGCACGCCCAGCACCAGCGCGCCGATGACGAAGAACCGCGTGCGCTGCGAGTGCGAGCGCACCGTCAGCGGCACGCCCACCGCGTTGGTCTTGTCCTGGAGCTTGAGCCCGACGTCGGTCTTCGGTGAGTGCGGGTTCTTGTAGCCGGGCACGTCCACGCCCCGCTCGGCGAGCTCGTCGAGCGACTCGATGCGCGTCTTCGACTTCACGCGATCGGGCCCGAAGAAGCCCGCCATGAAGCTCACCAGCGCCTGGCCCCCGGTCGCCGAGGTGGTGGAGCCGATGTACTTCTCGATGTCCTGGGCCATGGCCAGCGCCGTCGGGTAGCGGTGCTCCGCTTCCTGGGCCATGGCGCGGTTGACGATCTGCTCGACCTCCAGGGGGAGCTCGGGCCGCAGCGCGCGCACCGGCTGGTAGTCACAGTCGAGCACCGCCTTGAGCACCGCGAGATCGGTGTCGCGCGCGAAGGGCCGCACCCCGGTCAACGCCTCGTAGAGCGAGACCCCCAGCGAGAAGAGATCGCTGCGGCGATCGACCGAGTCACCGCGCGCCTGCTCGGGCGACATGTACTGGTACTTGCCCTTCACCACGCCCGCGCCCGTCGAGGTGATGCGCGACTCGGCCTTGGCGATGCCGAAGTCGAGCACCTTCACCTGGCCCGAGTAGGTGATGAAGAGGTTCGAGGGCGAGATGTCGCGGTGCACCAGGCGCATCGGCACGCCCTTGGGGTCCACCGCCTCGTGGGCGAAGTGCAGTCCCACCGCCGCCTCGATCAACACCCGCAGCACCACGTTGAGCGGGGCATGTTCGCCGCGGCGCTTGGCCGTGCGCAGCACCGTCGCGAAGTCCTCGCCCGCGAGGTACTCCATGCAGATGAAGTAGCAGCCGTCGGCCAGGCCGAGGTCGCTGATCTGCACGATGTTGGGGTGGCTGAGCGACGCCGCGAGCCGCGCCTCGTCGAGGAACATGCTCACGAAGTCGGAGGCCCCCGAGAGATGCGGGAGCATGCGCTTGATGACCACGTTCTTCTCGAAGCCCTCCACGCCGACCTGCTTGGCGAGGAAGATCTCGGCCATGCCGCCTTCGGCCAGCTTCTTCACCAGGAAGTACTTGCCGTAGGCCTTCACCGCCATGTCGCCGATGGCCTGGCGCGCATCAGGGGAACTGAGCTTCGGTTCGTCGCTCACCGCGCCCTCACCGTACGCACCGTCCAGCTCTCGGCGCCACCCTGGACCAGCCGAAAGACCACGCGCCCACCCGCCAGCGGGGCCACCGAGGTCTCGAAGCGCGCCTGCTCGTCGAGCGTCACGTTGCGCCCGTTGATCGACAGCCGGCTCCCCACTGGCGCAATGCCCGAGGCCCGCACCGACTTGCCTCCCACGTCGCCATTGCGCGGCGCCTTGATCAGCAGCGAGGCCACGGCGTTGTCGAAGGTCATGTGGAGCTTGTTGAGCCGCCCGCCCTTCAGCTCGCCGCCCTTGCCGTCGAGCGGCGTCACCGACCAGAGGTACTTGCCCTCGACGAGCGTGTTCTCGGGCAGCGAGACCTGCGCCTCGACCACGGTGCGCTCGGCCACGGGGCTCGCGAGCTGCCCGTCGCGGTAGACCTTCACCGCGTACTTCGCCGCCCCCTCGGCCTTCGCCCAGGTGAAGGTCACCACCGGCGGCTTGTCCTTGTCCTGGAAGAAGATGGTGGTCGTCTCGGCGCCCTCGGGCACCACGTTCTTCAGGCGAGAGAGATCCTGGACCCGGGGCTCGGGAGAGAACGAGACCTGGCCCCGCGCGTACTCGGCGTCGCCCTTGAAGACCCGCCAGTACCAGCCGCCCTTCGCCGGCACCGGTACGTTGACGAAGGCCGCGTGCACCACGCCGTCACGCGCGATGGTGGTGAAGGCCGCGTCGCTCGCCAGCTGCACCCGCCACTCGGTGGTGCCCTCTTCTTCGTCCCAGGCGAGGGCCACCTGCTTGAGTCCCGAGTGGTAGAGGCGCACCACGCGGGGAGGCAGCACCACCGCTTCGCGGCTGGTCTCGCGCACCGCCGACGCCCCCTTGAGCGGCACGCTGGCCGACTGCCCTCCGGGGATCACCGTGCTCGCCTCGCCCTCACGCTCGATGGTCACGTCGCCCGCCAGGGCATCGACGTCGAAGCCGCTGCCGGTGCGGCGCAACGAGAACTGACCGCCGAGATCGCTGACCAGCGTGACGCCCGCGCCCACGGCCAGGCGCGTCTGCTGGCCACTCGGGGCCACCACCTCGAGCTCGCCCTTGCGCACCTCGAGCGCGGTGGCTTCCCGCCCCGCGCCCTTGCGGCTCTCGACGATGCCCACCTCGGCCCCCTTGAGCAGCGACACGCGGGTCTGCGAGCCCTCCGGCGAGAGGCTGAAGCGGCCCTCCTTGACCCGCACCGTGTCGCCGGCGGCGAGGCGGGGCGGCTTCTTCGGGTTGATCGCCACGAAGGACTTCGCGTCCCGCGCCCGGAGCTCGGCCTTGCCGCTCGAGGCCACGATCGTCAGGGGAATCTCCGGGAGCTCCCGGGCCTGGCCCAGCTGCCCCTTCTTGCCCGCGCCCAGCCGCGTGACCTCGCCCGACTTCGAGACCAGCTCGATCTCGCCCAGCGTCACGTCCACGTCGGCGCCCCGGTCATCGACCTTCAGCGACACCTCGGCCGAGCCCACGCGCGTCAGGCCGAAGGGCGTCGAGAGGCTGATCAACACGTCGCCTCCGCCGGCCGCCCCCGGGGTGGCGCGAACCCGCGTCAGCACCAGGCCCTGCGTCACGGTGAGCATCACGCCCGAGCCGCCGACCTCCACCTCGAAGCGGCCCTCGGGCCCCAGCTCGACTACGCGATCGCCGCCGAAGCGCAGCACTGCCGAGCTGTCAGGGCCGGTGTCGATGACGTCGTGCGCGTAGAGCGGCTCGGCGAGCGCCGGCCGCGTCCTGCCGTCGCGCTCCAGGGTCACGGTGCCCACCGGGGCCTCGAGCCTGCCCGGGGAACTCCGGGGCGCCGGCGCGAGCACGCCCGCGTCGAGGGGCGCGACCGCGGCGACCGGCTTCGGCGCCTCGCCTCCACAACCGCTGACGCCCAGCGACAACGCGGCGATGACGACCAGGGCTCTCACTTCGGCGCGAGGTCCACGTTGAAGATGGCCTGGTCTCCGTCACGCACGGTGACCGCCTTCGACTGGGTCACGAACCCCGCGGCCGAGATGCGCACCGTGTACTTGCCCCCGGGGATCTGCACCGAGAACGCCCCGGTGTCGTCGGCGGCGATGGTCTGCTTGAGCTCCCGAATCTCGAGCTGCGCGAGGACCGGCTTGCCCCCGCGGGCGCTGCGCACCTGCCCGCTCAACGTCGCCGGCACGCGCTTCTTCTCGGGGACCAGGGTGACGGTCAGCTCGCTGCTGCGCCCGGCGACGATCGACACCGCTTCTTCTCCCGGGTTGAAGCCCGGCGCGGTGACCTTCACCGACACCGGCCCCGGCGCGAGTCCCTCGAGCGTCAGCGCCCCGGCCTCGTTCGTCGTGCCGCTCGTGCCGTTGACTTCGACGCTCGCCACCACCGGCGCCTTGACCTCGAAGGACACGACCCGCAGCACCAGCGCCCCTACCTTCGGCTTCTCGCGGCCGAGCACCAGCGACACCGAGCGCTCCTCGCCGGCCGCCAACCCCACGCGTGTCTCCCCGCTCTCGTAGCCGGCCAACGACGACGTGACCGTCACCTCGCCGGGCTCGAGTTCGCCGACCGCGGCCGTGCCCGTCGCGTCGGTGACCAGGTCGCGCCGCGTGGTCCCCACGCTCACGGCCACGGCGACCCCGGCCAGCGGCCCCTGCTCGCCCGCCACGGTGACGCGCAGCGCCCCCGCGGTCGGCGCCACGTCGAGCTTCGCCTCTTTCCACTGCAGATCGAGCGCGAGGCCTGCGCGCACCACGCTCTGGGTCGCGCTCAAGGGCGCGCTCGCGTCGGTGCTCGCCAGCGAGTCCTGGTGCCACTGGGCGTCAGCGAGCACGCCCCACTTCAGCGACCCGGTCCGAAACAGCTGCACCCGCACGCCGCCGCCCGCGCCCAGGCCCTGCGAAGTCACCGCCCGCCCGACCGTGGCGATCGCCACCGGGTACTCGAAGCGGCCCTCGAGCGTCACCGGCCCCAGGTCGACCATCGCCCGGGCCGCGAGCAACACCCCGTGCCGCTGCACCGTCGCGAAGACCGGCGCGCTCACGGTGCCGAACACCGGCAACTGCTGGAATGAATAGGACGCCGCGGCCTCGAAGCGCGCCGGGCCGAAGCGCACGCGCCCCGTGGGTCCCACGTGCACCCGGAACAACCCGCCCGAGGTCACCGCCGTGCCGCCGTCGAGCAGGCTGAACGCCTCGCGCTGGACCCCGCCGGTCAGGCCGAGGTGATCACCCAGCAGGAACCACAGCCAGCCCGTGAGGGCGAGGTCGTTGGGGCTGACCCCGGCGTAGCTCAGCCCCGGCCCGGTGTCGGACTCCGAGCCGTTGCGGATCGCCACTCCGTAGCGCAGGCGCACCTGCGCCGCGTCGTCGCGCGACCCCGGGGCCTTCACCGTCGAGGTCGAGACTGACGGCTGCGCCCCACTGGTCGACGCCCACAGCACCGCTAAGGCCGCCAACACGTTCCGGAGCACGGCGGCAGCCTACCCGGGCACCAGCACTCCATCGAAGAAATGACCGCTTTGCCCCCGGCGCGGCCACCAAGTCCCACAGCCCCATGAGACCACGACACTTTTGAGGTCTCGCAAAGCGTGCACACTCGTGTACCGTCTGCTAGACCCCCGTAACCGTTTGACAGGAGCGCCTCCACCTCATGGCCACGCAGCTGGTGATGTACGAAGAGGAGTTCCACCGGATTAACGCGGTGTGCGACCGACTTACAAAGGACGCCAACGCGAAGGTGGTCTTCCTCGTCGATAAAAATGGTCAGCTGATCTCCGCGGCTGGCCAGACGCACAACATCGACACGACCTCTCTGGCTTCGCTCACCGCCGGCAACGTGGCGGCCATGGGCGGACTGGCGAAGTTGATCGGTGAGAACGAGTTCCCCAACCAGTTTCACGAGGGCGCGAGAGATTCGCTCTACATGACCCTGGTCGGCGGCCGCGTGGTGTTGGTGGTCATCTTCGACAACCGCACCTCGCTCGGCCTCGTCCGGTTGCGCATCAAGAAGGCGCAAGACGAACTCGAGAAGATCTTCGCGGCGCTGGCCGCACGTGCTTCGGTCCCTGGAGCCGGCTCGCCGTTCGCCGAGATCTCGGACGCCGACATCGACAACCTTTTTAGCGAGTAAGGCGGGCCCGCGACCATGTCGTTCATCAACTACTCAAGCCGCGAGATCAACTGCAAGATCGTCTACTACGGCCCCGGATTGTGCGGGAAGACGACGAACCTGCAGTACATCTACAACAAGACCAACGCCGAGACGAAGGGCAAGCTGATCTCGCTTTCCACCGAGACAGATCGCACCCTCTTCTTCGACTTCCTCCCGCTCTCGCTGGGCGAGATCCGTGGCTTCAAGACCCGGTTCCACCTCTACACGGTGCCCGGCCAGGTCTTCTACGACGCGTCCCGCAAGCTGATCCTCAAGGGGGTCGACGGCGTGGTGTTCGTCGCCGACAGCCAGGTCGAGCGCATGGAGGCGAACATCGAGTCGCTCGACAACCTGCGCATCAACTTGAAGGAGCAGGGGTACGACCTCGACAAGATCCCCTTCGTCATGCAGTACAACAAGCGTGACCTCCCCAACGCGGTGCCCGTCGAAGAGCTCCGCAAGGTGCTCAACCCGCGCAACGTGACCGAGCGGCAGGCCGTGGCGCCCACCGGTGTCGGCGTGTTCGACACCCTCAAGGACGTCGCCAAGCTGGTCCTGACCGAGCTCAAGAAGGGCGGAAACTGATCATGTCGCTCCGGGGGGTGCGGCTGGCGTTCATTTCGATCGTGCTCGCCGGGGCAGCGTTTGCCCAGTCGGCCGACGGCGGCATCGCGGCCGTGTCCCCCGGTGACCAGGGGCCCGCGCAGACCGCGGACGAGGCGTTCACCACGCGCGTCAAGACGCTCGAAGAGCAGGTGGTCGATCTCAAGGAAAAGATCTTCCGCACCAAGGCCCGCCTGCTGCTGCTGCAGGAAACGGTGCTCGGTGGCGATCTCTCCAGCGGTGCCCGCGCGGTGATCTTCCACCGCAACGAGATGGGCTCGCAGTTCATACTCGAGTCGGTGGCCTACGCGCTCGACGGCGCGCCCATCTTCACCAAGGTCGACGCCAACGGCGATCTCGACAAGCGCGAAGAGTTCGAGATCTTCAACGGCCGCATCGTACCCGGCAACCACCAGATCGCGGTGCGCATGGTCTACCGCGGCCACGGCTACGGCATCTTCAGCTACCTCGAGGGGTACAAGTTCAAGCTCCAGTCGAACCAGACGTTCAACGCCGAGGCCGGCAAGGTCACGACGGTGAAGGTGGTCGGCTTCGAGAAGGGCGGCATCACGTCCGACATCAAGGACAAGCCGGCCATCCGCTACGACATCTCGTCCGCCAAGGACCAGGCCACCACCAAGGGCGGAGCCGGTGCTCCCCCCGTGCCCGAGACGAAGTGACGACGTCGTCACCCGCGCCATGATCCGCAGGCTTCTGAACCTCTGGTGGTGCGTGGTGCTGGGTGCTGCGGGGGCAGCGCAGGCCCAACGGGGCAAGGTGTCTGCCGTCGAGCTGCAGTCGCAGGTCGAAGAGGTCGCGCGCCAGGTCGAGGTCGCCCGCAACAACATCGAGCTGGTCGAGAAGCAGTACACGCTGCGCGAAGAGACGTCCGACGACGCCGCCCGGCTGCAGCGGTTCTCCGACGGCGAGATCCAGTACCTCCTCAACGACTACGCCACCGCGGCCGTGCTGTTCTACGACCTGATCGCCAACAAGGACTTCCAGAAGAGCCCGCGCTACGGCGACGCGCTGTTCTACCTGGCCGACTCGCTCTACCAGCAGAAGAACTACCTCGGCTCGCGGCTCTACCTGCGCCAGTTGCTGCAGCTGCGCGCCGGCCACTACAAGGAAGCGCTCGCCCGCTACCTCGAGATCGCCGGCCGACTCAACGAGTTCGCCGGCATCGACGAGTACATCAACCAGGCCCGCGGGTTGTCCGGCGGCGCCCTGCCCCCCGAGCTCACCTACGTCTACGCGAAGTGGATGTTCCGCCGTCAGGACATCCCGCTCGAGGACCGGGTCAGTCGCAGCCGGCCGATCTTCGAGAGCCTCGCCAGCGACCCCACCGGGCCGTTCCACGTGCAGGCCGCGTACTTCATCGGCGTCGGCTACGTGCGCACCAGGCAGTGGGACCAGGCGCTCACCCAGTTCGAGGCCGTCTCGCTGGCCGCCGCGCGCGACGACAAGGAGCGCACGGTCAAGGAGCTCGCCGAGCTCTCCATGGGCCGCGTGTTCTTCGAGGTCGGCAAGTACGACGACGCCATCGATCACTACGCCCGCGTCTCGCAGTCCTCCGACAGCTTCCCCGACTCGCTGTACGAGATCGCCTGGAGCTACGTGCGCAAGGGCGAGCTCGAGCGCGCCAAGAACGCCACCGAGGTGCTGCTGCTGGTGGCCGAGGACTCGGTGCTCGCACCCGAGGCGAAGATCCTCCAGGGCACGCTGCTGCAGAAGCTCCAGAAGTACGACGACGCCATCGACACCTACAACCAGGTGATCAACGCCTATTCGCCCGTCCGTGACGAGATCGACGCGCTGCTGACGGTGAACAAGGACCCGGTGCAGTACTTCGACGAGCTGCTGGCGCGAAACGAGAAGACCCTCGACGTCACCAAGCTGCTGCCGCCGGTGGCCCTGAAGTGGGCCAGCACCCGCCAGGAGGTCGCCGAGGCCGTGGAGATCACCGCCGCCCTCGAGGCCAGCCGCCGGGGTATCGACGAGTCCCGGGCCATCGCCGACCGCATCTTGCGCTCGCTGGACGAGCGCGGCGTCGAGAGCTTCCCCGTGCTGCAGGAGGGCTACACCCGGGCCGACGCCGTCGACACCGCGCTGACCCGGGTCGAGGCCTCGTTGACGAAGATCGAGGAATACCTCGCCGACGACCTGATGAACGACGAGCAGAAGCGCCAACTCGGCGAGCTCAAGCAGAAGCAGCTCGAGCTCAAGAAGCGCATCGAGACCCTGCCCACCACCAGCGACCAGGTGCGCGCGCGCAAGGAGCGCATCCAGGCGGCCATCGACGCCATCGACAGGCAGGCCTTCCAGCTGGGCATCGACATCCAGTCGCAGGCCGCGCAGCTCACCGCGATCCGCAAGTTCGTCGACGACACGCACACCCAGCGCAAGGACCGGCCCGAAGACGAGAAGGCGTTCCTCGAGAAGGTGACCTTCGAGCAGCGCGCCCTCGAGGCCGTGCAGACCCAGCTCGACGAGCTCCGCGCGCAGCTCCTTGCCGAGCGCAACAACGCCGACAAGGCCGTCGGTGGCGAAGGGGTGCTCAAGCAGGAATACGCGCAGATCCTCGACCAGGAGCGGCTGCTCCTCGCCCAGGGCCGCCAGGGCCTCGCCGCCGACGCGCAGCGCGTGCTGCTGCGCGCCGACGTGGTGCGCGCCGACGCCGCGGCCCTTCGCGAGCGCGTCACCCGCAGCAAGACCATCGTCCGCGACCGCGTGGCGCAGAAGGCCCAGAAGCTCCGCGAGCAGGTGCTCCTCGAGCAGCAGCTGCTCGAGGGCTACCGCACCGAGACCGCCACCGTCACCGGAGAGACGCGCAACCTCGTGGGCCGCATCGCGTTCGATAGCTTCAAGCGCGTGCGCCAGAGCTTCTACGACCTGGTGCTCAAGGCCGACGTCGGCGTGGTCGACGTGTCATTCCAGCGCAAGCAGGACAAGACGAGCCAGATCCAAAAGCTCGCCAGCCAGAAGGACCGCGAGCTCAAGCAGCTCGACGACGAGTTCAAAGAAGTGCTCAAGGACGTGGACTGATGCGCGCCCCTGCCCTGCTCAGCCTGCTGGTCCTCCTCGCCGCGGCGCCGGCGCTCGCCCAGAAGGGCAAGGCCAGGCCCGACGCCGGAGTGCCCGCCATGGACGCCGGCATTCCCGGCATGCCCCAGGTCTCGGCCGGCGGCGGCGAGAGCGGCAAGGGCGACGTCGCGCCTGCCGCCAAGGCCAAGAGCCGCTACTTCGAGGGCATGGGCGCCGGTGACACCCAGAAGGCCCAGTTCGAAGAGATCTCCCGCGCCCTCGAGCTGTACGAGGCCGAGTCGCGCGAGTTCAAGCGCGAGGTGCAGCTCCTCGTCGAGAAGAAGTACGAAGAGAAGCGCAACACCCTGGCCAACAGCTACGAGAAGGCCATCCGCGATCTCGAGGTGCTCGAGCGCCGCGAGCGCCTCGACGCCATCGCCGCCTTCGAAGAGTTCCTCCAGCGTTACCCCAACGACCCCCGCTACACGCCCGACGTGATGTTCCGCCTGGCCGAGCTCTATTACGAGCGCAGCTCCGACGACCACGCGGTCGCCATGCGCGACTACGAAGAGGAGCTCAAGAAGCTCGACCCCGAGAAGAGCGCGCTGCCGCCCCCGGAGCCGAAGATCGACTTCAGCAAGTCCATCGCGCTCTACCAGCGGCTGCTCAACGACTTCCCCACCTACAAGCTCAACGACGCCAGCTGGTACCTGCTGGGCTACTGCCAGGAGAAGCAGGAAGACTTCGAGCGGGCTCGCGGCTCGTACGAGCAGCTCATCGCCCGCTACCCCACCTCGCGCTTCACGACCGAGGCCTGGGTGCGCATCGGCGAGTACTACTTCGACGCCTACGACGTGCCCGACGCCCTCACCCGCGCCATCGAGGCCTACGAGCACGCGGTGGCCGACACCAAGCACCCGCTCTACGACAAGGCGCTCTACAAGCTCGGGTGGACCTACTACCGCACCGACCGCTTCGACGAAGCCGTGGGCCGCTTCCTGAACCTCGTCGACTTCTACGAAGACCAGGCCAAGCAGAAGGGGGAAGAAGAGGTCGGCGGCGATCTGCGCAACGAGGCGCTGCAGTACACCGCCATCAGCTTCGTCGACGAGAAGTGGGGCTCCCTGGCCAAGGCCCAGGACACCTTCGCCAAGCTCGGCGGCCGCCGCTACGAGGGCGAGGTCTACCGGCGCATGGCCGACGTGTACTTCGACCAGACCAAGCACCCCGAGGCCATCGAGGCCTACCGCCTGGTGCTCCAGAAGGACCCGCTCAACAAGGACGCCCCCAAGATCCAGCAGCGCATCGTGCAGGCCTACGAGCGCGATCGCCGCCTCGAGGAGGCCTTCGCCGAGGCCTCGAAGCTGTCGAACATGTTCGTGCCGGGGACCCCGTGGCACGAGAAGTGGAAGCGCGATCCCGACGTGGTGCAGGCCGCCGGCGAGATGGCCGAGAAGAGCCTGTACTCGACGGCCATCTACCACCACCAGCAGGCCCTCGTTTACAAGCAGGAGGGCAAGTTCGACCTGGCCAAGTCGGCCTTCGAGACCGCGGCCAAGGCCTACGACGGCTACCTGCAGCGCTTCCCGCGCTCGAAGAACGCCTACGAGATGGAGTTCTACCTGGCCGAGTGCCTGTACAACTCGTTCCAGTTCAACGCGGCCGCCAAGCGCTACGCCGCGGTGCGCGACTCGAGCCAGGACGTGAAGTACCAGAACGACGCGGCCTACGCTGCGGTGCTCGCCAACCAGAAGGAACTCGATCTCGAGATCAAGGCCGGCACCGCCAAGCAGTACCCGGTGCTCAAGTCGACCGATCGCGCCGACGGCGAGAAGATCGTCCCCATCGAGCTCACGCCGCTGGAGCTGTCGCTGGTCGAGGCGTCCGACAAGTACGTGGCCAAGGCCAAGCCGGGCGACGACAAGTCTCCGGGCCTCGCCTACCGCGCCGCCGAACTGTTCTACACGCACAACCAGCTCGACGAGGCGCGCAAGCGCTTCGAGTCCATCGTGGGCACGTACCCCAAGGCCGAGGTCGCGAAGTTCGCCACCAACCTCATCATCGAGAGCTACCTCGTCGACAAGAACTGGGCGGCCGTCGAAGACGTGTCGAAGCGGCTGCGTGAGAACAAGGACGTCATCGACCCCAAGTCCGACCTCTACGCCCAGCTGACCAAGTTCGAGCTCGGCGGCAAGTTCAAGCGCGCCGAAGAGCTGATGTCCAAGGGCCAGTACGACGAGGCTGCCAAGAAATACATCGAGCTGGTCGCCGCCGAGCCCAAGCACGAGTTCGCCGACAAGGCCCTGAACAACGCCGCCGTTTGTTACGAGAACGTTCAGCGCTTCGACTCGGCCCAGAAGCTCTACGAGCGCATCTTCAGCGAGTACCCCACGTCCAAGCTGGCTGACGCCGCCCTCTTCCGCGTCGCGGTCAACGCCGAGAAGTCCTACGACTTCGACAAGGCCATCGAGAAGTACCAGAAGCTCGGGAAGGACTACCCGAACTCGAAGGACCGTGAGTCGGCCCTCTTCAACACCGCCCGCCTGCTCGAAGGCCTGCAGCGCTACAACGAGGCCGCCGCCGCCTACCTGCGCTACGCCGACGTGTACCCGAACAGCGAAGACGCGCCGAAGAACCAGTTCCGCGCGGCGCTGATCTACGAGAAGCAGGGCGACAGCACGAAGGAGATCGCGGCCCTCAACGAGTTCGTGCAGAAGTTCTCCGCCAAGCCGGCCCAGGTCGAACTGGTCATCGACGCCAAGAAGCGCATCGGCGACGCGTTCAAGAAGCAGAAGAACGAGACCGCGGCGAAGAAGGCCTACGAGGCCGCGGCCGACGAGTTCGACCGCCGCAACCTGAAGCCCGACACCTCGCCCATCGCCGCCGAGGCCGCCGCCTACGCGCGCTTCGAGCTGGGTGAGTACGTCTTCGCCGACTTCGATCGCATCAAGATCGGCGGCACGGGCAAGGCCCTCGCCAACTCCTTCATCGTGAAGAAGGACGCGGTGAAGAAGGTGAGCGCGGCCTACGACCAGATCACCAAGTACAAGCGCGTGGAGTGGATCCTCGCGGCCTTCTACCGCCGCGGCTTCACCCTCGAGCGCTTCGCGCAGACGATCCTCGAGACGCCCGTGCCCCCGGACATCAAGCGCCTCGGCGAAGAGGCCGTGGTCACCTACCAGGACGCCCTCTCCGCGCAGACCGTGGCCCTCGAAGACAAGGCCGTGGAGGTCTATTCGGCGGCCTGGGCCGAGGCGAAGAAGTACCGCGTCTCCAACGAGTGGACCAAGAAGACCCTCGAGTCGCTCAACCGCTTCCGCCCCAAGGAATACCCGATGCTCAAGGAGCCGAAGTCCATCGTCTCCCAGGACCTCGTGTTCCCCGACGGCGCGGTCAATGGGGTCGGTGGCAACGAGCGCGCGATCGCAGCGCCGCAGAAGATCGGCGAGGGTGACAAGTGAAGCGCGTACTGCTCCCGGCCTGTCTCCTGCTGCTCAACGCCTGCGTCACCGCGCCGGAGACCACCAAGGACCTGGCGCCCGCGGGCCCCGAGACCCCGGACGTTCCCTACGCCCCGAAGACCGTGGCAGCGACCACCCCGGCGGCCAGCACCGGCGGCGCCGAGGTGATCAAGCCGGCCACCGGGGGTACCGCGCCCGCCGCCGAGGCCGCCGCGCCCCCCGCCCCCGTCGCCCCGACCTTCGATGGGCAGACCCAGTCGCGCTTCAAGGAAGGCGTCGCCGCGCTCAGCCAGGGCAACACCGACGTCGCCGAGCGCGCCTTCAAGGACGTGCTCGATCGCAACGACAAGGCCGCCTACGCGTGGACCAACCTCGGGCTGATCAAGGAGCGCCGCGGCGACGTGGGCGACGCCGAGCGAAACTACCGCCGCGCCCTGGAGATCGACCCCGGCCAGGACGTGGCCTGGGACTACCTGGCCCGGCTCCAGTGCCGGCAGCGCAAGTGCGCCCAGGTCGAGACCGAGCTCCGCGCGGCCATCGCCCGGAACCCCGCGCTCATCGGCCCCCGCAACGCGCTGGTGTACACGCTGCTCGCGGCGAACAAGCTCGAGGCTGCCGCCAGCGAAGCGAAGAAGGTGCTCAAGGCCGACGAGCGCAACGTGCGCGCCATGCAGTTGTTGGCACAGGTGTACTTCAAGGAATCGAAGGTGGAGCTCGCGCGCCTGGTGCTGGAGAACGCGCGCACCATCGACGCCAACGACGCGGCCACCCACAACGCGCTGGGCCTGGTGTTCCTGCAGCTCAAGCAACGCCCCCAGGCGCTCGAGTCGTTCCGCCAGGCGACGCTGCTCAAGCCCGACTTCGCGGAAGCGCGGAACAACTTCGGCGCGATGCTCAACGAGGCCAACGACTACGAGGCCGCGGTCAAGGAGCTCGAGGCGGCCGTCGCCGCGGCGCCGGAGTTCACCCTCGCCCACCTCAACCTGGGCAACGCCTACCGCGGGCTCCAGCAGGCGCAGAAGGCCATCGTCGAATACCAGCTGGTGGAGAAGGCCCGGCCCGACCTCGCCGACACCGCCTACAACCTCGGCGTCACCTACCTCGACCAGGAGATCCCCGGCGTCGATCCCACCGAGCGCTTCAAGACGTCGATCTCCTACTTCGGCAAGTACAAGGAGCGCGGCGGCAAGGACGACCGCGTCGACCAGTACGTGAAGGACGCCAACAAGGGCATCGAGAAGGAAGAGCGTCGCAAGGAGCGCGAGAAGAAGGACCAGCTCAAGAAGGTCGAGAACGCGAAGAAGGCCGAAGAGGACGCCAAGAAGAAGGCCGCCGACGACGCCCAGGCGAAGATCGACGCCGAGAAGAAGGCCAGGGAAGACGCCGCCGCCCAGGCCAAGGCCGACGCCGAGGCCGCCTCGAAGAAGGCGGCCGACGACGCGGTCGCCAAGAAGAAGGCCGACGCCGAGGCCGCGCGCAAGGCCTCCCTCGACGCCGCCGCGCGCCAGAAGGAAGAAGCCGCCGCCGCGAAGAAGGCGGCCGCTGACGAGGCCAAGCACAAGAAGGACCAGGAGGCCGCCGCCAAGAAGGCGGCTGCCGACGAGGCCAAGCGCAAGAAGGCCGAAGAAGCCGCGGCGAAGAAGGCCGGCGCCGCCAAGCCGCCCGCAAAGCTCCGCGATGAAGACCCGGCCCCGGCCCCGGCGCCCGCGCCGGGCGGTAAGCTCGGAGGCGACGACAAATGATGCGCACCCTGTTCCTCACCTGCTCACTCATCGCCGCCGCCGCCGCCGCCCAGGAAGGGGCAGCCCCGGCCCGGAAGAAGAAGGTGATTCGCCTCGACGCGATCACCGTCGAGGGCCGCATTCAGAAGCCGCAGGCCTTCTACATTTTGCAGCGCAGCACGCTCAACTTCGACGAGCTCAACCGGGCCGAGACCTTCGTGCCCAAGGTCGAGAAGAGCGTCGAAAAGGACGCGTTCTGATCCTTGAGATGTGGCCCGCCCAGGGCTAAGTGGTCAAACTCATTTCGGTTTTGAGGGGTGCCGTGGGTTTGTCGGAACCTGACCCGCGCGCGGCTGTCTAAGGGAACGTCATGGCGCAACCGCAGGCCGGTCTGAAGCTTCTCCGCGTTGCTCTCATCCAGGGCAGCAAGATCACCGAAGACCGCACGCTCAAGCGTCGTGGTTCGGTGTCGGTCGGGCAGAACGCGACGAACACCATCGTCGTACCCGTCTCGAATCTCCCGCCCTCGTTCACGCTCTTCGAGGTCGCCAGCGATCAGTACAGCCTGGTCTTCACCACGGCGATGGAGGGCAAGATCTCCATCAATGGCCAGGAGGTCACGCTGCAGGACGCCATCGCGCGCGGACTGGCCAAGCCTCGGGGCAAGGACACCTTCGTCGCCGCGCTCACCGACGCCTCGAAGGGCCGCGTCGCGCTGGGTGAAGTCTCGTTGCTCTTTCAGTTCGTCGCGCCGCCCCCCGAGCCGCCCAAGGCCGAGCTCCCCGCCGAAGTGCGCGGCAACTTCTTCAAGCAGCTCGACCAGTTCTTCTTCCTGGTGCTGGCCGCCTCGCTGTTCATCCACTTCTCCGGCGCCACCTTCATCGCCTGCCAGCCGAAGATCGAAGAGCGCGAGCTCACCCTCGACGAACTCCCCGACCGCTTCGTCAAGGCGATGATGCCCGTCGAGGTCAAGCCGCCCCCCAAGACCGAGACCGGCGACACGGGCGAGAAGAAGCCCGACGCCAAGGACGACAAGGTCGAGGTCGACAAGAAGCCCGCCGTAGCCGCCGCCACCAGCAACGCCGACAAGAAGGCAGCGCTCCAGGCCAAGGTCTCCCGCTCGGGTCTGCTCAAGGTGATCGGTTCTTCCGGCGGCGGCGGCGCCTTTGAAGACGTGCTCGGCGGCTCGAGCGGCGTAGGCGATGTCGCCAGCGCGCTCTCTGGCGCGAGCGGCGTAGGCGTTGCGACGGCCGACGCGCTCGGCGCGGGTGGCCCCAAGGGCGGAACTTCCGGTTCGGCGGCAGGGATCGGGGACCTCGGCACCAGCGGCGGCGGCAACGTCGCGCTCGCCGAGAAGGGCTCCGCGACCGTGCGCGGCGGCGTGTCGATGCAGGCCCCCGAGGTCGAGTCGAGCGACGTCGATCGCGAGAAGCTGGCCGCCTACGTGCGCGGTCGCAAGGGCGCGATCCAGCAGTGCTACGAGAAGGAGCTCAAGCGGAACCCGAGCCTCAAGGGCAAGGTGGTGGTGCGCTTCAACATCACCCCCGCTGGCCGCACGAGCGACATCGACATCGAGGAGAACACCCTGGGCAACGAAGCGGTGGCCTCGTGCATCAAGACCACGATCCGTGGGTGGGTCTTCCCCTTCAAGCCTGACTCTGACGTCGCCGTGGCGTACCCGTTCGTCTTCGCGCCGGCCTCCTGAGTCTGCCAACTCGCCAGCTCGCGCGGCCATGACACACTGGCCCGCGACGATGGATCGAGTCAGTCTCCTCTCCAGCTCCCCCCTCTTCGAGATGCTCTCCAACGCAGAGCTGGAGTCGGTGTGCGCGCTGCTGACGCCCCGGGCCTTCGACGGCGGAGCCACGATCTTCGCTGAAGGAGCGCTGGGCGACGGCCTGTACCTGGTGGCCGAAGGCGAGGTGGACGTGTTCCACGGGGGTCGAAGCAACCCCATCGCCACCCTGAGCGTCGGCGAGTGCTTCGGAGAAATGGCCCTCGTCGACAAGGACTACCGCTCAGCGACGGTCAAGGCGCGCGAGCGGGTCGAGCTGCTGCATCTCTCGCCCGAGAGCCTGGCGCAGTTCCGCAAGACGCAGAAGGACGGCTTCTCCTTCCTCGTGATGAACATCGCCCGGCTGCTGTCGGTGCGGCTGCGAGAAGCGAACCGCCACCAGTCCTGATGAATCTGCAGCCGGGGACAGGGCACCCACGCCACACAGCAGTTGGCAGCGCACGCTCATTGACTTACATGCTTCACAACCCTACGTTTCACCGCCTTCTGTGCAGTCTGGGGGACCCCACGTGATTCGTCGAGCCATCATGCTTCTCGCACTGGTCGCCGCGACGTTCTCGCTGGCGCAGGCGCCCGCCGCGCCTGAGGCCGTCGAGGCATCCAAGGTGCCCGACCCCGAGAAGGTGAAGACGAGCGCCGAGTCGGTGGGGCGCATGCGCGGCGCGCTCAAGGACGTGCTGCAGAAGCTCGAAGAAGCGCGCAACACCAAGGACGTCGTCAAGCTCAACTGCGTGAACGAGAAGCTGACCCAGATCAAGGGGTTGCTCCGCATCTCCGAGCAGTCCGACGTGCAGCTCCAGGAAGCCGTGGCCCGCAAGGAAACCGCCACCGCCGAGCACGAGTTCACCAAGGTGACCATCGCGCGCTCCAAGGTCGAGCAGCTCCGGGCCGAGGCCGAACAGTGCATCGGCCAGCTCGCCTTCCGCACCGATGAGAACCTCTCGGTCGAGGTCGACATCCCCGACTACTTGCCGCCCGGCGATCCCACGCAGATGCCGCCCCCGACGCCCATCGACTCCCGGCCTCCGCCGGCGAGTCCGACGATGTGACGGCCACCCCACGAACCCGAAATGGAAAGGCGCTTGGCCTGCACACCCTGTGTGCTAAGGCCAACGGACCGCGATGAACTGGTTGAGGGGAACGGGAGTTCGCGCTGCGTTGATCCTCGGGCTGTTGCTCGTGGGTTCCGCACACGCCCAGGTGGCCAAGGCCCCGGGGTTCAAGGTCGGCGAAGGCCGGCTGCATCCGTACCTCGAACTCGACGGGCGCTTCGACTCGCTGGTCGGCTTCTTCGAGCGTGACTCGGGCGGCAACCCCATCGCCTCGTCGGAGCTGATTCTCCATGTCCGCCCCGGGGTGAAGTTCGACCTCGACACCCCTTCCACCTTCGTCGGCTTCAACGGCGCGGCCGAGTACCTCTGGTACACCGGGCTGCTCTCGCCGGGCTCGCGGGGCCTGTCTCGGTTCCAGGCGAACGTGGCCCTGGACACCAAGTTCAACCGCGACGGCGCGGCCGAAGTGAACCTGGGCGACAACCTGGTGCGCAGCGATCGCACCCAGAACCCGGCGCTCGGCGTCGGCGCGATCTCCCTCTACAACGGCGTGTACCTGGCCGTTCCCATTCACCCGGGCGGCCGCGCCCTCGAGGTGACCCCCAAGGTGTCGTGGGGCGTGGAGTTCTTCGAAGCGTTGCTCCCGGGCCTCGTACCGTTCTGCACCGCGGGCCAGGCCTCGTGCGACCCCTCGACGGTGCCCCAGTCGAACTACAGCAACCTGAACTTCGGGCTGAACGCCCGCTGGAAGTTCCTGCCCAAGACGGCGCTGATCGTCGACGTGAACGCCGACTGGCGCACCTACTTCACGAACGCCGCCGCGGCCAAGGTGCTCTTCCGCGCGCAGGGCGGCATCGCCGGCCTCATCTCGCCGCGCATCGCGGTGACGCTGCTGGCGGGTTACGGCGGCGACTTCACCAACAACTCGATTCACACCGTCATCGGCACCGCCGAGTTCTCGTACACGGTCACCGAGCAGTCGCGCATCGCCGTGGGGTACGCCCGCAACGTGATTGCCGTGCCGCTGCTGGGCTCGATGATGGACGACCGCGGCTACCTGCGCGGCGGGCTCGGGTTGCTGGGCGGGCGGCTGATGTTGAACGCCCAGGTCTCGCTGGACTACTTCAGCTTCCTCGCGCAGCCCACAGCCGCCACCACGGCGCCCGCCTCGTCGGTGCGCAACGACGTGCTGCTCAGCCTCAGCGCCGGGCCGACCGTCACCGTGACCTCGTGGTTCGATGTCAGCGCGAACTACACGTTCACGTTCCGCAGCTCGAAGGGCACCGACGTGACCAACCTCCCGTCGTTGAACTTCCCGCGGCACGAAGCCCTGCTGCGGCTCAACTTCCACTACTGATGCGTACGCTCGCAGTGCTGATCGCGGCGGGGCTCCTCACGAGCCTTCCGGCTTGCCGCTACCCCTCGACGCTCGACGGCCTCAACCGCGACCTGCTGGTCGCCGACGGCGGCGTGAGCAGCAACACCCTGGCAGCCAACGACCTCCTCGAGGTGCGCGTGTACCAGGAGGTCGACCTGAGCGGCGTCTACCGCGTCGACCCCGACGGCCACATCGACTTTCCCCTCTGCGGGAAGGTGTCGGTCGGAGGGCTCACCGCCAGCGGGGCCGCCAACGCCATCACCACCTGCCTCAAGAACGGCTTCGTGCGGCGCCCCCAGGTGTCGGCGCTGGTGAAGGAGTTCAACTCGAAGAAGGTGTTCATCTTCGGCGAGGTCTCGAAGCCCGGCTCGTTCTCGTACGAAGAGGGAATGACCATCATCCACGCCATCTCGCAGGCCGGTGGGCTCACGCGCTCGGCGGCGAAGAACTCGGTCAACGTGACCCGGGTGGTCGAAGGCAAGGAAGTGAAGATGCCGGTGAAGGTCGAAGACATCGTCATCGGCCGGGAGAAGAACTTCCTGCTCGTGCCCGGCGACATCATCTTCGTGCCCGAGAGCTTCATCTAGGTCGTCGTCAGGCGCCGAAGGCCCGGGCCTGCCAGCCGAGCTCGCGCGCGAAGGCGGCGCAGAGGTCGGGCAGCTCGGGGGTCAGGCCCGGCGCCGCGGCCACCACGTCTCCGAAGCGCGGTGACCAGGGCTCCCCGTCGAGGCGCCCCATCGAGCCACCCGCCTCGGTGACGAGCAGCGCGCCGGCGGCGGTGTCCCAGGGCTTCAACCCGAACTCGAAGAAGCCATCGAAGCGCCCCGCGGCGACGTAGGCGAGATCGAGGGCGGCGCTGCCCATGCGGCGCATGCCCTGGGCCTTCGTCACCAGGCGCAGGAAGAGCCCCAGCGGAGCCTCGGGGTGCTGCGGCAGATCGTAGGGAAAGCCGGTGCACAACAGCGCGCGGTCGAGCGCGCAGACCTGGCTTGCGACCAGGCGCCTCCCGTTGAGGGTCGCGCCCTGCCCGCGCGCCGCGCTGAAGAGTTCGTCGCGGAGCGGGTCGTACACCACGCCGGCCAGCAGGGCGGTCTCGCCCCCGGGCACCGGGCCTTCCACCGCGAGGGTCACGCAGAAGTGCGGCACGCCGTGGGCGTAGTTGGTGGTGCCGTCGAGCGGGTCCACGAACCAGGTGTACGCCCCCTGCCCCGCGGCCCCGCTCTCTTCGGCGAGCACGGCGTGCGTCGGCACCGCGCGCGCGAGGCGGGACAAGATGAGCTCCTCGCTGGCCCGGTCGGCGTCGGTGACGAGGTTCGAGTGCCCTGCCCCCTTGAACTCGACGGTGCGCGCCGCGTCGAACCGGGCCCGCAGCAGGGCGCCCGACTCGCGGGCGATGGACTCGGCCAGCGCGAGCCACTCGCTCACGGGGCGGCGGCGGGTTCAGCGAGCAGCGCTTCGATCTCCGAGAGCCAGGTGGACAGCTCGCCCTCGTCGAAGCCCTCGTGCACGTGGCGGATGACGCCCTTGCGGTCGATGAGGAACGCGGTGGGCATCAACTTCACCTTGAGCTTCGACTCGGCGATGCGGGCCTCGGGGTCGAGGAGCACCGGCAAGGACACCTTCGCCTCCGCGAGGAACGCGGGGATGGGCCTGGGGTCGGCGTCGATGTTGATGGTCAGCACCTCGAGGCCGCGCGCGGCGAACTCCTTGCTGAGGTCCTGGTACAGCGGCAGGGCTTCCCGGCACGGCTCGCACCAGGTGGCCCACACGTCGAGCAGCACCACGCGACCGCGCATCGAACTCAAGGTCCACGCCGCGTTGCCGGGGTAGCGCGGGAGCGAGAGCTCGAGGGCCTCGGTGGAGCGCGTCGCCAACTGCAGCGTGGTGGGCCCGGTCAACGAGGGCGGCGCCGGGGTGGTGATGCACCCGGCGAAGAGCACCGCGGCGAAGAGGAGCGCACGCATCAGCGAGCCCCCAGGCGGGCGAGGAGCGAGTCGATGAAGCCGCCGAAGCTGCCGTTGGACATCACCAGCAGCACGTCGCCAGGCTTCGCGTCGCGGCTCACCTCGTCGAGCATCGCGGCCACGGTGGTCTCGGCCACCGCGGCAATGCCCGCCGCCTTCAGTTCCCGGGCGAGGCGGGGCACGTCGAGCTCTTCCCCCTGCGGAATCTTGTCGTGGCGCTCGGGCACCTTGATCGACGCGCGCGCCGCGCCGGTGAAGGAGTGGGCGTAGTCGTCCTGGTGGATGTTGCGGCGCGAGGTGTTCGAGCGCGGCTCGAAGATCGCCCACAGCCGACGGCCCGGGTAGCGGCTGGCGACCGCGGCGATGGTTTCCTTCACTGCCGTGGGGTGGTGCGCGAAGTCGTCGATGACCATCACCCCGTTCGGCTCGCCGCGCACTTCCTGGCGCCGCTTGACGCCCTCGAACGAGGCGAAGCCGTGGGTGAGGTCCTCGACGGTGAGGCCCACCGCGAGGCCCGCGGCGAACACCCCCAATGCGTTCTCGACGTTGTGCGCGCCGGCCATGGGCAGGAGCACCTGGCCCACCAGCACCCCGTTCACCATCACCCCGAAGCGCGCGCCCTCGGGCCCCAGCGCCAACCCCACCGGGTGCACGTCGGCGCCCAGGTCTTCCTTCGCGCTGTAGGTGACGACCTTCGCCTTCGAGCTGCGGGCCATGCGCACCGCGTTGGGCCACCCGGCGCTGACCGCGATGGTGCCGTCGGGGGGCATGAGCGCCACGAGCTTCTCGAACGACGACTCGTAGTGCGCGAGGTCGCGGTAGATGTCCGCGTGGTCGAACTCGACGCTGGTGAGGATGAGCGTCCTGGCCTGGTAGTGGAGGAACTTGGGGCCCTTGTCGAAGTAGGCGGTGTCGTACTCGTCACCCTCGACGACGAAGTGGGGTCCCTGGCCCAGGCGGTAGTTGCCCGCGTAGTTCCGGGTGACGCCGCCCACGAGGAAGGTGGGGTCCTTGCCGGCCGCGGCGAGCACGTGGCCCATGAGCGACGAGGTGGTCGTCTTGCCGTGGGTGCCGGCGACGACGATGGAGTGCCGGTGCTTGAGGAACAGCGAGCCGAGCGCCGCGGGGAAGCTCATCTGAGGAAGGCGCCGCGCGCGCACCTCGGTGGCCTCGGGGTTCACCCGGCGGATGACGTTGCCGATGATCACCAGGTCGGGCCTGGCGACGTCGAGGTTCTGCGGTGCGTAGGGGGTGAGCGCGGTGATGCCCCAGGCCGCGAGCATGTCGCTCATGGGTGGGTAGAGGTTCTCGTCGCTGCCGGTGACCTCGTAGCCCGCGGCCTTGAGCATGCCGGCGAAGCTGCCCATGCCGGTGCCCCCGACGCCCACCAGGTGGATGCGCTTGGGGAAAGTGGGATCGACGGTGTCGAGGATCAGCCCGTGGTCATCGGGTGCGGCGGAAGTCATGCGGTGAACCTTTCAATCGAGCTTCAGGGCGTCGAGCACGGCGTCGTGGAGCTGGGGCCGGAACTCGCGGATGCGGACGTTGGCGCGGCCCAGGGCCACGCGGTTGGAGAGGAAGGCGACGACCAGCTGGCGATCGAGATCGATCCACAAGCTGGTGCCGGTGAAGCCGAGGTGGCCGATGGCGCCCCGGGGCCCGCGACGGCCGAAGCGCGCGCCACACGACGCGCCTTCTGCCGAGGGGGTGTCGAAGCCGAGCGCGCGGGTGCTGCCGCGGGTGAGCGCGTCGTGGGCCCAGGGCGTCGACGGAGCCCAGCGCCCCTCGAGGATCGCCTGGCCGAAGCGGGCCACGTCGAGGGCGGTGCCGAAGAGCCCCGCGTGACCCGAGACGCCGTCGAGACAGAAGGCGTTGTCGTCGTCGACCTGCGCGAGGCCGGTGGGACGCTCGGCCACGCGCCACAGGCCCTCTTGCCCGGGGGCCGGCTCGCGGGGGCGCGTGGTGCCGGTGGGCGCGAACTCCGCGGGGAGCGGGAGCGCCGAGGACAACCGCCGGTAGCCCGCGCTGAGGCCCAGCGGCGTGGCGATGCGCGCGGCAAAGAGGCGATCGAGCGGCGTGCCGGTGGCCGTCTCCAGCGCGGCCCCCAGGAGCATGAAGCCGAGATCGCTGTAGACGGCCTGGGCGCCCGCGGGGCGGTCGGTGGGCGTATGCACCACGCGTTCGAGGACCGAGCGGCGCACCTGCTCGCGCAGCTCGGCTTGCGGGCCTTCGAAGAGCGCCGGGTGCGCGTTGAGTTCCTGCTCGAAGAACGGGGCGAAGGCCGGCAGCCCGCTGCGGTGAAACAGGAGGTCGGCGAGGCTCACCGGGGCGGCCGCCGTGGGCAGCCAGCGCTGCAGCGACGACTCCACGGCGAGCTGCTGGTCGAGCACCAGCGCGGTGGTGCTCATCACCTTGGTGACCGAGGCGAGATCGAACACGCAGCCGGGCGCGGCGTTGCCCAGCGAGAGCACGTGGCGGTCGTGGTGGAAGACCTCGAGGCGCGCCAGGGGGAAGACCTGGTCGTCGACGCCGTGCTGGAGGAGCGCCTCGAGGCTCACGTCGTCCCTCCGGACGACAAGACCTGTGACGTGGCGTCAAGGCGAACCGGGGCGCCGAGGATGACCGGCAGGTTCACGTCGCCGTGGCCGATGCGGAAGCCCGAAGCGCAAGGAACGCCGAGCTCCATCGCCAGTTCCTCGAGCACGTCGGCGCCGGTATAGGTCTCGTCCTTCTCGTCGCAGCCGGTGAAGTCTCCGAAGACCACGCCGCGCACGCCCTCGAGCAGCCCCGAGAGCTTCAAGTGCATCCACATGCGGTCGAGGCGGTAGGGACGCTCGCCCACGTCTTCGAGCAGGAGCACGCAGCCGCGGAGCACGGGCATGAAGGGGGTGCCGATGAGGCGGGTGAGCACCGAGAGGTTGCCGCCGAGCAGCGGCCCTTCGGCCATGCCGGGGACGACGGTGCGCGTGCCCCGCAGCGGTGCGAGGGCCTGGCCCTCGAGGGCCGCAAAGAGGCGCTCCACCACGTCGCTGGGTTGCTTGCCGAGCTGGGTGAGCACCGGGGCGTGCAGTGACTGCCAGCCGATCTTCTGGGCCGCGAGGTGAAGTGCGGTGATGTCGGAGAACCCCACGAAGTGCTTGGGCGACGAGAGGCGCATGGCGGGCAGCAGCCGCATGGAGCCGTAGCCGCCGCGGGCGGCGAAGAGGGCGCGGATCTCGTGGTCGTCGAGGGCCCGCTGCAGCTCGGCGCCCCGGGAGGCGTCGGTGCCGGCGAGATACCGGTGGGTCTCGAACAACCTCTCGGTGAACACGGGCTGGTAGCGGCGCCCGAGGACCTCGAGGCCCTTGTCGAAGGACGGACGATCGAAGGGGCCGGCGGGCGCGAAGACCGCGACACGGTCACCGGGCTTCAACGGCGGAGGCGCGAGGAAGCTCACGTGGGACGTTGTACAGTGAGGGCGTGCCGTCGTCCGCAGCGAAGAAGCCCAAGTCTGCCTCCCGGGGGTTTCCCATCCCCTGGGGGTTGTTCATCGTGCTCGGCGTCTATGCCGCGAGCGTCTACGGCTACATCTGGTCGCAGTACTGGAACAGCCCCGAGTTCAAGGCGGCGATGAGCTACGCGCGGGCCCTGTCCCTGCTGGGCGTCGACGATGGCCGGCGGGTGAGCGAGGCCGACCTGAACCGCGGCTTCGAGCTGACGATGGAGGCGGCGCTGTTGATGCCCGACGAGCTGCAGCTCGTGGAGCACCTCGAGAACCTCCGGCACCGCTTCGAGGAGCGGAAGTTCAAGATGAAGCAGGACTGGGTGAACAAGGTCGAGATGATGTCGGCCCACACCATGCGCATCGAGCAGGAGAAGAAGGCCTGGCTGGTGGTGGGCTCGCGGGACCGGGGCTGGGCGCCGGATCAGCTGCTGCGCGGCCCGGAGCGGGTGGTGCTGTGGAGCATTCCCGGCGGGGTGTTGATCATCGCGTTCTGGGCGTACACGCGGTTCAGCACCAAGGCGGCGATGGAGAAGGACCACGAGGACGGCTTGAAGGAGTCGGAGCGCGAGCTCGCGGAGCTGGGCGACTTCCGGCGCGGGCTGGAGAGCAGCAGCGCGCGGCCCCTGCCCCAGGTCGAAGAAGAGGAAGACGACACGCTGGCGCAGTCGCCGCCGGTGCGGGCGAGGCCTCCCACGCGGCCAGGGGTGCCCGCCGTCGCGCGCCCGCCCACGGGGACCAGCCGGGCCGTGACGCGTGCCCCGACCGCCACCGCCAGGCCGGTGACCCGCGCCCCGACCGGGACCGCCCAGCCGGTGAGCCGGGCGCCGGTGCAGAGCAGTGCCGAGCGGCCCGTCACCCGGCCCGCGGCGCTCACCGCCCTGCCGACGATCAAGAAGCGCCCGCCGCGCGACGACTGAAGACGGCGCCGAAGAACCCATCGGTGCCGTGGAGATGGGGCGCGAGGAGCAGCAGGCCCCGCGCGTCGAGCACCGCGTCGGGGAGCTCCGGGCGTACCAACACCAGCTCCGGGTGGGCCGCGAGCAGGGCGTCGACCACGTCTTCGTTCTCCACCCGGGTGAGCGTGCAGGTGGCGTAGACGAGCTTCCCGTCGGGGGCGAGGTGGCGCAGGCCGGTCTCGAGGAGCTCGCGCTGCACGGCCGGCAGGGTGGTCACGAGGGACGGCTCGAGGCGCCAGCGGAGATCGGGCCCCCTTCGCAGCGCCCCCAGCTCCGAGCACGGGGCGTCGACGAGCACGCGGGGTACCCGGAGTGACGGGGGCGCCTGGCGGCCGTGGATGAGCACCCGGGCGTTGGCCTTGGAGGCGCGCGTGCGCAGGCGCTCGAGGCGCTCGAGATCGACGTCGGTGGCGTGCACCCTGCCCTGCGGCCCCACGAGGGAGGCGAGCTGGAGGGCCTTGCCGCCCGCGCCCGCGCAGAGGTCGAGCACGTCGTCGCCGGGGTGCACGTCGACCAGCGCGCCCAGGAGCTGGCTGCCTTCGTCCTGCACCTCGAAGGTGCCGAGGAAGTCGGGGCCCAGGCCGAGGAGGTTGGGCCGGTGGGTGGTGACGTGGAGCGCGCGGGGCGACCAGCGGCCGGGGGTGGTCTCGATGCCGTGGGCGCGCAGGCGGGTGGCGAGCTCGTCGCGGTCACCACGGGCGCGCAGGCACACGGGGCCGGGGCGGTTGAGGGCGGCGGCGAGGTCGGCGGCCCCGGCACCGAAGCGGGCTTCGAAGTGCGCGGCGATCCAGTCGGGGAAGGAGTGGCGGTCGCGCCAGTCGGTGGGCGTGGGGCCCAGGGGCGGGAGTTCGACCCCGAGGAGCGCGGGGGCGGTGGCGCACTGGCCGAGCTCGCGCGCGAGGATGGCCAGGAGCTGGAGTGGCGTCGCGTCGGGGAGGTGGGCGCGGAGGCGGCGCCGCCAGAGGCCGACGCCGAAGAGGGACTCGGCGGTGACCGCCCGTTGTTCGGGGGTGAAGTGGCGGTTGCTGCGCAGGAGGCGGTCGAGGACGCGCTCCGCGGGGAGGCCGGAGAGGACGTCGGTCAGCGGGCGCTCGAGGGTGGGGCCGAGGCCCGTCAGTGAGGCCCAGGGGACGGTGGTGAGCCGGCGTTCGGCGTCAGTCATCGTGGCCCACCGCCCGGCGGAGGTTGGCGCGGGCCGCGGCGTCGAGGCGCGCGTGGAAGAAGTCGGAGAGGAAGATGCGGTCGGTCTCGAGGAGGTGTTTCAGGAACCGGCGCCGGTTGAAGCGGAAGATGGGCCGAGGGACGGAGCGGTATTCCTCGGCGATGGCGGCGTCGTAGGCATCGAAGGCCGCCGGCGAGGCCCCCAGGATGGCCATGTCGCAGTCGAGGAAGAGCCGCGCGTCCTCGTCGAGGTCGGCCCGGACGAGCTTGCCGTGGCGGGCGGTGAGCTCGATGAGGGTGCGGATGAGGGCGGTGTCGAGGGGCTCGGCCGGGAGGAAGGTGGCGAGGGACTGGAGGGCGAGGTCGGCGCTGCGGACCTCGTTGTCCGAGCGGCCGACCACGTAGACCGCGTCATGGAAGAGGGCCGCGAGGAAGACTTCGCGCGGGTGGGTCCAGCCGGGGCCGGCGGAGACGGTCTCCACGTGCCGGAGGACCTCCTGGACGTGGGCGAAGGAGTGGTACGCGCGGGGGGGCGCGGCGTAGGCCGCAACCAATGCGCGGAGGAGACCTTCGGGAAGTTGAAAAGGCGTGTTCGTCAGTGTTGACACAATGGCCCGTCCAACCTACAAGCCGCGCCTTCGCAAGCACCCAATATTCCCTGATAGCTCAGCTGGTAGAGCAGGCGACTGTTAATCGCCGGGTCGTAGGTTCGAGTCCTACTCAGGGAGCACAGCTTTTCGGTAGTGGTAGAAACCGCAGCCCCTCAAAGGGACTGCGGTTTTTTTGCTTTCAGGCCTCCATCTCGGTTCTCCCACCGGTCTTCGGCGTGATGACAATGCGGCC
>CAIVGN010000118.1 GCA_903905455.1 uncultured Archangium sp.
AGCACCGCGTTGGGCCCCGCGGCCTGCTGCGCGTCGCGTCGGATGATGGCGCGCAGCACGGTCGAGACATCGGCCACGGTGGTCTTCGCTCGGGTCATGGAACCGCCCACTGTGGCAGATCCGCAGGGCCCCCGTCTGCCTTCGAGGCGAAGCTGATCAGCCCGGCGGCTTCTGCCCAGCCGTGGCTGCCGGTGCCGGGGCCTGGGGCTTCATCACCGCGTGCTGCCCGAAGCGCAGCGAGCCCAGCGAGAGCACCACCTCGCGCATGAAGCTCACCAGCGAGAAGACGAAGAGCCCCATGGCGATGATGAAGAACACGGCCACCACCACCCCCAGGTTCGCCTGGACGATGTAGCCCACGAAGGCCACGGTGATGAGCACGCACACCGAGAGCGCCGCGCCCACGCCGGCGGTCAGTGCCCGGTGAATGAGGCGGGCCCGCCGCGAGAGAATGCCCAGCTCGTTGCGGGCGTGGCCCTGCTCCACTTCGCTCAGCGAGTCGTAGCGGCCCTCGACCAGCCGCGCGCGGTCGATGATGCGCGAGAGCCGCGTGGTCAGCACCGAGAGCGTGGTGCCCAGGGCCGACAGCAGGAACACCGGCGCCACCGACAGCTGAATGGTGTGCGTGATGTCGGACATCGTGTTGTCGGCCATGACGCCCGCAATACTCTTTTTCGGGTGCCGCTCGCGTGCCATGTCGGTAAGGAACAGCCACGTTGGCCGTGACGTCGGAGTTCCCGTGATCGCCTGGAGTCGCATCGACAGCCGTCTCATCCACGGACAGGTCATCGAAGCGTGGGTCCCCCACCTGGGGGTCGCGCGGGTGGTGGTCGCCGACGATGACGCCGCGAAGGACCCCCTGGCGCGCGTGGCCTACGACATGGCCATGCCCGCGGAGGTCGAGGTGGTGCTCTCGGCCATCGACGCCCTCGACTTCGCCGCGCTGGCCGGCGACGACGTGCGCACCCTGGTCATCTTTCGCGACGTGAAGAGCGCGGTGGACGCGCGCGCCCACGGGCTGCCCGACGGCATGCTCAACCTGGGCAACGTGCACGCCGGGCCCGGGCGGGTGTCCATCTCCCGCAGCGTGTTCCTCGACGACCGCGACGCCCGCGAGCTCGCCACCCTGTCGAATGGCGGCATGGACGTGCGCGTGCAGGCCGTGCCCACCGACGCCCCGGCGCGTTACCCGGGCTGAAGCACCCCGCGCCACTTCAGACGGGCGTCGCCGCCCGGGGCAGCGCGTTCCACTTCGCCACCGACGGCCGCAGCCAGTTCGCCTCGGCGTAGGCCTTCACCTGCGGTGGCAGCGCGGTGCCGTTGAGGTTGAGCCGCTGCAGCATCACCGCGAGGTCCACGTCGGCGATGCACCACTGCCCGAAGAGCGTGGGGCGGCCGTGGGCCAGCAGCGGCTCGATGCCTTCCAGCAACCGCGCCAGCGCGTCCTGGGCCCCGGCGGTCAGCGGCGTGGTGGCGCGCGAGAACCACAGGGTGGTGGTGGGGCGCTGCTCGCGAAGGGCCATGAAGTCGGTGCGCAGCCAGTGCTGCAGCTCGCGGCAGGTGGCGCGCTCCTCGAGGTTCTCCGGGAAGAGCCGCGGGTGCGCGGGGTAGGGGAACGACTCCGCGAGGTACTCGGCGATGGCTACCGACTCGGCGAGCCAGAAGTCACCGCGCTGCAGCGCCGGGACTCGCTTCGTGCGCGCGCCGTAGCCCGGGCCGAAGGTCTCTCGCTTCGAGAGCTGCCGGGTCACCAGGCGGTAGGGCAGCTGCTTCTCTTCGAGCGCGGCGAAGGCGGTCAACGCCCAGGGGCTCTCGTAGTTCGCGTCCACGTACAGGGTCAGCTCGCTCATCTCACTCCTTCTCGATGTCCCGGTCCCACAGCTGGGCGTGGGTGCCGAAGGGCGACAGCTTGAGCCGCGTGGTCAGCGTCTGCGCAATGGCCACCGAGCGGTGCTTGCCCCCGGTGCACCCGATGGCCACGGTGAGGTAGCTCTTGCCCTCCTTGAGGTAGCGGGGCACCAGGAACTCCAGCAGCTCGAAGGTCTTGTCCAGGAAGACCCACGAGTCGGGCCGGTCGATGACGAAGGCCGAGACGTTGGGGTCCTTGCCGGTGAGCGCCTTGAGCTCGGGCACGAAGAAGGGGTTGGGCAGGAAGCGCACGTCGAACACCAGGTCGGCGTTCGAGGGCACCCCGTACTTGAACCCGAAGGACATGATGGTCAGCGACAGCCCCTGCGAGGTGTGGCCGAAGCGCGCCATCACCTGGCGGCGCAGCTCGTGCACCGTGAGCGTCGAGGTGTCGAGCACGTGCTCGGCGTGTTCGCGCAGGGCCTCGAGCGCTTCCCGTTCCTTGGCGATGCCCTCGGCCACGCCGCCGCTGCCGGCCAGCGGGTGCCGGCGCCGCGTCTCGGAATAGCGCCTGGTCAGCGCCTCGTCCGACGAGTCGAGGAAGAGCACTTCGACCTTGTGGCCGGCCCGGCGCGCCTCCTCGATGACCCGCGGGGCGTCCTTGAGGAACTGGCCCTCGCGCACGTCGACCACGAAGGCGAGCTGGTCCTTCGATTCACCCAGCTCGGTGACCTTGAGCAGCAGCGGCGCGGGCAGGTTGTCGATGCAGAACCACCCCGCATCTTCGAGCGCGCGAATGGCCGTCGTCTTGCCCGAGCCCGACATGCCGGTGATGACGAGGATGCTCTTCACTCGACCTCCTCTTCATCGTGGTGGCGCCGGGCGACGGAGCTGACCTGGGGCCCGCGTGGGTCGGTGCGCGAGATGGCCTGGGTGAGCTTCTCGGCGAACTCCTGGGCCGAGTGGTGGCCGCGCAGCTTGAGCAGGTGGTTGCGCGCGGCGACCTCGACGATGGTGGTCATGTTGCGGCCCGGGCGCACCGGCACCACCGACAGCGGCGCCTCCACGCCCACCAGGGGCATCACCTTCTCGTCGAGCCCGAGGCGGTCGTACTCGGCCAGCGGCGCCCACTCGACCAGCTCGATGATCAGCTCGATCTTCTTGCGGTCACGCACCGAGGCCACGCCGAAGAGGTCCTTGATGTTGAGGATGCCCAGGCCGCGGATCTCCATGTGGTGCTGGATGAGATCGTTGCCGTGGCCGTACACGTCGCCGGCCTTGCGCGTGAGGTTGACGATGTCGTCGGCGACCAGGCGGTGGCCGCGCATGATCAGGTCCAGGGCGATCTCCGACTTGCCGATGCCCGACTTGCCCAGCAGCAGCACGCCCACGCCGAACACGTCGATGAGCACGCCGTGCAGGCTGCCCGTCGCGGTGAGCGCCTCTTCGAGGAAGGCCTGCACCTGGCTGATGAAGGCAGAGCTCACCAGCGGGGTGCGCATCAACGAGAGCTTGGTGCGGCGACACCCTTCCTGCAGCGGCGCGGGGATGTCGAGGCCCTTGGTCACCACCACGCAGGCCAGCTTGCTGTCGAAGAGCTTGGAGAGCACCGCCGTCTGCTGCTCCTCGGTCATGGTGCGCAGGTAGCTGATCTCGGTGTTGCCGAAGACCTGCACCCGCTCCGCGTGGAGGTGCTCGGTGAAGCCGGTCAACGCCAGGCCCGGCTTCTGGATGCGGCTGGAGCTGATGGCGTGCGTCAGGCCCTCCGGGCCTTCGAGGAGCTCGAGCTTGAGGTCGTACTGCTCGTCGGCCAGCAGCCGCGACACGGGGACCTGGAGAGACGTGGGGGTGGTGCTCACGGCCAGCGATTAAGCACGCTTTGGCGCTCTTGCCACACCCCGTGGCGAGGCGAGTGGGGTCCGTGGCGCCGGTCTCCCTCGCCCTGCGACAGCGGGGAGAGGGCCGGGGTGAGGGGCCGGCTCTCTCCGGCACGGTCGGGTCCCCATGCGAGTGAAGCGACGACGCCGAGCACCCACAGGTCGGCCGGGCGCTCGAGCGGGAAGTCGATGAGCGTGCGGGACACCGCCGCCGCGAGCGCCGCGAAGACCAGCGCACCATCCGGATCTCGCCACGCACGCCGCGCCGCCACCCCGAGCACCAACAGCAGCGCGAGCACCCCCAGCACCCCGCGCTCGAGCAGCACCTCGAGCCAGTCGGCATGCACGTGGTCCTGCAGGCCGGTGAACTTCGCGTCGGGGTGCGCCTGTACGCACGCCGCGTCGGCGCAGCGTGCTTCCCAGTGACGCAGCTCCCACTCCGGCCACAGCCCCGCCACCACGCCTGACCCCTGGCCCAGCAGCGGCCCGTCCTTCACCTGCGGCAGGGCAACCGACACGAGGTACGCGCGCCCCCGGAGCGGAGTGGCGACGTCGCGCGAAAGGAGCGGCGTCAACGCCAGCAGCACCGCGACGCTGATCACCCACGTGGGGCGGACATGCCCTCTCCGATGAAGGAGGTACGCCAGCCCCGCGGCGCCGACCCCGAGCACGACGCCGAGGCTGCCCGTGAGCGCGAGGGCCGCGGAGATGATCAGCAGCCTCCACCGCGCGGCCTGCGAAGCGAGCACCGCGAGCGGCAAGAGCACCGAGGCCACGAAGTCCGGGTTGCCCAGCGTGCCGTAGCGCGCGAGTCGAGCTCCCGCTGCGTCGGGCGCGAAGCGGGCGAAGGGGTCGAGCCCCGCGGCCTGGAGCAGCACCACCACCGCGACGAGCGTGGCGGTCCAGGTCAGCGAGTTGATCCACCGTCGCGGTGTGCTGATCAACGCAGGGAAGGCCACCAGCGACCAGGCGAAGGCGAGCCATTCCACCGACGGGCGCAGCGTGCAGACGACGATGAGCGGGAGCGCGGCCCAGTTCCAGCGCGGGCCGGTGGCCAGGGTGGCGATCAGCGCGGCGAGAGCGAAGAGGGCGCGCTTGGGGTCATGGAAGGGGTGGGCCGCCGCGGGGAAGAACAGCAGGAGACCCGCGCAGGTCAGGGCGAGGACCACGTACTCGGCGCGGTGGCGTTGCCGCTCACCGCGATCCGCTCCCTCGGCCGGGAAGCGGGAGGTCACGGACAGTTGACGCTGTACCCACTGCTGGGCGTGGTCCCCGCGCGGCCCAGCGGATCACCGCTCCCGGCGAGCCCCGGGCTGCCGGCGCTCCACGTGGTGCTGCTGTCGGTCACCGGCACCGAGGTGCCGCTGCAGAACAAGCCGATGACCGGTCCACCCCAACCTCCGGGCCCGATGCGACCGGTGCCGCCGCGACCACCGGCGCCACCCCTTGCACCGCCGCCCGCCGTGTCCGCGCCCACGACCTGGCCGGGAGCGCCGACGCCCCCCGGACCGCCCAGACCGCCTGCACCCGCGGCGCCGCCGTCGCCTCCGTTGCCACCCTGGTTGCTGAACAACTGCACGTCGAGCAGCGTGGGCGAACTGTCGATCAACAACAGCCCGATGGACGCGCCGCCGGCCTGGCCCGCCGCGCCGCTGCGCCCGCCACAGCCCCCGCTGCCACCACCACCCGCGCCGCCGCCCCGCGCCAGCACCAGGTTGAGCAGGTCGAGCAGGCCACCGCCGCCGCCGCCGCCACCGCCGGGCCGACCGTGCTGCGCCGGGGTCCAGGTGCCGAGCGTCGCGCCGACCCACTGGCCGCCGACTACGCTCCCCAGGCCCGACGCCGGGTCCGCCGGGCGCGCCGTCGAAACGGCCCCCACGTCGCCCGGCAAGCCGTCACCACCGTCGAGCCCGACGCACGGGCCACCGTCGCAGAACGTCTCGAGGCCGCCGAGGCCGCCGAGCGTCGCGTCTTCACCCGGGAAGCCGAGGCCG
>CAIVGN010000119.1 GCA_903905455.1 uncultured Archangium sp.
GCGCGCCGCCAGTGCCTTCGAGCGAGGTCTCGATCTCCGGGAGCTCCTCGAGGTCCTGGCTGCGCTCGGCGTCTTCGAGGAAGTCGCCCACCTTGTCGTCGCGCCGGGTGGACGACGAGAAGAAGCGGAACCGCGTGGGCTCGCCGACGACCAGCCCGAACTCCTGAGGGGGCACGTCGGCCTGGGTGCCCTCTTCCATGCCGAAGGGCGCGACGCACAGCGCCTTCACCGGGGGCGTGAAGCCGGGCACGGCGGGCATCGAAGACTCGACGCCCACGTAATACGAGCGCGCGGTGCCGCCGCGAATGCGCAGCCCGTGGCCCGCCTTGACCCAGCCGTAATACGCAGCGCCGCGGGCCACGGCGAGGTCGAGATCCGCACCCGCGAGGTCGCGGGCCGCCGGGGCGCCGTCGGTGGTGAGCCAGCCATTCAAGGTGTCCATCACGCGGGACCGCAGCGCGGTGGCCTTGAAGACACCGCCGTTGAAGAGCACCGCCGTGGGGCGCGCGAAGCCGGTCTTCAGCGAGAGCGACGTGGCCTGGCGGGTGAGGAAGGCGCCGAGGTGCCGGGTGATGGCCGCGTCTTGCGCGTAGGGCAGGCCGACCTGGGCCAGGCCCGAGCGTCGCGGCACCACCGGCGCCTCGCCGATGTTCGTCTTCGGGAAGAAGCCCTCGGTGAGCACCCGGTCGAGCTCTTCGCGCAGCAGCTCGGTCTTGATCGAACCACCGATGAGCGACGAGCCACGCCCGGCGACGCTCAGGGGCGCCTTCTCTGGCTGCGGGTTCTCGTAGAGGTGTTCCTTGGCCACGCGGCACGCCGAGGTGAGCGCCGAGAGCTGCCAGGCGTCGAGGTTCTTGCCCGCGGCCTTGAGCTTCTCGTTGAGCGTGTAGGCCAGCGCGAGGTCCATGTTGTCGCCGCCCAGGAGGATGTGATCTCCCACGGCGAGGCGCTCGAGCTGCAGGTCTCCGTCGGCCTCGCTCACGCCGATCAACGAGAAGTCGCTGGTGCCGCCGCCCACGTCGACCACCAACAGCACGTCGCCGGGCCTGAGCTGCTTGCGCCAGCCCTCGCCCATGGCCTCGAGCCACGCGTAGAGCGCGGCCTGGGGCTCTTCGAGCAAGGTCACCCGGGGCAGGCCGGCCTGCTTGGCGGCCTCGAGGGTCAGGTCGCGGGCGGCCGCGTCGAACGAGGCGGGCACGGTGACCACCACCTCCTGCTGGTCGAGCGGGGCGCCTTCCCCGAGCTCCTGGTTCCACGCGAAGCGGAGGTGCTCGAGGTACTTGGCGCTGGCCTCGACGGGGGAGATCTTCGTCACCTCCGGGGGCGCGCCCCAGGGGAGGATCGCCGACCGGCGATCGACGGTGGGGTGACACAGCCACGACTTGGCCGACGACACCAGCCGCGTGGGCACCTTGCCGCCGTGCGTGCGCGCGAACTCGCCGACCACCAGGCCCAGCGTCTTGTTCCACGGCAACCCCAGCGAGCCAGGCGGGAACTCGGCTGCGGCGGCGAGGTAGAGGAACGAGGGGAGCAGCTGCTTCGACTCCACCGTGCCCGGCGCGGTCAGCTGCGGCACGGGCAACACGGCCTGGCCGGCGCCGCGACCCGCGGTCGCCTCCATCGACTGGAACGACAGGGCGCTGTGCGTGGTGCCGAGATCGATGCCGATGGCGTACTTCACGGGAGCTCCACCTCGGCCGGGGCCAGCACCTTCACGTCGACGGTGGTGGGCACGTCGGGCAGCGAGATCTTCGTGACCACCCAGCCGTGGTGCTTGAGGCTGCCCTTCCACGGCCCCGCGCCCGCGACGTTGCCGGTGAGGCGGAAGCGGTTGGCGTCGAAGCCCTGGGGGATCTCCATGGCCGCGCCTTCGCTCTCCTTCACCACCGGGACGATGGGCACGTACTGCGCGAGCACCTTCTTGCAGCCCTCGTGCACCAGGCGCGCGGCCCCCCCGACGTCGGCGTCAGCGAAGCCGCTGATGTCTTCCTGGAGGAAGTCGAGCAGCCGGCCCTCGCGCTGCAACAGGCCGAGCAGGAACAGGGCCGCGGCGTGCTGCTGCTCAGGCGTGGGTGCCGGTGCCGGCGGGGGCAGGGCGGGCTTGACCGGTTCCGGGGTCGGCAACGCGGGCTGGCTGGGCAGCGCTCCGCCAAAGAGGAACGACAGCGCCAGTTTCAGTCGGGAAAAAAACGACATGCCCTGTCCGTAAGCGAATTTCCCCCGGGTGCCAATGGTTCAGACAATGCACTATGTCCTCGTGTCCCCCATGACCCGAACCCTCGTTGCCCTCTGCCTGTGGTCGCTGCCGGTGCTGGCCGCCGAGGTGTACGTCAACGGCGTCAACGTCGAGGGGCTGACCAACCACACCTTCGAGAAGGTCACCGTGCGCATCGACGAGAAGGGCAACGTGCAGATCGACGCGCCCGGCTACTCGGTGAAGAAGGTCACCATCGGCGGGGACAAGGCGAAGGAGCCCGAGGGCGTCATCACCCAGAAGTACTTCCTCGTCACCGAGCAGAGCCCCCCGGGCGCCACGGAGTACGAGATCGACGTCTTCTTGAACGGCAAGTTCCTGCGCACGGTCAAGAGCGGCGACGAGCAGCTGGTCAACGACATCAGCAAGCAGCTCAAGCCCGGCAAGAACCAGGTGATCGTCCAGGCCAAGAAGCGCTACGCCGACCCCATGGTGCCCAGGAGCTCGTCTCGCAACCACGTCTTCCGGGTGATCATCGGCGAAGGCACCACCACCCAGGACCAGGTGACCATCGAGAAGCAGCTGGTCACCTTCACCCGCACCGCCGCCGACACCAACGACACCACGCAGGAATTCAGCTTCACCACGCGCTGATGGGAACGCATGTACTCCATTGATGAGCGGCTCCGCGGCTTGCCCGCGGTGAAGGACCAGGTCGTGCAGCTGTACCAGTCGCTGAACGCGCCGCACCTGGCGATCCCCGGGCGCAAGGCGGGGCCGGCGACGGCCTTCGTGCTCGGCCTGCGCGGGCCCTCGGGCTTCGCGGTCTTCGTGTACCTCTACCTGCAGCAGAGCGGCGAGAGCGCGGTCTACGTGCCCTCCAACGGCACCGTGCCCGCGGAGCAGTTCCAGGGCGAAGAGCTCGAGGCCCTGGGCTTCGTGGAGTCCATGGGCTTCATGATGGACAACTTGAACTTCCGCGGCCGCCCGCCCGACGAGCAGGACGCCATCATCCGCACCATGCCGGTCTTCATGCGCGACCCGCCGCCCCCCGCGCCCACGGGCTCTCCGCTCAACGGCAACAGCGCGGGCAAGCCCAGCACCGGCGCGCACGCGGGCGTGGTGCAGCTGGGCAAGCTCTTCTCGGCCTTCTGCCTCTCGTTGCTGGTCGCCGGCTGTGCCCACGTCAGCGAGAAGGACCTCGAGCAGTCGCGGCTGCACTACGAGCTGGCCGTCGACAACCTGGTCAAGTCGCCGCAGGTGGCGATGCAGGAGACCGACGAGTCGCTCACCTACGATCCCAACAACGCCGACGCCTGGCACGTGAAGGCGCTGGTGCTGCACCACAGCTTCGGGCGGCTGGAGGAGGCCCACGTCGCGTACATGAAGGCGCTCGAGCTCAAGAAGCCCTTCTCCGAGGCGCGCACCAACCTCGGCAACCTGTACATGGACCAGAAGCGCTACGACGACGCCATCGCCTCGTACCAGCTGGCGCTCAACGACGTGCTCTACCCCACGCCCTTCATCCCGCAGGGGAACATGGGCTGGGCGTACTTCAAGAAGGGCGACACCCGGCAGGCCATCGACTTCCTCTCGTCGTCGGTGCGCGTCAACCCGCGCTACTGCCTGGGCTACCTCCAGTTGGGCCAGGTGTACGAGGCCCTGAGCAACGTGGGCGAATCGTGCAAGTACTTCTCGCGCTTCCGTGAGCACTGCCCCGACCGCCCCGACGCCTGGCAGCGCGACGGCATCTGCCTCGCCAACGTGGGCAACAAGGAAGGCGCCGGCAAGGCCTTCGACACCTGCGTGCTCAAGGCCGGCACCGACGACCAGCGCGACCTGTGCAAGCAGCTCAAGGAGCAGCTGCTGAAATGAGTGCGCCGCGGTCGCCCGACTACCTCGACTTCGGGCGATACCTGCAGCTGCAACGCGAGCTGCGGGGCCTGTCCGTGGACGACGTGGCAAGGCAGACGAAGATCTCCCCCACCCTGGTGAGCGCGCTCGAGTCCGGGCAGGCCGAGCGGTTCCCCGAGCGGGTGTTCGTCCTCAACTACGTGCGCAGCTACGCGCAGGCCGTGGGGCTGCAGCCCGACGAGGTGGTCTCCCGCTTTCACGAGATCCCCGAGGCCCCCCGGGCCGAACACTTCGACCCCGCGGAGCTCGAGGTGGTGCGCCGTGAGCGCGCCGGCACCGTGCTCTGGGCGACCATCGCCGGGGTGGTGATCACCGTGGCCGCGGTGGGCTTCAACGCCATGTACGACGTCGCGCTCCGCTACACCCACCGGTAACGCAGGCGTGGAACGGTTCGCGGACGAGGCGTTGGTGCTGGGCACGGTCGACTTCGGCGACGCCGATCGCATCGTGACGCTCTTCACCCGGGGCCATGGCCGGCTCTCGGCCTTCGCTGCCGGGGCGCGCAAGTCGAAGAAGCGCTTCGCCGGCGCGCTCGAGGCGGGCACGCACCTCACCGCCCGGCTGGTCACCACCCACGGAGACACCTGCCGCCTCGACGGCGTCGACGTCATCCGCTCGTTCCACCACGTACGCGATGATCTCGCCCACATCGCCCGCGCGCTCTATTGCCTCGAGCTGTGCCGCGAGCTGTCCCGCGACAACCAGCCCAACGACGCGCTCTTCGACGCGCTGGTGCACTACCTGGGGCTGCTCGACGACAAGAAGGCCGGGCCCACCTCGCTCATCAAGTTCGAGCTCGATGCGCTGCAGTACACCGGCTTCATGCCGCACTTCTCGCCCTGCGCGCTGTGTGGCCAGCCCACCGGCGATCGCCCGCGCTTCGACCCCGAGCACGGCGGCGTGGTGTGCGCGGCCTGTGCCCCCCGCGTGCCCCGTGGCGTGGCGGCGCGGCCCGAGGTGGTCGACGCCCTGGCAAGGCTCCAGGCGGGCGAACGCAAGCCGCTGCCGCCCGAGCTCCGCGCGCGCAGCCGCGAGCTGCTCAACCTCTTCATCGCCCATCACCTGGGGCGGAAGCTCAAGTCGGTCGAATTCATGGAACAAGTGGGGACGGACTGATGATGGACGTCGTGTCGCTGGGCGAGGCGCTGGTCGATTTCCTTCCCAACCGCAGGGGCCAGCTGGTGCGGGAGGTCACGCAGTGGACCCCGTGTCTCGGCGGCGCCCCGGCCAACGTCGCGGTGGGCGTCTGTCGGCTGGGCGCGAAGTCGGGCCTGGTGGGCGTCACCGGTGAAGACGAGTTCGGCCACTTCTTGAAGCAGGGCCTGAAGAAGGAAGGCGTCGACGTGCGCCACCTGCGCCAGACGGCCGAGGGCAAGACGGGCCTGGGCTTCGTCTCCCTCACGAAGTCCGGTGAGCGCAGCTTCACCTTCTACCGGACGCGCGCCGCCGAGACGTTCCTCGACCGGCGCGACACGAGCGGCGCCCGCAAGTACCTGCGCGCCACCAAGGTGCTCCATGTGGGCACCAACTCGCTCATTCACGCCGCCGCCCGGGCCGCCGTCAGCGACGCGGTGAAGGACGCCTTCGAGGCCGGGCAGATCACCTCCACCGATCCCAACCTGCGGCTCCACCTGTGGAAGGACCCCGCGGTGCTGCGCCGGCTGCTGGGCGTGCTCTTCAAGCGCTGCGCAGTGGTGAAGCTCTCGGACGAGGAGATCGAGTTCGTCACCGGCACCCGCGACGTCGAGACCGCGCTGCGCTGGCTCGAGGACAAGGGGGTGGTGGTGGGCCTGGTGACCCTGGGCGCGAAGGGCGCGGCCCTGCGCTTCGGCGGCGAGACCCGCTACGTGCAGGCGCGCAAGGTGAAGGTCATCGACACCACCGGCGCCGGCGACGGCTTCACCGCGGGCTTCCTCTACGGCGTCACCCAGCTCTACGGCACGCGGGCGGCGCTGGAGTCAGCGGACATCGACGCCCTCGAGGGCCACGCGCGCTTCGGCTGCCTGGTGGGCTCGCACGTGGTGACGAAGCTCGGCGCGGTGGCCGGCCTGCCGACGCGCAAGCAGCTCGGCTAGAAGTTGAAGGTCGCCGTGACCTGGATGCGGAACACGTACTGCTGCTCGATGCGGAAGCGGCGGCCCACGCGATCGGCCCGGAAGTCGTAGTTCGGGTTGATCTCCTCGGGGTGCGAGGTCACGTCCACCACGCCGTTGCCCGTGAGGTCCTTGCCGATGTTCTCGTTCGTGAGGAAGTGCTCGGTGTTGTAGGCGAACGAGGTGTACGCGCGCAGCTTGATGAAGTCCGCGGCCTGGCCCACGAAGCCGAACTGTGCGCCCACCTGCCCGTAGTCCGACGAGTAGAGGAGCTTGCCGAAGAGGTCGGACATCTCGTTGTAGTAGCGCCCCTCGGACACGTAGTTGAACCAGCCGCGGAAATCGAAGGCCACCCGCTGGTGCCGATCTTCTCGCTCGAAGACGGTGATCTCCGCGCCGAACACGGTGCCGCCGGTGTGCGCGGGCTTGATGCCGGTGTCGTCTCGCGTCCAGTTGGCGCCGCAGTTCCCGGGGTAGCTCAGGCGGCCACCCGAGGCGTCGTCGCAGTTCGAATAGAAGCCCGGCGCGCGCCACGGCAGCGTGTAGCTCAGCTGGAAGTAGGGCTCGACGTACTGGTTGATGCGCTTCGAGACCGCGGTGGTGAAGGTGTACTTGTGCACCTTCTCGCCGACGGCGCCGCGGTTGGAGTTGCTGGTGTAGACCGAGGGGTTCAAGACCGCCGCGGTCGGCGCCGTGTAGTCGAAGCGCAGGGTCCAGGTGGGCTTGCTGGGGTCCTTCTTCTGCACGAAGGGGTTCCAGGCGATGCCGAAGGTGAAGTCGCCCAGGCCGCTTCGGGAGCTGCTGTTGGGGACCTGGAAGAGCTGGTTGCTGCTGGTGCCGGCGATGGCCACGGCGGGGTCGCAGCCGTTCCCCGCGGCGTCGGCGGGGCAGTTGCGGTTGATGGTGCTGTTCGTCTCGTCCGTGCCGCCGGCGAAGAACCACTTTCGGTCCTGGGCGAAGATGATGGGCACGCCGACGTGGATCTCGAGGTCCTTGTAGATGCCCAGGCTGACGTCGATGCCCATCTTCGACTCGTACTTCTGGTACCGCAGCTCGGTCACGTCCTGCAGACCGCCGTTCTGGTACCACTCACGCGTGATCGTCCCGCGGTCCGCGGTGTGCTCGAACGTGAAGTCGAGGAACATGCCGAACGGGTCCTTCTCCTCGAAGGACGACGCGACGCGGGTCAGCTCTGCCCCGAAGGCGGTCATGCTGAGGAGGGCGGCAGTGAGAAAGCCGAGTCGCTTCATGGGGTTTCGAAGGTAGGTCGAAGGGGCACGCAACGCCAGTTCCGACTTACCCACCCGCCAGCGCGGTGGCCGGGAGCAGGGCGTCGAGCTCGGCCTTTTTATGCTCGAAGGGGCTGCGCTCGGAGGCCGGCAGCGAGATGCGCGTCGTCTTGTGCGAGACGAAGGGGTCGATGACCTTGTCGCCGTTCATCAGCTGGTAGTGGAGGTGGGGCGCGAAGCTGTGGCCGGTGTTGCCCGACTTGGCGAACGTCTCGCCCTTCTTGATGCGCTGGCCGACGCTGAGCGTCTTGGGCAGCTCCGAGAGGTGGAGGTAGAGCGCGCTGCGCCCCGCGCCGCCCGACTCGTGGATCTCGACCGAGTTGCCGTTGCCGCGGAAGTTCCAGTTCTTGCGCGCCACCACGCCCTCGAAGGTGGCCTTCACCGGCGTGCCCACCGGGGCCTTGAAGTCGACGCCCTTGTGCTTGCGGCCGTCGCGCAGCAGCGAGGTGACCTGCTCCCAGGACTCGAGGGGACAGTCCACGAGGCGCTCCTCGAGCTCCGAGCCGTCGGCCTGGTAGTAGCGGGCGAAGGAATCGGTGGCGGGCTTGAAGCGGTAGGTCTCGAAGGTGCGGCCCAGCTTGCGGCTGGTGAAGCGCACGGCGTGGACCAGCGGCTCCTGGCCGTCGCGGTTCTCGTAGACCGCCGAGAGCGTGTCGCCCTTCACGAGGTCTTGCGGCACGCGCAGCCACCACACCAGCGAGCGGTTGACGACCTGGGTCAGCGCGGTGCCGACCTCCTTGCCCTCGGAGCCGACGATGGCCGACTCGAGCGGGCCGTTGATGCTCACGGTGAAGCCGTGCAGGCCGGACTTGTCGGCGACGGGCGCCGCGGGGGCGACAGGCGCAGCGGGGACCGGCGCGGTGCCCGGGGCCACGGCCGCGACGGCGGGCGCTGCAGCGGGGTCGACCGGCGCGGGGTTCGCCGCGGCTTCAGCGGACGGGGCGCCCGCGATCTCGGTGTCAGCGGCGGACGGAGGCGTGGGCGCGGGCGTCGGCTCGACCGGGCGCCTCAACCAGAAGAGCCCTCCCATCAAGACCCCCACCACGACGGCGGTGACGGCGAGGGGGATGACTTGGCTCTGCTTGGGCGGCGCTCCCAGCGTGGGCATTTCGGGCATCGGGTATGGCTCCTCACGACAGACGATCGGCCGCACCCTAGCGGCACCGTTCGTCCTTGCGAGTTTTCTGCCACAGACGTGTAGCGGACCGTTACTCCACTGAAAGGGCGAGCAGTGCGGTGGCCTGGGTGTGCGGGTCGTCGCTGTGCGGCGCGGCCTCGACCAGGGACAGGAGCGAGGCGGCGTCGCGCCCGAGGAACCGCAGGCAGAAGGCCACTTCGCCGGCGAGATCGAGGTTCGGATTGCGGTGCAGCCAGGGCACGTACTCGGTCAGCGCGTCGGCCCATTCCGCGGCCTGCGCCGCGCTCACCGGTCGCGCGAAGTAGTCACTCGCGAGGAGCACCAGGTGCGTCACGAAGTACGCGTCATGGGTGCGCGAGACGCGGAGAAAGGGCCGCGGGCCGTCCATGGGGAGCCGCACGTCCACCCCGCAGCGCGCGGCGATCTCGCCCAGCAGCCACGCGTAGAGCAGCTGGTCGGCCGCGGCGAGCTCCCGGAGCGCGGCCTCCAGGGCCACACGTTCGGGCGGCGGGTGCGGCAGCCCGTGCAGGTGGCGGCAGAACCACGCGTCGATGCCCGCCTGCAGGAGATCGGGGTCCAGCGTGCCCGGAAACCCGTAGCCCACCCGGTGGCAGCGCTCGAGGGCGGCCTGGAGGTGCGGGGCGAGCCCGCGCTGCGCGAAGAGGCGCGGCGCCAGGGCCCGGAGCATCTGCAGGGTGAGGGTGCGCAGGGCGACGTCGGTCGGCGCGTCGCCTGCGGTGGCCGCGAGGAAGGTGTCGAGGCGGTCCAAGCGGTTCACTCCTCGGTGGGAGACGGCTCCTCGTCACGCAGCCCGAACTCCTTCATCTTGGTCTGCAGCGACTTGCGGCTGATCTGCAGGAGCTTCGCGGCGCGGGTGACGTTGCCCTCGGTCTTGGCGAGGGCCTGCACGATGAAGCTCTTCTCGATCTCCGCCTGCTTCTGCTTGAGGAACTCCTTGAGCGGGGTCTCGCCGGGCTGCGGCGTGGCGCCGGCGGCCAGCGACGGGGCGGCCTGCATGCCTCCGCGCACGCCCTCGGGGAGATCCTTGACCTCGATGCGCAGGCCTTCGGCGAAGAGGATCACCCGCTCCATGAGGTTCTCGAGCTCGCGGATGTTGCCGGGCCACGGCCAGCCCTGGAGCAACACCAGGGCCTCGTCGGCGATGCCCTCGATCTTCTTGTTGAGGCGCTTGTTGTACTTCTCGATGAAGTGCACCACGAGGCTGGGGATGTCCTCGGTGCGATCGCGCAGCGGCGGGAGCTGAATGGGCACCACGTTGAGGCGGTAGAAGAGGTCCTTGCGGAAGCGGCCGGCCTCCGTCTCCTTCTCGAGATCGCGGTTGGTGGCGGCGATGAGCCGCACGTCGACGTGGGTGGTCTTGATGCCGCCGACGCGCTCGAACTCGCTCTCCTGGAGCACGCGCAGCAGCTTGACCTGCATCTCGAGGGGGATCTCTCCGATCTCGTCGAGGAAGAGGGTGCCGGTGTCGGCCAACTCGAAGCGGCCGGGCTTGCTGGAGACCGCGCCGGTGAAGGCGCCGCGCTCGTAGCCGAAGAGCTCCGACTCCATGAGATCCTTGGGGATCGCGGCGCAGTTGATCTTGATCAGCGGCTTGTCGCGGCGCGAGCTGCCCTGGTGCAGCGCGGTGGCCACGAGCTCCTTGCCGGTGCCGGACTCGCCGGTGATCAGCACGGTGGACGGGGTGTCGGCGACCTTGTCGAGGATCTTGAAGAGCTCCTCCATGCGGGTGCCGCCGCCGACGATGGCCTTGCGCGCCGCGCCGTCGGGGGCCACGTGGCCCTGGTTCGCTTCCTGGGTGCGCGCTGCCTTGGCCACCACCGCGCGGATCTCGGAGTGCTCGAAGGGCTTGGTGATGTAGTCGAAGGCCCCCAGCTTGATGGCCTCGACGGCCGAGTCGACGGTGCCGTGGGCGGTGATGATGATCACCGGCACGTCGGTCCGCGAGGCGCGCACGCGGGTCAGGATGTCCATGCCGCCCAGCTTGGGCATCACCAGGTCGGTGATGATCACGTCGGCGCCGTTCTTCTCGAACTCGGCCATCGCCTGCTCGCCGTTCTCGGCGACGGTCACCTCGTAGCCGTCCTTGCGGAGGATGGCCGCGAGCACCTTGCGGAGATTGGCTTCGTCGTCGACGACCAGAATGCGGCTCATGGCGCTGGTTTGGCGTGACGGTGGGGACAGGTCAAGGCGCGTCGCCTTGGCTTGCACTCGGCTCGAAGTTGTGGGGTTTGGGGGGCGTGAGAACCTTCGCGTGGCTCGGGGCCGTGGTGGTGCTGGCGTGTTCGTGCGGGCCGGCCGCAAAACCTGCCGTGCCCGAGCTCGAGGTGCAGCCCGCCTCGCTCGACTTCGGTGATGTGGCCCCGGGGGGCAGTGTCGAGCGCACGGTCACGCTGCTCAATCGCGGCACGGCGCTGCTGACCTTTTCCGGCCTTTCGGTGACGGGGACCGACGCGAGCGCGTTCTCGATCTCCGGGCTGACCCCGCCGTCGCTGGCCGAAGGGGTGTCAGGGCAGGTGAAGCTCGTGTTCCGGCCGACGCGAGTGGGGGCACACACGGCGCAGTTCATCGTGAAGAGCGACGCGTCGAACGGCGCGGAGATGATCGTTCCGCTGGCCGGGACGTCCGGGCAGCCGGTGGTGGACGCGGGCTCCGTTGATGCGGGCACTGACGACGCAGGTGTCGTCGATGCGGGCGCTGACGATGCGGGTGTCTCCGATGCGGGTGTCTCCGATGCGGGTGTCTCCGATGCGGGTGTCGCCGATGCAGGCTCCTTCGATGCAGGCTCCTTCGACGCGGGCTCCGTCGATGCGGGTGCCTCCTGCAACGTCACCCCCTCGGGCTGGTCGACGCCGGTGACGCCGTGGGCGAACAACCCGGTGCTGCTCCCCGCGACGGGAAGCGCGATGCACGGCTCGGACAACGTCTACGCGCCTGACATCCAGCACGTGATGGGCCGCTACGTCATGTTCTACGGAGGGCAGGGCGGCGACGGGCACGACCGCATCTTCATGGCCTGGTCGAAGGACCGCGTTGAGTGGCGCAAGTGGCCGTCAGACACCGCGCCGACGCCGGTGCTCGATCGCGGCACCTCGAACCACGTCAACGATCCCAGCCTGGTCATCGTGAGCAGCGGCTCGTGGGCCATGTATTACACCGACGCCGCCACGGGCACGGACGACCGCATCTGGCTGGCGCGCAACACCGTCGGCAACACCAACTCGCTCACGGCGTTCACCAAGGTGCAGCAGGTGCTCTCGGTGGGCGCGGCCGGCGCGTGGGACTCGGACAACGTCGGGCGCCCCAGCGTGCTGCTGGAGAACGGCGTCTACAAGATGTGGTTCGACGGCACGCACGCCGGCCAGCGGCACGTCGGCTACGCGACCTCGACCGACGGCCTCACCTTCACCAAGCACGCCGCGAACCCCCTGGTGCTCAACGCTGGCGCGGTCGACGTGAAGAAGATCGGCGGGGTGTATGTGATGGTCGCCGAGGGCCAGGACGGCACGTATTGGTACACCAGCCCCGACGGCGTGTGCTGGGCCTCGAAGGGCCGGCTCTTCGGCTTGAGCGGGCGCACCTATGACGCCTTCGGCCAGGTGACGCCCTTCCTCGAGGTCGAGAACGGGGCGCTGAGCGCGGTGTGGTTCGGAGGCGCCTCGGTGGTGACGTGGAACCGCAACCGGCTCGCCGTCGCTTTCCCGACCAACGTCTCCTTGCCCGCCGGCGGAGGGTGCACCGCGTGTGTCGGCGTCGGCCAGTCATGCCCCAGCGCGTGCATCAGCGGCGGAGCCGCCAGCTCTGGTACCTGTGGCGCGCCCGGGAGCACCTCGGCCGGCGTGTGTTGCGCCTGTCAGAGCGAAGGCTGCGATGCCTGCAAGGGCACCGCGGCCGACTGCAACGCGAAGTGCGTGGGTACCGGGAAGGCCGGCGGGTGGTGCAGCTTCCCCGGGAGCACCAACGTGGGCATGTGCTGCGGCTGCCTCGAGTGACTCAGGAGTTCGGCGCGAGGTACGTGCGCCGGTGGGCGTCGACGCCGAGGTAGCGGAAGGTGTCGGCCGGGGCAGGCGCCGCCGGTCGCGTGTCGAGGCCATCGCGTTCGCGCATGATCGCCTCGTACTCCTCGATGCTCAGCACGCGGCGGTGGTCGAGCAGCGACTGCAGCCCGAGCTTCTTCACCCGGTCCTGCGCCCCGGGCGTCACGGTGCCCGCGAAGAACTCGGCGCAGGAGCCGCTGCCGTAGCTGAAGAGCCCGATGCGCTTGCCATCCAGCGACAGCGGCGACGTGGCCAGCGTCGAGGCGAGCGCGAGGTACAGCGAGCCGGTGTAGATGTTGCCCACCTGCGCGGGCAGGGTCAGCGAGGAGCCGACCAGCGCCTCGAAGCTCGCGTCGGGGGTGAGGTCGCCTTCCATCGCGCGCAGCTGCCGGTGGGCCTTGCGCGCCATCTTCCCGTACGGCACGTGGTAGGCGATGGCCGCGAACGAGTCGGTGGTGACGCCCGGGTTGCGCTCCTGGAAGTGCTCGTAGGCGCCGGTCAACGCATCGAGGTAGCACTGCACCGAGTAGGGCCCGTCCACGAAGGCGTCCTTCGAATAGAGCGGTCGCCAGAAGTCGTGCACGTCGGTGGAGCAGATGCCGGTGCGGTCGGGCTCCAGCGAGAGGATCTTCGGGTCGTCCGACACCAGCAAGGCGACGGCGCCGGCGCCCTGGGTGGGCTCGCCCGCGGTCTTCAGGCCGTAACGCGCGATGTCGCTGCAGATGACCAGGGCCTTCTTCCCGGCCGCGCTGCCCGAGCGGATCCAGTCGAGCGCCATTTGCAGCGCCGCGGTGCCGCCGTAGCAGGCGTGCTTGGTCTCGAAGACCCGACAGCGCCGGCCGACGCCCAACAGCGACTGCACGTAGGAGGCGACCGGCTTGGAGTGATCCACTGCGGTCTCGGTGCCCACCACCAACAGCCCGATGTCGTTGGCCGGGACGCCCGCGGAAGTCAGCGCCATGTGCCCCGCCTGGGCCGCCAGGGTGACCGTGTCTTCGTCGTCCTGGGCGACCGACATGCGCCAGGTGCCGATGCCGTCGAGGTACTTCGAGGGCTCCACGCCGCGGGCCCGGGCCAGGTCCTCCATCGCTACGCAGGTAGGGGGGACGGCCACGCCCAGCGCTTCAATACCGACTCGCATTCGGCTCTCCATTTGATGGTGCAGTGCAGCATTTGCGCCTCTAGCGCGCCGCATTTGTCGAGGGAAGCACCGCAATAACGGCCGTGTTGCAGCCGCACAATGCGGGGGTGAAATCGACTTGGCATTCCGCTCGCTTACATTCGCGGCGCCGTGACGCAGCCTGCCCAGAAGAGTGGTCGAAGTGCCGCACTCGTGGCCGCGGGGATCCTCCTGTCGCGGCTGGTCGGGTTGATCCGGCAGAAGCTGTTCGCGCATTACCTGGGCAACGGGCTCGAGGCGGCGGCCTTCGCGGCGGCGACGCGCATCCCCAACGTGCTGCAGAACCTGCTGGGGGAAGGCGTGCTCTCGGCGTCCCTCATCCCCGTGTACGCGGGGCTGCGCGCCAAGGGCGAAGGCGAAGAAGCGCGGCGCGTGGCGGGCGCGGTCTTCGGGCTGCTGGCGGTGCTGGTGGGCGGCATGGTGGCCCTGGGTGTGGTGGCGGCGCCGGTGCTCGTCGACCTCATCGCCCCCGGCTACGAGGGCGTGGCGCGGGAACTGACCATTCGCCTCGTGCGGTTGATCTTCCCGGGCACGGGCGTGCTGGTGCTCAGCGCGTGGTGCTTAGGCATCCTCAACAGCCACAAGAAGTTCTTCCTCTCGTACGCGGCGCCGGTGGTGTGGAACGGCTGCATCATCGTGGCCCTGGTGCTCGCGCGCGGTGAGTCGCAGGACGTGATCGTCACCTGGGCCGCGTGGGGCTCGGTGGCGGGTGGCGTGGCGCAATTCGTCGTGCAGCTGCCCAACGTGCTGCGGTTGCTCGGTGGGTTCTCGCCGGCGCCTTCGCTCTCGCTGCCCGCGGTGCGCCAGGTGGTGAAGGGCTTCGTGCCGGCGCTGCTCGCGCGCGGGGTGGTGCAGGTCAGCAGCTGGGTGGACATGGCCTACGCCTCGATGATCTCCGAGCGCGCGGTCTCGGCGCTCTCGTACACGCAGACCATCTCGTTGCTGCCGGTGAGCCTGTTCGGCATGGCGATCTCCGCGGCCGAGCTGCCCGAGATGAGCGCCGACGCCATGAAGTCGAAGGACGAGCGGGCGAAGGCGATCCTCGAGCGGTTGCGCGCCGGACTCGAGCGCATGTCGTTCTTCGTGGTGCCCAGCGCGGTGGCGTTCCTGCTGCTGGGCGATCTCATCGCCGCGGCGTTGCTCGAGTCGGGCCGCTTCACCGCCGCTGACTCGCGCTTCACCTGGTACATCCTCATCGGCTCGGGCATCGCGCTGTCGGCGCAGACCTCCGGGCGGCTCTATTCCTCGACGTTCTATGCGCTCAAGGACACCCGGACCCCGCTGCGCTTCGCGGTGATCCGCGTCTCGCTGGGCATCGCGCTCGGCTACTACGCGGTGCAGATCCTCCCCGGGCAGTTGGGGTTGCCGGCGCACCTCGGCGCGGTGTTCATCACCATGACCACCGGGCTCACCGCGTGGGTCGAGATGTTGCTGCTGCGCCGCGCGCTGAAGAAGGAGCTGGGCACCTTGCCCTCGGTCGGCCCGCAGCTGGCGAAGGTCTGGCCCGCGGCCCTCGTCGCCGGGGTCATCGCGCTCGGAGTGAAGGTGTGGCTGGGCACGCGCTTCGGCACGGTGGGCGCGGTCACCAGCGAGTGGGGTGGTTCCATGCTCGCGCCCGTCGATCTCCCGCGCATTCCGGTGAGCCTGGGGATCCTCGGGTTGTTCGGCGCGCTGTACGGGGTGGGGTGCGTGCTGCTGCGCGTGCCCCAGGCGACGGCGATCGTCCGGCGCGTGCTGCGTCGTAAGTAGCCCCACCGCGGCCCGCAGGCCCCGAATCGCCAGGCCCTCTTCACAGGGCCGGTTCGGTTGACCAATTCCTGGTCGAAGGCCGAACGCCGCTGACGCGCGTGCTGCTGGACACCAACGCGTACTCGAGGCCGGCGGCGACGCTCATCACCTTCGACGCTGGCCGGGTCGCTGAACCGCGAGGTCGTTCCAGGACCGGGCATCAGGGGTACGGTTGCGCCATGGCCCTCAAGCGCGCGACGCGCCCCTGCTGTTCCGCATGGCCGAGTCGCTCAGCACCATCCTCGTCCATGAGCAGGTGAAAGCGGTCATCGAGGCCCACGGCATCGACACCCTGAAGTTCGTGCACCCGGACGACTTCGCCAACGTGTGACCAGCAGCCTCCGCGAGGCGCATGCTTCGCCGGAGATGGCTACACTCCCCGCCCAATGACCTTCCCGATCTTCGCGGCGCTCACGGTGCTCGCGGCCAACCCCTCGTTCCAGGACGTGGCGAAGAAGTTCAAGCCCGCCCCGCTGCCGCTGTCCTCGAAGGACGTCGCGGTGCCGAAGACGGGGCTCACGCCCGAGGAGATCTCCGCCCTCGGGTTCATGAAGAGCACCTCGCCCCAGCTCGCACAGCTGCGGAAGTGGAAGGCGACCCCTGACCAGGACGAGACGCTGACCGTCTGGCCGGTGGCCTCCATCGCGCGCCCCGGGCTGACGCTGCTGCTGGTGCGCTTCGACCAGGAGATGCCGATGAGCTCCGACGCCGCGCTCTTCCTCCTCAGCTACGGGCCGCAGGGGGCGCTGATCGACGGCGTGGGCTTCGCGGGCACCATGAGCAGCGAAGCGGGTGGGGCCGAGGACGTGGGGCGGCTGACCGCTGACGGCGCCCTCACGCGCAGCGGCACGCTCTCGGTCCCCATGATGGAGGAGGGCTTGCCCGAGAAGCTGGTGATCACCTCGGAGCACCCGGTGAAGCTCACCGCGAGCGGCAAGTTCGAGGTGGCCGAGGAGCGCTTCACCACCCGCGACGGGGCGTTCATCGACCGCAAGTCGAAGGAAGAGCTGCGGATTTTCGGCGAGAAGGCCTTCTACCGGGGCAACGACACCAAGCCCTTCCAGGCCCTGACCCGCGAGGGTGACGCAGTGCGTTTCAAGAAGGGCGGCAAGCCCTACGGCCTGACCTGGGACGCCCGAAACGCGCTGATCAACTGCAAGAACCCCGACGGTTCGGTGCAGGTGTTTACCCGCGAGTGGTGAAGTCACTTTCTTGTCACCTCGGGTCGGGGGAACGCGGGTAGAAGCCCGCCCGTGAACCGTCTCGTCGTCGTCCTCCTGCTCGCTGCGGTCCCGGCTCTCGCAGAGCGACCGCGCCTCGGCGTGGTCCTCGTCATCGATCAGCTCAGCGCCGACACGTTCAACGCGCGCCTCCCCAAGGTGACCGGCGGCATCAAGCGCCTGGTCAACGAGGGCTACGTGTTCCACGAGGGCCGCTACGAAGCCGCGCCGACCATCACCTCGGTGGGCCACGCGACGATCATGACCGGCGCGTACGGCGAGGTGCACGGCATCGTCGCCAACGATTGGATCGACGCGGAGACCGGCAAACCCTGTCTCTCGACGCAGGACGCGGCGTACACCGTGCTCGGCCGCCCCGCGCAGGAGCGTGACGGCACGGCGCCCACCTGGTTGCGCGCCCCGACGCTCGCCGACGCCGTGCGTGCTTCCGACGACAAGGCCCTGGCGCTGAGCGTCTCGGCGAAGGATCGCTCGGCGATCCTCTGTGCCGGGCGAGCGGGCCTCGCGGTGTGGTTCGACGCCGAGGCGCCGATCTTCACCACCAGCACCTACTACGCGAAGGAGATCCCCTCCTTCGCCGTGCCCACCAACGAGAAGTTCGCGCAGATGATCCTGAAGGGCACCTTCCAGTGGGGCCTGCCCGCGGGCGGCATCACCGGCAAGTCGCCGACGCTGCCTGCCGGTTCCGGGCGCGTGGGTGACAGCGAGCCCTTCGCCGAGCGCAAGGAGCTCCAGCCGATCCTCGACACCGCGGAGGTCGACGTGGCCCTGGAGGGCGTCAAGACCCTGGGCCTGGGCAAGGACGAGATCCCCGACCTGTTGACCATCAGCTTCTCGGGCCACGATCGCCTCGGCCACGAGTTCGGGCCTGACTCGAAGGAGAGCCTCGACGACTTCCTCCACGTCGACCAGGAGATCGGCCGCCTCTTGACCGCGCTCGACACGCTGGTCGGCAAGGGCCGCTACGTCGTGGCCTTCACCTCGGATCACGGCGTGGCGCCGGTGCCGGAGGTGGCGCAGAAGCGGGGCCTCGACGCGGGCCGCATCGACATGAAGAAGCTGCGCGAGGTGCTCGACGCCGACCTCGACGAGCAGCTCGGCCGCCAGGACTGGTTCGCCGGATCGAAGACCCCGGGCCTCACCTTCACCCCGGCGCTGCGCGCGAAGGCGCTGCCCCAGCTGGCGCGGTTGCAGAAGCTCGCGAAGGCGCAGCCGGGGGTGATCGATCTCCTCTCGCTGCCTGATCTCCGCGGGCCGTTCGCGGCGCTGTTCGCCCGCGGCGCCTTCGTGGGCCGCTCGCCGGACCTCATCGTGATCACCAAGCCGTACTGGACGTACAACTCGGTCGACCGCACCGGTCACGCGAGCCCGTACCTCTACGATCGCGCGGTGCCGGTGATCTTCTTCGGCGCCAACGTGAAGAAGGGGCAGGGCGGCACGGCGGAGATCATCCACGTCGCCCCCACCCTCTCGCGCCTCATGTCCGTTTCCCCGCCCGCCGCCGCCCAGGGCCGCGCGCTCGACGAAGTTTTCCGCTGACCTAGAGAAGGATGCTCCCCGCCATGTCGCTCGCCCTCGTGTTGTCCCTCGCGCTGTCCCAGGCCCCGGTTGAGGCCGCGCCGGCCGTCGCCGCGCCCGAGAAGTCCGCAGTCGTCGAAGTCGCCGCCCCCGTCGTCGCCGCGACGCCGGAAGTGCCGTGGTGGCAGCGCGTCACCCTCAGTGGCTTCGCGCGCGTGGGCCTTTTCTACACGTTCCCCTTCCGCGACGAGCAGCTGGTCGGTGGCAACGGCGGCTTTCGCCTCGCCGACTTCCGCCTGAACCTCGACTTCCACCCCATCGAGAAGCTCACCATCTACACCTCGGTCGAGCTCGCCGCGCCGCTGGTCGACCCGACCGACCCGCTCACCGGGCGCCGCATCATCGACCTGCGTGACGCGTACGTGCAGTACGACGTGTGCGAGGGCTTCCGCGTGCGCGTGGGCCAGCAGCGCGCGCCGTATTACGCCGAGATGTTGATGTCGGACGGCGCGGTGCCCTTCGTGAGCCGCTCGGTGCTCGCCAACGGCATCAACCCGCCCGACGGCTTCGGTCCGCGCAACTACCTCGCGCCGGATCGCCAGCTGGGCGTGCAGTTCTTCAGCAAGCGCCTGGGCAGCGAGCTGCTCGGCTTCAAGTACGCGGTCGGCGTCTTCAACGGCAACGGCCAGAACCAGCTCTTCAACGACAACAACTCGGTGCAGCCGGTGGCGCGCGTCGAGTTCGACGTGAAGCAGATCGTCACCCTCGGCCTCAACGGCTACTACAACCAGCGCACCGACGGCGTGCGGCCCAACCGCCTCACCAGCAACCAGATCGCCTACGGCGCGGACCTCACGGCCCAGAGCAACGGCTTCAGCGCGATGGTGGCGTTCCTCGGCAAGTCGTCCACCTACAGCTACGCGGGGCTCCCGCCGGACTCGTCGATGGGCGGCCTGGCGCAGGTGCGCTACTTCCACGAGGCGACGGGCCTCGAGGCCGCGGTGCGTGGCGCCCTCTACGATCCCTCGAGCGCGCAGACCGACGACCAGGTGATCGAGATCGCCGCGATGATCGGCTGGAAGCCCTTCAAGCTGCCGTTCCGCGTGCTCGCCCAGTACACGCACCGTGAAGAAGAGCCGCGCGCCTCGTACCCGAATGACAGCGTGGACGTCATGCTCCACGCGGTGTGGTGACCCATGCGACGACTTCTCTTCCTCGCGCTCGCGGTCTCAAGCGCGTGCAGCAAGACGACGCCCCCGGCGCGCGCCTTTCAGATCACCACCCGCACCGAGTTGATCGGCGGCAAGCGCGGCCTGGGTGACGTCGAGGCGGCCCCGAGGGACGCGACCGACCTCATCGGTGGCAAGCGGGCCAGCGGCGCCGACGGCGACTACAAGCTGACCAACGGGGTGGTGCACGCCATCATCCAGAACGTGGGCACCAGCCGCGGCTTCGGCAGCTTCGGTGGCTCGCTCATCGACATCGATCTCGTGCGCGGCGGCAACGCCAGCGCCACGAGCGGGGTGATGGGCAACGACTTCTTCACCGAGATGTTCCCTGCGTTCTTCCTCACCGCGCTCGAGCCCGCCCAGGTCTCGGTGCTCTCCGACGGCTCCGACGGGGGCGCCGCGGCGATTCGCGTCTCGGGCCGCAGCGGCGCGTTCATCTCGCTGGTCAAGGCGTTCACCGAGGTCGTCGACCCCAAGGTCGCCCTCGACTTCACCTGCGACTACATCCTCGAGCCGGGCAAGCAGTACCTGAAGATCGTCGTCACCGTGGCCAACAACACCGAGAGCCCCGTGTCGTGGGGTCTCAACGTGCCCTTCGGCTTCGTGACCCTGCTCGGTGAAGGCCAGCGGCTCTTCGTGCCCGGCGAGGCCGGCTTCGACATGCGCTACCACCTCGAGGAGGTCTACAAGCGCCCGGCGTCCCTCGACGCGATCCCCGGTGAAGTGAGCTCCATGTGGGCCACCGAGGGTGACGGCGTGAGCTACGCCTTCGTCGCCGGCCAGCACCCCAACGGGAGCTACCTCGACAACAAGCCCGACTACTACCCATTGGCGAAGAAGGACTCGCTCCTCATCCCCATCGCCTCGTCGAGCTTCCTCGGCACGTACTTCGCGAAGGCGCCGCAGAACCTGCCCAAGGGCTCGAGCTACAGCTACACCGCGTACCTCGCGGTCGGCTCGGGTGACGTGGCCAGCGTGCAGAAGGTCGTCTACGACTTGCGCGACGTCACGGTGCGCGGCGGTGGCAAGGAGTTCGTCAACCACGAGGTCACGGTCTACGGGACGATCTCCGGCATGGTGCGCGAGGAGCGCACGCTGCAGCCGCTGGGCGGAGTCTCGGTGGTGCTGCGCGATGCCGCGGGCAACTACGTGACCCAGGCGACGACGCTGAAGAACGGTGCGTGGACGGCGCCGGTGCCCCCCGGCAAGTACACGGGCTCGGCGCTGGATCGCACGCGCAGCGTGGCGCGGGTCACCGAGCCGGTGGAGGTCACCGAAACGACCTCGGGCCGCATGGACTTCACGCTGGAGATGGCCGGCGAGCTGCGCGCGGTGGTGCGCGACGACAAGGGCCGCGCGTTGCCCTCGAAGATCAGCGTGGTGGGCACCTACGAGAGCCCCGACGTGACGCTGCCTCCGCGCAAGTTCCTCTACGACCTGCCCATCGGCGAGCGCTACCGCACGTCGGATCTCATCGACGACGCGTCCGATGACCCGGCCACGCGGCGCTACCTCGAGCGCGCGCTCTTCGCTCCCTCGGGCACCGCGGGCACGAGCCTGCGTCCCGGCAAGTACATCGTCTACGCCTCGCGTGGCCCGGAGTACGACCTCCAGCAGCAGGAGGTCGAGGTCAAGGCAGGCCAGACCACGAACGTCGGCTTCACGCTCACCCAGGTGGTGCCCACGCCCGGGTGGATCAGCGGCGACTTCCACGTGCACTCGGTGAAGTCCGTCGACAGCGACATGAACCTCGACGCGCGCGTCAGCAGCTACGCAGTGGAGGGCGTGGATCTCGTCACCTCGACGGATCACAACTACGTCGCCGACTACGCGCCCACCATCGACCAGCTGCAGCTCAACGACTGGCTGGCGAGCACCGTGGGCCTCGAGCTCACCTCGCTCGAGATGGGTCACTTCAACGCCTTTCCCCTGATGCTCCAGCCGGGGCCCGTGCAGCACGGGAGCTTCCGCTGGTTCTTCCGCCCGCCCGGGGAACTCTTCGCCCAGCTGCGCGCGCTGGGAAAAGACCCGCAGACCACCGTGGTCCAGGTCAACCACCCGCGAGACACGATCCTCGGGTACTTCAACGCCTTCAACATCTCGAACTACACCGGCAACCCGTTGCCCGCGTATTCGTCGGTGTCGCTGGACGCCTCGCCGTTGCCTGACGGCTCGAAGTCTCCCTACGACGCCTCGAACTTCTCCACCGAGTTCGACGCCATGGAGGTCTTCAACGGCAAGCGCTTCGACATCATGTTCCCCTACCGCATGCCCACCGCGGCCAACGCGCCCCCCGGGGCCGAGCCGAACATCCGCAAGTGCGGCGCGGGCGAGCCCTCGACGGAAGACTGCCTGCCCCCCGCGGGCGAGGTGCTCAACCGGGTGGTGAAGGTCAGCAAGGCGGGCGAGGCCGATCGTTTCGAGCTCCAGCCCCTGCAGCCCGGCGCACAGAACGACTGGTTCGCGCTGCTCTCGAAGGGCTTCAAGACGGTGGCCACGGGCAACTCCGACTCGCACGGGGACAAGGCCGAAGCGGGCCTGCCGCGCACGTACATCAAGGTCGGCAAGACTGCGGATGGCACCATGCGCGGGCTCGACCAGGCCGCGGTCTACACGGCCATGAGCCAGGGCCGCGCGGTGGCCACCAACGGGCCGATCCTCGACCTGACGATCAACGGACAGGAGCTCGGCACCACGGTGATCGCCGGTGACGGGGAGATCGACGTGCACATCTCGGTGAAGGCCGCGCCGTGGGTGGACATCAAGCGCGTCACCCTGCGCATCGGCAGCACCAGCGGGCCGGTGCGCGAACCCCGGGAGCTCGACGTGTTCGACCTCGGCCCCGGGCGCGACGTGAGCCGCCTGGAGATCGACAAGCACTACGCTAACATCCCCGACAACTCCTTCATCCTGCTCGAGGCCCGCGGCACCGAGTCGATGTGGCCGGTCTTCACCCCCTACGAGATTCCCTCATTGGAGATCAGCGACGCGGTCGGCGTCATCGGCGCGTCGTTCGGCTTCGGCGCCACCTTCGGCAAGTACAAGCCCACGATGAAGCAGACGGTGCAGCCCTACGGCTTCACCAACCCCATCTGGGTCAATCGCCAGGCGCGGCAGCCGCTCACGGTGCAGAAGCGGGTGATCGCGGTGTCCAACGACAAGGCCTTCGTGCCCCGCGTGCTGCCCGACGTGCGCAAGCTGTTCCATGCGTTCCACAGCGACCCGGAATAGCGCGCTGCTGCTCGCGCTCGTCGCGGGCGTGGCGTGGGGTCACCCCAAGGGCTTCCACAAGAAGCTCACCATCACCGTCACCCCCACCCGGGTGTCGGTGCTGGTGGTGATGGACGTGGACTCGGGGGAGCGGTGCTTGCTGCTCCGCGAGGCCGTCGACTCGAACCGCGACGGGGTGCTCAAGGGCGAAGAGGTGACGCGGCTCAAGGAGCGCCTGGTGAAGCTCGCCACGCAACCGCTGAAGCTGGGCCTCTCGGGCGCGCCGCTGCCGGTGCAGGTCAAGGAGTCCAAGGTGTCGTTGCGGGACGACCCGCGGGCCAACGACTCGCCGCTCTCGGTGGCGCTGCTGCTGGAGATCGATCACCCCCACGCCGTCGCCGAGGGCATGGAGCTCGAGGTCACCGACACCGCGCCCGACACCTCGAGCATCGTGCTCCAGGTCTTCCAGGCAGGTTCCCTGGCGCCGCCCTTCGAGCAGGAAGTGCCGAGCGGCCAGAAGACGAAGATCCGCATGGGTGTGCTCAAGGAGTGAGCGATGGCTGAAGTGACGCTGGAGCTGAAGTCCCTCCCCAAGGCCGAGGCCTACCGGCAGCTCGCCCAGCACGTGCGCGGGGTGCTCGACGGGGTCGACGACGAGATCACCGCCATGGCGACCATGAGCTGCCTGGTGCACCACGCCTTTGGCCACCTGTGGACCGGGTTCTACCGGGTGGTGACGCCGGGCAGGCTGCTGCGGGTGGGCCCCTACCAGGGCACCCTGGGCTGCCTGGAGATCGCCTTTGGGCGGGGCGTGTGCGGGGCGGCGGCGGCCACCGGTTTGACGCAGGTGGTCGAAGACGTGCACGCCTTCCCCGGCCACATCGCCTGTGACGGCCGCAGCGCCTCGGAGATCGTGGTGCCGGTGTTCGACCGCCGGGGAGCGCTGATCGCGGTCTTCGACGTTGACAGCGAGCGCCAAGGCACCTTCGACGGGGTAGACCGGGACCACTTGGAGGCCCTGGTGGGGTGGTTTCGTGGCGCCTGAACGCCTGATTCGGGTCGGGGCGTGACAGGGGTGGTTTCGGGCCCGGTGATCCGCTAGACCCGCGCCCCGTTCGGGGGGAACCCCGCCTGTAGGCACTGAATTTCCGAGGAATCATGACTGAGCAGAAGAAGCCGAAGGCAACGTTTGGAGACGTCATGCTGGGCCGCGCGTCGGGCCAGGGTGATGACCGCAAGAGCAGCCGCGATGATCGCGGTGGTGATCGCAAGCCGCGCGAAGACCGCAAGCCGGGCCCGATGGTCGTGGTGAAGCGCGCCGGTGGCGCCGTCGAGACCAAGCCCCAGGGCGAGGCCACGGCCGAGGGCGCGGTCGCCGCTCCCGTCACCGTCAAGCCGACCCCGGTCGGTCCGTCGGTCGCCGACGACGTGCACGAGGCCGAGTCGTTCGCCTCGATGTTCGAGCAGCACGCGAAGGACGGCGGCGTGCCGACCCGCAAGCAGATGCCGCGCGTGGGTGAGAAGGTCACCGCGAAGATCTTCCAGCTGGGCGCCGAGGTGGTCTTCGCGACCATCGGCAAGCACGAGGCGATGATCGACCTCGACGAGCTGAAGGACGACGAGGGCATCCTGCGCCACGGCGTGGGCGACGAGATCGAAGCCTTCGTGATGGAGACGGGTGCCAAGGGCATCCAGCTCTCGCGCAAGCTCAGCAAGGGCGCCGCGTCGCTGTCGATGCTGGTGGATGCCCGCTCGTCGGGCCTGCCGGTCGATGGCCTGGTGCTCTCCGTGAACAAGGGCGGGCTCGAGGTCGCCGTCGGCGACGTGCGCGCCTTCTGCCCGTCGAGCCAGGTCGATGTGCGGCCGGTCAAGCTCGAGGACCTCGTGGGCCAGCGCCTCACCTTCCGCGTGACGGAGGTGAAGGAGAAGAACGTCGTCCTCTCGCGCCGCTCGCTGATGGAAGAGGGCAACAAGGCCAAGGCGGCCGAGCTCAAGAAGACGCTCGCCGTGGGCCAGATCCTCAAGGGTCGCGTGGTCAACGTGCAGGCGTTCGGCGCGTTCGTGGACCTCGGTGGTCTCGAGGGCCTGATCCCCGTGTCCGAGCTGTCGCACGTGCGCATCGGTCACCCGAGCGAAGTGGTGACGGCCGGTGACGAGGTCGAGGTCGAGCTGATCCGCCTCGAGGACGCCGAGCCGAACTCGCCTGACAAGAGCAAGCGCAAGGACCGCGTGACGCTCTCGATGCGCAAGCTCCTCGACGACCCCTTCAAGGCGATGCTGGACGTCGCCAAGGAAGGCGCGCTGCTCAAGGGCAAGGTCGTTCGCCTGCAGCCGTTCGGCGCGTTCGTCGAGCTGGCCCCCGGCGTCGACGGCCTGATCCACATCTCGGCGATGAGCGATCGCCGCATCGCGCACCCGCGCGACGTGCTCGAGGTTGGCCAGGAGATCGAGGTCAAGGTCGAGAAGGTCGACGAGATCGAGAAGCGCATTGGCCTGCGCCTGGTGAAGGACGGCGTGGCCGTGGGCGAGGGCGTGGCGTCGTCGGCCTCTGCCCCCACCGATGGCACCGCGGCCCCCTCGGGCCCCACCGACGTCAAGGTGGTGCGTGCCCCGAAGCCGCGCCGCGGCTCGGTGATCGTCGGCAAGGTGACGCGCATCGAGCAGTACGGCGTGTTCGTCGAGTGGGACGGGCTCTCGGGCCTCATTCCTGCCAGCGAGACCGGCACCGAGCGTGGCACCGACTTCCGCCGCGTCTTCCCCATGGGCAAGGAGCTCAAGGCGGAAGTCATCGAGATCAACGGTGACAAGATCAAGCTGTCGATCACCGCGGCCGAGCGCACCGAAGAGCGCGCCGACCTGACCTCCTGGAAGGCCGAGCAGGCCAAGCAGGTCACTTCGTCGGGTGGCTTCAACTCGCCCTTCGCGAAGCTCAAGGGCCTGACGCTCAAGTAAGTGGCTCCGTTTCTCGAGCCCGCCTCGTTCGCCCGCGTCTCTGGACGCGCCGCGCATGAAGGCGGGCTTTTTCATGCCCTGTGGGTGCCGGGCGCGGAGCTGGAGCACCTGCGCGGGTGGGTCGAGGCTGCGTGGCCGGGGCCGTTGCTGAAGCTCGCGCCGGGGGACGAGGGCAGCGTGCACCTCGCGCCGGAGCGCATGCACGGCTGGCTCTCTCGTCACGAGGGGGTGTGTTGCCTGTCGTTTCACAGCCACGATGCGGGGTTTCTGCACGCGGTGGCGCTGCAGGTGGTGGCCGACGGGTTCGGGGTGCTGGTGCAAGACGGCGAGGGGATCTTTGGTGAGGCGCCGTACGTCGCGTTCACGGAGTACCTGCCCGGGCAGGCGCCCGAGACGCGGTGGTTCGATCCGCTGCGCCCGGTGGCAGGGGCGCTGCCGGTGCCCTCGGAGTGGCTCGCGCGCTACCTCGGGGTGGAGGGCACGGTGGAGGCCCTCATGCTGGGGGAGATCGCGCCGATGACCATGCCCACGCAGTGTCTGCTGGTGATGCTCGACGGGCGGCTGCTGGAGGCCCCGCGGTGGTCGACGCCGAACGACCTGCACGAAGTGGAAGCGGAAGCGCGGCTCGACCTTGCGAGCCCAGTGGAGCGCACGGTGCGGGGGGCGACGGCGGTGGTGACGCTGGCGTTGGTGGCTCCGTGGGCGGTGATGGTGCCCGTGTTGGTCGTCTCGCTGGGGAAGCTCGACAGCGCGCAGGACGCGATGGTCGGCGTCGCGACGTCGATGGTGATGCAAGGGTGGCTGGCCGGGTTGCCACTGCGGTGGCCGACGGGGCGGCGGATCCCGACCCAGACGCGGGTGGCGTGGTTCCTGGCGTTGCCGGTGGTGCTGATCCTGGGCTCCGTGCTCTGGGGGAGCGTGTCGTGATGCGCCTGGTGCTCGTGCTCGCGGTGGTGTCCGGGGTGGCGTGGGCGGACATCGCGGATGGACCTCCGCCGACGATGCCTGACGCGTCGTGCGTGGGGCAGGCGGAGGGCGCGGCGTGCGGGAGCGGTGGGCGCTGCGTGAAGGCCCGCGTGCGGCGGCCGGACTTCAACCAGGGCTCGCCTCCGACGTGGGCCTGGCAGGAGGTGCTGGTCTGCGAAGGGGGCGCGCCGTCGAACGTGGAGCGGTGGTTCTCTGCGCTGTTGGTGATGTTGCTGCTCGGCGCGGCCTACGTGGCGGCCTTCGGCGGGAGCGGGATGAAGCCGCTCGTGCGCCGCAGGTAGTCGTCGTAGCCCGGGCGCCCGCGCATGCCCTGCTCGAGGAGGTCCTTCCCCGAGACCTTGGTCAGCAGCACGCTCATCACCACGGGCCCGAGCAGCGTCCACCACGCGCCGGTGGCGAGCCCGAAGACGCCGAAGCCCCACCAGGTGACGAAGTCGCCGAAGTAGTTGGGGTGCCGGGTGTAGCGCCACAGCCCGCGGTCCATGATCTTCCCCTTGTTCGCGGGGTCGGCCTTGAAGCGCGCGAGCTGCAAGTCACCGAGCGACTCGAAGAGCACGCCGGTGAGCACCAGCGTGGTGCCCAGCACGTCGCTCAGTCCCCAGTCGCTCATCGGCGCGGTCGCGACGGCGCGCACGGGCAGCGACACCACCCACACCAGCACGCCCTGGAGGCCGAAGACGATGAACAGCGAGCGCCACCACCAGGCGGCTCCGTGCTTCGCGCGCATGGCGGTGTAGCGCTTGTCTTCGCCGTGCCCGAGGTTGCGCCACGCGAGGTACGCACCGAGCCGCACGCCCCACAGGGTGACGAGGCCCGCCACCAGCAGCGCGCGCGGGGGGGCGCCGTGCTGCAGCACTTCCGGCCAGAGGACCACGGCGAAGGCCGGGCCCCAGAAGAGGTCGATGAGGCTCGAGTCGTGGAGCTTCAAGGACAGCAACCACAACGCCACCAGACAGCCGGCCAACGCGAGCGGAGCGATCATTCAGTCGAGGCCCTCGAGCCAGTCATCCATGCGTTGCCACTTCGCGTCGAGCCAGGCGAGGCGGGCGTCGTCGCCGGAGGGCAGGGTGCTCGCGGGTTCGCGCCAGAAACGAATGGTGACGGTCTTGCCCACCAGCGCGCCGCGCCAGATGTCGTGCAGGCGGGTGAAGCCCTCGAGGCCGTGGTGGCCGACGAAGAGCACGTCGGTCGAGGGGCTGGCGTCGAGGAGCGTGAGCGCGCCGCCGCGGCGCAGGGGGAGCAGGTGGCGCAGCTGTTCAGCGCGGGCCTTCGCGGGGCCCTCGAGCTTGGAGAGGATCGCCTGGCGCTTGCCGCGGCTGAAGCGCGTGCCCTCGGGGTAGATGAGCACGCCCTCGTTCGGGCCGAGGTTGGCCTTCAGGTCGCGCAGGGCGGCCAGCTCGGTCGCGGTGTCGCCTCCGCTGCGGTCGACGAAGCGGTTGGGGATCCAGTGGCCGGCGAGGTCGAGGCAGGGCTCGACGAGGAGCTCGCGCTTGAGCACGTAGCGGAGCTCGAAGTGGTGCACGTTGGCGATGAAGCCGCCGGGCACGAGCGAGTCGATGACGCTGGCGTGGCGCACGAAGACCAGCAGCGGGCCGGGGCTGACCTGATCGGCGCCGTCAACCACGAAGCGCAGCGAGAAGAGGCGGGTGACCGAGGCGAGGTGGCCCGCGGTGTACAGGCGTTGAATGGCGAAGGTGCGCGCGGCCCGGGCGCGGGTGCCGGCGCGGGTGGTGAGGAAGGTCCAGAAGAGGAGCAGCAGGCCGACGTTCTCGACCGCGAGGAAGCAGAAGAGGAAGCCGGTGAGGCGGGTGGTGCTGAAGGTGCGCTGGCCGCGGACGAGGTCGACGAACAGGGCGAGCACCAGCAAGGCGGGCAGGCTCGCGGTCACCACCCAGAGGGAGAGGACGATGCCGGGGATGGTGACCAGGCGCCGGGCGTAGCGGGCGCTGAGGGGCTCAGTCACGGCGGCTCCGGAGGAGGTGCACGGAGGCCCAGATCACCCAGCTCAGCCACAGCGGGCCGGCGACGGCGAGCAGGCGGGCGAAGGTGTCGGAGGAGAACTGGAGCCCGACCGGGAGGCTCACCAGGCCGGCGACGAGGGCCAGCACGCGCAGGCCTTTGGGCCAGTCGGTGGGGAGGCCGTAGGCGATGAAGAGCAGGCCCAGTCCCAGCAGGCCGTTGAAGGCCGAGTCGAGGAGCAGGCTCATCCACAGCAGCGCGAGGCCGGCGGAGGCGTCGACGTGGAGGGCGGCGAGGGGGGCCATGGTGCCGGCGGCGTCGAGGAGGGCGCCGGCTCCGAAGAAGACGGCGCCGATGGTCACCCCGGAAGAACGGGCGGCGAAGGCGAGGCCGGCGGCGAACGCGGCGAGGGCCACGAGGCCGACAGTGAAGGCCCAGGCGCTGATCGTCGAGTTCGTGGGGGCGGCGAGGGTCTCCGCGAGCCACGCGGGGACGTCGGAGGGGCCGTAGGTGTGCGGGACGGGGCGCAGGGCGGCCACGGCGACGATGTTGAGCACCACCCCCAGGAAGCCAGCGAGGGCGGCGGGAAGGTGGGGGCGGCTCACGAACCGAGTGTACGGGCGGGGAGATTGTTGGTTTCGGGAGAGGTGAGGCGACAAGAGGCTTGACGTCTCGAGGTCGGCCACGTACTAGCTGGGGCACATAGCGCGGGGTGGAGCAGCCAGGTAGCTCGTCGGGCTCATAACCCGAAGGTCGCAGGTTCAAATCCTGCCCCCGCAACTCAATAAGACGCCCGGTCAGCCGAGAGGTTGACCGGGCGTTGTTGTGTCTGTCCGTGCCTGCGCGAGTGGGTCCTTCTGCCGCAGGTCGCTGCCTTAGTGGTCGGTCCTTGGGGATGGGCGACCCCAATTCGGTGTCCTGACGAGATCGAAAGCGGCGCCGGATTCCCACCACCGCGTCTCCAAAGCCCACATCGAGCTGCATCGAGGCGCGTGCAACCCCGAGCAGCCCGGTGAACTTCACGCGAATGCCGTGGTACTCGGCGGCCTCGTTGATGAGTGACCCGGCCGCGGTCGTCGGGTCGAACTGCATCCCGTCGGGCTCGACCTCCTCGGTGCAGACCTGCTGGACGATGGAGACCAGGTTCGCGACGGTGTTCTTCGTGCGCCCGAGCAGGTCGACGTCCTTCGTCGGGCGTGTCACCGGCGCCTTCCACACGCGCAGCATCAGGCCGCCCTTGAGCACGAAGTGCTTCGAGTGCCTGGACTTCGAGAGCCGATAGAGGAACCGCTCCATGGCGTAGCGCTGGAGCACCTCGGTGAACGGCCTGCCCGTCTGCTTGGCGAGCGTGAGGAGTCGGGTGTGCACCGACTTGGCCAGGTCTTTGATGGGCCGGGTCACAGGAGCGCCTGCAGGAAGGGGCGGATGACGTTCTCCACGCGAACGCTCCGGGCCGCCGCGAGCAGCTTGTCGGGGCGCGCGCCACGACGCTCCTTCCATGTGCGCAGGGCCTCGATGGCCAGGTCGAGCCCGAGCTGATTCCGGTACCTGAACGCGTCCGCTACCGACCGCTCTGGGTTCGTCACCAGCACCTCGACGCCGCCGAACTTCCGCTTGTCGATCCCCTGCGCGAGGGCCGCGGCCGACCACCAGTAGACGTTGATGGGCGGATGGACGATGCGCGGGCGTCGTCGCCCCTGCTTGAGGGCAATGTCGACCGCGTGGGGGATCTGCGTGGTGAGCTCGTGGAGCGCGAGCGCGGAGATGAGGCAGACGACGGCCCCGGGGACCCGCCGTGTCACAGTCACGAGGTCCGGCTGCTCGAGTGGCTCGCCGCTGGTCAGTCGGTACAGGCCTCGGGAGACCTGCTCAACGAGACCCTGGTCGCGCATCGCGCGCAGCGTGTCGCGGTGAACACCGAGTTCGAGCACCTCGGAGAGGCGCACCAGCGCTCCCTTCCTTTTCAGGAGCGGGATTGCCTTCTTGATCAGGAGAGGGGAAGCGGCTGCCATGGTGTGCGTCCAAGATGAATCAGAGTGTTGGCAACTAGATGCATTATGGACGGACTTCACGCTGGTGTCGATGCGTGCGCGCGTCCAGGGACGCCCGGCCGGCCGAGAGCTGACGCGACTCGCGGCCATTGCCCGGTGTGCGCACCAGGCGTACAGCCCCTCTCCATGAACCGGTTCCTGCTCTCGACGCTGGTGCTGTTCGCCGCCTGTGGCCCCGACTCCGTGAGCGCGGTCGCGGGGGAAGACGAGGGCGCGTCGCTGTCAGCGCAGGCCTCGGCGCTGGGCGGCGTGTCGAGCCTGTCCTTCCGGCGGGACTGGTCGATCGCCACGACGGGCGCGCTCGTCGTCGGAACCCAGCTCAAGCTCGAGTACGACACGGAGCGGCTCCCGGGCTGTCGCCTCGAGCGCGCGGGCCAGCCGCTGTGGACCATCACCGGCTTCTGGCGCCTGGCCGGCCGCGAGGGCTCCTTCTGGGCGGGCGGCCACTCCCCGGACGGCGTCACGGCCCAGCCGGTGCTCCCCCTCACGGCGGAGGGCGAGCTCGAGCTCTGGTTCCAGGTGACCAACGCGTCGGGCTGCGCCGCGTGGGACTCGAACTTCGGCCACAACTTCCGCTTCACCGTGCAGCGCCCCGGGCCCACGGTGCGCTTCTTCGGGGACTGGCGGCAGGAGCAGACCGGCCCCACGCGCGGCGCGCGGAACGTCATCTTCGAGTACGAGTCGGCGCGGTTGCCACGCTGCCGCGCGGGCTACGGCGGCTTCGCCACCTGGGACATCCTCCTCTGGTACCGCTTCGATGGCGGCGCCGTGTCGTACTTCCCCACCACGCGCATGGAGGGCATGGGCCGCGTGATGAACCCGGTGGTGCTGACCGTGCCCCAGGGCGCGCGCGAGCTCGAGGTCTGGTTCAGGAGCGGAGACCGCGCGGGCTGCTCGGAGTGGGACTCGCGCTTCGGCGAGAACTATCGCTTCGCGCTCTGATCACGCTCGAGGGTGACGAGGAGCTCCTCCAGTTGCTCGAAGGTCTCGCACATCCCCCCCGTGCTCCCGGAGGCGATGGCCGCGTCGAGCGCTTCCTTCGAGGGGTAGAGGTCGTGCACCGCGACCCGCGTCTGGCCCGCGGTCTCTTCGAAGGTCACCGTGGTGACCGCCCCCGAGTCACCCGCTTCCTCATTGGTCCAGGAGAGGCGCGCGTTCGGCACCACTTCGAGGTACCTCCCGAAGAACGCCATCGGCTCCGGTGACGCCGCGTGGCCGAAGACGAAGCGGTACGTGCCTCCGACCCGGACGTCGGCCTCGCAGGAGAGGAAGAACACGCCATACGTCTTCGGCGCCCACCATCGCTTGAGGAGTTCGGGCTGGGTCCACGCCTCGAACACGATGCGCGCCGGGGCGTTGACGGTGCGCGTGACGACCAGTTCGCGGTCGGACCTCCGCTCCGTCGTCGTGGGGGGCTTCACGGGATCACGCTCGCTTGTTGCGTCCACGGGTCTTCTCCTTTTGTTTGAGTTCCTCGACCACCTCGTCCAACGCATCGAAGCGTGAGGCCCAGCGCTCGCGGTACCGCTCGAGCCAGGCCGTCTCTGCATCCAGTGGGCGCGGGCCGAGCTTGCAGGTCCGCACGCGGCCGACCTTCTTCGTGGCCACGAGCCCGGCCTGCTCCAGGACGCCGACGTGCTTCTTCATGCCCGTGAGGGTCATGTCGAACTTCTCGGCCAGGGCGGTGATCGAAGCGTCGGCCCGCCCGAGCTGCTCCAGGATGCCGCGTCGGGTGGCGTCCGAGAGCGCGGCGAACGTGGCATCGAGGTGGGGGCCTGAATACTGAACCATATGGTGCAGTAGTTAGCGCCTGGATGGATGGCACGCAAGGAGAGGCCGGGGCGGGTGTACACAGCCACATGACCTCGACCTCGCTGCGGTCCCTGCTCTTCGTCACCACCTTCGCGTTCCGCGCGCTCGCGCAGGATCCCGAGACGCCGCCCGTCGAGCTGAAGCTCGGCGACGACTTCTCTCGCCCCGTCGTGGTGCGCACGACCATCCCCGCGAGCGCCGAGGCCCAGAGCGTGCGCGTTCACTTCGTGCTGACGACCACCGCGCCGCACAAGGTGCTCGTGGCCGCGTTCGCGTCGGAGCCCACGAGGGTGAGCCTGCAAGACTTCGGCGCCGAGCATCAGTTCGAGCTGCGCGCGTCGGCACCGCTCAAGTTCTGGGTCTCGAGCAAGCCGAACACCGAGATCGTCGTCGTCGCCTTCTCGCCCATCGAAACGCAGCCTTCGAGCGAAGACGTCTTCTCGCGCCCGAGCGCCAGCGCGAAGGTGTCGGAGCGCACGCTGCGGCGCCACTCCGTCATCCCGCTGCTGCAGCGCGCACACCTGGGCGGAGGCGTCAGTCACGCCTCCGCGACGCTCGCGCGAGACCTGTTCACCACCATCGACCGCTCGCTCGTCCTGTACGCCACGGACACCACGACCTCCCGGTGCGGGCTCGCGGTCGGTGAGCCGGTGTTGCTGCTCGACGTGCGCGTCATGCAGCCCAACGGGCGCGTCACGGAATGCGCGAGCAACGTGGAGGACTACTTGAGCACCACGCCGCCTTCGACCCTCGTGCTGCCCGCGCCGGAGCAGCCCGTGCTCCACACCTACAACACCTGGGACGAGGAGGAGTTCGCCGGGCGCGCCGCCACCGATCCGCGCATCGCGAAGTACCTCGCGAAGAAGGCCATCGCGCGGGAGTGCGACATCAAGACCTGGGAGAAGCTCGACCCCAGCGGCCGCGCGAGCCACTACGACGTCATCAGCTACGACGCGAAGGGCAAGGTGAAGTCGGTCGAGGGCTACGGCGACAAGCTCTCCAGGCAGGTCACCGCGCAGTGCCACGAAGACGCGCTCTTCAAGGAACGCGACCTGATTCGCGCCGCGGCCGCCAAGACCTTCGTCGCGGAGGAGAAGAAGCGGTTGGAGGAGATCAAGCGGCGGCTCGAGGCGCCGTGAGCGGGGCCGCGGCTGATTCCTGAACTCATGAGTTCAGGGTGATGGTCGGGGCGCGGTGCGGCAATCGGGTGGAGCGGCACCCTCGCGGAGTTCCCGTTCGAACGCCCGCTTCTCGCGTGCGCGCTCCGCGTTTCCGTTGATCTTGTGGGGCTTGCAGAGCAGGCAACCCGCTCGTCGGTTCTTCGCGCGTCTTCGTTTGTGGTGCGCCATGGGGCTCCCGTGAAGGGGGA
>CAIVGN010000120.1 GCA_903905455.1 uncultured Archangium sp.
GTGCAGCAGCAGCCCCGCCCCGAGGCCCACCATGAAGAGCTGGGTCCAGGGAATGAGCTCGCCGTCACCGGCGCGCAGGGGCTCCATGAGGCGCAGGCCGAAGAGCACCACGGTGGCGAAGGCCGCGCCGCGCAAGGTGCCACGAATCGAGGCCACCACGCCCAGGGCCGCCATCAACGCCAGCGCCACCAGCACCTGCAGCGGCTGGCTGGGGAGCGAAGACAGGGCGAAGATCGAGAAGACCAGGGTGGTGATGGAGAACGACACCAGCACCCGCTCGACCTTCAGGAAGAACGTCGCCCCGAGCAGCGCGATGCCCAGCACCAGCGGCGGGCCGAGCGCGAGCACCGGGTCCACCGCGCCGGGGCCGTCGAGCGAGTGCGAGGTCACGTTGACGAGGTCGATGGCGAAGGCCACGGCCGGCGCCACGCCCACCAGCGGCTGCCACGCCATGCCCTTCTCGTCGCGGCCCAGCCACACCAGCAGCAGGGTCACGACGCCGAAGCCGATGGAGAACGTGAGGTGCGATTCAGCGTGGGTGCTGCGCACGGCGGCGAGCAGCAGCACGCCCATCACGCCGGCGAGCAACCAGCGCGCCGAGGCCCGGGCCGTGGTCCGTCGCGGGTCGGGCTGGGGCCACTCGACGTTGAGCACGGCGATCGCGCAGAGGCCGAGGTTCACCACGAGGAACATCACGCCGGTCAGCTCGCTCGTGGCCCGCGAGGTGGCGGCCAGGGCGAGCACCGTCAACACCGCGCCCACGGACAGCGTGAGCAGGGCCTCTTCACCCTGCGCGGCCTTGCGGTGAATGAAGCCCACCCCGACCAGGAGCACCGCGAGGAAGCCCGCGGTCGGCGCCAGGGGCACGGCCAGGGTGCTGCTGCTGGCGAAGTAGATCAGCACCACCGTCGGCGTCAGCAGCGCGAAGGACTGCAGCAGGCGCGAGGCCGGCGTGGGCTCGTGCTCGTCGCTGAACCGGTCCGAGAACACCGCGAAGAGCACGGCGAAGACGGCCATCACCGCGAAGGCGATCCACACCTGGCCTGGCTCCATGCGGCCGAAGACCCAACCGAACTCGAGCAGCACGGTCCCGCCCAGGGCGAGCGCGGCGACGCTCTTCCACCGCTTGAGGTACGCGACCCACAGCAGCGCGACGTCGAGGAAGAGCACGTACGAGAACAGGGAGATCGGCGCGTTCTGGCCGGTGGACAACATCAGCGGCGTGGCGAAGCCGCCCACGAGGCCTAAGTACGCGGCGAGCCGGTTGTCCTGCTTGACCGCGAGCACGCCGGCCACCGCGGTGATCAACACCATCAGCAGGAACGCCAGGGGGAACGGGATCAGATCGTAGAGCGACTTCGAGGCCCAGGTGGCCGCGTAGAGCACCACGATGCCGCCGCCGCCGAGCGCCTGGCCGGTGACCTCGTAGCGCTCGCGCAGCCGCTGCGACGCCACCAGGCCCCCGAGGCCCGCGAGCACCGCGCCGATCACGCGAATGGTCGGGGAGATCCACCCCTGGGCGATGGAGTACTTGAAGAGGTACAGCCCGGCCATGGCGAAGACGATGCCGCCGAGCACCGCGGCGCCGCGCACGCCGATCCACTTCTCCCACTCGAAGGGGGGCGCGGCAGGCACGGGCGGGGCCACCGGAAGCGGAGGCGGCGCCTCGACCTGCGGCTCGGGCGGGGCGGTCGGCGCCTCGAAGGTGTCGCTGACGGGCTGGGGCTCGAAGGCCTCACCCGGAGGCGGGGGCTCGGCGATCGGCTCCGGCTCGGCGCGAATCTCGGGCGGCGAGGCGAAGAACACCGGAGCCGCGACCGGAGCCTGCGCCTCGACCACCACCGGGGGCGCCGCGCGAAGGGCGCTGAGCTGCCGCTGCAGCAGCTCGAGCCGCAGCATCGTCATGTCGGCCTTCTTGTTCGCCTCGTCGGCTCGGCCGCGCGCCGTCCACGCGATGACGAACGCGGCGACCGTGGGGATCGCGGTACAACAGAGTCCAAAGCCCAAGACCGCCTCGTCCATGGTGGCGGTGTAACACTGGTTGTCGCTGGCTCTTCCGTCCGTCTTGGCCTCGGCAGGAACCTGCGCCGCCGGGCCCCATTCCCATGACACACGTCGGCGAGGGCTCAGCTGCTGACGCGGCGTTCCCCGGTGGTAGGCTTCGCGCCGGGGGGGTCATGAACGCATTGTTGGGTGAACTCGTAGAGCGACTGCGGGTCGTCGCGCGCGCGGACGGCGCGGTGTTCTTCACGCACAGCACAGGGTCGTGGCGCGCGGAATGCGTGCTGGGCCCCCTGGTGGGCCACCCCGGCACCTACCGCACCTACCCCTCGGGCATGATCGCGCACGCGGTCGAGCGCCGGGGCCCGGTGCTGATGCGCGAGGTCGCCCTGGGCCCCCAGTTGGCAGAGGTGCTCGCGTCGCGCGGCATTCGCGACGCCCTCGCCCTGCCCTTGATCTCCTCCCAGGACTCCGTGCTCGGTGCCCTGGTGTTGCACTCGCTGAGCGACGCCGCGTTCACCGCCGAAGTCCAGGGGATGGCCCAGGCGCTGGCCGTGGCCATCACCGCCGTGCTCGAGCGCCGCGAAATGCCGGAGGTGGTCGAGCTCAACCGGCAGGCGGTCGTCGAAGAGAGCGAGCTGCGGTTTCGCGCCTTCATGGCGGCCGTGCCGGCGATGACGTGGGTGAAGGACGACAGCGGGCGGTACCTGTTCGCCAACCAGTTGATGGGCCAGTTGCTTCACAGCGGCCGCTCGCTGGTGGGGCTCACCGACTTCGACTTCTTGCCCGAGGAGGCGGCGCGCGCCGTGAGGGTCGACGACGACGCCGTCCGCGCCAGCGCGCAGGTGCTCTACCGCGAAGAAGACATCCCCACCCAGGACGGGGTGATGCACACCTGGCTCACCACCAAGTTCCCCATCGTCGACTCGAACGGCCGCGTCACGGTGGGCGGCATGGGCCTGGACATCACCGAGAAGAAGGCGGCCGAGCGGGCGCTGGTCCGCGCCGAGCTCGAGCTCGAGCACCTCGTCGACCTGCTCTCGGAGCCGGTGCTCATCCATCGCCACGGGCGCATCGCCCACGCCAACGGCGCGATGGGGCAGTTGATCGGGGTGCCCCGGGAGGCCTTGCTCGGGCAGGACCTGCGCGCGCTGATCTCCGCCGAGAGCCTCGCGGACTTCGAGGCGGGGCTCGCGGCGGTGGCCGTGGGCCAGAACGCCCGGAGCGAGCAGCGCATGCGCCACGCCGACGGCCGGGCCCTCATCGTCGAGGCGTCGGCCCAACCCATCACCCACCGCGGCGCACCGGCGACCCTGGCGCTGCTGCGTGACGCGACGTCCCGCCGCGCCGCCGACCAGCAGCTCCAGATGACCGACCGCCTGGTGTCCATCGGCACGCTCGCCGCGGGCGTCTCGCACGAGATCAACAACCCGCTCTCCTACGTGATGTCGAACCTCTCGTTGATGCTCGAGCAGGTCCCGCCCGAGGCCGGCGAACTGCACGAGCTGGCCCGCGATGCGCTCGACGGCGCCGAGCGCATCGGCCGCATCGTCGAGGGCATGCGCACCCTGGCCCGCCCCGCCGACCCCAGCAGGCGCGTGGCCGTCTCGCTGGAAGAGGTCGTGGGCCACGCCCTCGACCTGACGGCCAACGAGCTGCGCCACCGGGCCGACATCCAGGTCGATCTCGCGCACCTCCCGCCGGTGGTGGGCGACGAGACCGCGCTGGTCCAGGTCTTCGTCAACCTGCTCTCGAACGCCGCCCACGCCGTGGGGGCCGAGGCCAGCAGCCGCCACCACGTGCGCCTCGGCGGCGTGGACCTCGGTGACGGCCGGGTGCGCGTCACCGTGAGCGACGACGGCGTGGGCATCGCGCGGGAGCAGGTGGCACGCGTCTTCGACCCGTTCTTCACCACCAAGCCGGTCAACGTGGGCACCGGGCTGGGCCTGAGCGTGAGCCACGGCATCATCGCCGCGCACGGGGGCGAGCTGACCGTGGAGAGCGAGCTGGGCCGCGGCTCGACGTTCGCGGTCACCCTGCCCCGGGCCCGGCCGAGCGCGCCCCCGGCTCGCGTGGCGCTCCCCGTGGACGACGGCGCGCGGCGGGCGCGGGTGCTGATCGTCGACGACGACCAGCTCGTCGCGCGGGCCCTGTCCCGGCTGCTGGCGCGCCACGAGGTAGTGCTCGCCCCGAGCGCCGAGGCCGCCCTGGCGCTCTTCGGTTCCCGCGAGTTCGATCTCGTGCTGTGCGACGTGATGATGCCCGGCCTCGATGGCCCGCAGCTCTACGCGCGCGTCTCACCCGGGCTCGCCGCGCGCTTCGTGTTCATCACCGGGGGCGCCTTCACCCCTTCGACCCGGGACTTCATGGCGAAGACCCACGTCCCCGTGCTGACCAAGCCCATCGATCGGGCCCGGCTCAACGAGCTCGTCGCCGCCGGCATTGCGCGCCGCGGGACCTGAAGTCGGAGGTTTGCCCACCCCGCCTTCCCGTGGTTGGGTGACGAGGTGATTCGCGAAGCGTTTCAAGACCTCAAGCGGCTGCGGCAGATCTCGATGATCGCCGCCCGCTATGGGTTCGCCGATCTCCTCCAGCGCACCGGGCTGCGAAAGCCCGACGAGAAGACCGAGGTCGCCGAGACCGCCCGGGCTTCGAGCGTGGCCCGGCGCTTCAGCCTGATGCTCGCCGAGCTGGGGCCGACGTTCGTGAAGCTGGGCCAGGTGCTCTCGACGCGCGCCGACCTGCTGCCGTCGGACTTCATCGAGGAGCTCTCGACGCTGCAGGACCAGGTGCCCCCGGTGCCCTTCGACCAGGTGCGCAAGCAGATCCGCGAGGCCTTCGGCAAGGAGCTGGAGGAGGTCTTCGCCGAGTTCGACCCCGTGCCCCTCGCCGCGGCGTCCATGGCCCAGGCGCACCGGGCGAAGACCAAGGGCGGCGACGAGGTGGTGGTCAAGGTGCAGCGCCCGGGCATCACCGAGCAGCTGCGGGCCGATCTCTCGGTGCTGCACTACGTGGCGCGCGCGCTCGAGGCGGTGATCGAAGAGGTGGGCGTCTACACGCCCACCGGCATCGTCGAGGAGTTCGAGAAGGCGGTGCAGGAGGAGCTCGATTTCCTCAACGAGGCCGCCAACATTCGCGCCTTCTACCGGAACTACCAGGCCGTCACCCACACCCGCATTCCGAAGGTCTACGACGAGCTCACCGCGCGCACGGTGCTCACCATGGAGTTCATCAACGCGCCCAAGCTCAACAGCGCCAACCTCGACGAGCGCTCGAAGCAGGCCCTGGCCAAGGCCATTCTCCAGGGGGCCTTCAAGCAGCTCTTCGAAGACGGGCTCTTCCACGGCGACCCGCACCCCGGGAACCTGCTGGTGCTCGAGGGGCCGGTGCTGGGGCTCATCGACTTCGGGCTGGTGGGCCGCGTCACGCGGCAGATGCAGGACACCCTGGTGCAGCTGGTGCTGGCCATTGGGCTGAAGGACTCGGAGTCCACGGCGCGCATCCTGTACCGCATGGGCACGCCGGACTCGCGCACCAACCTGATGGCCTTCCGCAAGGACATCGACGCGATCCTCGGCACCTACCTGCCGACGTCCCTCAAGGACATCGACACCAAGCACATGCTGGCGGACATCTTGAACCTCGCGGTCAAGTACCGCATCCGCATCCCCAAGGAGTTCGCCATCCTCTCCCGGGCGGCGATCGCCATCGAGGGCGTGCTGCGCAGCCTGTACCCGGAGATGCCGATCAACGACATTTTCATGCCCTACGCCAAGCAGTTGCTGGGAGATCGCTACGATCCCGCGCAGCTCCAGGGCAACGTGATGAAGACCCTCTTGCGGCTGCAGGGCGCGGCCGACGAGATGCCGCTGCAGCTGCAGCAGATCCTCCTCGATCTCGAGTCGGGCAAGTTCACCGTCACGGTGAAGGCCGACCAGATGACCGAGCTCAACAACACCCTGCGCGCCTTCGCGGTGGTGGCCTTCGCCGGCCTGTGCGCGTGCGGCTTCATCATCGGCACCTTCATCGCCTTCGCCAACAAGCCGGTGGAGGTCTGGGGCGTGCCGGTGATGGGGGTGCTCGGCATCGCGGCGACGATCTTCCTCTTCAGCACCGCGATGGTCCGGCAGCTGTGGCGCGGGTTCCGCAAGGTATCGATCAAGCGCTTCTTGAAGAAGTGATCACGGCGCGCCGGCGTCGGGCACTTCGCAGGCCACCTTCTCGGTGCCCTTGACCACGCACACCCGGGCCTCGCTGCAGGGCACGTTCGCGCACGGGTCGGCGGGACCACAGGCCGTGAAGGAGAGGCAGAGGACGAAGAGCGCACGAAGCATGGCGCGGAAGCGTACTAGCGTCGGCCGCCCCCCGATGCGCTTGTCGACGCACCACCTCTGCCTGCGCTTCGGCGCCGTCCACGCGCTCACCGACGTGACCCTCGAGTTCCCCGTCGGGAGCCGCACCGTGCTCTGGGGCCCGGCGGGCGGCGGGAAGACCTCGCTGCTCAAGTGCCTCACCGGCCTCGCCTTCGCCACCGCGGGTGACGTGCAGTGGGACGAGGTGAGCGTGGCCAGCCGCGCGCCCGAGGTGCGCCGCGACGCGCAGGTGGCCTTCGGCATGGTCTTCCAGAGCGACGCGCTCTTCGACTCGCTCACGGTGCTGGAGAACGTGCTCCTGCCACTGCGCCGGCGCCACGTGCCCGAGGCCGAGGCCCAGGCGCGGGCCGCCGAGGCCCTGGCACGCGTGGGGCTGACCACGGCGGCCCAGAAGCACCCCGAGACGCTGTCGGGGGGCATGAAGAAGCGCGCCGGCGTGGCCCGGGCCATCGTCGCCCGGCCCCAGGTGCTGATCGCCGACGATCCCTTCGCCGGCCTCGACCCGGTGACCGAGCAGTCCATCGCCGACCTGTTGATCGAGGTCTCGGAGGGCAAGACGTTGATCGTCGCCCTGCCCGACCCCGTGCCCTCGTTGCCGGTGGAGCTGGCGGTGCGCCTCGTCGCCGGGCGGGTGGCCTCGTGATCGCGGCCCCCTTCCGCGCGCTGGGCGGGTTCGTGCTGTGGCTGACCCGGCTCGTCGGCGCGAACCTGATGGTCTTCGGCCGCACGCTGCTGCACCTCCCGCGGCTCGACCTGGGGGAGCTGAGCCGGGGGCTGGTGCTCTTCGGCTTCCGCTCGCTGCCGCTCGCGCTGGGCGCGGGCACCTTGATCGGCGCCACGGTGGTGCTCCAGGCGGGGGTCTACGCCACCAAGTTCGGCGCGCGCCTCTACACCGGCTGGGCCGCGGGCTTCGCGCTGCTGTGGGAGTTCGGCCCGCTGCTGCTGGGCCTGGTGATGGCCGCCCGCATCGGCGCGCGCAACGCCGCCGAGCTCGCGCTGCTCACGGTCAACGGGCAGATCGAGGGCCTGCGGGGCATCTCCCTCGACCCCTTCCGCATTCTCGTGGCGCCGCGGGTGGTGGCCAGCGTGATCTCGGTGATGGCCCTGACCACCTCGACCTTCCTCGTCTCGATCCTCTGGGAAGCGGTGGCCGCGTACTTCACGCTCGAGCTCCCGGTGCGCGTCTTCTTCGGCGCGTTCTCCGACATGTTGCGCTGGGGCGACCTGGTGGGCGGCGTGGCCAAGACCACCGCCTTCGGGCTGGCCATCGCGGTGGTCTCCACGGCGGCGGGCTTGCGCGCGTCGGGTGGCGCGCGCGGGGTGGGCCAGGCCGCGGCGGCCTCGGTGGTCACCAGCTGCGCTGCGATCTTCACCCTCGACTTCCTCCTCACCCCGCTGCTCGCCCGGGTGTTCGGGTGAGCCTGGTGCACACCGTCGGCGCGCAGACGCTGCTCCTCGTTCGATCGGTGAAGAGCGCGCGGCGCGAAGGCGTGGTGGGCCGCGAGGTGCTGCGTCACATGGCCGAGCTGGGGGCCCAGTCGAGCCTGCTGGTCGGCGCGGGCCTGGCCTTCTTCGGCACGGTGATGGTGACCATCGCCAACGCCCAGGCGCGCAAGTACACCGGCAACGTCTCGGTGGTGGGGCCGGCCTACTTCGAACTCATCTTGCGCGAGTTCGCGCCCATGCTCACCGCGCTGCTCGCCGCCTCGCGGCAGGCCGCCTCGACGACCGCCGAGCTGGGCGCGATGTCGGTCAACGAGCAGATCGAAGCCCTCGAGCTCTCGGCTGCCGACCCGCTGGCCGAGCTGGTCGTGCCACGGATCATCGCCTCGACGCTCACGCTGCCGCTGCTGACCATCGTCGGCACCTTCTTCGCCACGGCCTCCGCGGTGCTCACCATCACCTATGCCTTCGGCGCCGATGGGAGCGCCTTCATGGACCCCTCCATGGTCGACCCCGGCGACGTGGCCTGTGCCCTGGTGAAGTCGGTGGCCTGCGGGGCGTTCATCCCCGTCGCCGCCTCGCTGCGGGGACTGCGGGCGAAGGGCGGCGCCAGCGCGGTGGGCGAGGCGGTCACCACCGGGGTGGTCGAGGCCTGCATGGGCTGCCTGCTGCTCGACTTCATGGTGGCCGCGGTCTTCCTGATTATCGGAGTCTGAGAAAAACGCGGGGCCGGCGCGCGCGCTGCCACCTCGACTTCGGCGCACCGCTGCGCCTAGGTTCGGCGCCGCCTTCAGGGGAAACTTTCATTTCGGAGTCCGAACGCCACATGAAGCAAATCACCATCGTTGCCCTCTTCGCCGGCGCCCTCGTCGCCTGTACGCCCCAGTCCAAGACCTGCACCACCCTCACCGTCCTCGACGACTGCGGCGCCAACCAGGTGTGCGTGATGGGTGAGTGCCGCGGAGGCCTCGTCGGCACGGGCTCGGGCACCGGCCAGGGCGGTGGCGCCACGCAGACCGGCGGCAGTGGCGGTGGCGTCACCGGCGGCGGCAACGGCCAGGGCGGCGGCAGCGCGCAGGGTGGCGGCACGGGCGGCGGCCTCACCGAGCCCGACTCGGGCGTGAACCCCAACTACGACGGCGGCTGCGGCCCCCCGGTGCCGGGCAACCCCACCATTCGTCGGCTGTGCGCCCCGGCGACGGACGACGAGTGCGCGGGTGCGACCGACTCGGCGCTGACCACCGGTGGCGTGCCGGCATCGCGGCTCAACGGCCCCCAGGGCAACGGCTTCGACGACGACTGTGACGGCCTGGTCGACGAGGGCTGCTTCTGCCCCGCCAACGGCGTCACCAAGGACTGCTACCTCGTGCCGGCCACGCAGGTCGACCCCGGGACGGGGCTGCCCGTGGGCTGGTGCAGCAACAACGCCAAGGGCAGCCTCGACTGCGCCGGCGGCGAGCTCGCGAGCTGGTCGGGCGTGTGTCGTGGCGCCCAGCCCCCCGCGCTCACCGACTCGTGCGCGGCCGGCGACTACAACTGTGACGGCCTGTCGGGGAACAACGCGGCCGAAGGCTGCATGTGCGCCAACAGCGTGCAGTGCCCCTCGGCGAGCATCACCACCGCCCCCTACCCCAGCCCCGCGGCCATCCCCCTGGTCGACGGCTCGGCGTGGATTACCGACGCCGCGGCCCGCGGTCGCACCACCAACTGGACCTGGACCGTGCTCGGCGGGGACTGCGACAACGTGCTGCCCAACCCCAGCTTCGCCATCTACAGCCAGGCCAACTCCGGCACCGCGGGCGCGCGCAAGGGCACCCGCACCGGCGTTCGCCTCGACGCGACGCAGACCCCCGCGCGCTACGTCCCCCAGGCGGGCGGCACGCTGATCGGCCTGCAGGCGGTCAACTTCGGCAACGGCGCGGCGGGCGGCCGCGTCTACCCGGCCTTCGGCTTGTCGGGCGACTACATCGTGCAGGGCGAATTCACCCTCGACGGCAAGAGCTACAGCTGCACCCAGAAGGTCCAGGTGCGCGCCCCCGGCATTCGCGCCGAGCTCTGCTGGGACACCGTCGGTGGCATCGGCGGCGCCGGCAACGACATCGACCTGCACTTCGCCCGGCTCCAGGGCGTGACCTGCGCCACCAAGGGGTGGACCAACATCTGCCCGACGCAGGACTGCTACTACAACTCGGGCTGCGCGGACGGCCGCGGCACGCCGGGTTGGGGCTACACGCAGTCGGCGGCGACGGCCTGCCAGGGCTGGTCGAGCAAGCGCACGTCGGCCTGCGACAACCCCCGCCTCGACCGCGACAACGTGCAGTGCGATCGCAGCCTCACCGACCCCACCAACACCGACTTCTGCGGCCCCGAGAACATCAACCTCGACAACCCGGGCAACGGCGACACCTTCGTGGTGGGCGTCAACCACTACGGCAACAGCTCGGGCACGGCCAACGCCAAGCCCCACGTGAACCTGTACTGCAACGGTGAGCGCGTGGTGTCGGTGGGCTACAACCCCGCCACCGGCCAGGTCGCCCACCCGCTGCTGAACACCGCGGGCGCGAGCATCGCAGGCGACTTCTGGACGGTGGCGACCATCAAGGCCAACGTCGCCGGCGGCAGCCTCACCTCGTGCACCGTCACCACCGTGCCTTCGCGCGTGGCCGACACCCTGCGCGACGGGCCGGCGAACATGGGCGGTACGGGCAACGACATCTGCGTCGCCCACGCCTACGCCTCGCAGGCCTTCGTCGACAACGGCACCACCCAGGGCCTCACCCAGGGCGTCCAGCCGGCCACCGCGGCCCAGTGGTGCAAGCACTGACCCCAGCGCAGCCCTCAGCGCAGCTCGGGGGGCCGACCCTCGAGTTGCGTGGCATCACCAAGCGCTTCGGCGCGGCGACCATCCTCGAGGGGCTCTCCGTGGAGATCCCCCTGACGGGCATCACCTTCATCGTGGGGGCCTCGGGCAGCGGCAAGTCGGTGCTCTGCCGCCTGGCGGTGGGGCTGCTCAAGCCCGACGCAGGCGAGGTGTTCCTCTTCGGGCAGCGGGTCGACACCCTGCCCGAGCGCAAGCTGCAGCCGCTGCGCGCGCGGGCGCCGTACCTGGTGCAGGGGCCGGCGCTGCTCGACTGGCTGACGCTCAAGGCCAACGTGGCCCTGGCCGACCCCACCGCGAAGCACGATGGCCGGGCCGAGGCCGCGCTCGAGCGCGTGGGCCTCGCGGACTTCGTCGACCGCAAGCCGCCCGAGGTGGGGCCGGGCATCCGCAAGCGGGCGGCCATCGCCCGGGCGCTGGTGCTCAAGCCCGAGGTGCTGTTGCTCGACGAGCCCACCACCGGGCTCGATCGCGAAGCCGCGGGCCAGGTCAACGACACCCTGGCGCTGGTGCGCGACCAGGGCCTCGGGGTGGCGTTGGTGTCCCACGACTACGACGCGCTGCGGAAGCTGGCCGACCGCGTGGTGCAGGTGAAGGATCACCGCATCGGCTACTGCGGCCCCGCGAAGGGCTTCGCCTGATAAACCCCCCGGCATGGACGAGAGTCGTCTCGAGCTGAAGGTCGGTACGCTGGTCGTCGCGGCGCTCGTCGGGGCGTTCGCCCTGCTGGTGCTGATGGGCGAGGTCTCGTTCGGCAGCGGCAAGCAGCTGGTCGTGGACTTCTCGCACACCGGCAACGTGGTGAAGAACGCGCCGGTGAAGCTGGGCGGCGTGGTGGTGGGCAAGGTGGCGGACGTGGAGCTCCTCGCTTCGCGCCGCGACACCGACGGCTCGCCCATGCCGGTGAAGATGACGCTGGGGCTGTCGAACGAGGCCGCCGAGGCCCTGCGCACCGACGTCGCGGTCACCGTGTCGAGCGTGGGGCCGCTGGGGGAGTCGTACCTCGAGCTGTGGCCCGGCTCGGCGACCACCCCGCACGACCCGAAGGTCCCGGTGCGCGGCATGGACTCGCCCCGCATCGACGTGGTCTCCAACCGCCTCGCCAAGTTCCTCGACGCGGCCTCCAAGGTGCTCGACTCCGACCCGGAGGTGTTCACCAAGCTCATTGGCGGCGTGGGCGGGCTCACCACCACCGTCGACGGGGTGCTCACCGACAACCGCGCCGAGCTGCGGACCATGGCCGTGGAGCTCTCGGCGGCGGCGAAGGATCTCCGCGCCCTCGCCGCGGCCGCGCGCACGCAGCTCGAGCCCGGCGGCAAGGCCCACGGGCTGCTCGACGACGCCGCGGCGACGGCCAAGGTGGCCCGGGCCGACTTCCCCGAGCTCTCGAAGCAGGCGTCGATCGCCCTGGGCGGGCTGGCCCGCGTCTCGGGGCAGCTCACCGAAGAAGACGGCCAGCGCCTCAAGTCGATGATCGCGAAGTACCAGTCGGCCGGCGAGAAGGTCGAGGTGCTCGCCACCCGCGCCGATCGCCTGCTCTCGAAGATCGAAGCCGGCGAAGGCAGCCTGGGCGCCGCGATGAAGGACCCGGCGGTCTACGACGAGCTCAAGAGCCTGCTGACCGACGTGCGGAAGAACCCGTGGAAGCTCCTGTGGAAGGAATGAGCTGATCCACTTGGGAGCACCCGCGCGATCCATCCCGGTGCACCCCCGGGGTCGCCAGGCCACGCATCAAGCGCTTACGGCTTGGCATCGCCCCTGCTGAGCGACTCCCCGACCGCGACGTTCCCGTCAGCGGCGCAGCCAAGGGGTCACCGATGCACGTGCGGTTCTGGGGTGTACGAGGAAGTGTCGCTTCGTCGGGTTCAAATGTTGCGAAGATCGGCGGCAACACCTCGTGCCTGGAGCTGGAGAGCCACGGGCACCGGCTGATCTTCGACGCGGGCACGGGCCTCCGGGCGCTGGGCGACTCGCTGATCAAGTCGCCGCCGGTCAAGGCCACGATGCTCTTCTCGCACCTCCACTGGGACCATGTGCAGGGGTTCCCGTTCTTCGGCCCGGCATTCATGCCCACCTCGGAATTGACGCTCTACGGGCCGGGCGCCGACGGCGAGCAACTGCTGCAGTCGGTGCTCAAGAACCAGATGGAGCCCCCGAACTTCCCGGTGCCGCTGACGGCGATGCGCGCGCGCATGGACTTCCGCTCGGCGGTGCCCAACCGGGTGATCGAGACCGGGCCCTTCCGGGTGACGCCCTTCGAGCTGCCGCACCCCCAGGGCTGCATCGGGTACCACGTGGAGGCCGATGGCTTTCGTTTCGCCTACTGCACCGACGTGGAGATGACGCTGGAGTCGCTGCGCACCGAGGTGGGTGACCGGCTGGCGGGGGTCGACGCGCTGGTGCTCGACGCCCAGTACACCCGCGACGAGTACGAGGGCCGGGTGGGGCCGCCCAAGAAGGGCTGGGGCCATTCGACCAACGTGGACGCGGCGCGCATCGCGAAGGCCGTCGGCGCCCAGCGGCTGTTCCTCTTTCACCACGACCCGGGGCACGTGGACACGCAGGTCGAAGACATGGCCGAAGAGGCGCGCGCGTACTTCCCGATGAGCGAGCCGGCGCGCGAGAACAAGCACATCACCCTGGGGTGAACCGTGACGGCACACGCTTCTGCTTGCACGCTCCGCGCGCAGGGGTTCGACTCCCTGCTCACCGAGATGGCGAAGACGAACGATCCCTCAGCAGTGGTGTTGTCCGTGGGGGGCCTCGTCGGGCAAGAGGTCAACCTCGACGAGTTCCTGCACCAGCTCGTCGACCGCATCGCCCACGCCATGCAGGCCGATCGCGGCACGCTGTACCTCGTGGACTTCTCGCGGGGCGAGCTCTTCAGCCGCGCAGCGCACCTCCCGGAGCTCAAGCAGATCCGCCTCAAGCTGGGCCAGGGCGTGGCCGGCCACGTGGCGCAGCAGGGCGGCGTGGTGAACATCCCCGCGACCAAGGACGAGCAGCGCTTCAACCCCGACATCGACAAGCTCACCGGCTACCGCACCTCGTCGCTGCTGGCCGTGCCGCTGGTCGACGCCCAGGGGACGATCTTCGGGGTGCTCCAGGTGCTCAACCGCCTGGGCGGCGGCATCTTCGAGCGCGAGGACGAGCAGCGGCTGCAGGACATCTCCGCTCAGGTCAGCCAGGCGCTCCAGGCCACCTCGCTCTACACCGAGCTGTTGCGCGCCAAGGAAGCGCCCCAGCAGCCGGTCAGCTACTTCTTCAACAAGGTCATCGGCGAGTCGGCCCCGATGAAGGCCATCTACAAGACCATCCAGAAGGCGGCGCAGACCGACGCCACGGTGCTGCTGCGCGGTGAATCGGGCACCGGCAAGGAGCTCTTCGCCCGGGCAGTGCACGTCAACAGCCGCCGCCGCACCAAGCCCTTCGTGAAGGTGGACTGCGCCGCCCTGCCCGGCTCGCTCATCGAGAACGAGCTCTTCGGCCACGAGAAGGGCGCCTTCACCGGCGCCGAGGCCCGGCAGCCCGGCAAGTTCGAGGTGGCCAGCGGCGGCACGGTGTTCATCGACGAGCTCGGCGAGTTGCCGATGCCGGTGCAGGGCAAGCTGCTGCGCGTGCTGCAGGACCGCGAGTTCGAGCGCGTGGGCGGTACGCAGACGGTGCAGGTCGACGTGCGCATCGTCGCCGCCACCCACCGCGACCTCGCGCAGATGGTCCGCGAGGGGAAGTTCCGCGAAGATCTCTACTACCGCATCAAGGTCGTCGAGCTGGGCCTGCCCTCGCTGCGCGCCCGCGGCCCCGAAGACGTCGAGCGCCTCGCGCGGCACTTCATCGCCCAGGCCACCAAGCGGCACCACCTCGCAAGGGAACCGCACCTCTCGCTCGAGGCCCTGGAGCGGCTCAAGGCGTGGCACTGGCCGGGCAACGTGCGCGAACTCGAGAACTGCGTGGAGAGCGCGGTGGTGCTGTGCGAGGGGGAAGTGTTGGCCGAGCACCTGCCGCTGCCCGAGGCGGGCAAGTCGTTGACCACCTCGGCCACGCTGACCACCCCGAAGGATGCGCCGGTGTCCACCCTGGCCGACGTCGAGCGGCGCCACATCCTGGGAGTGCTCGACCGGGCGAAGGGCAACCGCACCCAGGCGGCGAAGTGGCTCGACATCGGGCGCAACACGCTCGCGCGCAAGCTCAAGGAGTACGGGCTGGGCGAAGAGTGAACCCGCCATGGTCCGCCGCATGTTTCGGACCGTGATCGCCGCCGCCCTCGCCTTCTCCACTACCGCGCTGGCCGACGAGATCGTCAACGCCGCGCCGTCCCCGGCCGAGCTGGGCCGCTACTCCGTGGTGCGCACGGCCGACACCACGGCCCGCTTCGACAGCGCCACCGGGGCGACCTGGTTCCTGTGCAGCCGTAAGTCGAAGCAGGCGTGGTGCAAGGCCAAGGAGATCCCCTCGTTGCCCGCGGGACCGGTGGGCCGCTACCGCCTGGCCGAGACCGTGCCGCTGCTGCTCATCGACTCGGTCACCGGGCGCTCGTGGGCCCGCTGCGAACTGCCGACGCCCGAGAAGGGCCTCGCGTGGTGCGCGCTCGAGGAGTGAGCGGCGCAGAGAGTGGGGTCACTTCGGGCGCGGCGTGGGGCGCTGGCCGACCTGCCCGCTGACCGTGAGGTTGTCGAAGCGGCACACGTGGTGGCGACAGCCCAGGGCGACCTTGCCCACCTGGCCCGCGAGGCCGGGCAGCACCTGGCGGGTGATGCGGGTGCTGTTCATGAAGGCCTCGGCGGTCACGTCGCCGTTCTTCATCGCCGTCAGCCGCAGCTTGAGGCGGAACTTGCCCGCGGGGACCCGCACCGGGTCGCCCCGGAGGGCCACGAGATCGTCCGCTGAGTTCCCTTCCCGCTTGCTCCCGTCCTTCAGGAAGTACCGCCAGCCGATGCGCATGTCCGTGCCGGGGATGGCGAAGACGCTGACCTGTAGATCATTGATGCGGAAGGCGAGCTCGGCGAAGTGCTGGGCCTTGTCGAGGTCGATCGGGGGAAAGTCGGCGGGTAGCGGATCGATCTCCACGTCCACCGCGGCCTCGAAGCGATCAGCCTGGAAGTAGCGCTTGGCGAGGTAGGCCCGGGGCACGAGCACCTCGTGCTGCAGCGCGTCTCCGTACTGGGTCACCGAGAGCACGCCCTGGTCGAGCTTCCACAAGCCCGAGTGGAGATTGAGCTCCTCGCCGCCGTCGGGGGCCGCGTCGAAGTCGAGGGTGAAGGCGTCGTCGTCGGTGGTGAGGCCCGAGAAGACCTCGTCGTCGTCGCTGTCGCGGTACCAGGCCGGCGGCGCGGCGGTGACCACCGGGCCTTCGCCCTCGGGCCACAGCTTGAGCCCCACGCCCAGCAGCAGCAGCGCGCCGAGCACGAAGACGCCCAGCTTCCACCCCGCCCCCGGCTCCTGGACGAAGGAGGCCGCGCGCGAGACCACCGGCGAGGCCAGCGGCTTGCCCGGCAGGGTCGAGGCCGGCGCCGGCGCGTTGCTGCCCGGGGCGAGCGCCTCGAGGGCCTCGGCGACGAGGTTGGCGCGCGCGGGGCGGGCCTCGGCCTCGGTCTCGAGCAGGCTGACCACCACCTCGTCGACGCGCGGGTCGAGGCCGGCGATCTTCTGCGAGGGGAGCTTGAAGCGGCCGATGGGCAGCTCGCCGGTGAACATCTCGTAGAGCAACACGCCCAGCGAATAGAGGTCGGCCCGGTGGTCGACGTGCTTGGCGTCGCGGCGCTGCTCGGGCGCCATGTAGTTCACCGTGCCCATGGCCACCGCGGTGGCGGTCAGCGAGATGTCGCGCTCGTTGCCCTTCATGCCGGCCAGCCCGAAGTCGGCGATCTTCACGTGCCCGCGCGCGTCGATGAGGATGTTCTCGGGCTTGAGATCGCGGTGCACGACCTTCATCTCGTGCGCGTAGTCGATGGCCCGGGCGATCTGAGCACCGATGCGCAGGGCGTCCCGCACCGGCAACAGGCCGCCGTTCATCATCTCGCGCAGGTTGATGCCCGGCACGAGCTCCATGGCGAAGAAGTAGTGGTCGCCGGCCTGGCCGCGATCGATGATCTGCACCACGCCGGGATGCGAGAGCGCCGCGAGCGCCGTCGATTCCTTGTCGAAGCGGGCCACGAACTCGCGGTCCTTGGCGAAGCGCGGGGGCAGCAGCTTCACCGCCACCATGCGCGAGAGCGAGAGCTGGCGGGCCCGCCACACCTCGCCCATGCCCCCCTTGCCCAGCAACTCGACCAGCTCGTAGCCCGGCACGTTGGGCGCGGGCGCCACGGTGGTGGGGCCCTCGTCGTTGGGCTCGTCCTCGGGCTTGTTGCTGGCGAAGGTGTGCTCGAACTGGAGATCGACGGGCTCGCTCTTGAACTCCACGCCGCCGCGGCCGTTGACGGTGGTCTCGGGCTTCACCGGACCGTTCTTCACGTCACTGCGACGCACCTCGAAGCGGATGCCGCACGAGCACAGCACCTGCTGGCCCGAGACGTAGATGCCGATGTCGTGGAGCTTCGTGCAGTTGGGGCAGGCCTGCGCGACCACGCTGCGCGACGAGCGCGTGTTCACCGCACAGCCTCCCCCTCGAGCCAGGCGACCATCACCGGCCCGTGTAGTCGAGGACGCGGAAGGCGGGCACGCCCTTTTCCTTGCCCTTGACCTGCAGCACGGAGACCGCCTCGACCTTGAAGCCTGGACCGGCGCGGCGCACGGTGGCCTCGCTGGCGAGCACCTCGCCACCCTTGGCCAGGCCACAGAGACGGGAAGCGGTGTTGACCGAGTCACCGATGGCGGTGAACTCGTGGCGCTCGTTCGAGCCGATGTAGCCGACGACCGCCTGGCCGGTGTTGACGCCGATGCCCACCTCGATGGGCTTCTTGCCGCCGGCGACGCGGGTGTCGTTCATGGCGTTGATCTCGTCGAGCATCTCCAGCGCGCACTTCAGCGCGCGGCCGGCATCGTCGGGATGGGTGATGGGCGGGCCCCAGGTGGCCATGACGCAGTCCCCGATGAACTTGTCGAGGTTGCCTTCGTGCGTGAAGATCACGTTGGCCATCGCGGTGAAGAACGTGTTGAGCATGGCCACGGTTTCCTGCGGGCTGTCGGCCTCGGCCATCGAGGTGAAGCCGCGGATGTCCGCGAAGATGCAGCTGACCTCGGCCAACCGGCCCACGCGCAACAGCTCGACCTTGCCCGAGACCACCGCCTCGGCGACGGCCGGCGCGAGGAAGCGCGAGAGCTCGGCGCGGGTCAGCACTTCCTGCTCGATCTTCCGCGCCAGCTCGGAGTTCTCGAGGGCGATGGCGGCCTGGGAGGCGATGCCCGAGAGCACCTTCAGGTCCTTCTCCGAGAAGGCATTGGTGCGCTCGCGGGTGTCGCAGAAGAGCACCCCGCGCAGCACGCCCTTGGACAGCAGGGGCACGGCCATGGCGGAGCGGATGCCCTGGGCGACGATCGACTCCGACGACGAGAACCGCGAGTCGAGGATGGCGTCGGCGGTGAGCACGGCGCTGCGGGTCTCGGTGACGCGCTTGAGCACCGTTTCGGACACCACGACCTCGGCGTTGTCTTCCTTGCGCTTGAGGATCGCCTGCGGCGACAGCGAGCCGTCTTCGGCCGCGAGGAACACCACCGCGTTGTCGGCGGCGAGCAGCTGGAAGGCCACCTTCAAGATCTTGTCGAGGAGGCTCTTGAGATCGCGCTCCATGCCCACCAGCCGGTGGAACTCGTTGGCGATGCGCAGCTTCTCGTAGTCCTGGCGCAGGGTGTCGAGGTCGCTGAGCTTGTCGGCGGGGCGGAACTCGGCCGACTCCATCTGCGCCACGGTGGCGAGGAAGGCCGGCATCGACTGGGCCGAAGCCACGACGGTGACGCCCGCCGAGGTGGTCTGGCCCGCGGTGCCGCCGCCGTCGTGGAAGACGAGGCGGCTGTTGCCCAGGGCGATCTCGTCGCCGTCGCGCAGGCGCAGCTCGCGCACCTTGCGGCCGTTGACGAAGGTGCCGTTGCTCGAGTTGAGGTCGCGCAGCAGGTAGGTCGCGCCCACCTTCTCCACGATGCAGTGCTCCTTCGAGACCTCGCGATCGACCAGGCGCAGGGTGTTGTTGGGGTGCCGGCCCATGGACGTGCGGTCCGAGAGGGGGAACTCCCCGACCTTGCCGTCGGCGAAGCGGCCCGCGAGGCGCGGACCCTTGAGTTGACCGGGGGCGAAGACCTGGCCCGGCTTGGGTTGAGATCCCGTCCCGGCGACGTCGGTGAGAGGAATGGGGGGCTGGTTGCTCAAGACCGGCGCACGCTAGCAAGAGAAGGTCGGGGTGGCATCACTCTGAAAAAGACACGCGAGGCGCCCGAAACTTCCTCTCAACGGGTGCACGACGCCTCACGCAGCGGTACTCAGGGGCCCATGACCCGCGCAGCTCCGAAGAAGGCCGGCCCTCGCGCGCCGGTGAAGCGCGTAACCTCCCGGAAACAGAAAGTGGATCCCCCGCCGAAGTCGCCGGCCAAGGCCCCCGTCAAGGCGGCCCCGAAAGCCACCGAGGCGCAGAAGCGCGCGGCCCTGGCGACGGTGGCCGAGGCGACGCGACAGAAGCTGTGGGGCTCCGAGGGCCAGCCGCTGACCACCGTCGAGGGCGTGACCATCGCCTCGGCGCTGCTGACCCGGGGCCGGCCGCACTGGCACCTGCTCACCTTCGGCATGGGCTTGTCGGGCTTCGAGCTGTCGCTGCGGGTGCTCAAGGCGAAGGACGAGCTCGCCGCGCCGGCCTGGGCGGTGACCCTGCTGCGCTTGCTCATCGAACGGGCGAAGACCGGCGACCTGACCTGCGACACCAACCAGGTGATGTTGCTGTCCGAGGGCATCGCCCCGGGCACCGACTCCGAGCACTTCGGGCTGGTCTTCACCCCGGACCCCGAGGCGGGCGCGCTGGTGACCCCCTACGAGAGCGTGCCGGTGCTGCTCGCCGTGCCGGTGACCCGCGACGAGGCGAAGGCCGTGCGCGAGTGGTCGCCCACGGGCCTGGTGGAGGTGCTCTCCAGGGTCGACCCGCTGCTCATCAGCGACCTCGATCGCCCCTCCCTGCTCCAGTCGCCCCGGGCGCGCATGCTCATCGACCAGCGCATGGAAAAAGAGGGCAGCAGTCTCGCGGGAGTGCGGGCCACGGTCAGCCAGGTCAGCAAGGTGGGCCCGACCATCACCTGGACGCTCTCGGCCGACGCGGTGGACAACCTCACCAGCCTGCTCAAGGGGCGCATCGGGCACCTGCGGCCGTTCTCCATCGTGTCGGGGTCGACCCGGGTGGAGGTCCTCAACGCCGACGCGCCGGGGGTCGAGCTGGGGCCCGATCAGCTCACCCTGAAGCTCACCCTGGTGGCCGCGCGGCAGCTCCGGTCGCTGGTCCGGGCCAGGCCGGGCACCTATACCTTTGACCTGCTGCCGAACTTCGCCCTCGTGGTGTGTTAGGGCGACTCTCGAAATGAAGATCAAGCAGAAGCCCGAAGACTTCTCCGTCAAGGAGTCGTACCGCTTTGACGCCGTCGAAGACGGCCCCTTCCGCGTCTACCTGATGGACAAGCAGAAGCTGTCCACCTTCGACGCCGTCGCCCGCATCCAGGCCAAGTTCGGCCTCTCGCCGGGGTCGATCAGCTACTGCGGCCTGAAGGACAAGCAGGGCCGCACCGAGCAACTGATCGCGGTCAAGGGCGTGGCCATCGACCTCCAGGACGAGGACCTGCGGCTCAAGTTCCTCGGCCGCACCGACAAGGCCCTCTCGTCCAAGAACACCACCTCCAACCGCTTCGCGGTGACGGTGCGCGAGATCCTCGAGCGGGAGATCAACGAGGTCACCATCGCCTCGACCGAGGTGCAGCGCCTGGGCGTGGTGAACTACTTCGACAGCCAGCGCTTCGGCTCGCTCAAGCACGGCCAGGGCTTCATCGCCAAGGACCTGATCCGCGGCGACTTCGAGGCCGCGCTGCACAACTACCTCGCCAAGCCCTCGCCGCTCGATCGCACCGACGACGCGAAGGTGAAGGAGTTCTGGTCGGCCAACTGGGGCGACTGGACGGCGAAGGTCCCCTACGAGGCCGGCCGCAAGTACCAGCGCATCATCCGCTCGCTGCGCGATGAGCCCGAGGACTTCGTCAACGCCTTCCTGCAGATCGACGCCGACTACCGCGCGCTGCTGCTCTTCACCTACCAGTCGTACCTGTGGAACGAGGGCGTGAAGCGGCTGATGCAGCTCGTCTTCCCGCGCGAGCACCTCTTCCCCATGCCGTACCAGGCGGGCACGCTGCTGCACCACACCGACGCCACGCCCGACGTCATGGCGTGGATGCGCGACCGCACCTTCCCCCTGCTGGCCCCCAACAGCTCCTTCAAGGACCCGAAGATCGAAGAAGCCGTGAAGTGGGTGCTGACCAAGGAGAAGCTGAAACTCGAGGACCTGCGCATCGAGCTGGCGCCCAAGCTCCTCTACTTCCGCCACGAGGAGCGCCCGCTGGTGGTGCACCCCGGCAAGCTGGTCATCGGCAAGACCCGGCCCGACGAGATCAACCGCGGCTTCACCAAGGTGAACATCGCCTTCACCCTGCCCCCGGGCAGCTACGCCACGCTGGTGGTCAAGCGCCTGTTCCACTTCGGGGTCAAGAAGGAGACGCCGGAAGACGTCGCCCCCCGCGAGTACGTCGAGTACGTCGAGCAGCCGCAGGTCTCGCGCGCGAAGATCGACCACAAGACCGGAGAGGCCAAGCCCAAGCACGCCGCGCGCAAGGGCCTGCTGGCCGCCAAGCCTGTCGTCGCCGCAGCCGCCGCCCCCGTGGCCCGGCCGAACGACGAGACCGGGTTCCGCGCCAAGTCGAAGGCCGCCAAGAAGCTCAAGGCCTCGCGCCGCATGGAAAACACAAAGCGCTGATCTTGCTGACTTCTACGACGTAGAAGCCCGCGGCAATCATTGTCGCGGCGCTTCGTTGTCCGGGCGTGGAAACGATGCGCGCCCTCACCTCGTCGTCTTCGATGTCGCTGGGCATCATGGCCTCCGAACCGGCGAACCCCTGGGTCGATGACGTTCGCCGCGCCCGCGGGGGTGATGCCAACGCGTTTGCCGCCCTGGTCAAGTCGGTGCAGCGCCAGGTCTACGGCCTGTGCCTGCGGTTGCTGCGCACCGAGGCCGAGGCCTCCGAGGTGGCCCAGGAGACCTTCCTGCGCGCGTACCAGAACCTCGATCGCTTCGACGAGTCGCGGCCCTTCGATCTCTGGGTGCTGACCATCGCCCGCAACCAGTGCCTCGACCTGCTGCGCCGGCGCCAGAAGATGCGCACCGACGACGTGGACGATCACGCCCACTGGCTGCAGTCGGGGGAGCCGAGCCTCGAAGACGGGGCCATCGCCCGGCAGGAGCGCAGGTCGCTGGAAGACGCGATGGCCACGCTCTCGGTCGACGATCGAGAAGTGCTCGCGCTGTATTACGTGCAGAAGCGCACCACGAAGGAGATCGCCCTGGTGATGAACGTCGCCCCGGGGACGATCATGGCCCGCCTGTTTCGCGCGCGAGAGAAGCTGCGCACGCGCATGCAGGCCGCCGAAGCCAACGACAAGGGAGCCGCGTCATGAGTGAGCCCACCGACACCGAGCTCGAGGCGCTGCTCGCCGAGCTCGCCCCCACCGAGGCCGAGCGCGCGTTGCTGCTCGAGGAACACCGGCAGCTGGAGAAGGACCTGCTGCGGCTGGCCGACCCGCTGCCCCCCCCTGACTTCCTGTCGAAGGTGATGAACCGCGTGGCCGAAGCGCCCGCCCGCCCGCTGTCCCCCGCCGACGTCTGGGCCGGGGTGGGCATCGTGGCCGTGACCCTGGTGCTGGCGGTGATCGCGCTGGGCGCCAGCGGCGGCGTGTCGGGCAGCTTCGGGCTGGCCCTCGCATCCATCGCCGTGAAGCTGCGCGAGGGCCTCGTGGCCACCGGCAGCGGACTGCTCGCCCTGTGGACGACCGCGGCCCTGCCGTTGGTTGGTGCGCTCTCGTTGTTGCTGGTCGCGACGCTGACGGCCTTCCGCCGTTTCGCTCAGCCCGCGGCCACGAAGGTGGTGTCGTGATGATGCTCTCGATGATGACCGCGCTGCTGGTGGCCGGCAGCCCGGTGTCGCTGCAGTACAACGGCGCGCTCAAGGGTGGGCTCCAGCAGCTCGCCGAGAAGAGCGGGCTCAACCTGGTGGTGCTCGGCGAGCTCGACGAGAAGGTGCAGCTCAACCTGCCCAACGTCGACGGCGAAGAGGCCCTCGAGACCATCGCCGAGGCCTACGGGCTCCAGGTCACCCGGTCGGGGAAGGCCTCGAAAATGTGGGTGGTGCGCAAGGCGCCCCCGGCCCCGGTGGCGCTGACCATTCCGCTGGTGCCGCCGCCTCCCGCGATCCCCGCCGTGCCGGTGGTGCCCGACGCCCAGGCGATGCGTGACGGCGCCGAGCAGGCGCGGGAAGCCGCCGACAGCGCACGGGAAGAGGCCGATCGGCTCCAGCAGCAGCTCGAGTCGCTCAAGAGCGGCTCGGCCGACGCCCGCGAGAAGGCCCAGGAGGCCGCCGACGAGGCCCGGGAGAAGGCCCGCGAAGCCGCCGACGACGCGAAGGAGAAAGCCCAGGAGTTGGCCGAGGCGCAGCGCGAGCAGGCCCAGGCGCAAGCCGACCTCGACCGCGAGAAGGCCCGCCTCGATCGCACCCGCGCAGACCTCGAGCGCCACGCGGTCAGCACTGGTGGCCCGGTGACGGTGGCGAAGGACACGCAGGTCGACACCGCGGTCGCCTACGGCGGGCCGGTGATCGTCGAGGAGAACGCGGTGGTCGAGGGTGACGCGGTGGCCTTCGGGGGAGACGTCGTCCTCAAGAAGGGCGCGGTGGTCGAAGGTGACGCGGTGTCGTTCGGCGGCAACGTGGTGCGCGAGCCGGGCTCGTCGGTGCACGGCGAGTCGGTGTCCATGGGCGGCTCGGGCATCGGCACCACGGTGGCGCGCAACATGGTGAAGACGCAGCGCTCGGCGCGGGTCTCCGACGCCGAGGACGCCGACGCCCCCTCGGGTGGGTTCGGCCGGGGGCTCGCGGGGTTCCTGCTGCAGTTCGCGGTCTTCTTCGGCCTGGGCTTCCTGCTGATGATGTTCGCCCCGCAGCGCATGAAGGCCCTCGAGGCGACGGTGCGCGCCGAGCCGGGCAGGAACGGGCTGGCGGGGTTCCTGGGGCTGCTGGCCACTGTGCCGCTGACCATCATGCTGGTGGTGACGCTGGTGGGCATTCCCGTGGCGGTCTTGATGTGGATCGCCATCGCCCTCTTCGTGCCCATCGGGGTGGCGGTGGTGGCCAACGCCGTCGGCGCGAAGCTCCCCACGGGCCGGCTGCGCAAGACGCAGGCGCTGGTGCTCGCGGTGGGCCTGCTCGCGGTGCTGCTGGTCGGCCAGGTTCCCGTGCTGGGCACGCTGGCAATGCTGGTCGCGGTCTTCGTGTCGATGGGGGCCATCATCCGTACGCGGTTCGGGCAGACGCCCCGCGGGACGCCCATGCTCGACCCCATGCAGACCGCCCCGGTGCTGTGACGGCGGGACCGGCGCTACGCGGGCCGGCTGCAGATCTCGATGGTGAGGTGGTTGACGGGCGCGGCGGCGGTGACCACGCGCTTGTACTCGGAGAGGTCCTTCGGCTCCTGCGAGGCGATGGACACCACGCACACCAGCTGCTTGGGGCCCACGCGCCAGAGGTGGAGATCCACCACCCGCGTGCCCTCGAGGCCCTCGAGCGCGGCCTTCACCTGGTCCCGGTGCCGGGTCGAGGGGTCGAGGTCGATGAGCTGCCGGCCGCACTCGCGAATGAGGCCCGCGCCCCACTTGAGGATGACGAGCGCCCCCACCAGGGCCACCACCGGGTCGATCCACGTCCACCCCAGGTACTTGCCGCCGAGCAGCGCGCCGATGGCCATCACCGAGGTCAGCGCGTCGGCCACCACGTGGAGGTACGCGGCGCGCAGGTTGTGATCGTGCTCATGCGCGTGGTCGTGATCGTGGGCGTCGTGATCATGCGCGTGGTCATGGTCGTGCGTGTGGGTGTCGACCCCGAGCAGCCAGGCCGAGGCGAGGTTGACCAGCAGGCCGAGCACCGCGACCGGGAAGGCGTCGGTGAAGTTGACCGTCTCGGGCGTGACGAAGCGGCTGATCGACTCGATCATCACCCCCACCGCGACCATGATCAGCAGGGCCGCGCTGGTGTAGCCGGCGAGCGCGTAGACCTTGCCGGTGCCGAAGGCGAACTGGGTCTGGCCGGCGCGGGTGCGGGCGTACCAGTAGGCGATGGCCGAGATGCCCAGCGCGCCCACGTGCGTGCCCATGTGCCAGCCGTCGGCGAGCAAGGCCAGCGAGTGGGTCCACCAGCCGACGATCAACTCGAGCACCATCATTGCCGCCGTCAGGCCGACCACGATGCGGGTGCGCACCTCGCCCTTGGTGCTCTCGGGCGGCGCGTGCACGACACAGGCGGGGACGTCGGCCACGGCGTTGGCGTCAGGCGCAGTCATCGCATTTGCCTCTGAGTTGAATCTCGACCTTTTGCTTCGAGAGCGACTTCGGCACGCCCTTGCCCGCCTTCACCGAGAGGGTGACCTCGGGGAGACAGGCGACGGCGCCGCAGTCGGTACAGGTGAAGTGGGGGTGGCGAATGCTCTCGCCCTCGCCGCGCTTGAGCTCGAAGCGCCACACGTGGTCGCCCAGGTCCGTGCGCTGGACCAGGCCCGCCTCGGTGAGGTCGACGAGGTTCCGGTAGACGGTGGTGCGGTCCATTCCCTCTTCGCTCAGGGCGTCGACCAGCTCGCCGTGGGACACGGGCGTGGTGGCCGCCAGCAGGCGCTTGAGCACCGCAATGCGGGGCGCCGTGCTGCGCAACCCCGCGCCGCGGATGGTCGACTTCAGCTCATCGAGCGGTGGGGACAGGGACGTCGTTGCCATTGCAATTGCAACAGTAACAATTCCCGCCCTCCCCGCGGCCGACTATTCGGCCCCCATGAACGGATAGCCGACGGTGGTGGGGGGCACGAAGGTCTCCTTGATGGTGCGCGGGCTGGCCCAGCGCAGGAGGTTCCAGGCAGAGCCCGCCTTGTCGTTGGTGCCCGAGCCGCGGCTGCCACCGAAGGGCTGCTGGCCGACCACGGCGCCGGTGCACTTGTCGTTGATGTAGAAGTTGCCGGCCGCGTGGCGCAGCGACGAGGTGAGCTGGTCGATGGCGTGGCGGTCCCGGGCGAAGATCGACCCGGTCAGCGCGTAGGGCGTCGCCTGGTCACATTCCTTGAGGGTCTCGGGGAGCTGCTCGTCCGGGTAGACGAAGAGCGTCACCACCGGCCCGAAGATCTCCTCGGTCATCAGGGTGTGGCGGGGGTTGGTGACCTGCACCAGCGTGGGCCGCACGTACCAGCCGACCGAACGATCGAGCTTGCCGCCGGCGAGCACCTTGGCCTCGGGCCCCCGGGCGAGCTCGAGGTAGCGCCCGATCTTGATGAAGCTGCGGTCGTCGATCACCGCCGACATGAAGTTCCGGAAGTCCGTGGGGGCGCCCATGGTGAGGCCCTCGACCATCGGCACCAGGCGCTCGCGCAGCGACGGCCACAGCGACGAGGGCACGTACACGCGCGAGCAGGCGCTGCACTTCTGGCCCTGGAACTCGAAACCGCCGCGGGCGATGGCCACGGCCACCGCGTCGAGATCGTCGGCCGCGCTGGGGTGCACGAAGATGAAGTCCTTGCCCCCGGTCTCGCCGACGATGCGCGGGTACTGGCGGTACTTCGGCATGTGATCCCCGACCGTCTTCCACATGGCGTTGAAGGTGTTGGTGGAGCCGGTGAAGTGGAGCCCGCCGAAGTCGGGGTGGGCCATGGCCGTGGTGCCGATGGGCGCGCCGGGCCCGGGCAGGAAGTTGATCACCCCGTCGGGCAGCCCCGCCTCGCGGAGGATCTGCATCAGCGTCCACGACGAGAGCGAGGCGGTCTCGGCGGGCTTGAAGAGCACCGTGTTGCCCATCAGCGCCGGCGCGGTCGCGAGGTTCAGGGCGATGGCGGTGAAGTTGAACGGCGCCACGGCCATCACGAAGCCGTCGAGCGGCCGGTAGTCGGTGGTGTTCCAGGTGCCGGGGCCCGAGAGCGGCTGCACGTCGGCCAGCTGCTGCGCGAAGGCGACGTTGAAGCGCAGGAAGTCGACGCCCTCGCACACCGCGTCGATCTCCGACTGGTACGCGGTCTTGGCCTGGCCCCACATGGTGACCGCGTTGATCGTCGCGCGGTACTTGCCGGCCAGCAGCTCGGCGGCCCGCAGCATCACCGCGCTGCGCTCGGACAACGGGAGCGCGCTCCAGGCCCGCTTGGCGGCCAGGCCGGCGGTGATCGCCTGCTCGACGTGCTCCGGGCCGGCGGCGTGCACCGTGGCGAGCACCTTGTGGTGATCGAAGGGCGAACGCACCTCGAAGGTCTTCCCGGTGCGGATCTCCCTGCCGCCGATCACCAGGGGGATCTCCACGTGCTCCGAGCCCACCTTCGCCAGCGCGGCCTTCAGCTCGGCCTTCTCCGGGGAACCGGGGGCGTACTGCTTGATGGGCTCATTGACCGGCAGCGGGGCTCGGGGGTTCGCGGTGATCATGAGCCGCGGTTTGTGCCAGAGAACCCCTTGCTGCGCTATGCCGCGCGCATGACGCGATCTGCCATCACCGCCGCCCTGCTCCTGACCGCCTGTGGCAGCACCAACCCCGCTTCGGGCGACGCCGGCGCGACCGCCGATGAGGGCCTGGCCCTTGATGCAGGCGTGGTCGTCGTGGACGCGGGCACGCCCGACGCCGGCCTCTCCGTGCGCGGCCCGCTGGTCACCGCCCGGCCCTTCGCCGAGGTCGTGCCGCTGAGCTACACACCCGGTGCGCCGACGCCGCTGGTGGTGCTGCTCCATGGGTACACCGCCACGGGTGCCACCCAGGACGCCTACTTCCACCTCTCGGAGCTGGCGCACCTCAAGGGCTTCATCCTCGCCCTTCCCGACGGCACCATCGACTCGGCCGGCAACCACTTCTGGAACGCCACCGACGCCTGCTGCGCCTTCGGCCAGACGGTCGACGACGTGGCCTGGCTCACGGCGGTGATCGCCGATCTCCAGGCCCGCTACACGGTGGACCCGCGGCGCATCTTCCTCGTGGGGCACTCCAACGGCGCGTTCATGGCGCACCGCATGGCGTGCGATCGCAGCGAGCTCGTCGCGGGCATCGTGTCGCTGGCCGGCGCGGTGTGGGCCGACACGGCCAAGTGCAACCCGGGCGCGAAGGTCAACGTGCTGCAGGTGCACGGCACGCTGGACGCGGTGATCAAGTACGCGGGCGGGTCGGCCACGGCCGGCGCGCCCCCCCACCCCGGCGCCGAGACCACGGTGGCCACCTGGGCGGCGAAGAACGGGTGCAGCGGCGCGGCGCTGACCTCCATCGGCGGCGATCTCGACCTGGTGTCCGATCTCCCGCTCGCGGAGACGCAGCGCGAGTCGTTCGGGGGGTGCCCGGCCGGCGCGGCCGCCGAGCTGTGGCGCATTCGCGGGGGCTCGCACATCCCGGTGTTCAACGCGACCTGGGCCGAGAGCCTCTACACGTGGCTGATGGCGCACCCCAAGCCGTAGCGCCACGACTTCGTTTCGCCCGGGGGCGGCTCGCAGTACACCGCTGCCCGCCCCATGCCCCGCATCAAGCCCCTCGAGTCGAAGGTCACCATCGAGCTCGATGGCGACCAATTGCAGGCCCGCGAAGGTGAGCCCGTCGCCGCTGCGCTGATCGCGCACGGGCTGCTGAGCTTCAGCCGGTCGCCCAAGTACCACCGGCCGCGCGGCCCGTTCTGCATGAGCGGCGGCTGCTCGCAGTGCCTGATGCGCGTCGACGGCCTGCCCAACGTGCCCACCTGCCGGGTGCCGGTGAAGGCGGGCATGCGCCTCGAGCGGCAGAACGCGATGCCCGACGGGCGCCTGGACCTGCTGCGCGCCAACGACTTCATCTTTCGCGACTGGTTCAACCACCACGAGTTCCTCGCGGGCGTGCCCATTGCCGAGCACCTGCTGCTGAAGATCGCCCGCGAGCTGTCGGGCCTGGGCATCTTGCCAGAGCGCGCCGCCGCCGAGCGCGAGCCGGCGATCGTCGAGCACCTGGGGCTGGTGATCGTCGGCGCGGGCGCGGCCGGGCTCGGCGCCGCCAGGCACCTCGCCGAGCGCGGCGTGGCCTTCAGCCTCTTCGATCGCGACGTGGCCGTCGGCGGCCGCCTGCTCACCGCCGCCGAAGACCGCCAGGGTGCGCCGTGGCCCGCGCCCGCCCGCCTGCGCGCCGAGGTGGTGGGGCTCTTCGCCGACGCCGGCAAGCCCTTCCTCGCGGTGACCGAAGGGGGCCGGTTGCACCTGGTGTTCTTCGAGCGGCTGCTGCTGACCGTGGGCACGCACGCCACGCTGCCCACCTTCCCCAACAACGATCTCCCCGGGGTGATGTCGGGGCGCGCCGTGGCCGGGCTCATCCGCCGGGCCGGGGTGCTCGCCGGTCGCCGCGTGGCCTGCGTGGGCGAGGCCACCGAGGCGCGCGCGCTCGCCGAGCTGGTGAAGAGCGCCGGAGGCGAGGCGCTGGCCGTGGGCGAAGAGGTGGTGCGCGCGCACGGGCTGCGCTCGGTCGACGCGGTCACCACCACCGGAGGGGGCAAGCAGCGCTGCGAGATCATCGCCGCCTGTGGCGCCCAGACGCCGGCCTTCGAGCTGGCCCGGGCGGGCGGCGCCGAGGTGGCGTGGAGCTCGCAGAACCAGTGCTTCGTGGTGCAGGCCGACGCCCAGGGGCGGACCGCGAACCCCACCCTCTTCGTCGCCGGCGAGATGCGCGGGCCGATGTCGTCGGCCGCCGCCGCCGCGCAGGGCCACGCCGCCGCCATGGCGATCGCCGGGAGCGCCTCATGAGCAAGTCGTTGGTGTGCGCCTGCGAGGACGTGACCGCGAGCGAGATCGAGCACGCGATGACCAAGGGGCCTTGCGACATCGAGTCGATCAAGCGCTTCACCGGCTTCGGCACCGGCATGTGCCAGGGCAAGCAGTGCCTCAACGCCGTGGCCCGGTTGCTCGAGGCCAAGGCCCCGCAGAAGCCCGCGCCAGAGCAGCTCCTGGCGTTCACCCCGCGGCCGCCGCTCTTCCCCACCGAGCTGAGCTACTGGGCGAGCGCCTCGTTCGACCCGGCCCTGGCGCCGGGCGGCGGCGTGCCCGGGGCGCTCGACGTCACCGCGCCCACGCTGCGGCCCACCGCCCCCATCAAGTCGAAGGCGAAGATCGTGATCATCGGCGGGGGCATCATGGGCCTCTCGCTGGCGTGGAACCTCACCCTCCAGGGCGAGACCGACGTGGTGGTGCTCGAGCAGGGTTACCTGTGCGCCGGGGCCTCGGGTCGCAACGGCGGCGGCATCCGCGCCCAGTGGGGCACGCCGACGCTGATCACCCTCGCCCGGCGCAGCATCGAACTGATGCAGCGCTTCGCCCGCGACATGGGCATCAACGTCTGGTTCCGCCAGGGCGGCTACCTCTTCCTCGCGAAGTCGGACGACGTGGTGCGGCGCATCGAAAAGAGCGCCCGGCTGCACAACCAGCACGGGGTGCCGACGGAGATCCTCACCGCCGACGCCGCGCGCGACGTGGTGCCCGAGTTGACGATGAAGGGCGTGAAGGCCGCCGCGTGGAACCCCAAGGACGCGGTGATCTTCCCCTGGCCGTTCCTGTGGGGCTACGCCACGCAGGCGCAGAAGCGCGGCGTGCAGGTCGAGACCTTCACCCGGGTTCAGGGCTTCGAGCTCTCGCAGGGCAAGGTGAAGAAGGTGATCACCGACCGCGGCGACATCGAGTGCGACACCGTGGTGCTGGCCGCGGGCGCGTGGAGCGCAGAGATCGCGAAGCTCGCCGGTGTGCACCTGCCCAACGAGCCGCACCGCCACGAGATCTGCAGCACCGAGCCGCTCAAGCCCTTCCTCGGGCCGCTGGTCTCGGTGCTCGACTCGGGGCTCTACTTTTCGCAGTCGATGCGCGGGGAGATCGTCGGCGGCATGGGCGACCCCCGCGAGCCCGCCGGCATGAACCTGGGCTCCACCGCCCGCTTCTTGACCCGCTACGCGCAGGCGCTCACCGAGCAGCTGCCGCAGGCCGGCGCGGTGAAGGTGCTGCGCCAGTGGTCGGGGCCCTACGACGTCACGCCCGACAACTCGCCCATCCTGGGCAAGACGCCGCAGCTGGAGAACCTGCTGCACTTGAGCGGCTTCGTCGGCCACGGTTTCATGATGGCCCCGGCGGTCACCGAGCGCATGGCGAAGTGGATGGCCACCGGCGAGTCGGACGAGCTGTTCGAGCGCTTCACCCTCTCGCGCTTCGCCGAGGGGCGCCTGGAGCGGGAAGACATGATCATCGGATGAGCACCCCGCCCCCTGCCCTCGAGCTGAAGCACGTCACCAAGCGCTTCGGCGACAAGGTGGCCGTCGACGATCTCAGCCTGACGCTCGCCCCGGGCACGTTCCTGGGGTTGCTGGGCCGCAACGGCGCCGGCAAGTCGACCACCCTCAAGATGGCCACCTCCCTGGTCGACCCCACCAGCGGCAGCATCCACGTGCTGGGCCACGACCTGAAGACGCATTCCCTCGAGGCGCGCCGGCTGATGGGCGTGATGCCCGAAGACATGGCCCTGCTCGAGCTGCTCACCGGCGCCCAGTACCTGCGCTTCGTCGGCCGCATGTACGGGCTGGAGGACGCGCAGATCGACCAGCGCGGCGCCGAGCTCTTCGACACCCTGGACCTGAAGCCCGGCACGCGCACCCTGGTGGCCGACTACAGCTTCGGCATGAAGAAGAAGCTCGCCCTGTGCGCGGCGCTGATCCACGGCCCCCGGGTCCTCTTCCTCGACGAGCCCTTCGAGGGCATCGACGCGGTCACCAACCGCACCATCAAGGACATCCTGCTCGCGCTGCAGGCGCGCGGCGTGACCCTGGTGCTCACCAGCCACATCCTCGAGGTGGTCGAGAAGCTCTGCCCGCTGATCGCGATCATCGACGAGGGGAAGTTGAAGGGCTACGGCACGCTCGACGAGCTCAAGCAGGGCGCCGAGTCGCTGGAGTCGCTCTTCGTCAACCTCGTCGGCGGCGCGCCGCGCAATGGGCTCTCGTGGCTGTGAGCCCGTTCCGCGCGCTGGCCACCGCGCACCTGCAGAGCACCTGGAACCGGCTGCGCAAGCAGATGGGCTCCGCGGGGTTGATCGCCTTCTTCCTGGTGGTGGGCTTCCTGTGCCTGACCGTGCTGCTGCCGCTCTTCGGAGGCCTGGGCGCGCTGGGCTACTTCGTGGCGCTCTCCTTCGAGACGAAGGACGCCACGCGCATCTCCACGGTGGCGGCCTTCGCGTTCACCGCGCTCACCGTCTTCTCGGGCGTGGTGGGCGGCATCTCCAGCGGCTCGCGGCAGCTACCGTGGGAGACGCTGCGGGTCTTCCCGGTGCGCTCGTTCACCCTGTTCCGCGCCGAGCTCTTCGCCGGTGCCGGGGAGGCCCTCACCCTGGTGGAACTGGGCGCGCTGGCCTCGGCCTGCCTGGGGGCGTGCCTCGGGGCGCCGATCGCCACCCCGCTCTTCCTCGTGCTGCTGGCCACCCACGGGCTGGCGCTGCTCGCGCTGCAGCAGCTCTTCGGGAGCATCGCCCAGCGCCTGAGCCGCCGGCTGCGCGCGATGCTCATCTTCCTGCCGCTGGCGGGCATCACCATGTCGTGGCTGGCGCCGATGGTGGCGCGCAAGATGGACCGCGGGTCGTTCGAGACGTGGAGCGATCGCCTCGGGGTGCTCACCCCCTGGTTCCCCGCCCGGCTGCTGATGGACGCGGCGCAGGCACTCTCGCAGCGCAGCGCCAGCGTCGGCGCGGTGCTCTTCGCGGTGGTGGTGCCGGTGGCCCTGGTCGCGGTCTTCGTGGTGCTCGCGTGGCTGTTCGTGGCCCGGGAGCACCCGCTCACCCAGGAGGCCGACGGCGCGCACCCGGCGAAGCTGTGGAGCTTCGACTCGCAACTGTGGGGCGTGGCGCGGCTGCAGTGGGAGTCGCTGTCGCAGAGCCTGCCGGGACGGTTCGGGTTGTTGATGCCGCTCATCACCATCGTGCTGGTGCGCGGGCCGTTGGCGGAGCTCATGCCCAGCCGCGGGTGGACCGCGCCGATCGCCTTCGGCTACGCGTCGCTGGCGGGCACCAACCTGCTCTTCAACCAGTTCGGCCTCGATCGCCACGGGGTGAAGGTGCTCTTCCTGCTCCCCGTGGACCTGGCGGCCATCTTGCGCGGCAAGCTGCTGGGCTTCGCGGCGTGGCAGGGGCTGCAGGCGGGGCTCTTGCTGGTGCTCCTCGCGCTCACCGGGCACCGCGACCTGCTGGAGCTGCTGGTGGGCCTGGCGCTGTACGGGTGCGTCTTCCTGATCCTCGCGATGGTGGGCCAGTTCGCGAGCATCTGGCAGCCGCGGCCGCTGCGGAAGAACGGGCTGCGGGCCGCCCAGCCGCCGCTGAGCGTGGTGATGATCATGTTCGGCACCCTGGGCACCGCGAGCGGGCTGCTCTACGGGGTGGTGTTCGGCGTGCGCGCGTACGCCCCGGGCTGGGAGCTGCCGGTGTTGCTGGTGTTAGGCCTCCTGCTCACCGCCCTCGTGTTCCCGGTGATGGCCTTCAACGCGCTCTTCCTCGAGCGCAACCGGGAGAAGCTGGTCGAGGTGCTGGGCTCGGCGGGTTGAGGCTCAGCGCTTGGGCAGCGAGCGCTTGAGCGCCATGTACTCCTCGTACACCGCCTTCATCTCCACGTAGGCGGCGTGGTCCTGGCCGCCCGAGGCGTCGACCTGGGCCTTGAGCGCGCGGTGCCGCTCCTTCAACTCGGCGAGCTTCGTCTCCTGGTTGCTGGGGGCGAGCTTGATCAGCTGGGCGCGGGCCTCGTCGTAGCCCTTGACGATGCCCGCGTAGCGACCCTGGAGCGCCTGCATGCCCTGCTCGTACTGCTCGCGGGTGATGAGCTTGCGGGCGTACTTCGAGAGCAGCTCCCGGGCATCGAGCTGGGCGGACGTGGCGTCGGCCTGGAGCAGCATCAACTGCCCCAGCAACAGCTCACGATCCAGCTTGAGCATCTTGCGGTCGTGCTCGTTCTTCGAGGCCGCGAGCCGCAGGTCGAGCTCGCGCATCCGTTGCGTCACCTCGGCCTGGTCGTCGCTGACCAACACGTCGAACACCGCGCCCACCAGCACCGCCGCGCCGACGCTGGCGATGAGGGGGGCGGCGGCCACGGCGCCGGTGCCCACCGCGGCCTCCGCGCCCAGGGCCGCGAGCGACTTGAGGATGCCCTTGAGCACCGCCTGCTTCGCGGCCGCGGAGTCCCCACCCTGCGCCGCGCCCAGGGCGGTGGCGAAGTCGTCGACGGGGATGGTCTTCACCACCGCGCCGAAGCTCGGCGCCCCGGCCTTCTTCGCCAGCTCGTTGAGCGACTCGAGGGCCGCCGACTGCTGCACCTCCTCGACGAGATCGGTCTTCAACGACTCGGCGGTGACCGCGCCCCACGCCGGCAACCCCAGGACCAGAGCGACGAAAACGATGCGCACCATGCAGGCCTCCGCGCGGGCGGTCTGCATCCCACGTGCCCTTCAGCGCTTCTCGACGATCCACCCGCGGCAGGACCTGGTGCGGCAGTAGCAGCGCTCCTTGAGCTCGGGGGGCAGCGCGTAGTCGAAGAAGAGCTCCTCGCCGGGCTTCAGATCGCGCAGCGCCTGCAGCTGGGCCCAGCCGTTGCCGTTCTTGGTGACCCCGGCCTCGACGACCACGTTGGGCTCACACGAGTGGTTCAGGTAGCGGGTCTGATCGACCATGTCGAAGAAGATGCCCGGCTCGAGGATCAGCGAGTGGCGATCGTCGCGCTTCTCCTTCGCGTACCAGATCACCCCTTCGACGTTGGTGATCACCGAGCCCTTCTTGCGCTTGCGGGTGGTGATGACTCCATAACCTGCGACCTTCGAGCGAATGACCTGCAGCCCGGGAATGCGTGCCATGGGCGCTGTATACAAGGTGATCATGTCGATGCATCGAGCGACGGTGGAGTGGCAGCGCGATGGCGAGTTTGCCCGCAAGAAGTTCCAGCGGGCCCACCGGTGGCGCTTCGATGGCGGGATCGAGGTGCCGGCGGCGGCGTCCCCCGAGGTCGTTCCCACCCCGTGGACGAGGGCAGATGCCGTGGACCCCGAGGAGGCCTTCGTGGCGGCGCTCTCGAGCTGTCACCTGATGACCTTCCTGTTCCACGCGGCGAACGACGGGCTGGTGGTCGAGTCGTACGTGGATCACCCCGAGGGGCTGCTCGACGGGTGGATCCGCGAGGTGGTGCTGCGGCCCCAGATCGTCTTCTCCGGGGCGCGCCAGCCCTCGGCCGAGGAGGTGGCGGCGCTCCACGTGCGCGCCCACGAGGGGTGCTTCATCGCCCGCTCGGTGAAGACCGCGGTGCGCGTCGAGCCGGGGACCGGGTTCAGCGCGTGAACTCCAGGGCGAGGGTCTCGCCGAGGAGCAGGCTGACGACGATCACGTGGGTGACGGTGCGGGCGGTGCCGGGTTGGTTCGAGCCGAAGCCCGCCAGCACCCCGCCCAGCAGCGCCCCCGCCAGCCCGCTCAACACGGGGATCAAGATGTAGGTCAAAAGGGAGCCGGGGTTCTGCTTCAGCGAACCGAACCCCAGCCCGAGGCCCGCCCCCAGCAGCCCACCGGAGATCACCCCGCCGACGGTGCCCAGGGGGAAGCCGGACGGCTGGTCTGCCGTGGCGAAGGCGCCCGCGACGTAGGCCCCCGACAGCGCGAGCCCCGTGGCCCCGATCAGCAGCGCGGTCCACACCCCGCGCGAGGACGCCGGAGGGGGCGACTCGCCTTCGGGCGCGGCCGCGTGGGCGGTCATCGAGACGACCAGGAGGAAGACGGTGAGCCAGCGCGACACGGGGCGCCGATGGTAGCCGAAGGGCGAGAGGTCAGGTGCCGTGGGTGACGAACACGTCGCCCAGGCGCTCGAGCTCGGCGCGGGTCGCGGGGCGCTCGCCCACGCGCACCTCGAAGCGCCCGTAGGGGAACGGCGCGAAGCGCGAGGCGAGGTTGCGCAGGGCCCGCTCGTGCTGCCCCAGCCAGAAGACGTTGGCGAAGTGCACCGTCAGCGCCCCGCGGTGCAGCCGCAACGAGACCCCCAGGGTGGCCAGCTCGAGGGTCAACCGGGGCAGCTCCTGCCGCACCAGCTGGGCGTGGAGCCCGGCGACGTCGAAGGGCAACTCCAGCTGCAGCCGCAGGCGGTCGAGCTGCCGCAGCAGCGGCGCGGCGAAGAGCCACGAGAGCCAGTCGGCGTGGTGGCGAAACGGGGTCGGCGCCAGCGAGAGCACCTTCAAGGCGGGGAACCGGGTGAGCGCCAGCACCTGGGCCTGCTCGCGGGCGCCGCGGTCGGCGAGCATCGCCGGGCCGTGGACCCCCAGCTCGCGCAGCCTCGGGCGCTCGGGCCCCGCGAGCAGCACCGCCAGCCCGGGGCCGTCGAGCCCGGTCAGCACCTCGAGCCGGCCCAGCGCCGGGGCCGCCAGCTCGCGGGGCACCGGGCCGTCGTGGCTCACCACGTCGAGGCGCTCCAGCAGCCGCCAGGTGGGGCTGTCGACGCCCTCGCCGCGCGGGGTGAGCACCGCGCTCCGGGGGAAGCCCCGGTGGAACTGCACCGTGCCCCCTTCGACGATCACCGGGGACTCGCCGAGCCCCGGGATCTCCCGCAGCCAGCGTTGCTGGTGGTCGGCCCGCAGGGCCTCCTCGCGCTGCTGCTGGGCCGGCGTGGCCACGCCCCGCGCCGAGAGCAACTGCAGCGCGAGGAACTCGCCGCGCAGGTCGCCCCGCTCGAGCAGCGCGTCGGCCAGCACCTGCCGCGGGGCGTCGTCGTCCGGCGAGGCCACCACCGCGTCGAACAGGGGCACCAGCGCAGGGGGGTCGTCGCGGCGCTGCACGGGGCCGACGCTAGCGGAAGTGGTGCACCTGCGGCGTGACCGGCAGCTCGGGCAAGAGCGCCTCGAGGTGCGTCACCTTCAGGTTCACCACCTTGCCGCTGCGCTCGACGCGGCCCGTGGCCACCAGCAGCGGCGTGCCGGTGATCTCCCGGCGGTATTTGTCGAAGAGGTGGGGTTCGACGATCACGTTGGCGATGCCCGCCTCGTCTTCCATCGAGAGGAAGGTGAAGCCCTTCGCCGTGGGAGGCCGCTGGCGGACGATCACCAGGCCCCCCAGCTTCGCGCTGCGCCCGCTGCTCACCTTGCCCAACTCGGCCGAGGTCACCGCGCCCAGGCGCTTCAACTGCGGCCGCAGCAGGCCCACCGGGTGCGCCTCGAGCGAGAGGCTCACCGTCTCGAAGTCGGCCGACACGCGCTCGGGTGCCGTCATCAGGGGGAACTGGGCGCGGTCGGCCACCATCGGCAGGCCGAAGAAGAGATCGTCTTCGTCGAAGGGCCCCAGGGCGTGCAGGTCCCACAGGGCGTTGCGGCGGTTGTGGCACAGCGAATTGAGCGCCCCGGCCAGGGCCAGCCGGGTCAGCTCGTGGCGCGGCATGCGGGTGCGCTGGGCAAGATCGGCCACCGAGACGAAGGGCCCGTCACGGCGCGCCGCCTCGAGGCGCCGGGCGCTGTCTTCCCGCAGGCCCCGCACCAGCTCGAAGCCCAGGCGCAGCACCGGCTGCCGCGGCCGTCGCCCCCCGGCCGGCGGGGCGCGCACCGCCACCTCGTCGTCGTCGAGCTCGAGGCCGCAGGTCCACGCCGAGGCGTTGACGTCCACGGCGCGCACCTCGACCCCGTGCCTCCGCGCGTCGTCCACCAGGGTGTGCGGGGCGTAGAAGCCCATGGGCTGGGCGTCGAGCAGCGCCGCGCAGAAGGCCGCCGGGTAGTAGTGCTTGAGCCACGACGAGGCGTAGGCGATCAACGCGAACGACGCCGAGTGGCTCTCGGGGAAGCCGTAGTGCGAGAAGCCCTTGAAGCTGTCGAAGCAGCGCTCGGCGAACTCCCGGGTGTAGCCCCGGCCCACCGAGCCCTCGATGAAGCGCTCGCGGAACGGGGGCAGCAGCTCGTCGGCCCGCTTGTTGGTCAGCGCCCGGCGCAGGCGATCCGATTCCCCCGCCGAGAAGCCCGCGGCCACCATGGCCAGCTTCATCGCCTGCTCCTGGAACAGCGGCACGCCCAGGGTGCGGCTCAAGATGTCGCGCACCTCCGGCGAGGGGTAGGTCACCGCCTCTTCCCCGTTCCGGCGGCGCAGGTAGGGGTGCACCATGTCGCCGACGATCGGCCCGGGGCGGATGATCGCGATCTCCACCACCAGGTCGTAGAAGCAGCGCGGCTTGAGCCGCGGCAGCATGTTCTGCTGCGCCCGGCTCTCGACCTGGAAGGTGCCGATGGAGTCGCCCTCGCAGAGCATGTCGTAGACCGCGGGATCTTCCGCGGGGATGGTGGCCATCGACCACCCCCGGCCGGTGGTCTCTTCGATGAGCGACAGGCAGCGGGAGATCACCGTCAGCATGCCCAGCGCCAGCAGGTCGACCTTCAAGATGTTCAGCGCCGAGAGATCGTCCTTTTCCCACTGCACCACGGTGCGCTGCTCCATGGAGCCGTTCTCCAGCGGCACCAGCGCGGTGAGATCGCCCTGGGTGATGACGAAGCCGCCGACGTGAATCGAGAGGTGCCGGGGCATGCCCACCAGCTGCCGCGCCAGCGCCACCGTCTGCTGCACCGCGAGGTCGGCCGCCGAGAGCCCCGCCTCCGAGAGCTGGGTGGCGCCCACGTCTTCGCCGAAGTCGATGGCCTTGCTGAGCCGGTCCACCTGGTCCAGCGAGAGGCCCAGCGCCTTGCCCACCTCGCGCGTGGCCATGCGCCCGCGAAAGCAGATGTGCTCGCACACCATGGCCGCCCGGTGCCGGCCGTGCTTCTCGTAGACGTACTGCAGCACCTCCTCGCGGCGGTCGTGCTCGAAGTCCACGTCGATGTCCGGCGGTTCGCGGCGCTCCATGGAGAGGAAGCGCTCGAAGAGCAACCCCATGCGCACCGGGTCGATGGCGGTGATCTGCAGCGCGAAGCACACCGCCGAGTTGGCCGCGCTCCCCCGCCCCTGGCACAAGATGCCCCGGCCCCGGGCGAAACGGACGATGTCCCACAGGGCGAGGAAGTAGCCGGGGTACGCCAGCGCCTCGATGAGCGTGTATTCCTTCTGGATCTGCCGCCGCACGTCGTCGGGGATGCCGGTGGGGTAGCGCACCCGCAGGCCCTCTTCGACCAACTGCACCAGGAACTGCATGGCCGTCAGCCCCGGCGGCAGCGCCGCTTCGCTGAACTGGTAGCGCAGCTGGTCGAGCGAGAACTGGCAGGCCTCCGAGAGCTCGAGGGTGCGCCCCACCACCTCGGGCATGTCGGGGAAGAGGGCCACCAGCTCGGCGGGTGACTTGAGGGTGCGCTCGGCGTTGGGGAAGAGCAGCGTGCCGGCCTTCGCCACCGTGGTCGCGCAACGGATGGCGGTCATCACGTCTTGCAACGGCTGGCGTTCGCGCCGGTGGGTGTGCACGTCGTTGTGCGCCAGCAGCGGCACCTCCAGCGCCCGGGCCCAGGCCTGCGCGCGGTGCACCCGGGCCTCGTCGTCGGCCGCGAGGTGCCGGGTCACCCCCACGTAGAAGCGCCCGGGGAAGGCCTCGGCCAGCGCGTGCAGCGACGACGACTCGCCTTCGGGCGCCTGGGGCAACACCGCGATCAACCCCTCGGACTGCTCGGCCACGCGTTGCCAGTCGAGGCCCGCCTCGCCCTTGGGGTGCGCGAGCCGGCTGGACGAGATGAGGCGGCTCAAGTTCGCGTAGCCCGTGGCGTTGGCCACGTAGAGCACCACCTTCGGCGCGCCCCACAAGGTCATCGACGAGGCGAGGAGCAGCTTGAGCTGCCTTTCTTTCGCCTCGAGGTGCGCCTTCACCAGCCCGTAGAAGCCGTCGTCGTCGCACAGGGCCAGGGCCGAGAGCCCCAGCTCGGCCGCGCGGCACACGAGTTCCTCGGGGTGCGAGGCCCCGGTGAGGAAGCTGTAGTTCGAGCGGCACACGAGCTCGGCGTACATTCAGTCGAAGACCCCCTGCGCGTAGAAGGCGCCGTCCTGGCCATCGCGGAAGACCCACAGCTGCCCCACGCCCTCGAGCGAGAGTCGGTAGTAGTCGCGGGAAAAGGGGTCGGGGCTCCACCACGCGCCCACCAGCCGCTCGGGCCCGGTGAGCGCCTCGACGCGGTGCCGGCGGCCCGCGAGCGTGACGTGCAGCAGCGCGCCGTCGGGCGAGAGCTCGGCGGGCAGCAGGCTGGGTTCCTTGAAGAGCCGCGGAGGGCGGGCCTCGAAGGTGGGCAACGAGAGCGCGCCGTGTTGTTCGGTCTTCGCCTTTCGTTTGGGCCAGGGGGCGTCGTTGGCCCCGCGAGGCGCTGGGGGCCGCGGCCCTTCTCCCGGCACCGGCACCGCGCCCTGTTGGCGCAGCGAAAGGGGAACACAGTGCCAGGCAGCCTCGGGCCGGTGGGTGGCCACCGCCTCGGCCGAGAAGAGCGCGTCTTCGCCCAGCGCCGACTGCAGCCTGGACATCACCACCTCCAGCTCCACTTCCCCCGCCGGGGCATCGCCCAGCACCAGCTGGCGCCCGTGATCGGCGCTCGCCTCGTCGACCCGCAGGTGCAGCGTGGTGATCGGCTGGCGCACGGTGAGATCGGTCATGCGGTGGCGGATGAGCTCCACCAGCAGCCGGCTCTCGGCCGACGCGCGGGCGAGCAGCAGCGGCACCTCGAGCGGGCTCCCCCCCTCGAGGCCCACCGTCGCCGTCAGCCGCACCGCGGCCAGCTGTCGCCCCTGGAGCCGCCCGCAGAGCCGATCGACGAGCATCTTGAGCGCGAAGAGCACCGGCTCGAGCTGCTCGGCGGGCCAGTCGAGCTGCACCGACTCTTCGAGCACCTCGGGCAACACGTCGGGCACGAAGCGCGAGTCGTCTTCGCCCCGGCACAGCCGCGCGGCCTGGAGCCCCATCGAGCCGAAGCGCCCCACCAGCGCCCCCGTGGGCAGCCCCGCGAGCTCGCCTAAGGTCGAGAGCCCCAGGGCCCGGAACGGCGCGGCGGCCCCGGCCCCCAGCCAGCCCTCTTCGAGCGCCAGCAGGGGCAGCTTCGCCACCTGCGCCCCGCCGCGCTCGGGCACCACGGTGAGGGTGTCCACCGTCCACCTGGCGAGGGCCTGGGTGCTGAAGCGCTCGGAGCCCACCACACACCGCCCCCGCAGCCCCACCGCGCGGCAGGCGCCCAGCACGCGCTGCCCCCAGCGCTCCTCGGAGCCGCTCAGGTGCGTCGCCGAGGCGTCGAGCCACAGCCCCTCGGGCGCGTCGACCTGGAACCCCGGCGCCAGCGGCAAGAGCAGCTCGCCCAGCGACGCGAGGGCCTTCGCCTCGGCGTCCCCGTCGAAGCGCAGCCGCACCACCGACGGCTCGAGGGCCATGGCCGAGGCGACGGTCGCGCCGGGCCGCACGCCGCGCTTGAGCGCCGCCCCGGACGCGAAGCGCACGCGCTGGCTGCCCTTCTCGTCGGCGTGCAGCACCACCGGCCGCCCCGACAGCGAGGGTTGTTCCAGCACCCGGCGCTGCACCGGGAAGCGGGGAAGAAAGAGGTACGAAAGGCGCATGGTCAGCCCCTTCGGTGCGAGGCGGTGCGGGGCAAGACGAGGGGCCCGTCACGCCCCGGCCGCGCGCCCCAGGCGGGGTAGCCGTCGCGCAGCAGGTTCTTCTTCGGTCGCTGCAGCGAGTCGCTGGGCACCACCGGCAGCCACAGCGGCGGCGCCCAGGGGCGGTCGAGGGGGCGCCCACGCAGCGGCCGGCTGGGCACCACCGCGCGGCGGCCGTGGGGGGCGGCGATCTCGAAGGTGGGCGTACACGAGGGCGCCTCGAGCGGGTCTTCGGCGCGCACCACGTGCAGCGAGCGCGCCCCGCCCTTCGCCACCGAGCGGGTCTTCATCATCAGCCGCACGAAGCCCTGGGCCGGCGCGGCGCTGGAGGTCACCAGCACCAGCAGCGAGCCCCCCAGCCGGGCGGCGTCGAGGAGCTTCCGGGTGTCGGTCATCGTCAACTGCACCCCGGTGTGGGTGACGTCGAGCACCACGCAGGTGAAGGCCCCGCTGCGCAGCAGCTGCATGGCCGTCCACACCAGCTGGCCGGGGGCCTTCGGCCGGGCGATGAGCAGGCGAGGGAGTTCGACCCCCAGGGCCGCCGCCGCCGGGGGGTAGAGTTCCTGCGGGCCGTCGACCCAGGCCGAGAGCCGCTGCTCGCGCCCCGCCGCGGCCACCAGGCGCAGCGCCACGGTGGTGCGCCCCGACGCCTCTTCCCCGCACAGCTCGACCCCCGAGCCGAGCCGGAAGGCCCCGAAGTCATCGAGCTCGGCCACCCCCGTGCGCAACCCCAGCACGAGCTCCCGGGGCGCGGCCTCGAGCTTGCGGATCTTTTCCCTGAGCTGTTCCACCACTGCCGATTGAGCCATCGCGTGCTCCCTGATACTGAACGCGCGTATAGTACACCCCGGCACTGACAAGTGATTTCCAGGCCGGTAAATCGGCCCGGGCGCGATTCACACGTTTCTCAACGGGTGCGCCTGTCCGCGCTCGCTACGATGCCCGCCCATGACGGACACGCTGTCGGGTGACACCCAGCTGAGCGAGGCCACGAAGTCGCAGGCCGTCACCACCCCGGGTAACCCGGCCCGCAGCACGGTGCTCCCCCGGGTCGAGTGGGAAGGGCCGGAGCCCAAGGTGAACCCCTCGCAGCGCCACCGCTTCGAGGAGCTGGGGCTGCTGGGCGAAGGGGGCATGGGCGAGGTGGTGCTGGCCAGGGATCACGACATCGAGCGAGAGGTGGCGCTCAAGCGGCTGCCTGCCAACTGCGATCTCGGCCGGGTGCTGCGCTTCGTCGAGGAGATCCGCACCGTCGGCCAGCTCGAGCACCCCAACATCATGCCGGTGCACGACGTGGGGGTCGACGCCTCGGGCCGGTACTTCTTCGTGATGAAGCACCTCCACGGGCAGACCCTGGAGTCGGTCATCGCGAAGCTCGCCGCCGGCGACGCGCAGACCCACGCGCGCTTCACCATGCCAGTGCGCGTGCAGCTCTTCCTCTCGGTGCTCAACGCCATGGGCTACGCGCACCAGCACGGCTTCATCCACCGCGATCTCAAGCCGGCGAACATCATGGTGGGGCCGTTCGGTGAAGTGACGGTGATGGACTGGGGGCTGGCCAAGCGCATCCGCGCCCCGGAGCGACCGTCGCACGACGCGGCGATCAGCGGCCCGCGCGACGGCACGGTGCTCCAGACGCAGCTGGGCGCGGTGATGGGCACCCCGCTCTACATGTCACCCGAGCAGGCGAGCGGGGCCAACGACACCCTCGACGAGCGCAGCGATCTCTACGCGCTGACCGTCATCTTCCACGAGCTGCTGCACCTCGAGCACTACCTGCACGGGTCCGACGATCTCCAGCGCGTGCTCGACGGGGTGAAGACGAAGGTGCCGGTGTTGCAACCGGCGAGCCTCAAGGCGGGCCGGTACCAGGTGTCGGCCGAGCTCGACTGGTTCTTGAAGAAGGGTTTTGAGAAAGACCCGGCCCAGCGCTACCAGTCGGTGGTCGAGATGCAGGACGAGCTGCAGCGCATCATCAGCGGCGCGTGCCGGGTGCAGTGCCAGCGCACCTTCGCCAAGCGGGCGCTGCACGAGGCCTCGCGGCTGGTCGACGAGCGGCCGGTGGTGATGATCTTCGCCAGCACCGCGGTGGGCGCGTTGTTCCTGGCGGCCATCGTCAAGTCGGTGCTCTCACTGCTGGGCTGAGCGCAGCGCCGGCCAGTCCTGCTCGAGCACGGCGTAGAGGAACGAGTCGCACCACTCGCCCTTGACCCACCAGTTCTCGCGCAGGTGCGCTTCGCGGCGCATGCCCACCTTCTCCATCACCCCGGATGAGCCCACGTTGCGAGGGTCGCAGTCGCCGTAGAGGCGGTGCAGCCCGAGCTGGGAGAAGCCGAAGTCGATGAGCCCGCGCAACGCCTCCGACGCGAGGCCCCGGCGCCAGTGATCCCGGCGCAGGTTGAACCACACCATGGCCTCGCGGTGCTCCGGTCGCTCGACGCGCAGGCCCACGCGCCCCAGGAGCCGGTCGTCACCCTTGAGGCAGAGCGCGAAGTCGTACACCTGCCGGGGCGACTGGCTGGCCGCGAGCACCGACGAGGCGAGGTACTTCTTCGTGCCTTCCTCATCGAGCACGTCGTTGAGCTGGTAGCGCACCACCAGCGGGTCGCGGTCGAGCACCTGCGCCTCGGGCCAGTCTTCGACGCGCAGCTCCCGCAGCACCAGCCGGGGAGTCTCGATTCGCACCGCCGCTGATGGCTCGTCGCCCATTGCGCGGACCTTACGTCGCGCACCGCAGACTCCGCGAGCGCGCCGGGGAAGATGGCCTACGCTTGGGCCCCATGTTCAGAGCACTGCTGCTCGTCACTCTCTTCGCGCTGCAGGCCCACGCCGCCGCGCCGCTCCCGTTGGTGTTCGCCGAGTCGATCGCCGGGCTCAAACCCGGCATGACCCGGGCGCAGGTGCTCAAGTTGGGCCACCGGCTCGAGCCCGAGGGCATCGATCGCGCCGAGCGCACCGGCTTCTTCTCAGGCCCGATGCTGCTGCTCTTCGATGCTCACGACACGCTGGTGCTCATCAGCGTCGATCTCCACAAGAGCGCCGGCCTCCAGTTCGGGAAGAAACACCTCCCGCCCCGCGCCACGCTCCAGCAGCTCTCCGAGATTCTCCCGGGCTGCAAGCTCGAGCGGGGATCCGGCGGCAACGCGCTGTCGTGCGCCGACGCTCAGGGGCGGCTACTCAATGCCTATGACGACTTCGGAGCCCAGGTGTGGGTTCAGCTCGGGCCGGGGTGACGCGTGAAGAACCGCAACGACGAGACCGACGACGCCCCGCGCCCCGCCTGGGAGACGCTGGTGGGCCAGCGCGTCGAGAGCACCGCCCCGAGGCGCCCGGCACGCATCCTGGTGGTCGACGACGACGACGGCATGCGCCGCGCCCACGAGCGGCTGCTGCGCTCGGCGGGCCACGAGGTGCAGACCGCCGAAGACGGGGTGATCGCCCTGGCGGTGCTCGAGCGCGAGTGGTTCGACCTGGTGCTGCTCGACATGCGCATGCCGCGCCTCAGCGGCCTCGAGGTGCTCACCAAGCTGCGCGCCGACCCGCGCACCGTCGAGCTGCCGGTGTTGATGTGCTCGGGCAGCGACGACATGGACGACATCGTGCGCTGCGTGGAGCTGGGCGCTGACGACTACCTGGTCAAGCCGCCCCGCGCCCAGCTGCTGCACGCCCGGGTACGGGCCGCCATCGAGCGGAAGTTCGCCCGCGACCAGGAGCGCGCCTACCTCGCGAGCATCGACCGCGAGCGCCGCCGCGCCGATTCGTTGCTGGCCTCGCTCTTCCCGGCCCCGGTGGTCGAGGAGTTCCGCGCCACCGGCACCGTCGCCTCCCGCCGCCACGAAGACGTCGCGGTGCTCTTCTGCGACGTGGTGAGCTTCACCTCGTGGTGCGAGCGGCACACCCCGGAAGAGGTGGTCACCACGCTGCAGGCGATGGTGGTGCGCTTCGAGCAGGTGGCCGACCACCACGGGCTCCAGAAGATCAAGACCGTGGGTGACGCCTTCATGGCGACCGCGGGGCTCTTCGACGCCAGCGAAGACCCGGTGATGGCCTGCGTGCGCGCCGCCGGGGACATGATCGACGCCGTGCGCGAGTTCGACACCGGCTGGGAGGTGCGAGTGGGGGTGCACATCGGCCCGGTGGTCGCGGGCATCGTCGGGCACAAGCAGTTCCAGTTCGACGTGTGGGGAGACACGGTCAACACCGCGGCCCGCGTCGAACAGCACGCGAAGCCGGGCACCACCGCCCTGAGCACCGCCGCCTGGGAGCGCGTCCGCGGGGCCCTCGAGACCAGCTCGATGGGCACCCTGGAGGTCAAGGGCAAGGGGCCGATGGAGCTCTTCGCGGTGATCAGCGACGCAGAAGCCGAGGCGCCCCGGCCGAGCCCCGGGGCGAAGAACCGCAAGCGGCGCCGGCACTGAGCGGCGCGCCTCCTCAGAGGCTGAACTTGAGCAACTCCGCGCCCTCGGACACCTGGTCGCCCGGCGAGAAGAGGAACTCGGCCACGGTGCCGTCGGCCGGGGCGGTGATGGTGTGCTCCATCTTCATCGCCTCCATCACCAGCAGGGGCGTGCCCTTCTTCACCGCGGCGCCCTGTCCGCAGAGGAGGGCCACGATCTTCCCCGGCATGGGGGCCACGAGCTTGCCGCCCTGCCCTTCGTCCTGGCCGGCGTGGGCGATGGCGTCGAAGAGCTCGAGCGCCGTCACCGTGCCCGCGTGGAAGACGTGCAGCGTCTCGCCCTCGAAGACCACCGTGCCGCGCACCGGCTGCTCGCCGAGCATCAACTGGTAGTCGAGACCGTCGCGGGTCACCGTCATGGGCTGGCCGTTGAAGCGGTAGCCACTGTGCCCGTAGGCCACCTGCACCTCCGAGCTGCCCAGCTTGAGCGAGCGCAGGAAGACCTGGTTGAGCCGCCAGCCCGAGCGCGAGGACCACGGGTCGGCGTCGGCCGACTCGGCCTCGCGGGCCAGCACCGCCGCCGCAGCCAGGGCGAGCACGGTGTCCACCGGGGCCTTCGCCGCGGGGAAGAGCACGTCGTGGTTCTTGGCGATGAGCCCGGTGTCGAGATCGCCGGAGGCGAACGCCTTGCTCTCGACGAGCCGCTTGAGGAACGCGACGTTGGTGGCCAGCCCGACGATCTGCGTCTTGCCCAGCGCGTCGGCCATGCGGGTGAGCGCCAGCTCGCGGTCTTCGCCCCAGACGATCAGCTTGGCGATCATCGGATCGTAGAACGGGGTGATCGCGTCACCCTCGCGCACGCCCGAGTCCACGCGCACCGCCCCGTCGCGCACGAAGGACACGTGCTCGGGGAAGCGGAGGTGCGAGAGCGTGCCGATGGCCGGCAGGAAGCCCTTCTCGGGGTTCTCGGCGTACACCCGCGCCTCGAGGGCATGGCCGCGAATCTTCAACTCGGCCTGGGTCGCGGGGAGCCGCTCGCCCGAGGCCACGCGCAACTGCCACTCGACGAGATCGAACCCGGTGATCATCTCGGTCACGGGGTGCTCGACCTGGAGCCGGGTGTTCATCTCCATGAAGTAGAACTGCTCGCCCTCGGCGATGAACTCCACGGTGCCCGCGCCCACGTAGCCCACGGCCTTGGCGGCGGCGACCGCGGCCTCGCCCATGGCCTTGCGACGGGCCTCCGACAGCCCCGGCGCCGGCGCTTCTTCGAGCACCTTCTGGTGCCGCCGCTGCACCGAGCAGTCGCGCTCGAAGAGGTAGACGCACTCGCCGTGCGTGTCGGCGAAGACCTGCACCTCGATGTGGCGGGGCTTGGTGAGGTACTTCTCGATCAGCACCGCGTCGTCGCCGAAGGCGTTGATCGCCTCGCGCTTGCACGACTCGAGGGCCGCGAGGAAGTCGGCGGAACGATCGACCGCGCGCATGCCCTTGCCGCCGCCGCCCGCGCTGGCCTTGATGAGCACCGGGTAGCCGATGCGATCCGCCTGCTGGTGGAGCAGCGCGGGGGCCTGGTCGGCGCCGTGGTACCCGGGCACCAACGGCACCTTCGCCTTCTCCATGCGCGACTTGGCCTCCGACTTGAGACCCATGGCGGAGATGGCCGACGCCGGCGGCCCGATGAAGGTCACCCCGGCCTTCGCGCAGGCCTCTGCGAAGTCTTCGTTCTCGGACAAGAAGCCGTAGCCGGGGTGAATGGCCTGTGCGCCGGTGGCCTTCGCCGCCGCGAGGATCTTCTCCATCACCAGGTAGCTCTCCTTGGCCGTGGCGGGCCCGAGGTGCACGGCCTCGTCACACGCGGCGACGTGCTTCGAGCCTGCGTCCGCGTCGGAATAGACGGCGACGGTCTTGATGCCGAGGCGGCGGGCGGTGGTGGCCACGCGGCAGGCAATCTCTCCACGGTTCGCGATGAGGATCTTGGTGAACATGGTCACATCCGGAAGAGGCCGAACTTCGTCTCGGGAATCGGTGCGTTGAGCGTCGCGGACAGGCCCAGGGCGAGCGTCATGCGCGTGTCTGCAGGGTCGATGATGCCGTCATCCCACAGGCGCGCCGTCGCGTAGTACGGGTGCCCCTGGGTCTCGTACTGCGCGCGAATGGGCGCCTTGAACGCGGCCTCTTCCTCGGCGCTCCACTGGCCGCCCTTGAGTTCGATGCCGTCGCGCTTGACCGTGGCCAGCACGCTGGCCGCCTGCTCGCCGCCCATCACGCTGATGCGCGCGTTGGGCCACATCCACAAGAAGCGCGGGCTGTAGGCGCGGCCGCACATGCCGTAGTTCCCGGCGCCGAAGCTGCCGCCGATGATCACCGTGAACTTGGGCACCGCGGCCGTCGACACGGCGGTGACCATCTTCGCGCCGTTCTTGGCGATGCCTTCGTTCTCGTACTTCCGCCCCACCATGAAGCCGGTGATGTTCTGCAGGAAGACCAGCGGCACGCGGCGTTGGCAGCACAGCTCGATGAAGTGGGCGCCCTTCAAGGCGCTCTCGGAGAAGAGGATGCCGTTGTTGGCGATGATGCCCACCGGCATGCCGTGAATGTGCGCGAAGCCGGTGACCAGCGTGGTGCCGTAGCGGGCCTTGAACTCGTCGAACTCCGACGCGTCCACGATGCGGGCGATGATCTCGCGCACGTCGAAGGGCTTCTTGGTGTCGGTGGGAATGACGCCGTACAGCTCGTCGGCCGCGAACTTCGGGGGCCGGGGGGCGCGCAGGGTGATGTCGGGCCGCTTCGCCGCGTTGAGCGTGCCCACCGAGCGCCGCGCGATGGCCAGCGCGTGCAGGTCGTTCTGCGCGAGGTGATCCACCACGCCTGACAGCCGGGTGTGCACGTCGCCGCCGCCGAGATCTTCGGTGGTCACCACCTCGCCGGTCGCCGCCTTCACCAGCGGGGGCCCGCCGAGGAAGATCGTGCCCTGGTTCTTGACGATGATGCTCTCGTCGCTCATCGCCGGCACGTAGGCGCCGCCGGCGGTGCAGCTGCCCATCACCACCGCGATCTGCGGAATGCCGTCGGCCGAGAGGTTCGCCTGGTTGAAGAAGATGCGCCCGAAGTGCTCCTTGTCGGGGAACACCTCGTCCTGGTTGGGCAGGTTCGCGCCGCCGGAGTCGACCAGGTACAGGCACGGCAGCCGGTTCTCCTTGGCGATCTCCTGCGCGCGGAGGTGCTTCTTGACCGTCACCGGGTAGTACGTGCCGCCCTTCACCGTGGCGTCGTTGCAGACGATGACGCACTCGCGGCCGGCCACGCGGCCGATGCCGGTGATGAGGCCGGCGCCGGGGGCGTCGTCCTTGTACATGCCGAAGGCCGCGAGCTGGCTGAACTCGAGGAACGGCGTGCCCGGGTCGAGCAGCTGGTTGACGCGCTCGCGGGGCAGCAGCTTGCCGCGCGAGGTGTGCTTCTTCCTGGCGTCTTCGCCACCACCCTCGGCGACCTTCGCCACCTTCGCCTTGAGGTCGTCGACGATCGCCTTCATCGCCGACGCGTTGGCCTGGAACTCAGCACTGCGGACATTCAACTGACTGTCGAGGATCGCCATAGCGCGCGGGCCTTCTACTGGAGGGCTGCACGCGAGGCATGATCGAACTGGCCCTCGAACCAGAGGGGACGAAATGTCTTGTCCGCGTGCGTCACGCCGCGCCCTGTGCGTGGGAGCGGTGGGCTACCCTCGCCGGCCGTGGAACCCACGCAGCGCCCCAGCTCGATGGGTCTGTTCGCCGTCGCGCTCTCGGCGGCGTGCGCGGGCTGCTACTTCCTGCCGGGCCTCCTCGTTCGCCTCTCGGTCCTGATGCCGCCCGGGGCCTCGCGCGGCGAGGCGTTCGCGCAGGGCACGGCGCTCGTCGGCGGCTTCTTCTTCTCGGTCGCCGGGGCCATCGGCTGCGGGGCGATGGCGGTGATCGCCGCGGGCCTGGCCATGAACTCGGGGCAGCGCGGCCCCGCGCGCTTGAGCCTGCTGATCGTCCTCGGGGTGCTCCTCGTCGCGATGCGCGCGCAGCAGGAGGACCACCGCTCGCTGCCCGCCGCCGCGCCCACGCAGAAGCTCGACCCCGACTGTGTCGGTGCCGCGCTCGCCGGCGAGCTGCCGCCCCCGAAGTGCCGGCCCTCGACCCCGCAGCCGAGCGGCCCGTTGCGCGAGTTCAAGCCAGCGCGGAAGTAGGCCCGCGCGGCCCACTCGCCACACGCGCGGCGCCGCACCCGCGAGGGGCCCTGCCAGCGACCGCTCACCGCGGATTGCGACCGTTCGTCCCCGGGCCACCCGCTTGCACAGGCCGTCGCGCCATGACTGCCACCATGACCCCTTCCTTCGTGCTGCCGTCGGCCGTGACCTTCTCCGAGCGTCTCCGGCCGCACCGCAGCCAGGTGCTGGTGGGCCTGGCGCTGGGCCTTTCCGCCGAGCGGCTCCTCGACGGCACGCCGTTCGGCCTGGGCCACGCGCTGTTCGCGGTGCTCGCCGCGGGCCTGGTGGCGCACCACGCGGGGCGAGAAGCGTGGACCCAGGCCGGCGCGCACCGCTGGGTACTCGGCGCGTCGGTGCTGCTGCTCGGCTCCACCATGCTCCACACCTCCACCTGGCTGGCGGTGATGAGCACGGTGGCCTCGGTGCTCCTCTTCGCCCTCGCCGTGCAGGGGTGGACCGGGGAACGCCCGCTCTCCGGGTTGCGCACGGGCCAGCTCCTCGGGGCCCCCTTCAAGACCGTGGGCCAGGCGGTGCATGCCGGCGCCGTGGTCACCAGCCGCGAGCTCGAGGCGGCCAACGTGAACCAGGTGGTGAGCGCCTATGGCCCCGGGGCGCTGCGGCTGGTGGCGATCGTGGTGCCGCCGGTGCTGCTGCTCACGGTGCTGCTCTCGTCGGGTGACGCGGTCTTCCGGGCGCGGCTCGAAGCGCTCGAGCGGGCCCTCTTCGGGGTGCCCCTCGAGGGGTTCGTTCGCGGCGGCTTCGTCACCCTCGTCTCGGGCCTCGTGCTCACCGGCGTGCTGGCCATGGCCTCGCGTCGCCGTGACGGGGTGAGCCCCAGCGCCCCCCGCCGCGCGCTCAAGGGCTTCGAGAGCTTCGTGCTGCTCGGCACGCTGACCACGCTCCTGCTGGCCTTCGGGGTCAGCGCCACGCCCTGCGCGCTCGCGCCGGCCGCCTGCGAGCTGCCCGAGGGCGTCACCTACGCCGACGCCGCCCACGAGGGCTTCTTCCAGCTGCTCTTCGCGGCGGTAGCCATCCTGGGGCTGCTGATGGGGCTGCCGGCCCGCACCCAGCTCAGCTCGAAGAGGGCCGAGCTCACCTTCACCGCGCTCTCGACCGCGCTGGTGCTGGCCACGATGCCCATGGTCGTCTCCGGGGTGGCGCGGCTGTGGCGCTACGAGACGACCTACGGGCTCACGGTGCTCCGGCTGCTGGCCTACGCGGGCCTGGGCCTCGTCTCGGCGGTGCTGGTGTGGCGCGCGCTGACCCTGTGGACGATGCAGGGCTCGTTCGTCGGCGGGGCGCTCGCGCTGTTTACCGTCACCATGCTCGGCCTCGCGGTGCTCGCCCCCGACGCCTTCATCGCGCGGCGCAACCTGGCGCGCGAGGAGGTCGACTACGCGTACCTGCTCTCGCTCTCCGTCGACGCCCTGCCCCCGATGGTCGAAGCCGGCGCGAAGGCCGAAGGGCTGGAGTGGGCACTGCGCGGCGAGCTCCAGAGGGTCGCACCGGGAGATTCGCTGCTCACGTGGAACCTCGGTCGCTCCCGCGCGCGGGCAGCGCTTGCTACGCTGTTCCCGTGAGCGGCGCGCTGAAGAAAAAGTCGAACCTCGAGCTCCTCGCCGAAGTCGACCGGCTGCCCGAGAACATGACCGGCGAAGTCATCGACGGTGAGCTGTACGCAATGGGGCGCCCCTCGGGGTCGCACCAGAACGTCGAGGGAGAACTCTTCTCGGACCTTCGTCGCGGCGGCGGCGGTAGCGGCTGGCTCATCCTCCCCGAGGTCGAGGTGAAGTTCTCGACTGATGAGCTGGTGGTGCCTGACCTCTCGGGCTGGCGTAAAGAGCGCATCGCGGGCTTTGAGCGCCAGAACCCATTCACCATTCGCCCCGACTGGGTCTGCGAAATCCTGAGCGACTCGACCCGACTCAAGGACCTCGGCCCCAAGCGCGCCCTGTACGCGCGCCAAGGGGTACCCCACCTCTGGGAGATCGACCCCGAGGCGCACATCCTCGAGGCATTTTCGCTCAGTGGCCCCAGGTGGGTGCTGCTGGGAATGTGGTCAGAAAACGAGGTCGCCTCAGGCATCGACCCGTTCCCCGAAGCCCAGTTCGACCTGGGCCGCTGGTGGCTGCGAACCTGAACGTCAGGGAAAGAAGCCGGGCTCGAAGAAGTCGCCGAAGTCCGCCGCGCCCGCCACCGTGGGCAACACCGGCACGCGCATGATGCGCTCGAGCGACTTGAGGTAGCTGCTGTGCGAGTAGCCCACCGGGCTCGCGTGCCCGGGCTTCACGTGCGGCCCCACCACCACGAAGGGCTGCATGCCGGCGGCCTCGGGCTCATCCCACACCAGGAACAACACCCCGTCGTGGGTCGCGATGTACGCGAGGATCGCCGGCACGTTGGCCGCCAGCCACGCGTCGCCGGTGGAGACGCAGGTGCCGATGGTGAAGGACCCCAGGCACCCATTCAGGCACACCCCCCCGTGCATGTCGTTGCACAGGTCCGGAGTGATGAAGGTGTAGTCGGCCACGTCATTGGCCCGCAGGTCGGCCTGGAACGACGCCGCGTCGTAGGGCCGGTGATGGGCCGCGCAGTCGACGTTGGTCTTCGAGGGCGGGTTGCCTGAGACGTCCTGGAAGAACACGAAGGGGTCGTGCTTGGGCGCGTACTGACCGCTGCCCGAGATGGGGCAGGCACCGCTCGTCGCGTCGAGCCCCATCTGGTAACTGCGCCAGGTCTTCGGCGTCGGCGCGTTCGCCAGCTGCGTGACCAGGTGCTCCGTCGAACTGGTGCTGTTCGTCGCCGTGACGTTGCCGTCGGTGGTGAAGGTGTGATCGGCGAACACGTTCGTGCCCGCCTCGAGCCAGAGGTAGTGCGGCTCGCTGAGCACCGACGACCCGAGCACGTCGGCGTACATCGTCGCGTAGCCGCCCTGCGTCATCAGCGTGCCGTTGAGGTAAGGCGCGTTGGGGCTGGAATAGATGGCCGACGCCGCCTGGTTCTCGAGCGCGATGACGAAGACCTTGTTGATGCCGGAAAACGGCATGCCCGCGTCGGGTCGCGGCGGAGGCATCCCGGCGTCGGGGCGCGGGGGCGGCATTCCGGCGTCGGGCCGGCCGGCATCGGGAGCCCCGGCATCGGCGAGCCCGGCGTCGACCAGTCCGGCGTCGGGCAGTCCGGCGTCCTCCCCTGCGGAAATCCCGGCGGCGGCATCGGGAGCCATGCCGTCGCCCTGCCCGGCATCGACCCCGGGCTCCGGGAGCGGCCCGCCATCGAGTGGATCGAGGCCCTCAGGGGCCATGCCGCACGAGACAAACACCGAGAGAGCGCAGGCCAGGAATCGTCGCATCGCCCCCAAAGACCTACCCCACGGCCAACGACCACGTACGGGGTGAGTTGCCCGATCGCCTCCCTGCCCTTAACACCAGTGGCCGAAACCGCCCCAAGGGGTCATGCGTACGGCCCGTATGAACCGATGGCTCATCGCATTGGCCGTGATTTCCGTCGTCCTCGCCTTCGCCATGACGGCCTTTGCGCAGTCGACCCAGAAGAAAGGCAACCTCGTGTCGAAGTCCGGCAGTGAAGATTTGAAGAAGAAGCTCTCGCCCGAGCAGTTCCATGTCACCCAGGAATGCGGCACCGAGCCCCCCTTCAAGAACGCGTACTGGAACAACCACGAAGACGGCATCTACGTCGACGTGGTGTCCGGCGAGCCGCTCTTCTCGTCGAAGGACAAGTTCGACTCCGGCAGCGGTTGGCCGAGCTTCACCAAGCCGCTGGAGAAGAACGTCACCGAGAAGAAGGACATCACCTTCGGCATGACCCGCATCGAGGTGCGCTCGAAGAACGCCGACTCGCACTTAGGTCACGTCTTCGACGACGGCCCCAGCGACCAGGGTGGCCTGCGCTACTGCATCAACTCCGCGTCGCTGCGCTTCGTGCCTGCCACCCGCCTCGAGGCCGACGGCTACCCGCAGTACGTGAAGCTCTTCCCGCTCGCGAAGCAGGAGGGCGTCACCACCGCGGCCGTGGGCACCCAGACCGTGTACCTCGCGGGCGGTTGCTTCTGGGGCATGGAGGACCTGCTGCGGAAGATCCCCGGGGTGATCGACACCGAGGCTGGCTACACCGGCGGCTGGCTCCAGAACCCGACCTACGACGACACCCACGACAGCAAGTCGGGCCACGCGGAGTCCGTGAAGGTCGTCTACGACCCGAAGAAGCTGCGCTTCGAGGACCTGCTCGAGAAGTGGTTCTTCAAGATGCACGACCCCACCACGCTCAACCGCCAGGGCAACGACACCGGCACCCAGTACCGCTCGGCGATCTTCTTCCTGAACGACGAGCAGCGGAAGACGGCCGAGCTGGTGAAGGACCGCGTCAACAAGTCGGGCACCTGGAAGAAGCCGGTGGTCACCGAGATCACCGCCGCGGGCACCTGGTTCAAGGCCGAGGAAGATCACCAGGACTACCTGGTGCGAAACCCCGGCGGCTACACCTGCCACTTCATGCGCGAGTGACCTGACGGCAGCGCGAGGTTGGTCAGCCGCAAGCGCTTGCTGGCCACGCGCAGGGTGCCCATCAACGCCGGATCGAGCGGCGACTGGCAGGTGACCGCCAGGTCGTCGAGCGCATCGGGCGGAAGGGTGTCGAGCATGGCCGCGAACACCACCACGCCGGTCGGCGGCTGCAGCTCCGCCGAGAGCGAGCGGAAGCGATCGCTGGCCCGCAGCCGCAACCTGATCCCCCCTCCGAGGAACAGCACCTGGGCTGGCGGGGTATCGAGGCCGCGCAGCACCGAGAGCACGTTGTGAATCGGCACCCCGCGAAACGAGCCGTCGAACTCCAGCGACCGCAGCCGCCCCAGCACCGGCAGCTTCCACACCCAGTCGACCTGGTCGAAGTTGGCCCGGCCCGAGCGCAGGGTGAGGCGCTGCAGCTTCGGTAACGAGCGCGCGAGGCCCACCTGTTCGATCACCCCCGCGGGCCACGCCGTGAGATCGCCCGGCCCCGAGAGCCCCACCGCCTCGATCTCCAGCGGCCGCGGCGCGTCGAAGAGCACCGGCACCGCGCTCAGGGCAGCCATGGTCACCTCGCGCAACGAGCGCATGTGCGGCGAGGCGAGCTCCAGCGGGGCCGCCGGGCTGAAGACCACCTCCAGGCGGCGCAGCGTGGCGAGATCGGGCACGTCGACGTGGAGCCCCTCGAGCACCACCGTGGCCTCGGTGAGGAACCCGCGCTCCCAGCGCTGCAGGCCGCTGGGCATCACGATGGGGTTGAGGCCGCGCAGGAACGCCGCCCGGTGCCGCTCCAGCAGCTTGCCCATGCGCCGCTCGCTGCGCTGCGTGCGCCGCGGCTGGAGCTGCAACGAGAGGAACTCCCCGCGCGGGTCTCCCACCTCCTGCAGCGCGTCGGCCAGCACCAGGCGCGGCCCGTCATCGTCGGGCGCCGCGAAGACCGCTGCGTACAGTTCGTCGATCACGACGTCAGTGAGAGCCGGCGTACGTGGGCTCGATCTGCAGCACCTTCGCCTTGAGCTTCGGGTCGTCGGCCACGTCCTGGCCCAGCAGCACCCACTCGAGCTTCGCCGTCTTGCCGGTGGCCCCGCTCTTCTGCGCCAGCGCGGTGGCGAGCTCTTGCTGGCGGCGCTTGAGGTCACCGAGCGTGCGCCGGAGATCGGCGGTGGCGGTCTTGTCCTTCGCTGCGCGCACCCGGTCTTCCAGCGTCGTGACCTGCTGGCCCACGAAGTCGAGCTGCTGGCGATCGCGATCCCCCAGGGAAAGGTCGACGAAGCCGCCCTTGCCCTTGTCGAGCGTCAGCTGCAGCTTGCCCAGCGCCTGGCCCTTCTGCGCCGAGGCCAGCAACAGCGCGGCCCCCTCTTCCATGCGCTGCGCGGGCTGCGTGCCCCGGTACTCGCCCGACTGCATCACGAAGTCGACGTCACCCTTGAGCTCGGTCGAGAGCTGCATCGCGTCGGCGTAGGAGGTCGCGGCGAGCACGATGGTCACGTCGCGCGGGCCCAGCACCTTGAGCGCGGCGCGCGCGGCCTCGAGGGTCGCCCCGGCCACCACGTCTTTCTCGTTGGGCGCCACCGGCCCCGGCGCGGTGAGCCCGACGAGCCCCACCTTCACCCCGCCCGCGTCGATCACCACGCCGGCCTCGAAGAGCCGCTGGCCGCCACGCTTCAGGTTCGCCGAGAGCAGCTTGAGCTTGCGGCCCTTCGCCAACCCCTCGAGGAACACGGTTCCCGCGGCGAGATCGCGCTGCCCCACGGCCATGGCCCGGGTGCCCAGCTCGTCCATCACGCCCAGGATGAGCGTCGCCCGCTTCTGGTCGTCGGCCGTCGCCACGCCCGCGTTGCGGAAGAGCGCGTTACCCGAATCGAGCACCAGCACGTTCGCCGTGCCGAGCTGGTTCAACACCGTTCTGCGCCTGGCCAGACCGCCAGTGGGATTGGCGTGTCAACCACAGGGGGCGACTTCGCCCCCGTTGTCCCCTTCGAAGAGAATGGTCAGCTGCTTGCCGCCGGCCAGGGCGGGCACCGCGAGCAACGTCACGAGCCAGAGGAGCCTCACTTCTTGGCGCCCTTGCGCAGCTCGGCGAGCTTGGTCTTCGCCGTCTTCGCCGCGTCGCTCTTGGGGTGGCTCTTGACGAGCTCCTCCAGCGCGAGCCGCGCCTCGTCATTCATCTTCAGCTGCTTGAAGCACTCCGACGAGCGCAGGTAGGCCACCGGCGCCGACTTCGTCTTGGGGTGCTCCTGGATGACCTTGCCGAATTCGTAGAGCCCCTCGCGGCACTTCTGCTCGCCGAAGAAGAGCTCGCCCAGCGCGAAGTGCGCCTCGCCGATGCCCTCGTCGCGCGGCCACTTCTTCATGAACTCCGCGTACAGCTTGCGGCCCAGCTCCGTCTCGCCGGCCTTCACCTTGTCGTCGGCCAGCTTGAGGAAGTCCTTCGGGTCGTCGGGGCGCTTGAGCTCTTCCTTCTTCGGCTCCACCGGCGTGGCCGTGCCGTTGGTGGCGGGCTGGGCCGCGAGCTTGCCCTCGAGCTCCTGCATCTTGAACTGCTGCGACTCGATCTGCCCGCGCAGCACGGCCATGTCCTGCAGCGCCGTGTCGACCTTCACGCCCATGTTGGCGCCGGTGGTGCGGCTGGCCCGGTCGAGCTGGTCGAGGGCCGCCTGGAGCTGCCCCGTCGCGTCCTCGAGCTTGCCCCGCGTCTCCGCGAGCTCGGCCTTCAACTTCACGTTGTCGGCAGCCAGGCCGTCGAGGCGGTTCTCGACCACGCGACCCCGGTCAGCAGGAAAAAAGCAGCCAGTGAAGACGACGGCACACAGCGCGACGGTCAGGCGAAACATTGCTTTGCACCATACAGATGAAGACGCCCCCGGCAAACTTCGCAAGGGGCGTCCCCGGTCGTTCAGCTGCGACGACGGCGCGCGCGCAGCAGCAACCCCAGGGCCGCGAAAGGCAGCAACTCGAGCCCACTGGCGCAACCGCAGCCCCTGGTCATGGGGGCCAGGTCCGTGGTCGGCGTGGGGTTCTTGATGACCACGTCGACCACCGCGGGCGCGGAGGCCTGCGTCGGGTCGCGCACCACGAGCTGCAGCTTCACCACGTCGCTGACCAGCACCGCGGGCGCCTGGAAGGTGACCGTGTCGGTGGTGGCCCCCGTCAGCGCCACCTCCGGGCCCCCGACCTGCGACCACTCGTAGGTGATGGCGTCGCCGTCGGCGTCCCCGCCTGAGCCGAGCACCGTCACCGACTCGCCCATGAGGGCCTCCTGGGTGGCGGGCACGGTGGCCGTCGGCGCGCGGTTGACGTTCTTGACCAGCACCGTCTGCTCCCGCGGCTGCGACACCGCGCGGCCATCGCTCACCGTGAGCTCCAGCGAAATGAGCGTGTCCACCGTCACCTCGGGGGCCGTGAAGGTGCCGCCGGTGATCGTCACCTGCGGGCCCGCGACCTGCGTCCAGGTGAGGGTCAGCGGGTCGCCGTCCGGGTCCGTCGCCGAGCCCACCAAGGTCACCTGCGAGCGCTCGTCGACCTCGACGTTCGGCCCGATGGTCACCGTGGGCGCGCCGTTGGTGCAGGTGTTGGGGTCCGAGGTCACGCTGGTGAAGGGCTTGTTGGTGATGCCGGTGAACGAGATGTCATCGACCTCCCAGCCCTTGGCCGCGGCTGCGTCGTCAGCGCCGATGCGGAA
>CAIVGN010000121.1 GCA_903905455.1 uncultured Archangium sp.
GCGGGCAGCGCGCGCACCTCGGTGCCGGGCGGCAGCACCAGCTCCACCACGGCCTCGCGGGTGTCGAGGAAGGACGAGACCACGTCGGTGTGCCGCGTCGAGGCCCAGGTGTTGAGCCACGGCTCGAGCAGGTCGGTGGTCCGCACCAACCCGTCACCCTGCGGCGCGCGCGCGAAGAGGTGCCGCACCGCGACCGGGCCTTCCATGGAGACGCCGTCAGCGAAGTCTCCCGTCTCGAGCGGCGTCGCGCTGGTGGCCCAGGCCGAGCGCACCCACAGCTGGCGGCCGAGCCACTCGCGCAGCAGGCCCGTGCCCATCACGAGCCGGTTCTTCATGGGCAGGGCGTTGGCGCCGCGCGCCTCGAGCTTCACCGTGCCGGCCCCGTCGCCCCGCGAGTCGAGCGTGAGCAGGTACGTCTGCCGCTCGAGGTTCACCTTCGCCTCGCTCTCCGGGGTGCGCTTGAGCGGCGCGCCCTCGGCCCTCAGCTCGAGCACCGTGGCGCCCTGGTCGGCCGGCGGCAGTTGGCCAAAGGGCACGGTGCGGTGCGTGGGGTCGGCGTACACCACGCCCTTGCCCGGCAGGTCGACCGCGAGAATGGCGTGGTTGAAGTTCGCCCCCAGCGACGGGAGCTGGAAGGGCATCGGCGTGCCCTGGTGCGAATAGATGAGCGTGGGCGCCGAGGAGATCTGCGCCACCTTGAGCAGGGCGTGGAGGTACGTCGCCTTGTCCTTGCAGTCGCCGTAGCGGACCTTCTGCACCTGCGCCGACGCGTGGGGGATCCACCCGCCGTAGCCGATCTCGATGCCGCAGTACTGGATGGTGCGGCACGCGTATTCGTAGAGCGCGCGGGCCTTCGCTTCTGGCTCGTTGGGCACGCCGGCGAGCACCTCTTTGACGGTGGTGACCAGCTCCGGGGTGATGGTGGCCTGCTGCTCGTAGGCGGCCGCCAGCCACGTCGAGAGCGCCTCGGGCGAGGGCAGGGCGTGCTTCGGCTCGCCACGCTCCGTCCACTCCTCGAGGCGCACCGCCACGCTCGGCGCCAGCGCCCAGGCCGGGGGGCCCTTCGGCTCGACGTCCACCGCCGGGAGGTTCTCGCGCTCGAAGGTCCACACCTTCTCGGTGCCGCGCACTTCTTCTCTCGGCGCGAAAGGCGCGCCGTCCACCGACAGCACCGTCCAGCGGATGAGCCAGTCCTTCGGGGCGTGGATGATCACGCGGCTGAGCACCACCGGCATCTCGTCGCCGAAGAACTCGCGCAGCACGTACGGCTTCACGTCGAGCCGCCGGGTGACGACCTCCTGCTCGTAGACGGCGCCCATGGGCAGCGGCGGCCGGGGCACCAGCACCACCCGCTCGTCGGTGACCAACAGGCCGGGGTCGAAGAGTGTCTGGTCGGTGCGCTTGGAGAGGTCGAGCGGCTCTTCGCTGCCGTCGGGCTTCACCACCCGGCCGGCGATGCGCTCGACCTGGGTGAAGGCCTGGTCGTAGTGCACCTGCAGCGCGGGGAGCACGGTGGCCTTGAGCACCTTGATCCGCCAGCGCGAGGTGAGCACCACCTGCGGCGCCCCGGCGGGGCCGTCGGGCCGGAACTCGGCCTCGGTCTCGTCGAGCAGCACCACGTACTTCGCGTCGGGGTGTTCCTTCGCCGTCGGCAACTTCGCCAAATCGAGCGCGGGGAACGCCCGCGCGCACCCCATCGCCACCACCACGATGCACCACCACCAGGCGATTCGCATGGCGGCGAAAGCTAGTACGCGGCGGCCCGCTGGCGAGTCACATCGACGCGCGCGGAACCGCACAGGCGCTGAAGCCCCACAATGTCGAAGGTGTGCACCGAGGTGTCGGCGCGCGGAGAGACGCCGAGTGACCGCACCACGCTCCCTGCGCTCGACCTTGCGGCCGACGTACGGGTGCCGTCGAAGCACCGCCATCGCGTCGAAGATGAGGTCCTGCGTCGCGGCTGCGGAAGCCGTACTGACTACGGGAGCCGCAGCTCCCTGGTGCTCGTGCCCGGTGACGTCGGTGCACGCACCCCGACCACCTCACCGCTCTGGGTCTGGACGAACACGCAGCGACGAGCGCCTGGCGGGACCTCGAGAACGGCGGTGGTTCCCCCGTCGAGGTCGGCTCCTCCCCAGCGGCTCGACGACTCCGACGGGTCGCACTTGAGATCGAAGTCGGGCAGCACGTCCTCGAACCAGGTGCGCGAGAGCCGGGCCACGCGCCCCGATTCGATCACCCGAACCTTCATCTTCGCGGGTCGCCCGGGCGTCAGCACGACGTGCTTCTCGTTGGGCCCGACCAACTTCGCCGCGACGAGCTGCCCCACGCGCACCGACACCACCGACCACACCCCCTGCCCGGACCCTGGCCCCGTCGGCACGCGCTCCGGCGCCTGCGCGGTGTTCCCCACGAACGCGAGCGGCACCGAACGCGCTTCGGTGTTCGGCCAGTCGATGGGCGGGATGGCATGCAGCCACCCTGACGGTGGCGTCCTGGATCCTGCCGTCTGCACCACCACGGAGAGCGGCGTGGAGGGCCGGTGTCGAATCGTCACGGTCTGCCGCCCCTCGCGCACGGGGCCCAGCTCCACGAGGGCCGGGCGACCATCGAGCAAGGCACAGGCACCGATCACCTGCGCCCGATGCACCACTTTCACCCCGGAGACCTGCACGCGTTGGGGCGATGGCAACTCCTGGGGCGTGTGGCTCAACAGCCCGACATCGGCGATTCCCTCCGGAGAGGAGAGCTCGACGTCGATGCCTTGCTGCACCGGGGGCCTGTAGCCCCCTTCCAGACACAACCCTGACGTCGTGTGGCCCGCTGCCACTTCCGCCAGTTCGTCCTGAAGCACCGCAAGCTCGTCGGAGACCAGCGCGCAGGACGCGCCGTGTTCATCGGTAGGGCAGGTCGTGGCGAGTCCAACCGAAAGACCATCCTCCGGGTGGCAGTCCGCTCCTGGAGGGCACGGTGCCCTCATCAGGCCCCCTCCATTGGGATCCCTCACGATGCCCGGTGGCAGCTCGAAACCTGAGTCACCGGCTGGCTGGGCCGAGGAAGGCCTGATGGAACTCGCGCCACCGCAGACCACTCCGACGACCAGCAACCACTGCTTCAGGCGGTGCATGACGTGAACGCTACGACGCGAGAGACCTTCCGCGCTGAAAATGGAGTGACGGCCAGCGGTGCGCGCGGGTGACGATTCTTGCCCAGCCGTGCTCCACTGGTGACGTGCCTTCGATCATCACCCACGCAGCCCGCGAGGCGCTCGAGGAGGCCGTCGCGCGCTTCACCGCGGGCAAGCACCTCGAGGCGATCGACCCGCTGCGCGAGTACTGGGTGGTGACGCGCGACCCCGGTGCCGCGACGTTGCTGGGGCGCATGGGGACCTGGCTCTCCGACGGCCAGGCGCGCTTCGACGAGGACCCGGCGGCGGCCCTCCACGCCGGGGGGATGCAGGCCGGCAAGACCTTCGACGCAGCGTCGAAGGGGCGCGCGCCGACGACCGATGAGGCCCGCTTGCTCGAGACGCTGGCGGGCCTGCTGGATGGCCTGAAGCCGCAGCGGGAGCGCGCCGAGGAACTGGGGCTGCTCAAGGCCATCGTCGAGGCTCCGCACGACGAGACCCCGAAGCTGGTCTACGCAGACTTCCTCACCGAGCGAGGGGACGTGCGCGGCGAGTTCATCAACCTCTCTCTCTCGCTCGCGCGTGGCGAGAAGGTGAAGTCGAAGCTCGAGGCGTTCGAGAAGAAGCACCGACGGCAGATCGCCGGCCCCTTCGTGGACTACCGCCACACCGATCTCGAGTCGGGGCTCTTCCAGTCATTCGGCGTCGACCTCGAGGCGCACGCGCAGTTCAAGCTCAGCGACTACCAGGCGCTCGCACAAGACCTGCGCTGGGTCACCGTCCGCACCGTCCACCTCCCGGCCGTCGACGAAGTCGCCACGCTCCTGCTCACGCGCGCGCCGCTCTACGGAGCGGAGGTCCTGAACCGGGCCTCCACCAGGGCCCTCGAGGCCGCGGCCGCACGCGACTTCCCCTGGCGGGTCCACACCATTCTGCTCAGCGACTACCGCCTCGGTCCGAAGGTGAAGCCAGCGGCGTTCCCGAACCTGAAGACCCTCGCGCTGCCGATGGCGTGGACTTCGCCGCCTGACCGGTCCTTCTGGGACGCACCGCTGCTGCACCACGCGCCGGTGATCACCATCGGCGACGTGGGCACCTCCGGCGACGTCCTCATCGACGAGTTCCTCGCGCACGCGCCGTCGCTCGAGAAGCTGGAGCGCCTCGAGGCCACGACCTCATCCGTGCGTCTGGGCGTCGTGCCGGCGGGTGGCGCGCAGTTCGATCTCGAGGTCTCCTTCACCAGCGCCCGGCCCGACGACGAGAGCTTCGCGAAGCTCGTTGAGCGCCTCGAGCGCATCACCGCGAAGTCGGTGCGCACGCTGACGCTGGACGCCCGCACGCTCGCTCCCGCGCTTCAGAAGCGGGTCGAAGCGGCGACCTTACACCTCGGCGCGTGACGCGCTCGGCTCCCGCTCAACCTCACTTCCACTGCCGGCGTTCGCCCAGAAGTTTCAAGGCCGCCGTCGAGCCCCCCAGCCGCTCGGCGAAAAGGTGAAGCCGTGAGGCAACTCCGTCCTCGACTGCCCCTCCCACCGGGCGGCTGCAGTTCGGCTCCCGGGACGGGTTTGCTCGCGCTCGGGCGTTGGCTGCTTCGACAGCGTGGCCGCAGGCGTCATCCGCTCGGGTTGAGGTGCATCCAGAAGGACAGCGCCAAGAGCGCGGCGGCGGCGACGACCACCAGAGCGAGAAACGCCCCTGCCTTCTTGTGCACAGGACCCTCGCTCACCAGCCTTTGCACCAGCCCGATGACGACCAACACGAAGATGCCCAACGGCACCACCCAACTCGCTCCACGGGTCAGCCACTCAGACCTTGGCCACCACGGCAACTCAGAGCCGAAGAGCCACATCATGGAGAAGAGAAACAGGAGCGCTCCCGAAAAGCCAAGCAAGGGCCGCACCTTCGCAGTGAACGGACCACGGCTTCTCAGGTGGAGAACGGTGCCGAACAGCACCGCCAAGAACACCAGCCCCACCACAATGACCGCAAACAGGCTCTGGCCCTCCGTCCAGTGTCGGACTTTGACCACCGACTTCCAGACCTTGCCCAATCCCCGCACCGCGTCTTTGGCCCGGATTTCCTCGTCCAACTCCCGCTTCTTCTGGGAGATCTCCGCGACGTGGTACCCGGGATCGAGCCGAAGGGAGCGATCCAAAGCTGCGACGGCATCCCCGTACCGCCCGAGTTTCTCGAGCGCCAGGCCTCGGCCCCAGTGCCACTGCGCCTTGTTCGGCTCGATTCGAACGCCGTCATCGAACCTGTGGAGAGCGCCCTCAAAGTCTCCGGCCCCCAGCAGTCGGTTGCCCTCGTCGAAGAGCGGCTCGACCTGCGCTGACACCACAAGCGAGAACAGCGCCAGGAGCAGTGCGGCAGCGCAACGAAGGCCCATCGCCTCTTTGTAACGAACTGGCGCTCTTGGACGAAGACCGAAGAGAAGGAAGAACGACCCCGCCAAGTGCAGCGTCGGGTTGTGGCTCAAAGGGAAGGCGGGCGGCGCGTTACCGACTCACATCGACGCGGTGCCGGGCATCTGCCCGACCGGGCGAATGAGCACCTCGCGGGGCTTGGCGCCGTCGGCCGCGCTCACCAGGCCCTCGCGCTCCATGCGCTCGATCATGCGCGCCGAGCGGTTGTACCCGATGCGCATCTTGCGCTGGAGGATGGAGATGGACACGGTGCGCATCTCCGAGACGATGGCGATGGCCTGGTCGTAGAGCTCGTCGTGGAGATCGTCCTCCCCACCTTCGCCGTCACCTTCCTCGTCCCGCGGCTTCAAGATGCTCTCGTCGTAGACCGGCTTGCCCTGCGCCTTGAGGTGGTCGACGACCTTCTTGATCTCGTGCTCCGACACGTAGCAGCCGTGCACGCGCTGGAGGTGCGCGCTGGTCGGAGGCTGGATGAGCATGTCGCCCATGCCCAGCAGCGCCTCGGCGCCGACGGTGCCGAGGATGGTCATCGAGTCGGGCTTGCTGCGCAGCATGAAGCTGATGCGCGTGGGGAAGTTCGCCTTGATGATGCCGGTGACGACGTCCGTCGACGGGCGCTGGGTGGCGACCATCAAGTGGATGCCGGCGGCGCGGGCCATCTGCGCCAGGCGGGCGATGGAGGTCTCGACTTCCTTCGAGGCGACCATCATCAGGTCGGCGAGCTCGTCGATGATCACCACGATGAAGGGCAGCTTCTTGAGCTCCTCTTCCTTCGACTCGCTCGCGGCCTCGGCGACGGCAGCCTCTGCGGCGGCCTGGGCCAGCGCGGCGAGCTCCTGGTCCGACTCCGCGGTCTGCTCGTCGACGCGGATCTCGGCCTCGGTCTTCGCGGCCGCGGCCTCGAGTTCCGCGGGCGACGGCAGCACCTCTTCGCGCAGGTCGCCTTCGTCTTCCTTCGGCGCGGCCACGCCCAGCTCGAGCCCGGCGGGCACGGCCTGCGGCTCACCCGTCAGCACCTCGTTCGACGCTGCCACGGCCTCGGCCGACTGGTCGGACACGTCGACGATCAGCATGCGCCGCTTCTTCTTGGGCTTGTCGTCGCTCTCGGGCGGCGCCACCTCGACGGGGGCCGCGGCCTGGACCGGCTTGACCGCGTCGACGACCTTCGACTCGATGACGGCCTTCGGCTTGATCACCGTGGGCCTGGCGTCGATGGTGGTCTTCGAGGCGCGCTTCTTCGCGAGCTCCTGCTCCACCATCACGTTGTAGCCGGTGATGTTGCGCACCCCGGCCTCCGAGAGGAGCTTGTAGCGGCGGGTCATCTCGTCGACCGCCCACTGCAGCGCGATGGCCGCCTTGCGCGGGTCGGTCACCACCGGCAGCAGGAGGTGCGGGATGCCCTCGTACACGGAGAGCTCCAGCATCTTGGGGTCGACCATGATGAAGCGCACCTCTTCGGGGGTGCTCTTGAGCAGGATCGACATGATCATCGCGTTGACGCTCACCGACTTGCCGGAGCCCGTCGTACCGGCCATCAGGAGGTGAGGCGCCTTCGAGAGATCGAGGATGTACGGCATTCCCTCGATGTCCTTGCCCAGGCACATCGTCAGGCGGCCCTGCGACTTCTGGAACGCGTCCTGCTCGGCGATCTCCTTGAGGAAGACCATCTCGCGGTCCTTGTTGGGGACCTCGACGCCGACCACGCCCTTGCCGGGGATGGGCGCGACGATGCGCACGCGCATGGCTTCCATGGCCATGGCCAGGTCGTCCGAGAGCGAGGCGATGCGGCTGATCTTCACGCCCGGCGCCGGCTTGAACTCGTACATCGTGACCACGGGGCCCGGGCGGATCTCGACGACTTCACCGTCGATGCCGAAGTCCCGGAGCTTCGCGGTGAGCCGCTCGGCCGTCTGGAGGTACGCGTCCTTGTCGATGGTGGTGCGTTCCTTCTGGTGCACCTCGAGCAGGTCGATGGGCGGCACGTCGAAGTTCGAGCGGCCGTCGCTGAAGAGGAACTCTTCCTTCTGTTCCTTCTTGGTCGGCTTGGGCGGCGCCTTGGGCTCGACGATCAGCGGCATGCGCGCCAGGGCGCTCGACCCCGCGGCGATGGTGGCCAGCGCGGTCACCGGGGCGGCGTGGGCAGGCGCGGCAGCGGCGCTCGCGTCCATCAGGCCACCACCGAGGCTCGCCTCGAGGGGCGCGACCTTCGGCGCGGAGATCATCGACTCCGCGGGGGGCGGAGGCGGCAGGCCCTGGGCGTGCAGCGGCGCGACGATGGTCGGCACGCGGCGGGCCGGGGGCGGCGCCGACTGCAGCAGGTCGGAGGACAGGGTGGGGATCGCGGGCTGGGCCGCGGGCTGCCCGATGTTGAAGGCCTGGGCCCAGGCGGGGTCGCCGTTGCTCGGACGCGCCGCGGGCTCCGGGGGCAGGGTGTCGGCCATGAGCGAGGGCGCGATGCCCGCGGCCATCTCCTTGACCTGGTCCTTGCGGTTGGCGCGCGCGGTCTTCAGCGCCTCGCGGGCGATGCGCGCGGCCTCGCGCTCCACGAGCGCCTTCTCGCGGTCGGCCTTGAGCTTCTCCTTCTCGGCGAGGTCGGCGAGCTTCGAGTTCTCGCGCCCCTGCTGCAGGCGCATCGCCTCGTCGGCCGCGGCCTCCGCTTCTTCCGCCGTCGCCTCGAGGTCGGCCAGCTCGGCCTCTTCGTCCTCGAGCTGCGCGAGGAAGGCGGCCTCTTCTTCTTCGGCCTTCTCCGCGGCGATCTTCCGCTCCGCGTGACGTTCCTTCTGCTGCTCGAAGAACGCCAGCGCCCACACCTTGGCGGCCTCGAAGCCGATGAGCGCCTTCTCCCAGGCCCAACCACAGAAGCGCAGGAACGCGAGCTGCGTGCCCACGATGAAGGCCACGGCGGCGACGGCGCTGACGAGCACGACCGTGCCCACGGTGGAGAAGAGCGCGGTCAACAGGCCCCCGACCTCACGGCCGATGAGCCCGCCCGGCGCGTGCGCCCAGCTCGCGTCTTCCTTGAACATCAGCTGCGCGAGGATCGAGCCGGCCACCAGCAGCAGCCCGAGCGCCACGGCCTGCGGCCAGCGGCGCTTCTCGCGATCACCCACGAAGAGGATGGCAGCGGCGTACAGCCCCACCACCGGCAGCACGAAGGCGCAGATGCCCAGCAGCCCGCGCAGGCCCTCGGCGATGGCGTGCCCCACGGGGCCCACCGCGTTCTTGAACCCGGGCCCGAGACGATCTCTCGCGTCGAAGGTGGCGACCGCCAGCAGCGACATCACCGAGAAGGCGAGCAGGAAGACGCCCGCAATGGCCCTGCGACCGGTGCCCGACCGCTGCATCTTCTTCTGCGTGAGCGCCTTCCTCCGGGTGGCGATGTCCTGCTTCGAGAGGAGCGACTTCTCGCCCTTGCGCTTGACCGACATGCTGAGACACCCCTGTAGAAGGCTGATCCGCGGGCGACTGTAGGGGCGATGACGCACCGGGCAATTTTTCGACCGCCCGACCAATTGCACGACGGGGACGCCGGGGTGATCTACGGTAGCCGCCTCATGGACGTCGGTTGTCCCAAGTGCCAGTCCGAGTACGAACTCGATGACGATCGCGTCACCGAGGAAGGTGTCACCGTCAAGTGCACCTCGTGCGGTCACGTCTTCCGCGTGAAGCGCAAGCAGCTGGTGGTGACGCTGCCGGTCAAGCCCGACTCGCCGCCGCCCACCGATCTCTCCACGCCGTCCACGCACAGCGGTGAGCTGCCGCCCCCGCCGCCGTCCCGCGAGTGGAAGCTGCGCCAGCCCAACGGAAACGTCTTCCCCTGCCGCGACCTCACGATGCTCCAGAAGTGGATCATCGAGGGCAAGGTGCAGCGCGACGACGAGATCTCCCTGACCGGCGAGACGTGGAAGCGCCTGGGCAACATCCCCGAGCTGGCGAGCTTCTTTCAGATCGTCGAAGACGCCTCCAAGGCCCGCGCCCTCGACACCCTGCAGCGCAGCTCGCCGCCCCCGCCTCCCGCCCCGTCGGCGCCCACGGCGCCGTCCGGTGGGAAGATCACCGATACCTGGCGTGGCGGGCAGTTCTCGGCGCCCGTGCCCGTGGTGCCGGTGCCGGCCGAGCGGCCCGAGCTCGAGACGTTGCCGCCCGAGCCGCCGCCCGAGCCGCCGCCCAGGCGCCAGACCGGCAAGCTCCCCGACTTCGCGACCCGGCAGCCCGAGACGCCCGCGGCGCCCCCGCCCATCACCGAGACGCTGCAGGGGGGCCGGTTCTCCAGCGTGCCCTCGCCCAGCCCCCGGCACGAGGCGAAGCGCACCGAGCGCACCGAGCCCACCGACGAAGAGCTGCGCCGCGCGGTGAAGGGCAGCGGCAGCGGTAAGTGGATCGCCCTGGTCCTCGCGGGCCTCGGCGTCGGTGGCGGCGTCGGCTGGTACCTCGGGGTCTACGAGCCCGAACAGAAGCGCCTCGAAGACGAGCGCATCAGCGCCCAGGCGCGCGTCGACGAAGAAGCCCGGGTGCGTGCGCTGGAAGCTGCGAAGCCCGTGGTGCTCGTGGTGGACGCCAGCGTCGAGGTCGAGGCGCCCGATGCCGGCGAAACTGCCGACGCCGGCACTGCACCCGACGCCGGTACGCCCGATGCCGGAGCTCCCGATGCGGGCGTGCCCGTGGTCGATGGTGGCATCGCCGCGCCGGTAGTCGTCGAGCAGAAGAAGACCTTCGACTGGTACCTCTCGCAGGGGGACCGGTTGCGCGAACGCGAGAAGGCCGCCCAGTCGCTCGACTTCTACGCCAAGGCGCGTGAGCTCAAGCCTGAGCGCGTGGAGCCCGTCGCGGGTCGAGGCCTCGCGCTGCTCGACATGGCCAACACCTCGGCGGCCATCGCCGCGTTCGAAGAGGGCTTGCGCCTCGCGCCCCGCTACGGGCCGGCCATCATGGGCCTCGCCGAGGCGTACCGCATGGCGGGCAAGGACGAGAAGGCCATCGAGTTCTACCAGCGCTACCTCGACGTGCTCCCCGACGGGAGCGAGGCCGCTGTGGCGCGCAACAGCATCGAACGCCTGAAGAAATGAAGCTCGAGCTCGCGCAGGTCCGGCACGTCGCGAAGTTGGCGCGACTCTCACTCACGCCTGAAGAAGAGGCGCGCTTCCTCACCCAGCTCTCGGCCGTGCTCGAGGCCGTCGACGCCCTGGCGTCGGTCGATACCACGGGCGTGCCTCCCACCACCTTCGCCCTGAGCACCGCGGCCCACGTGCGCCCCGACGAGGTGCGCGACGAACTCGACGTCGACGTGGCGTTGCGGAACGCGCCCCAGAAGGTCGGCACCAGCTTCGCCATCCCCCGGGTGCTCGAGTGAGCGTGCTCGACCTCCCGCTCTGGGCCCTGGCCTCGAAGCTGGCCGGCAAGGAGCTGACTTCGGTCGAGGTGACGCAGGCCTGTCTGTCGCGTATCGCGGCCACCGACCCCAAGGTGGGCGCGTTTCTGCGCGTGGACCCCGAGGGCGCGCTGAGCGCGGCGCGCGCGGCCGATGCGTCCGCCTCGCGCGGGCCGCTCCACGGCGTGCCCGTGGCCCTCAAGGACAACCTCCTCACCGCGGGCGTGGAGACCACGGCGGGCAGCCAGATCCTCGCGGGCTTCGTGCCCCCCACCGACGCCACCGTCACCGCGCGGCTCAAGGCGGCGGGCGCGGTGATCGTCGGCAAGACGAACCTCGACGAGTTCGCCATGGGCAGCTCGACCGAATCGAGCGCATTCCAGAAGACGAAGAACCCCTACGCCCTGGAGCGCACCCCCGGCGGGAGCAGCGGCGGCTCGGCGGCGGCGGTGGCCGCGCGGCAGGTCTTCGGCGCGCTGGGCAGCGACACCGGCGGCTCCATTCGCCAGCCGGCGGCGCTGTGCAACGTGGTGGGGCTCAAGCCGACCTGGGGCCGCGTCTCGCGCAGCGGCGTGGTGGCCTACGCCAGCTCGCTGGACCAGGTGGGCCCGCTGGCGAGATCGGTGCGCGACGCGGCGCTGCTGCTGCAGGTCATCGCCGGGCGTGACGCGCACGACGCCACCTCGGCCGACGTGGCCGTGCCCGACTTCGCGGCCACCCTGGAAGACGGCGTCAAGGGCCTGCGCATCGGCCTGCCGCGCGAGTACTTCGTCGAGGGCATGGACCCCGAGGTGGCCGCCGCCATCCGCGACGCGGCGAAGACCCTGGAGGCCGCCGGCGCCACGGTGCGCGAGGTCTCGCTGCCGCACACGAAGCACGCGCTCGCCGCGTACTACGTCATCGCGCCGGCCGAGGCGTCGTCGAACCTCGCCCGCTACGACGGGGTGCGCTTCGGTCACCGCGCGAAGGACGTGAAGCAGCTCAAGGACCTCTACGAGCGCTCCCGAGCCGAGGGCTTCGGCCCCGAGGTCAAGCGCCGCATCATGCTCGGCACCTTCGCGCTCTCGGCCGGGTACCACGACGCGTACTACGTGAAGGCGCAGCAGGTGCGCACCCTCATCCGCCGGGACTTCGACCAGGCCTTCGCCGACGTCGACGTGGTGCTCAGCGCGGCCTCACCCACCTGTGCGTGGCTGCTGGGCGAGAAGCTCGACGACCCGCTGGCGATGTACCTGATGGACGTGCTCACCCTGCCCACCAACCTCGCCGGGTTGCCCGGGCTCTCGGTGCCCACCGCGAAGTCTTCGGGCGGGTTGCCCATCGGCGCGCAGCTCATCGGCAAGCCCTTCGACGAGGCCACGCTGCTGCGGGCCGCCCGCGCCCTCGAGCGCGAACGCACGCTCGACGCCTGGAGCCCCGCGCTGTGATCTCCGACTTCCAGCCCGTCATCGGCCTCGAGGTGCACGCGCAGTTGCTGACCACCAGCAAGCTGTTCTCCACCGCCGGCACCACCTTCGGGGCCGAGCCCAACACGCACACCACGCCGGTGTGCCTGGGCTTCCCCGGCGCGCTCCCGGTGCTCAACGCCCGGGTGGTCGAGCTGGCGATCCGCACCGGCCTCGCGCTCGAGTGCCGGGTCAACGAGAAGAGCGAGTGGTCGCGGAAGCACTACTTCTACCCGGACAGCCCCAAGGGCTACCAGATCACCCAGTACGAGTTCCCCATCTGCGAGTGGGGCGGCGTCACCCTCGAGCTGGCCGGCAAGCGGGTGCGCATTCGCCGCATCCACATCGAAGAAGACGCGGGCAAGTCGGTGCACGACGCGGCCGATGGGCTGACCCTGGTCGACCTGAACCGCGTGGGCACGCCGCTGCTGGAGATCGTCAGCGAGCCCGACCTGCGCAGCGCCGACGAAGCGGTGGAGTACCTCAAGATCCTCCGCGACGTGCTGGTCTCCATCGGGGTCAACGACGGCAACCTCGAGGAAGGTAGCTTCCGCTGCGACGCCAACGTCTCGGTGATGCGCAAGGGCAGCGAGGTCTACGGCACGCGCTGCGAGCTGAAGAACCTCAACTCGTTCCGCAACATCAAGCTGGCCATCGACACCGAGATCGCGCGCCACGTGGACGTCCTCGAGGGCGGCGGCACCATCGCCCAGGAGACGCGGCTCTTCGACGTCAACCGCGGCGAGACGCGCTCCATGCGCAGCAAGGAAGACGCGCAGGACTACCGCTACTTCCCCGAGCCCGATCTCCCGCTGCTGCTGGTCACCCCCGAGGAGATCGCCCGCGCGAAGGCCACGCTGCCCGAGCTGCCCCAGGCCAAGCGCCGCCGCTACGTCGAGCGGCTCAAGCTCACCGAGTACGACGCGGGCGTGTTGACCGCCGAGCGCGGGTTCTCCGAGCTGTTCGAGCGCTGCCAGGCCGCCGCCGGGGTGGAACCCAAGAAGGTCGCCAACTGGTTCATCGGCGAGGTCTCGCGGCTGCTCAACGAGAGCGGCGTGAAGCCCGGCGAGGTGAAGTTCTCGCCCGCGCAGTTCGCCGCGCTGCTCATGGCCATCGACGCGGGCACCATCTCGCAGAACGCCGGCAAGGAGGTCTTCGGCGAGATGTTCCACAGCGGCGCCGAGCCGGCCGAGGTCATCGCCCGCAAGGGCCTCGCCCAGGTCTCGGATACCGGCGCGCTGGAGAAGGTGATCGACGAGCTCATCGCCGCCAACCCGCCCAACGTCGCGGCCTACCGCGCGGGCAAGGTGCAGGTGCTGGGGTTCTTCGTGGGCCAGGTGATGAAGGCCCTGAAGGGCAAGGGCAACCCCAAGGTCATCAACGAGCTGCTCGAGCAGAAGCTCAAGGGCTGAACGTCACCAGTCGCTGCCGCCGCGGCGGTTCTGCTTCTTCTCGGAGGTGATCTTCTTCCCCTCGAGCCTGCGCCGCTTCGAGCCGCGCGAGGGCTTGGTGGCGATGCGCTTCTCGGCCACGAAGGACAACTTGGTGAGCACCCCGCGCAGCCGCTCGAGGGCCGCGCCGCGGTTCTGCAACTGGCTGCGACGCTCGGTGGCGGTGACGGTGAGGCCGGTGGGGCGGTGCGTGAGGCGCACCCCGGTCTCGGTCTTGTTGCGGTGCTGCCCGCCGGGGCCCGAGGCGATGAAGAACTGCTCGTCGCACTCGAGCATCAGCGCTTCGTCACTGAGCGCGAGCGCGCGCTTGGCCTGCGGTGGGGTGATCATGGTGAACGCGAAGACGCTCCCGGCGCCTGCACCTGACCGCGGGCCGCCAGCGCGCTCACTTGATGAGGCCGATCTCGCGCAGCCGCTGCTGGAGGAAGGCGTCGGCGGTGATGTCGGGGTAGCGCTTCGGGTTCTCTTTCGTCACGCACTGGTCGAAGATCTTCAGCATGCAGTCGGGGTACGGGTGCACGAAGAAGGGCATCGAGTAGCGCACCACGTCGTCCTTGGTGCTCGGCGGGTTCACCACGCGGTGGGTGGTCGCGGGGATGACCTCGTTGGTGATGCGCGAGAGCATGTCGCCCGAGTCGACGACGATCTGCCCCTTGAGCGCGTCCACGGCGATCCACTCGCCCTGGCGGGTGAGCACCTCGAGGCCGGAGCTGGTGGACTCGCACAGCAGGGTGATGAGGTTGATGTCTTCGTGCTCGGCCGCGCGCACGCCGCCGGGAATGAAGGCGTCCTTGAGCGGCGGGTAGTGGATGATGCGCAGCACCGAGTTCCCCTCGTGCGCCATGTCGGCGAACGTCTCTCGGGGCAGGGTGAAGAAGTCGGCGAGCGCGCGCAGCATCACCGCCGCCGCCGCGTCGAGCGCGTTGAAGAGCGAAAGCGAGTTGGCCTTGAAGGTCTTCAGCTCCGCGGGGAACTGGTTCTCGCCGTAGGCCGAGCGGCGCGCGCTGCCCTCGGGGAGATCGCGGCCCACGTGCCAGAACTCCTTCAAGTCACCGACCGCCCGGTTCTTCGCGTGCTCCTTGCCGAAGCTGGTGTAGCCGCGCTGGCCGCCGCCCCCGGGCACGTCGCACTTCGCCTTCACCTCGAGGGGCAGGGCGAAGAGCCGCGCCGCGTCTTCGTAGGTGCGGGCGATGACCTCGGGGTCCACGCCGTGGTTGATGATGGAGACGAAGCCGAACTCCTGCAGCCCGTCCCCCCAGGCCTTCACGAAGCCGTCGCGCTCCTGGGCCGTACCGCGGGTGTAGTGCGAGAGATCGAGGAGCGGAATGCGTCGTGACATGGGGCGCGGATATTACGGCTCACCCGGGCGCGGGGCTTCTTTCTGGCGACCCAGGCCCCGGGCGCCCAGCGCGAGCGCCACCCAGCCGGCGAGGAAGCTCAAGCCGCCGAAGGGGGTCACCATGCCCAGGGTGCGCAGGCCGGTGAGGGTCATCACGTAGAGGCTGCCGGAAAACAGCACGATGCCCAGGGTGAAGAGCCCGGCCGCCCAGCGGGGGAACTGGCTGGTGACGTGCGCCGAGAGCACCGCCACGAGGCCCACCGCCAGGGCGTGCACCAGGTGGTAGCGGGCGGCGGTCTCCCACCAGCCCAGGCGCTGGGCCGCGTCGGGGAGATCCAGCACCACGCCCTTGACCGCGTGCGCCCCCAGCGCGCCGAGGCCGACACCGGTGAACCCGAGGAAAGCGGTCAGAAACGTCAGTCGGCGATCCATGGCCCGCTTATCCTCCCCGCGCGGGCAAAAGAGAACCGCGCCGCGAACTCGCAGGCTCACAAAGGCCACCATGATGCTCACGCTCCTGCTGGTGCTCTCTGCCGCGCCCGTCGACCAGGCGAAGGCCGCGGTGAACCCCTTCAAGAAGAACCTCAAGGAGGCGCTCTTCAAGGCGCTGGAGACGTCCCCCGAGGCCGCCCTCGACGTCTGCTCGCAGCGCGCGCCCGAGCTGGCGAAGGCCGCGTCGAGCCCGGCCGTCACCGTGGGCCGCAGCGCCTTGAAGCTGCGCAACACGGCCAACGCCCCGAAGCCCTGGCTGGCCACGGCCATGGCCGAGCTCGCGAAGGAGAAGAGCGGCACCGAGGCCAGCCGGGTGGTGGTGCTGCCCGACGGCACCGTGGGCTACGCCGAGCCCATCTGGCTCGCGCCGCCCTGCCTGGTGTGCCACGGCAAGACCCTCGCCCCGGGCCTCGAGGCGAAGTTGAAGGCGGCCTACCCGAACGACGCGGCGCGCGGCTTCGAGGCGGGCGACTTCCGCGGCGTCTTCTGGGCCGAGGTGAAACCCCAAAAGCCTTGACCGCAGGGGCCCGCACCACGACAAGGCCGCATGCCGATTCGTCGTGGTTCAGTGAATCTCGCGCGCTTCCGACTCGAAGGCGCGATCCCCAAAGACGTGAAGAAGTGGCTCCAGAAGGGCCTCGCCAAGACGTCCTTCGAGCCCATCGACCCCAAGAGCGAAGATGAACGCGCCGCGGGCTTCGTGGAACTCGAGGCCCCCGAGCGCGTGGAGTTCGCCGCGGGCAACCTCTTTCACGGCCTGCACGCGCTCTTCGCCTGGCGCGTGGACCGCCTCAAGGTGCCCGCCAACGCCATGCGCGCGGGCCTGCTGCAGTGGAGCCAGGCCTTCGAGCAGAAGAACGGCCGCGCCCCCGGCCGCCGCGAGCGTTCCGAGCAGAAGGACACCCTCAAGAAGGCCCTGCGCGCCAAGCAGGCGCCGGTGACCAAGCTCTTCGAGATCAGCATCGACCTCACCTCCCGCGACGTCTTCGTGTGGGCCACCTCGCGCACCGTGGTGGAAGAGGTGCAGGGCGCCCTCGAGTCGACCCTCGAGTTGAAGCTCATTCCCCGCGTGCCGGCCGCCTTCCTCCCGGCGGGCGTGATCGACACCCTGATGCCCACCCCCGAACTCTTCCCCGAGGCGAGCTGACATGGCCGCGCGTAAATCGAAGGTCAGTGAAGAGACGGCGTTCAACCGCGGCGACGTCGGCGTCGACGGCCAGGCCACCACCGAAGAGAAGGACCCCGGCGAGAAGGAGCTCGCCCAGGCCCAGGAAGCCCTGCTGCGCGGGCGCACCTGGCTGGGCCGCGAGTGCCTGACCTGGCTGCTCTTCAAGAGCGAGTCCACCGAGCCGGTGGTGTCCTACGAGAAGAAGCCGGTCACCGTGGTGTTCAACGGCAAGCTGCTGCTGCGCGCCGCCAACGGCGACGTCACCGAGGCCCAGGTCAAGGGCGTCACCTCGCCCTATTCGAAGCTGGTGAAGCAGGCGCTCACCAAGGGCTTGTTGGTGCACTCGGCCAAGGTGCAGCTGACCTGGAACGAGCAGGTCTACGACATCGCCCTCGACGCCGAGTTCTTCGACATCCGCTCGGCCAAGCTGCCGACGTTGTTGCAGGAAGAGGAAGACGACAAGCTCACCGAGCGCCTCGAGCTGGCCACCCGCGCCTCGATGATCACCGATGCCCTGGTCGCCGCCTTCATCAAGGAGCGCACTTCCAAGGCCTGGAGCTCCAAGATCGTCCCCGCCCTGAAGGAATGGATGGCGGAAGTCTGATCCATTGGCATGCCGCAGCTTGACGACGGCGGCGCAGTGGCTTATGCGGCACGTCCTTTCCAGTCGCAAGCCGGTGACTGTGAACGATTCTTGAACGAAACCGTGAGGTTATAACGATGTACGCTGTCATTCGGACAGGTGGCAAGCAGTACCGGGTTGCCGAAGGCGACGTTCTCCGCATCGAAAAGGTGCAGGGGGACTCAGGCGCCGAGGTGAAGTTTGACGAGGTGCTGATGATCGGCGGCAATGAAGCGCCGAAGGTCGGCAAGCCGATCGTGTCGGGCGCCAAGGTGGTGGGGAAGATCCTCCGCCAGGCCAAGGCCCGTCGCGTTCTGCACTTTCGCAAGGAGAAGGAAGGTTGGACCCGTTTGCGCGGGCACCGCCAGCCTTTCACCGAGGTGAAGATCACCTCGATCTCTGCCTGATTTTCAAAAAGGGAATTCGCACCCATGGCTCATAAAAAGGGACAAGGTTCTTCACGCAACGGGCGTGATTCGAACTCGCAGAAGCGTGGCACGAAGGTCTACGGCGGGCAGACGATCAACGCCGGCGGGATCATCGTTCGCCAGGTCGGTACCAAGATCCACCCGGGAACCAATGTGAAGTGCGGTCGTGACTTCACGCTGTTCGCGACGATCAATGGCATCGTGAAGTTCGAGCGCTACCACCGCGACCAGAAGAAGGTGTCGGTGTACCCGGCGCCTGCTTCGCCCGCGGCGAGCTGACTCGTCCGCATTCGCTGTTTTGACAGGCGCCGAGCTCGTTTGCGTCCACCCGACGCGTACGAGCCTGGGCGCCTGTTTTCTTTTCCGGGCTCCACATGAAATTCGTCGATCAGGTCAGTGTCGTGGTGAAGGCCGGTGATGGTGGCAATGGGGCCGTCGCGTTTCACCGTGAGAAGTACATCGACAAGGGCGGCCCCTCGGGCGGCGACGGCGGCGACGGTGGCTCGATCCTCTTCGAGGCCGACCCCCAGCTGACCACGCTGCTCGACTTCCGCTTCCAGCAGCGCCACCAGGCGCGGTCCGGCCAGCACGGCATGGGCAGCGACATGAACGGTCGCGCGGGCGAAGACATGATCATCAAGGCGCCCCTGGGCACCCTGGTGATCGACGAGACCACCGGCGAGCTGCTCAAGGACCTGTCCACCCCCGGCGAGCTGTGGGTCGTGGCCAAGGGCGGGAGCGGCGGCTGGGGCAACATGAACTTCGCGACCTCCACGCGGCAGACCCCGCGGTTCGCGAAAGACGGCACCTTCGGCGAAGAGAAGCACCTGGTGCTCGAGCTCAAGCTGCTGGCCGACGTCGGCCTGCTGGGCTTCCCCAACGCGGGCAAGAGCACCTTCATCAGCCGCATCTCGCACGCCCGGCCCAAGGTGGCCGACTACCCCTTCACCACGCTGGTGCCCAACCTGGGCGTGGTCGACTACCGCGATCGCAAGAGCTTCGTGGTGGCCGACATCCCCGGCCTCATCGAGGGCGCCAGCGAAGGCCACGGGCTGGGTCACCAGTTCCTGCGCCACGTCGAGCGCTGCCGCGTGCTGGTGCACCTCGTCGACCTGAGCACCGCCGACGAAGGCCGCGACCCGGTCACCGACTTCGACACCATCAACCGCGAGCTGCAGAAGTACAGCAAGGTGCTCGCCGACAAGCCCCAGCTGGTGGTGGCCAACAAGCTCGACCTGCCCCACGCCCGCGAGGCGCTGCCGGCCTTCGTCGAGGCCATGAACCGCCGTGGCGTGAAGGTGTTCGAGCTCTCGGGCGCTACGGGTGAGGGCGCGCAGGCCGTGCTCGACGCTTGTGCCCGCGTGCTCTTCGCCGGCCCCGTGGAAGACAAGAAGTTCCGCCTGAAGGGCCGCCGCGACGAGACCGAGCTCACCTCGGCCCACGAGGCGCTGGAATACGTGACCGCGAAGATCTCCCGCGGCACCGGGGCGAAGAAGACCGCGGCGAAGAAGGCCGCGCCGGTGAAGTCGGCCGCGAAGGCTCCGGCGAAGAAGCCGGTGGTGGCCGCGAAGAAGGTGGCTCCGGCGAAGAAGCCGGTGGTGGCCGCGAAGAAGCCGGCCCCTGCGAAGAAGGCCTCCCCCGCGCCCGCGAAGCAGAAGCCGGCGGCGAGGAAGCGCTGAGATGGGCGGCGGCGGACCGAAATACGAAGCGGCGAATGGCAAGCCGCTCCCCGCCGACCTCCTGCTCGGCCCGCGCCGTGAGCGCATCGAGCAGGTCGTCGCCCAGCGCACGCGCACCGTGACGGTGGTGCTCGATCGCCTCGAAGACACCTTCAATATGGCCGCCGTGCTGCGCACCTGCGAGGGCATGGGCCTGCAGGACGTGCACGTCATCCGCAACCCCGACGCGCCCTTCGCGCCGAACTCGAAGGTGACGCAGGGCTGCGACAAGTGGCTCGATCTCCACGTGCACCGCGACTTCACCAGCTGCGCCGAGCAGTTGAAGAAGAGCGGCTACCGCGTGCTCGCCTCGGCCATCCGCCCCGGCGCCACCAGCCTCTTCGAGCTCAAGTTCGACCAGAAGATCGCCATCGTGCTGGGCAACGAGCGCTTCGGCGTGTCCGACGAGGTGCTGGCGCAGTCCGACGGCACCTTCTGGATCCCCATGCGGGGCTTCTCGCAGAGCATGAACATCTCCGCGGCCGCCTCCGCGTGCATCACCCGGGCGATCTCCTGGCGCCTGGAGCACCTCGGCCCCGAGGGAGATCTCTCGCCCGAGGACCGTTCAACCCTCACCGAGCAGTTCTCGTTCCTTTCCGTCAAGCAGCGGGGCCGCGTCTACCGCAACGGGTGATGAAGCCCGGGGCGACCGCTCCGTCGGAGGTCACATGTTCCTGAGCCGAGTGCTGGTCGCGTTGGTGGTGGTTGCCCAGGTGGTGCTCGCGGCTCCTGACGCGGGCGTGCCGGGCAAGAAGAAGCAGGCAGCCGTCGATGCCGGGGTCGCCTTCGTGGCCGACGCGGGCGTGGCCGATGCGGGCGTGCCGGTGAAGAAGGCCGAGCTGGCGCCCGACGTGAAGGCCCTCGTCGACCGCGTGCAGGGCTTCTACGAGAAGACCCAGGACTTCACCGCGGCCTTCAAGCAGGAGTACACCTACAAGGCCTTCAAGCGGACCCAGGTCTCGAGCGGCCAGGTGACCTTCAAGAAGCCGGCGCTGATGCGCTGGGAATACGAGAAGCCTTCGCCCAAGACCTTCGTGCTCGCCGGTGACCGGGTGTTTGCCTACGACCCCGAGGCGAAGCTGGTCACCCGCGCGGCGCTGAGCACCAACCAGCTTTCGGCGTCGGTCACCTTCCTCTTCGGCGTGGGCAAGCTGGAGAGCGAGTTCTCCATCGTGAAGAAGGCGTGCGCGAAGTGCAGCGGCACGCAGCTGGAGATGACCCCGCTGGTGAGCGACCCGAGGTTCAAGCGCATCTTGCTCGAGGTCGACGAGACGACGGCGCAGGTGCTCAAGAGCACGGTCATCGACCCCGACGGCAGCGAGAACGCCATCAGCTTCATCGGGCTCAAGACCAACGTGGGCGTCAACGAGGCGCACTTCAAGATCACCCCGCCCCCGGGCACGCAGGTGCAGGACTTCCTGACCGGTGGGCAGATGACCATCCCCGGCAAGGCCGATGCTGGGGTCGCCGCCGGAAAGTGAGACGATGGGCGGGTGAATCGCCTCGCCCTCGTCCTCGCGCTGCTGCTCGTCGGGTGTCCTCGGTCGGTGGGTGCCCCTGGCGTCGATTCCCTCAGTGGGCTCACGCTGCCCCTCGCGCCGTCGCCCGCGCTGCGGCTGGTGGTGGCCGGGTCCGTCGACGACACGCCGGCGGAGATCACCTTCGACCCTGCGCAGCCGGTCAGCTTCGTCACCTCGAAGTGCCAGCGCTCGCCGTCGCTGATCGCCCGCGTCTCGGTGCCTGACCCCTTCGGCCCGGTGGAGACCTTCCCCCTGGCGCGCATCGAAGGGCTGTCGCTGGGCGCCACCCGCTTCCGCCCCTTCGAGGCCGCCCTCGCGTCGGGCAAGACCTGCGTGGTGGTGCTCGGCGCGCCGGAGCTGCGCGGCCTGGCCCTCGAGCTGAGCCCGGTGCTGCGCGAGCTGCACTTCCGCCCCTCGCAGTCGCGCGAGCGCTGGGCCGCCGAGGCCGAGGCCAGCGGGGACGACGTGCAGCTGCTGCCGGTCACCCGCGAGCCGCGCTTCGACTGGCCGCTGCTCCCGGTGCGCCTGCGCCAGGGCCCGAAGAGCGCCGACGTGACGATGCTCCTCTCGCTGCGCGACGCCCGCAGCCGGCTCTTCGACGAGGCCGCGCGCGGGGCGGGGCTCAAGCCGGGCCTCGAGCTGCTCGACGGGTTGCCGCTGCCCGAGGGGGTGAAGCTGCCGCCCGAGCTCGCCCAGCTGCGCGGCTACGCGTGGGACTCGCTCGAGTTCGCCCCCGGCTTCGGGCTCCAGCAGGGCTCGACGGAGATCGAACCCGGCAAGCCGCCCCACGCGGTGCAGGGCCTGCTGGGCGCCGACGTGTGGGGGCGCTTCTTCATGACCTACGACGTGGGCAGCGACGTGCTGGTGCTGCGCCGGCCCCGCGTCTTCGCCTCGGGCACGCGGGCCCAGTGCGCACGCGGCGGGGTGACCTCGGAGGAGGCCTGCTTCGAGCTGCACAGCCGCGCCGTTCCCGGGGGCGGCATCGACGTGACGGCCACCGTGTGGCGGCCGCTGCCCGAGGGCGCGCGGCTCTCGCTCGACGTGACCGGCGGCACCCAGGGTTGCCGGGTGGGCGTCAGCTTCCCCCCGGGAGATCGCGGCCGCAGCACGCACCACCACTTCCCGTGGAACAAGCTGGGCGAGTCGGTGGCGGGGTGTGCGGGCGCCTTCGAGGGCGTCACCGCGCTGAGCCCCGGCCTGCTCGAAGACGGCCCGCTGGCCGAGTGCCCCGGCGTCTGCGCCTGGGCCCGCGACGCGGCGTCGGGGCGCATGTCGTGTGAGTGTCAGCCCGGCGCACGCACCGGCGACGCCGAGCTCGAGAAGCGCCTGCTCGAGCTCTTCAAGCGCGCGCTCGAGGAGCTCAAGCCCCGGCGCGAGACCGAACCCCGAGACCCCGACTGACCTTCAGTCGTCGGCGCGGGTGCTCTTGAACGAGTCGAGCACTGCCTGCGAGGCGCGCGAGAGGTACTTGCCCTTGCGCACCAGGATGCCGATGGGGCGGGTGAAGCCCGGCTCGGTGAAGGCCTTGGCGACGAGGGTGCCGCCGGCGACCTCCTGCGAGACGGTGGGCAGCGGGAGGATCGACACGCCCAGGCCCAGCTCGACCGCGCGCTTGATGGTCTCCACGTTGTCCATCTCCATCGTGGGGTTGAGCTCGAGGCCCTTGTCGCGGAAGAGCTTGTCGATGCCCTTGCGCGAGGGCGCTTCGCGATCGAACCCGATGAAGGGCAGGCCGGTGATGGCGGTCATCGACACCTTGCCCTTGCCGGCGAGCGCGTGCGACGGCGGCAGCACCAGCGCCAGCTTGTCCTCACGGAAGGGGACGAGGTCCACGCCCGCGCGCGGCTGGGGGTACGCCACGAGGCCGATGTCCGCCGCCCCGAGGATGACGTCGTCGTACACCTGGTCGCTGCGGCGGTAGTTGAGGCGCACGTTCACCTTGGGGTGCGTGCGCAGCAGCTCCTTCTGGATGGTGTGCAGCTCGTGCAGGCCCACGGAGTAGATCGACGACACGTTGCACGTGCCCGAGACCTCGGTGGCCTGCTCGCGGATCTCCTGCTCGACCTCGGCGAAGCGCGCGAGGATCTCCTTGCAACCGCGGAACAGCCGCTCGCCAGCCGGCGTCGGGGTGACCTGGCGGGCGCTGCGCGAGAGCAGCCGCTGCTCGTAGCGATTCTCGAGCGCGCGGATCTGCTGGCTGACCGCTGACTGGGTGACGTGGTTGAGCTGGGCCGCCCGGGAGAACGAGCCGGTCTCGACGACGTCGACGAACATCTTGAGTGATTCAAGCTGCATGAGTTGCCCTCTTCGAGAGAACCAACACGATTAGCGATGCCCAGCTATTAGCGCAAGTGAACTGAAACTTGATTCATAGCGCGGTGTCGGGGCTGGACATGCACGCCTTGTTGCTGATCGTTCTCGCCGCGCCGCCCGCGCAGGCCCGGCTCCCGCTCAAGACGATGGTCCTCTACGAGAACGGGGTGGGGTACTTCGAGCGACGGGGACCGGTGCCCGCGGGCGGGGTGGCCGAGATTCCCCTCGAGCCGGGGCAGCTCGACGACGCGCTCAAGTCGCTGGTGGTGGTCTCGGCGCAGGGCGTGGCCTCGGTGGAGTTCTCGCCTCCGCTCTCGGCCGAGGCCGCGCGCGCCATGGCCGGGTTGCCCGAGCGGGAGAACCAGGCGTCGCTGAGCAACCTCTGCCGCAGCCTCACCGGGGTGGAGGTGGAGGTGCACCGCGCGGGGGGCCCGGTGGTGAAGGGCCGGGTGATCGAGGTCTCCGAGGAGTCGCTGTCGCTCGTGGACAAGGAGGGCAAGCCGGTCCCCGAGCCTACGCTGCTGGTGTTCGGCGAGGCCGGCCTGGCGAAGGTGCCCCTGCGCGTCATCGAGGCCGTGCGCCCCACGGGGAGCCAGGTGTCGCTGGCCTGGAGCCGGGCGGTGGGGGCGACGGCCCTGCAGCCCGAGCGCGAGCGCCTCGTGGTGCGCGGCGCGTCGGGAGGCGGGCCGGTGGCCGTGGGCTACACCACCGAGGCCCCGGTCTGGCGCACCACCTACCGCCTGGTGCTGGGCAAGAAGCAGCAGCGGCTGCAGGGCTTCGCGCTGGTGCACAACGACAGCGACGAGGCGTGGGACGGCGTCAAGGTGACCCTCGCTTCCGGGCGGCCGACCTCGTTCCTCTTTCCCCTCGCCGGGCCGCGCTACGGGCGCCGCGAGCTGCTGTCCCCCCAGGACGGGCTGGACACCGCGCCGCAGCTGGCGACGCGCGAGGCCCGCGAGCACCTGCGCGGCGAAGGCGAGTGGGCGGGGCTCTCGATGCGCGGCACCGGTTCGGGTGGGGGCGGCACGGGGTCCGGGAGCATCGGCGCGGGCAGCTTCGGCACGGTGGGCCACGGCGCGGGCGTCTCCGCGGGCCTGAGCTCCACGCTGCTCGAAGACGGGCCCACGCCGCTGGAGCCGGCGGCGGTGAGCGAGGCGGGCAACCTCTTCCTTTACTCGGTGAAGGAGCCGGTGGTGCTCGGCGCGCGGAAGAGCGCGCTGCTGCCCATCGTCGACAGCGCCACCCGGGCCGAGCAGGTGACGGTGCTCGACGCCGACGGCAACGTCTTCACCGCGGTGCGCCTCGAGAACACCACGCCGCTCACGCTCGAGGGGGGCACGCTCTCGGTCTTCGCCGACGGCGCGTATTCCGGGGAGACGCAGATCGACCGCGTGAAGCCCGGCGAGGTGCGCGTGCTGCGGCACGGCGAGGACCTCGACCTCCTCGTCTCGCGCAGCCAGGTCCGGGAAGAAGGCGCCCCGCGCAAGGCGGCCGTCACCGGCACCGAGGGCGCCCGGCTGCTCGAACTGACCCGCGTCGACCGCCTGGTGCACCGCGTGGAGTTCACCTCGCGGGCCGCGGTGCCGCGCACGGTGCTGGTGCAACTCGCGGCAGAGAAGTACCGGGTGGTGGCCGGAGGCACCGAAGACGTGCGCTCGCCGGGCCAGCCGCGCTTCGGGCGCCTGAGCGTCGCCCCGAAGAGCGAAGAGACGGTCGACCTGGTGGAAGAAGGCGCGGTGGTCGAGCGCATCGCCGCCGGCCAGTTGAGCTCGGAGCGGCTCACCGCCCTGCTCGCGCGGCCGGTGCCCGACGAGGTGAAGGCGCTGCTGACGCAGGTGAAGGGGGAGATCCTCAAGGCCGAGGCGGCCACGGCGAAGCTGGTGCTGCTCGACGCGCGCGTCGCCGAGCTGCAGACGGACCTGGTGCGCACCCGGGAGCACCTGGTCGCGGTGGGCAAGGTGAACGTGCCGGAGACCGCGCGCAAGCTGGGCGAAAAGCTGCTGGCCCTCGAGGAGACGCTGGAGTCCCTGCGCCGCGAGCGCACGGCGACCGCGGAGTTGGCGGTCAACCTGCGCCGCCAGTTGAACCTGCAGAAGGGCGCGGTCAGCGCGCGGTGAGGCGGGGCTTCACATCACCCACTGCAGGCTCGCGGTGGCGCTGATGTACTGATCGCCCAGCGTCTTCGCGAAGAAGGTCGAGGTGTCGGCCGGGTTGAGGGTGACGAAGTAGCGCTGCCACTCGGCCCCCGCGCGCAGGCGCACGTGCTCCACCAGTTCGATGGACAGCCCACCGCCGGCGTCGACCGCGAAGGCCGTGGCCTTCGGGAAGTAGGCCGCGCTGCCCACCTCGCCGGTGCCGGCCACCGCCTGGACGCCGCCCAGCGCGTCGAGCTCGAGGGTCCCGGCGATGCGCAGGCGCAGCCCGAGGCCGCCGCGGAAGCCGTTGAAGAGCACGTTGGGGAGGTTGGGCCGCGCGCTGCCGTCGTTGACCGCGAGGGCCGAGGTGGTCACCTCGTGGCGCGCGTAGCCGAGGTGGGCGTTGAGCACGAAGCGATCGCCCAGGGGCAGCCGCACCAGCGCCCCGAAGCGCAGCCGCGTCGCCGAGTGCGCGAAGGTCGACGTCTCCGACCCGAGGCGCGAGACGATGCCCAGGCCGAAGTCGCCGCTGCCGAAGAGACCCAGGTTCGCCGCGAAGCTCGAGGTGAAGTGCGCCCCGGGGTACCAGCTGGCGTCCACGCTCAGCGCCCCCGAGAAGGGCATGGTGATCGACGCGAGCGACTGGCTGGGGTTGCCTGCCCAGGCGAAGGAGCGGTTGAAGCCGCCCACGCCGACCGAGAGGCGTACGGCGGGGTGGGGCGAGGGCTTCGACTCCGCGGCCGGGGACTCGACGACGGTGGCCACGGGCCCCGCGGCGGCCTTCGTCACCGGCTTGATCGCGACAGGCTCCGGCCTCGATTCCGGCGCCTTCTTGGGCTCGGGCGCGGGCTCCTTCACCTCGGGCTTCACCACCGCCACCGGGGCGACGGCCGCGGCGGGTGCCTTGCCACTGCCCACGGCGAAGAACAGCGCCGCGAGCTGGGCCTTCGGCAACGACTTCGGCGGCTTCTTCTCGGTGCCCTTGATCGTCACCGTGTCGAGCGGAGTGCCGTCGGCCCCGTTGAGCACCTGGAGGGTGATGAACTGGCCGGAGGCCTGGCAGAGGACCAGGGCGATGGCGGCCTGGGGCCCCGTGACCTCGCGCACCTCGTTCGCCGTGGGCGCGGCCGAGACCGGGGTCCCGAGGGCCTTCGGGGTGTACTTCTTGGACAGTTCCTTGCTGACCCACCTGGTCAGCGAAGGCGGCCCGCTGAGGACCACGGTCGGCTTCTTCGGAGCCGCGACGGCCACCGAGGCCAGGACGAGAGACAAGGCCAGCCACGTGCGCATGGGTTTCATTCTGTCATCACGGGAGCCACGACGAACAAGTTTGGGCTCAGCGGAACGGGGAACTCAGACGCTGAGGCCGTGCATCTCGGGGAAGCGCTCGCGAATGGCGTTCTCGGTGAGGCCCCCGACGGGCGGCCCCCACAGCACCTCGGCGCCCAGCAACACGCTCGGGTCGAGGCCAAGCCTGTCGGCGAGGAGGTCGTGGACCTGCTGGCGGGTGTCGAGGCGGTCGACGCCCAGGCGCCGGCCGCGGGTGCACAGCACGATGGTGAGCACCGCGAGCACGCCTCCGTCGGAGCCCAGGTTGCAGCGCCGGCGGAAGTCGTCGACTGCGCTGGTGTAGCTCTGCTGGGCCACGGTGAGATCGCCCAGGTCCTTCTCGCCGTAGCCGAAGTGTCGCCACTGGGCCTCGACCCCGAGCAACGCCCGCGAGGCCCGCTGCACCAACTCGACGCGCGAGCCGACCGGGTCGGAGGTGGTGGGGGGCGCGTTGACCAGGCCCTCGACCTGGGCGCGGAAGTAGCCGTCGAAGGCCAGGGCGAGCACCGAGAGGTGGAAGTCGGCGGCCGGAGGCTGGGGCGCGCTGGGCGGCACGGGAGCCAGGGGAGCGGCAGGGGCCGGGGGCTGGCCGCGGTTGCGCATCATCCAGATCGCGACGACCACGAAGCCGATGCCGGCGAGCACGCAGCACAGGCCGCCCATCACGCTGACGGCCATCAGTTGGTCGGGGGGCATCGTCTGGTTCATGGGGCGGGGCTCTCGATGGCCGAGGCGGTGGCCTCGGCGAGAAGGTCGAACAGGCGTTCGCCCTCTTCGGCGGTCGCGTCGGCGGGTGCCCCGAAGTACGCGTCGGGACCTCCGCACTCGAGGAAATTGGTCGCGCCCTGCTTGATGGCACCGGGGAGATCGATCTCCAGCGAAGGCAGCGCCAGGCGGGCGGCCTCGTCGACCAGCGCGGGGGCGCAGGCGAGCATCAGCGAGGTCTCGTAGCGCCCGGCGTGGCTGCCGCCGTGCATGAACTCGTGGCCCAGCTTCGGCCCGGTCGGCGCGCGACGATGGTCGGCGACGATGATGCGCCGGGCCGGGTGCGCGGCCTGCACCGCCTTCCCCGCGTCGTGCACCACGCGAAAGTGCGCCGGCTCGAGGTGATGGTTCACCACGGCCACGGTCTGGAAGCCGCCGCCCACGATGCCCGAGAGGATGCCGGTCAACATCTGCCGCGCCACGTCGGCGTTGAGGGTGACGGTGCCGGCGAAGGGCGCGGCGAAGTCGGTCAGCGCGTAGGCCACGGGGGGGAAGACCACCACGTCGCGCGAGAGGCGGAGGGCCACGCGGCGGCAGACCTCCTCGGCGATGAGCACGTCGACGGAGAGCGGGAGATGGGGCCCGTGGGCCTCGGTGCTCCCCACCGGCAACAGCGCGATGGCGCCGGCCTCGGCCAGGGCGCGGGTTCGGGGCCACGAGAGGTGGCGGGCGTCGAAGAGCGTCACGTCAGGCCCTCAGCTCGGTCTTGAGGACCTTGCCGCGATCGCTGCGGGGCAGGGCGTCGAGGAAGCGCACCTGGCGCGGCGCCTTGAAGGGCTCGAGCACGGCGCGCACGTGGGCCTTCAACTGCTCGGCGAGCTCGTCGCTGCCGGCGTGGCCCGCGTGCAGCGCCACGAAGGCGCGGGGCTTGTCGAGGCCGTCGGCGTCCTTGAAGGACACCACCGCGGCCTCCTTCACCGAGGGGTGCTGGAGCAGCGCGTTCTCCACCTCCACCGGCGAGAGCCACTTGCCGCTGACCTTGAGCATGTCGTCGCCCCGGCCGCAGAAATAGAAGTAGCCCTCTTCGCTGTGCTGGAACTTGTCGGCCGAGACGCACCAGTCGCCGCGAAAGGTGCTCTTCGACTTGTCGTGCTGCTGCCAGTACTCGAGGGCCATGGAGTCGCCCCGCACCCACAGCGTGCCCACTTCGCCCCGGGGCAGCTCGCGCCCGGCGTCGTCGCAGACCTTCGCCTCGTAGCCTTCGACCGCCCGGCCCAGGGAGCCCAGCTTGACGTCGTCCAGGCGGTTGGTGATGAAGATGTGGAACATCTCGGCGCTGCCGATGCCGTCGAGGATCTCCACGCCGGTGCGCTGCTTCCACCGCGAGTAGAGCTCGGCGGGCAGCGCCTCACCCGCGCTGATCACCAGGCGCAGGCTCGAGAAGTCGGCGTGCTCGAGGCCCGGCGACGAGAGGATGTTGTTGAGCGCCGTGGGCACCGCGGTGAACACCGTGGGGCGGTGCTTGGCGAGCATCTGGAAGAACTTCTCGGGGGTGGGCTTTTCCTTGAACAGCGCCGTCGCGCCGCCGGCGAGCAGGGGAAAGAGCAGGTTGCTGCCCAGGGCGTAGCCGAAGGCCAGCCGGGGCACCGAGAGGCCGATGTCGTTGGGGCCGTAGCCGAGCAGCGGCAGTCCGTAGGTCAGGGCGTTGAACACGAAGTCGTGCTGCTTGTGCACCGCGCCCTTGGGGAACCCGGTGGAGCCCGAGGTGTAGAGCCAGGCGCAGGTGTCGTCGCGGTGGGTGTCGGCGATGCTCGCGTCGGGCTCGCACTTCTCGAGGGCCGCGTCGTAGTCGAGGTGCGCGCCCGCTTCGCCGCCGGCCACCAGCACGTGCTCGAGGTGCGGGCACCCGGCCCACACGCCGTCGATGGTCTTGGCGGTGTCGGCGTCGGTGACCACCAGCTTCGCGCGCGTGTAGTTCAGGTAGTAGGCGACCTCCTCGGGCTTGAGCCCGGGGTTGACTGCGCTGACCGTCGCGCCGGCCTGCACCGTGGCGAACCACGCCGAGGCGAACTGCGGCACGTCGGGGAGCATCAGCAGCACGCGCTGCTCCCAGGCCAGGCCCAGGGCCTTGAAGAGATCGCAGGCCCGGTTGGTGGCGTCGGCGAGTTGGCCGTAGCTGATGACCTGGTCTTCGAAATAGATCGCCGGGCGCGCCGGGTGCTGCGCCGCCTGGGCGTGGAGAAAGACGTGCGCGAGGTTGAGGCGCTCGGGAAGCTGGAAGGGATCGATCAAGGCGCCCAGCGTCGAAAGTCAGCGGGGGCGATGCAAGGCAATTCAGGCGCGCTTGCGGGTCGAGAGGAACATTCCCCCGGCCACGAGGGAGAAGCCGATGGCCGCGTAGGCCTGCAGCCGGGCCACGTCCTCGGCGGTGGTGAGCTCGAACTCGCACTCCTCGGTGCCGGGGAAGGCGCAGGTGTGGGCGTAGTTGGTGCTCGCCGCCCAGAGCATCACGAAGGCGGCCCCCACGAGGCCGAACGAGAGGCCCTGGAGGACTGCGCGGAGAACGGATCGAAGCGGGTGCGCCATGAGGGCAGGCACACTAGCCTCCCCGCGCATGCGCATCCTCTACGGAGTCGTCGGTGAAGGCATGGGCCACGCCACGCGGTCTCGCGTCGTGCTCGAGCACCTCACGAAGCACCACGACGTGCACATCGTGGTCTCGGGCCGGGCGCGCGACTACCTCGCCAAGCGCTTCGAGAACGTCCACAACATCTGGGGCTTCACCATCCAGTACGAGGGGAACTCGGTGAAGAAGTGGCAGACGGTGCTCGAGAACTTGAAGGGCGCCATCACCGGCTGGCCGCAGAACGTGAAGGAATACTTCCAGATCGCCGACGAGTTCAAACCCGACGTGGTGATCAGCGACTTCGAGTCGTTCAGCTACCTCTACGCGCGCAACCACTTCCTCCCCTGCATCAGCATCGACAACATGCAGATCATCAACCGGTGCAAGCACGAGCCTGGGCTGCTCGCCGGCCATGAAGACCAGTTCGAGCTGACCAAGGGCATCGTCAAGGCGAAGATCCCCGGGGCGTTCCACTACCTCGTCACCACGTTCTTCTACCCGCCGGTGCGCAAGCCCCGCACCACCCTGGTTCCCTCGATCCTGCGGCCGGAGATCCTGAGCGCGAAGTCGGAGCCGGGCGAGCACCTGCTGGTGTACCAGACGATGACCAGCAACACGGCGCTCATCGAGGAGCTGCGCCGCTCGGGCATCGAGTGCCGCATCTACGGCTACAAGCGCGACCTCCAGAGCGAGCTGCGCGAGGGCAACCTGGTGTTCAAGCCCTTCAGCGAGGCGGGCTTCATCGACGACCTGCGCACCGCGCGCGGGGTGGTGGGCGGCGGCGGCTACACGCTGATGAGCGAGGCGGTGTACCTGAAGAAGCCCATGCTCTCGGTGCCCATCGGCGGCCAGTTCGAGCAGGTGCTCAACGCGCTGTACCTGCAGAAGCTCAACTACGGCATGCACGCCACGGCGCTCGACGGGAAGGTGCTCGGCGAGTTCCTCGAGCGCATCGACGGGTGCGCGCAGTCGTTGTCGACCTTCACGCAGGACGGCAACACGGTGCTCCTCGACAAGCTCGACGCGTTGCTGGGCGAAGCCCTGGGCCGCAAGGGCCAGTGGGACGAGACCACCGTCACCTGACGTCTCAGGCCGGCGAAGCGGGGGGCGGGGGAGGCACCAGCGCCTGCTCCGTCACCCACACACCGGGCGCCGAGGCCAGCAACCGGAAGCCCGTCTCCGAGCTCACGGCGACGAGGCCCGCGGGGGAGACGTCCTTGAGTTCGCCCTGGTCGGCGATCTTCTGGGAATGGGCGCTGAGGTTTCTCAAGATCATGGGGGTCAGTCTCCGGACAGGGCCTTGGCGATCACATCGAGCAGCTGCCGCAGGAAACGCACGATCGCGTCCCACACGGTTCCATCCCCCCGGTCTTCCACCAGCGACGTCGTGCCGACGGGACGCGCGGCCGAGAGCCCCGCGGCCGACAGCTCGGCCTCCTGGCCTTCCTTGAGTTCGAGCGGGGTGCCTGCGCCGCGCACCACCACGGCCCCCTGGTGCACCGCGATCAACGTGCCCGTGGGCCGCCGCTCGACGATGAACACGCCGGCCGTGGCCTGCTCGACGCGCAGCGACTCGGTGCGCACCCGGAACGGATCGGAGGCCTGCTTCACCTCGACGCGCACGCGGCCGGCCTCGAGATCGATCTCGTCACTCGACCAGGCCTTCACCTTCGTCGTCGCGCGCAGCAGCAGCCCGCGCTTCCCCTCGCGGTCTTCGAGCAGCACCGCGGCGTCTTCCCGCTCGGTGGTGATGGTCGCGCCGGCGAAGATCGCCGCGTCCTTGCCGGCCGCGATTCCATCGATGGTCAGGCCGCGGCTCACGGACAGGAGACTGCCCACGCGGGTCTTCGGCCACGCCAGCACCGTGAGCACCAGCGTCGCAGCGAGGGCGGCGCCGGCGAAGGCGAAGCGCCAGGGGAAGCCCTGGGTCTCGGGCAGGGGCCGCGCCAGGCGCCGCGCGCGCAGCTCGGCCCGCGCGAGCTCGCCGGGCGCCAGCGCC
>CAIVGN010000122.1 GCA_903905455.1 uncultured Archangium sp.
CCCGTGAGGTGCGGGCGGCGGAAGGGCCCGAACTTCCCGTGCGGGAGGAAGCCGTAGATGGACCCCCCGGGGGCGCCGCGGGCCGCGAGATCCAGCGGGGTGCGCTCGGCGAACACCTCGAGCTCGACCTGCGCCAGCTCGGGGAACTGGGCGCGCAGCGTCGAGAGGCACAGCGCCTGGAGCCGCTTCGCCTGGGCCGGCCAGGTCTCGCGCGCTTGCGCTTCGTCGGTGAAGGCCGGGACGTTGACCATCACGAAGAGCCCGCTCCTGCCCGCGGGCGCCATGGTGCCGTCGGTCGCCGCCGGGTGGCAGACGTAGATGGTGGGGTCGGTGGGCACCACGCCCGAGAAGAGCTCCGCGAACTCGGCCGCGTAGTCCTTCGAGAAGACGATGAGGTGGTGCGGGAGCGAGACGCGCCTGGGCACGTCGACGAAGAAGACGTAGCCCGACATGGCCAGCGGCTCACGCTCACGCCCGAGCACCTGCAGCGGGTCCTGGTTCACCACCACCGCGTCGAACTCGCGCTCGTCACCGGCCACGCCCGCGAGGAACCCGGCGCCGCGCTTTTCCCAGCGCGCCCGGCCGTTGAGCTGCACCGTCACCCCGAGCCGCGTGACGGCCGTGGACAGCGCCTTCACCAGCGCGCCCATGCCGCCTTCCACGTGGTGCACGCCGAACGCGCGCTCGATGTGGGGGATCATCGCGAAGGCCGCGCTCGCCGCGTAGGGGGAGCCGCCGGTGTAGGTCGCGAAGCGCCCCGCGAACTGCTGCAACGGCAGCGTCTCGAAGTGCGCGCGCGCGAGCTGGTCGAGGGTCGAGAGCTTGAGCCCGGTCGCCATCGTGCCCAGGCCCCGCTTGAGCACGCGCCCGAGGAAGCCCGGCATGCCCTGGTAGGCGTCCTCGAGGTACGGCTCCCCGGCGGCGCGGTAGATCTGCTGGGCCGCGCGGTAGAAGTCGCGCAGGCCGGTGCCCTCTTTCGGGCCGAAGGCCGCGGCCGACTCGGCGGCCCGGTCGAGATCTTCCCAGCAGAAGAAGTCGCGGCCGTCGGCATAGCGGTACTGCGACTGCAGCTCCATGCGGTGAAAGGGGGGGAGCAGCGCTTCCGCGTCGAGGCGACGGAAGGTCTGCCGCACCGTCTCCGGCATGGTGAGCAACGTGGGGCCGGTGTCGAGCGTGAGCCCGTCGTGCGTCACCACCTGCGCCTTGCCGCCCAGGGTGTCGCTGCCCTCGAAGAGCGTGACCGCGTGACCCGCGCGCGCGAGCTCACCGGCCGCCGCGAGGCCACCGATGCCTCCGCCGATGACGGCCACGCGCTTCATCACGGGCCTCCGGCGGTCGCGGCGAGCAACCGGGCCGACGGGTTGGGCGTCACCATCACGCCGGCCGCCAGCTTGAGCTTGCCCCCGAAGGACACCCGCGCCCGCTGGGAGAACACGTCGTAGTCCCGGGCCTCGATGATCTGGTTGATCTGCCCGTAGATCACCGACATCAGCCGCACCACGCGCTGGCTGCCGAAGCCCTCGAGGTCGGGGATGCCCATGCGCGAGCGCCCGTAGTACTCGCGGGCCCGGGAGATCTGGAACTTTGCGAAGCGCCGCCACGGCTCGGTCACCTCGCCGCGCGCGAGATCGGCCTCGGTGAGCCCGAAGTGAGCGAGCTCGTCGGCCGGCAGGTACACCCGGCCCCGCGCGAGGTCTTCCTTCACGTCGCGCAGGATGTTGGTCAGCTGCATGGCGATGCCGAGATCCGCCGCGTACGGCAGGCACCGCGCGTCGCGGTAGCCGAGCACCGGCGTCATCATCAGGCCCACCACCCCGGCCACCCGGTGGCAGTAGAGCTTGAGCTCCTCGAAGTTTGCGTAGCGCGACTTGGTGAGGTCCATCTCCATGCCGTTGATCAGCTCCTGGAAGGGGAGCTCGGGGATGCGGTAGCGCGTCACCGTGTCGCGGAAGGCCTCGAACTCGGCCGGGTGCCAGGGGAGCCCGGCGGTGAGGCTGCTCGAGGCGCTCGGGGCGTAGATCGCCGAGATGCTCTTGCGGGCCAGGGCGAGGCGCGCGCTGAGCTCGGAAGGCAGCGCCGTGGGGGAGAGGGTCAGCCCGTCGCCCGCGTTGTCCCCGTCGACGAGATCGTCGAGGCGGCGACAGAAGGCGTAGAGGGCGAAGGCGGCGCGGCGGCGTTCGCCGAAGAGCGCCACGGAGGCGAAGAAGAAGGACTTGGCGTGGTGGCGGGTCAGCGACCGGGCCCGCGCGTAGCCTTCGGCGAGGAGCTCGGAGCTCATGGGGTCGGCCCCTCGGCCGCGAGGCCCTTCACGCCCACCCTCGCACCGTGGGGGGCGGGAGAGCGCTCGTTGATCTTCTGCACCGCGAGGTCGGCGCTGATCATCACCGTGGGCACGCCCGTGCCCGGCTGACACGAGGCCCCGCAGAAGTAGAGGTCCTGGATCTTCTCGTCCCACACCTTCGGGCGGAAGGGGCCGATCTGGAACATGTTCTGCGCCAACCCGAAGTTCGAGCCGCGCTCGAGGTTGAGCGAGCTCGCCCAGTCGTCGGGGGTGATGACCCGCTCGAACTCCACGTCGCGCTCGAGGTCGGGCATGCCCAGCTCGGCCAGGCGTTGGAACACCTTGGCGCGCACCTTCGGGCCTTCGATCTTCCAGTCGAGGTGCGGGGCCTGGTGCGGCACGGGCACCAGCACGTAGAGCGCGTCCTTGCCGGGGGGCGCCATCGAGGGGTCGGTGTGCGCCGGGGCGTTGACGTAGAAGCTCGGGTCTTCCGGCACCTGCAGGCGCTCGAAGATGTCGCCAAACGAGCCCTTGAAGTCGGCCCCGAAGAACATGTTGTGGTGCTTCAGCTCGTCGTAGCGGCGCTTCACGCCGAGGTAGAGCATGTAGCCCGACGAGGTGTAGCGCTTCTTCTCGAGCTCGGGCTTGGCGCTCACCTTCGGGTCGATGAGGTGCTTGTAGGCCCACGGGTAGTCGGCGTTGCACACCACGACGTCGGCCTTCGAGACGCGGCCGTCGGGCAGGGCCACGCCCACCGCGCGGCCGTTCTCCACGACGATCTGCTTCACCTCGGAGTTGTAGTGGAAGGTCACGCCCTCCTCGCGGCACACCTTCTCGAGCGCCCGGGGGATCGCGCCCATGCCGCCCATCGGGTACCACACGCCCACCGCCAGCTCGGTGTACGGCAAGAGCGAGAACACCGCCGGCGCCTCGAAGGGCGACACGCCCAGGTACATCGTCTGGAAGGACATCACCTGCTGCAGGCGCGGGTCCTTGAAGGCCTGGGCCACCTGGCCGAACAACTTGCGGTGCGCGCCCACCGTGAAGATGCGCGGGAGATTCGAGGGCGTGAGGAACTCGGCCACCGAGTCGAAGTGCTTGCCCACGAAGTGCTCGAGCGAGACGTCGTGGCGCTCGCGGCCCTTGGCGAGGAAGCGCAGGTAGCGCTCGAAGCTCCCCGGCTCGAGGCGCTCGAGCTCTTCGCGCATCTTCGTCAGCTCGGTGGTCAGGGTGAGCGTCGCGCCGTCGCGGAAGGTGACCTGGTAGTTGGGGTCGCAGCGCACCAGCTGCAGGTAGTCGCTCAGCTTGCGGCCCACCGAGGCGAAGGTGCGCTCGAAGACGAAGGGCATGAGCATGATGGTGGGCCCGAGATCGAACCGGAACCCGTCGCCCTCGATGCGCCCGCAGCGCCCGCCGGGCACGTCGAGCTTCTCGTGCAGCTCCACCCGCCAGCCCTCGTGCGCGAGCTTCATGGCCGCGGTCAGCCCGCCCACGCCCGCGCCGACGACGATGGCCGTGCGGCGGCTCATCAGGCCGCCCTCTTCTGCAGCTTCGCCATCAGGGCGTCGAGCACCGCCCGCGCGCCCGTGACCTGGGTGGGCAGCAAGGCCAGCGTGCGCCGGGCCCCGCGGGTCATGCGGCTGATCACCCGCTCGGTCGCCGCGTCACCGCCGTGCGCGCGCACCAGCGCCCGGGCCTGCAGCAGCTGCTCGGGCGTCTTGTGCGGGCTGTGCCACAGGGCCTCGAGCTGCGCGCGGCCCGCGTCGTCGGCCCGCGTCCACGCGGCGATCACCGGGAAGGTGCGCTTGGCTTCCATGAAGTCGCCGCCGCCGTCCTTGCCCGCCACCTTGTCGTCGCCGAACAACCCGATCAGGTCGTCGCGCAGCTGGAAGGCCATGCCCACCTGGCGGCCCACCTTGTCCAGCGCGTCGATGAGCTCGGCCGAGGCGCCGCCCAGCATCGCGCCCGCCACCAGCGGGGCCACGAAGCCGTACTTCGCCGTCTTGAGGTGCGCGACCTTGAGGGTCTGGAACAGGTTCACCTCTTCGAGCGGCGCCCGCGAGAGGTCGATGTCCAGGTACTGCCCCGCCGCCGTGTGGCGACAGATGGCCATCATGTACTTCGTGGCCTTCGCCGACGCGGGCAGGTCCGAGCCGAGCATCGCCTCGATGGCCCGCGCGTAGAGGTGGTCGCCCAGCACCACCGCGAGATCGTCTCCCAGCTTGCCCGGCGAGAGCACGCGGTGCAGCGTCGGGCCCCCGCGTCGCGTCGCGGCCCGGTCGGCCACGTCGTCATGCACCAGCATGAAGGTGTGCAGCAGCTCGAGGCCCGCGGCGAACTCCCGGACGCCCTGCGGCACGGCCTGCCCCAGGCCGCCCGACGCCAGCGCCCAGCCCGCCACCAGCAACGTCGGCCGCACCCGCTTGGCCGGCCGCAGCGCGTAGGCCCTCAGCTCCACGATCGCGCGAGACCAGCGGGGGTCGATGGCCTGCTCGTCCTCGAGCTCCAGGAGCGCCGAGAGCGTCGTCTCGAGCTCGACCTGGAAGGCCGCCAACGCGGCCTCTGCACTCAACACCGGGTTCATCGCGCCGATCACCGTCATGGGTTTCTTCCTTTCGTGACGCGTCGTTCGATGCCGGCGCCTGCTTCGCGTTGCAAGCTTTGTTCATGGTCTGTATAGATTTCGTTCAAGGTTCGGTCAATGACCCCAAAACTCAAGTACTTCAGCCGGTTGGCCTTGCTGGCCGTGTGCGCGTCGGCTTCGGCGCGCGCCGGGGAGCCCGTGATGGACGCGATCGTCGAGACCTCCAGCGGTGCCACGGCCCACCTCGCTTCGCTGTGGAAGCGGCCCACCGTCCTCTTCTACGAGGACAAGGACTCGAGCCGCCTCAACCAGCACGTGAAGGACGCGCTCTTCGCCCGCGGCCGCGATCACGGGCTGCTCGAAGCGGTGTCGGTGGTGGCCGTGGCCAACGTGGCCGCCTTCGACTGGTTCCCGGCGCGCAACTTCGTGCTCGCCGCGGTGCGCGACGTGGAGCGCGAGGCCCACGTGGCGGTGTACCTCGACTTCAAGGGCGCCCTGGCCACGGCTCCCTGGAACCTCCCGCCGAAGAGCTCCACGGTGCTGGTGCTCAGCCCCGAAGGCCAGGTGGTGTGGAAGGCGAAGGGCCGGCTGAGCGAAGACGAGCTGCACGCGCTCTTCGTCGCCCTCGAGGCCCAGCTGACGCGGTGACATTGGGCAGCAAAGGTTTAGAGTCCGCCGCCATGCCTCGAAGAGCCCCTGCGAAGCGCGCCATCAAGCAGGACCGCGCGGTCAAGACCCGGCAAGACATCCTCAACTCGGCGATCACCCTGTTCGCCCGTCGCGGCATTCTCGCCACCACCATGGCCGAGCTGGCCCGGGCCATTCACATGACGCCCGGCGCGCTCTACTGGCACTTCCCCACCAAGGAAGACCTGCTGCTCGCCGCCATCGAAGAGCTGCACCAGCGCTTCGTGAAGAGCTTCGAGCCGATGCTCACCGAGATGATGAAGTGGCCCGCGTTCAAGCAGCTCGAGGCCTTCTGCCATCACACCGGCCAGTACCTGCAGGACCACCGCGAGCACGGCATCTTCTACGGCATGGTGGGCGCCGAGGCCGCGGAGAACACCGAGGACGTGGCGTCCGCGCTGCGCGACGCGCTGGCGGTCTACGTCGCGGCCATCGAGCAGATCGTTCGCTACGGGCAAGAGAAGACGAAGGAATTCCGCACCGACGTCGACGCGCGCACCATGGCCAACGCCATCATCTTCAGCGACATCGGCCTGGTCTCGCAGCACAACCTGTTCCGCGAGACGCTCTCGTACGCGCCGATCGTGCAGTCGCTGCACACGGTGCTGCTCAAGGGCATCCTCAAGTAACTCAGAGCTTCGGCAGCTCGGCGAAGTGGGTGCGCACCACGCGCCCCTTCGCGACGGTCACCACGCAGCCGGCGCGGTAGCTCCAGAAGTCCAGCTGCGCGAGCCACTCCTCCGGCTCGCGGCCCTGCGGGCTCTGGCGCACGAAGGTCCACTCGTGGGCGGCGGCGCGCTCCTGGGCATGGCTCCACGCCTCGCCCGGGTGCGTCGCGTTGCAGTAGGCGATGAAGGTGGTCGCGTCGCCCAGCACCTGGCCACGAAGCCACCAGGCAAAGGCGAGCAGGGGAAGCAAGCCGACGAGGACCAACCACGGCCCCCGTCGGCGGTGACCTTCATCGTCCACCCATCACCTCAGGGCGTCAGGCTGTGCGACCCCATGGTGTTGTTCATCAGCACCAGCGCCTCGCTGGTGGCCGGGAACAGCGTCCACTGGCAGTCGGTGGCGTTGGTGCCCGCCGAGGTCACCCAGTTCGCCGTGGGCGAGTTCACCGTGCCCTTGCGAATGAGGATGGTGTCGAAGGCCCCGTTGGCGTTGCCGCACACCGTCCACGACGTGCCGGGGTCGGTGCCCACCACGCCGATGGTGTCGATGACCGTGGTGCCCTGCGAGAGGGTGATGGCGTCGTCGCCGTTGTAGTTCACGACGCCGGCCTTCAGGTCACACAGCGTGAAGGCCGCGGCGATGGCCGAGTTGCAGATGACGTAGGTGTCACCGTCGTTGAGCTGGCCGGTCATCGTCAGGCTCGAGGTCGGCGTGCTGGTGCCGTTGGCGTAGAGCTTGATGGTGTAGTTCGCCAGGTCGACCGCCGCGCCGGTGCCGTTGAAGAGCTCGAGGTACTTGTTGTTTGAGTTGCCTTCGCCGTACTCCGAGAAGAGGAGGTTGGTGGCGACCGCCTGCGTGCGCACCGACACCGCCGAGGTCACGGTGACCGCGTCGAGGGTGACGCTCAGGGTGCCCGTGCCCGACGCCGTGCCCGAGAGCACCACGTCGAAGGCGGCGCTGGTGGCGTCCGCCGGCACGACCACCGTCAGCGGCGCCGTGCCCAGGGTGTTGGGCACCAGGGAGATGGTCAGCGTGGTGGGCACCGCCGCGGGGATGTCGAGGCGCGCGGTGAACGACTGCGTGCCGCCCAGCGGGATGGCCGCGGTGGCCGGGTCCACGCCCACGAGCACCGGCACGTCGTTGGGGCCCAGCACGCGCACCTGCGCGGTGCGGGAGTCGGCGCCCATGGTGGCGGTGATGGTGACGAGGCCGCCGTCGGTGGCGGTGATGCCCGCCAGCGGCACCACGCTCGAGGTGCCGCCGTCGGGCACGATGATCGACCCGCCGTCAGCGACCACCACTGCGGCCGTCGACGACGTCACGTTGACCGCCGTGTCCCCGAAGGCGCCGTTCGAGAGGCGCACCTGCAGCGACGAGGGCAGCGTGGTGCTCCCCCCCTGGCGCACGTACACCAGCGCCGGCGAGAGGCCGACCAGCGAGGGCGGACCGGAGATGATGTCCGCCGCCGAGCGCGGCTCGAGCTTGGAGTTGCCGCCGCGGAAGTTGAGGACGCCGGTCACCGAGAGGTAGCCCTGGTTGAGCACCGGGAACGGCGTCACCAGGTACATCAGGTCGTTGATGCGCAGCGAGCCGTTGACCACGAACTCGTTGGTCGGCGGCAGCTCGCCCGTGCCGGGGACCGGCGCGAGGTCGGTGACGTTGACGTTGTCCACGCGCACCAGCACGGCTTCGAGGGCCTGGGCACGGGTCCCGCCGGTGGCGACCTCGGCAGGGGTGACCACGACCGCCGCGGGCACCGCGTTGCCGGTGTTGATGACCGCCACACCGCCGTCAGCCGCGCTCAGCGAGCCGGAGAGCTGGATCTGCCCGTTGTACAGCGCGGGCGTCGCGGAGGGGATGTTGAGGCGGTCGCCCACGTTCACCGCGGGGCTCGGCTGGTAGACGTAGACGCCGGAGTTGTCGACGCCCGTGTAGCCCATGTCCGTGGGGTGCACCTGGAGGAAGTAGCCCGCCGTGCCCACCGCGGTGACGAGCACGTTGTTGAGCGAGACCGGCTGGCCCACCGGCGCCGTGCCGGTCTTGATGGCGTAGATGCTCGCCGGGCACGCCGCGTTGCCGGGGTTCGAGACCGTGGGGCAGGTGTCGCAGACGTCGCCCTTGCCGTCGCCGTCGCCGTCGGCCTGGTTCGCGTTGGCGAGGCCCGGGCAGTTGTCGGTCGCGTTGGGCACGCCGTCACCGTCGCGGTCGTTGGGGTCGAAGGCGGTGCAGGTGGTGGTGTTCGCGTTGAGCGGGCACACGTCACAGACGTCGCCCACGCCGTCGCCGTCCGCGTCGGCCTGGACCATGGCGTCCATCGGGCGCACCGGGTTGAAGATCATCGGGCAGTTGTCGGTGGCGTCGTCGATGCCGTCCTTGTCGAGGTCGGTGCTGGCCGCGGTGTAGAGGGTGGAGCCCTGGCGGCTGTTGGTGCCCTTGGGGCTGGTGGCCGAGCGCTCCGGCACGCACGACGGCTCGTTGGTGGGCGTCGCGCCGTTGCAATAGAAGAGCGGGTAGATTCCGGTGTTGGCGGAGGCGAGCAGCGCGTAGGTGTTGGCCGCGTTGGCGCCGGCGAGCACGGGGAACTCAGGCCCGATGCAGGCCGACTTCATGGTGCCGCACACGTCGAAGGCGTCGCACAGGCCGGTGGTGTCGAGCACCGACATCACCGAGCGGTCGGCGTAGAGCACCTTGCCGGCGCGCATGGTGACGACCACGTCCTGGGGCTGGGCGTCGATGACCGAGCGGTAGAACGAACCGGGGCGCAGCTTGTAGATGGCGAGGTCGCCGAGCTTGCCGGCCTCGATGCGGCCGAGGGTGGCCGTGGTCTGCGTCGCGGTGGCCGCGCCCGAGGTCACCAGGCGCCACAGGGCCTGGTCCGTCAGCGCGTTGTTGAACGAGTTGCGGTTGAGGCCATCAGCGCACTGCAGCTCGCGCAGCAGGTTCATCGAGCCGGAGATGGTCCAGTCGGTGCCCAGCGCGATGTTCACGCCCAGGCGCTGGTAGAGGGGGACCGCCGCGGTGTCGCCGTAGAGCGACACGTTCGAGCGGGGCGACCAGACGAGCGAGGTGCTCGTCTGGGCCATGAGCGCGATGTCGCGGGCGGTGACGCCGATGGCGTGCACCAGGGCGGTGCGGTTGCCGAGCACGCCGTTGTTGGTGCCGGTGATGCACGTGAACTCGTTGTGCGCGCTCGCCTCGATGCCTTCGGCGACGTGCGGGAGGTAGGCGCTGGTGCCCGGGGCCGTGGTCGGCACCGAGGGGTAGCCGCAGCCCGTGACGATCTCCGTGCCCGCCGAGTCACCCAGGGGGAAGGTGTTGGAGTTGACGCCCGAGGCGCCAGCGACCGTGCCCAGCTGGCCGGCCACGGTGGAGTCGAGGTTGCGCAGCATGCCCGGGTTGCCGGTGGTGCTGAAGGTGGCGCCGACGATGGAGGTGGTGCCCGACATCACCTGGCGCAGCTCGGCCCAGCGAATCTGCGTGGCGACGTTGCTCGTGCCGCTGGCGATGGAGGTGTGGTTGTCGTGGCCCTTGCGCCAGTCGTGGCGGTGCTCGTAGCGCTCGGTGGTGCGCATCTGGGGGCTGGCCTGGAAGCTGATGTGGTCGTGCGAGTTGATGAGGCCGGGGGACACCACGGCGCGCGGGCAGACCAGCTGGGTCGCCGTGGCGTAACCGGGGGTGGGCGAGCAGTCGCAGCCCGCGCAGGTGATGGCGCCGGAGCCGTCGATCAGCACCTGGCCACCGACGTAGGTGACGCCGTCGGTGAGCACGATGCCGGTGACGAGGCGACCCGTGTCGCCCGCGATGGCCTGGCAGGTCTCGCCGGCCGGCACGCGCTGGTTGATGCCCAGGCAGCCCTTGACCGTGAGGGTGTCGGTGAAGGCCATGCAGTTGGCCTCGCAGCCGTCGCCGCCCACCACGTTCCCGTCGTCACACGACTCGCTGCCCTCGCGCTTGCCGTTGCCGCAGGCCGCGGTGAACGTGCAGTCGGCCTCGCAGCCGTCGTTCGGGGTGGCGTTCATGTCGTCACAGTCTTCGAAGCCTTCGACCACGCCGTTGCCACAGACGGGCACGACGCTGCCGCCGCCGCTGCCACCCGTGGAGCCGCCGCCGCTGCCGCCCGTGGAACCGCCGCCGCTGCCGCCCGTGGAGCCGCCGCCGCTGCCGCCCGTCGCGCCGCCACCCGTGCCGCCGCCGGTGACCGTGCCGCCGCCACCGCCGCTGCTGCCCGTGGCTTCACAGTTGTTCTCGCAGCCGTCGGAGGGCGTGGTGTTGCCGTCGTCACAGGCCTCGCCCGTCTCGACGATGCCGTTGCCGCACACGGCGCGGGTTGCAGGGGGACAGGCGACGAGGAGCGCGCTGCAAGCAGCGCCAAGAAGGAGAGCGCGAAGCGATGGAGTCATGATCTCTTGGGGGTCCAGGTGAGGCCGGCCGTAACGGCGCCCTTGTATCGACATGCCCCAAACGAAACCAGCGCCCCGACCGAAGGCCGGAGCGCTGGAGATGTCACCCAGAAGTGACGAGCTGCGTCAGCGGGGGAGGATGTTAAACTCCACCCGGCGGTTGGCCTCGCGCCCCTTGGGCGTGGCGTTGTCCTCGGCGGGGCGGTCGGGGCCGAAGCCGACGGGCTTCACGCGCTCGACGGCGACGCCCTTCTTCACCAGGTAGTCGACGACGGCCTTGGCGCGGTCGGCCGAGAGGCCACGGTTGAAGGCCGCGTCACCGGTGTTGTCGGTGTGGCCCTCGACGTTGACCTGGGCGATCTCGGTGTGCGTCACGAGCACGGCGGCGACCTGGTCGAGCAGCGCGTTGGACCGGGCCTGGATGCTGGCCTTGCCCGTGTCGAAGTAGACCTTGTCTTTGATCATCAGCTTGTCGGCGGTGATGATCACCAGCTGCTTCTTCGAGGCGGGGCAGCCCTGGTTGTCGACGGGGCCGGGCTCGTTGACGCAGTTGTCGAAGTTGTCGGTGACCGTGTCCTTGTCGGTGTCGGGGTAGGGGCAGCCCTTGTTCGAGGCGGGGCCCTTCTCGTTCTTGCAGGCGTCGAGGCGGTCGGCGGTGCCGTCTTCGTCGGCGTCGGTGTCGGGGCAGCCCTTGTTCTCGACCGGGCCCTTGACGTCGATGCAGGCGTCGAGGCGATCGACGACGGTGTCGCCGTCCTTGTCGCCATCGGGGCAGCCGTTGTTCTCGACGGAGCCCTTCTCGGTGGGGCACTTGTCCTTCTCGTCGTTGACGCCGTCGCCGTCGACGTCCACGTCGGGGCAGCCGTCTTCGTCAGCGATGCCGTCCTTGTCCTCGGCCTGGTCGCGGCACTGGTCCTTGTCGTCCTCGATGCCGTCCTTGTCGTTGTCCTTCTCGGGGCAGCCGTCCTGGTCTTCGAAGCCGTCCTTGTCTTCCGCCTCGTCGACGCACTTGTCGTCGTCGCCCTTGATGCCGTCGCCGTCGAAGTCCGCCTCGGCGGGCGTGGTCTGCGGCGCGCCGATGGTGAACGAGAGGCCGAAGAGCATCAGGGTGTGCGGGCTGACGTCGAGCGTGGCGCGCTGGCCGAAGAACATGAACTTGGCGAAGGGGCCGACGGAGAGGCCCTCGAGCAGCGAGAGCTCGGCGCCGAGGCCCACGTCGAAGCCGGGCCCGAAGCCGCCGGCCGCGTAGGTCAGGTGCGCGTCGACCCAGAGGTTGCCCCAGAGGTTGCCGCTGCGCTTGGTGCCGGGGTTGAAGAGGTAGCCCTTTTCGTCATTGAACAGGCGCAGGCGCGCGCCGATGCCGCCGCCGAAGACCGAGCCGTCGTCGAGGTAGGTGCGGTCCGCCGCCGAGGCGCCGAAGAACTCGATCTGCGGGGCGACCGGCCCGAGGAACTTCAGCAGCGTGGTGTCGACCTTGAGGGCCGCGCCGGTGACGAGCTTCGACTTGTCGAGCCCCGTGCCGACCATCGGGTCGAGGTGGAAGTTGACGGCGGCCTGTTCAGCGAAAGAAGTGGTCGCGGCGAGGAAGGCCGCAACCCACAAGACACGCACGCGCATGGATCACTCCGAAGGGGAAAAGCGCGCGCACCCTAGGCGCAGACCTGCGACACGGCCAAGCCCTTTTCGTGAGCGCTCAGCGCGCTGCGCGGCGCAGCAGGAGCAGGCTGATCAGGGCCGCGAGCTGCTCGGTGCTGCCACACCCGCAACCCCCGACCACGCCGGTCTTGCCGGGCGTGGGGTCGAAGGTGCCGCCACCATCCGCGGAGGTCGTCCCTGCGTCCGCCGCCGCGCTCGTTCCCCCACCGCCGCCCGATCCGGAGCCGCCTCCCGCCCTGCCCCCGCCGCCGCCACTGGCGTTGCCACCGCCGATGCCGCCGCCGACCCCGCCTCCACCACCCGTGCCGCCGCCGACTGCCGAGGAGCCGCCGCCTCCGCCTCCAGCACCACCGTCCGTGCCCGCGTCGGCCGGAGAGGGGAAGCACGCCGAGACGTGGGTGGAACGGGTCGAGGCGCAGCTGGTGGGGCTGGCACAGCTCGGCTCGGGGAGCGTCGCAGGGCTGCCGTTGGTGCCCGCGCCGATGTCCAGGAGCCGAGGGTACGCGAAGGGCGTCGAGGTCCAGTGGTTCGCGGTGGGCGGGTACTCCATCCACCCGAAGACCTTCTCCTGGTACGGGGCCGCGCCACCGACGGCGGGCCGGTAGACGCCGCGCGTGGTGGAGTACATCGGGTTGTTCGGGTTGTTGACCGCGGCGAGCCCGTTGTAGGCCCACGTGGCGCTGTACCAGTGCTCGATGATCGCCGGCTGGTTGTCACCCACGCAGCGGGTGGCCCGCCACTTGTCGGCGAGGATGCGCGTGCCGGTGGCGAGGTTGTAGGTGGCGTCGGAGGCCACGCGGGCGCGATCGAAGCTCGGCGCCTCGCCGCTGTGCATGCCGCTGGTCACCTGGCCGATGCCGTAGCCGCAATCGAACGAGATGATGGTGCGCGAGGGGCCCCCGACCTGATCAGTGGGCGTGGTCGGAACGCAGAACTGCCGCCACCCCGACTCCTGGAAGGTGATGGCCTTGAGCAGCTCGCAGGGAAACCGCGCCGGCACCTGCGTGGAGGGCATCGGGGCGCCGCAGCCCTGGCCGATGTCGGGCACCGAAGGCCCCGAGGCACCCCAGGCCGCCGGGCCCTGCGCCACGAGCTGAAAGATGCCCTGCCACTGCGCGACGCCGGGGTTGGTACCGTTGGCCGCCTCGACGCCGCAGTTCAGCGAGTTGGCGCTGCTGGAGAGCGTGTAACAGGGGCAGAACTGCGCGCGCGCCAGGCCACCGGTGATCAACGCGAGCACGAAGAGCACCCGCGTCACGGCAACACCCCGGCCACGTCGAGGCGCGCGTCGGGGAGCGCGAGCACCGGCACCCGCTCTCCGTTGGTCCGCACCACGAAGATCGAGGGAAAGTCGCTGGGCCGCTCGTGCAGCCCCACCAGCAGGCCCCCTCGCTCGAAGCGGAGCCGCTCGAAGCCCTCGCCCTGGGCCGCGAGACCCCGCTTCCCATCGAGGGCGCGCAGGCCCTGCCCCGGCCCATCGCTGATCAGCACGCGACCGTCTGCGAGCACCGTGGGCAACAGCGTCACTTCGGGCCCAGTCGCCAACACCCGACGCGCGCCGTCGGCCAGCGACACCTCTTCGACCTGCCACTCCGCCCCCGCGGCCTGGGTGAAGAGCACGCGACGGCGCGGCGCATCGACCACGAAGTCGTGGGCCATGGGGACCATCTGGGCCAGCACCTCGCGCCGGGCCAGGGTGTCGACGTGCACCGCGACGAGGCGCGCGCCGCCTGGACCCTGCTCGTAGATGATCAGCTCGCGACCCAGCGCCCCGGCAAGGAACGCCACGAAGCCCTGCGTCGCGAAGACGAGGCGCGCCTTCGCAGTGAGCGGGTCGATCTCCTCGATGGTGAGGGTATCGACGCGCAGGGTGTCGAGTGCAGGTCCCGCGCGCCCGCGAGAAATGAAGACCCGGCCCTCGCCGGTGACCAGTGGCCGCGAGCCATAAACGAGCTGGTCCGCGAGCATTCGCGCGGGCTTGCCGGCCTCGAGGCGCACCAGGGCGCTGGCGAACGAGAGATCCCCGCCGCTGCGCATCGCGACCGACGCGACCACCACCCGAGTACCGGGCAGCACGCTGCCGAGCACCGAACTGCCCTCCGCGTGCGTGAAGCGCACCACCGGCTCGCTGAGCGTGGTGGCGAAGAGCGGCTGGAACCGCAGCTCGCCCACCTCGCCGCGAGAACTCAACACCGCGAGCTCCGGGGTGCCGGCCAACGAGAGCGCGAGGACGAGGGAGAGCACTGGAGGGATTTCTTAGCTGATCTCCGGGGTTCCGCGCTCGCTTGGCTGGGGGTGCGTGCTCAGCCCGGGCCGTGCTCGGTGGTGGCGCCGTCGAAGC
>CAIVGN010000123.1 GCA_903905455.1 uncultured Archangium sp.
GACGGTCGTGCCCCGCGGCGCGCGGCGAGTTGGGGCATCGTCACGGAGAGGTGCGAGGGGGCCGCAGGTCGGGCACCTCATCATCAAAGTTGACAACCGCTGTGGTTGAAACTGGACGTTGTCAACTTTGATGACGCACTCGCAGACCCCTGCACCCCACGTGGCCTCCGTGGCAGGACCTTGCTGCGGATTCGCGGGGCACGTCAGTTCGAGGCACGGCCCCCGAGACCCATCACCCCGGCCTCCCCGCAGGAATCAGGCCGCGGGTTGCCTGCGCGCCTTCAGTTCTGTCGTTGGCTGCGCGGGTTCAAGGGAAGTTCAGCTTCACCACGGCCCCGGGAGCAAGGCTCACCGCCTGTGGCACCCACGTCCCGCATCGAAGGCACACAACCCTCGCCGTGTAGTCGCCGGCCAGGAGTTGATCGAATCTGAACGAACCGTCCGCCGCGACCGGTGCATCGACGGTGCCCAGCGAGACCGACGCGCCGGGGGAGGTCCCTTGAGGGAGCCGCACCATGCCCTCGACACGGGCCAGCGCCTGGAGGCGAATCGTGGCCTCGCTCGCCTGACCGACGCTCGTCACCACGCGCGCCTGCCCCGACCTCAAACCGTCAGCGCTCGTGGCAGTGAGGGTGACCGAGCCCACGGGCACTTCCTCGAGCCACACCTCGGCGCCCGACGCCCGCAGCTCATCAGCGAAGGAGTCGTCTTCGAGCAGCGCGGTGACCCGGCTCACGCCGCTCGTGCCTTCGAGGCGAAGGTGAATGCGGGTCGCGGGCTGCAACGTGAGCGCGAGGTGGCCGAGTGCACGGCGTACGCCCTTCACCTGCGCGCTGCGCCCCTGCTTCGTCGCGGTCACGGTCAACAGGGCGTCGGCCGCGAACTGCGACTGGCCCCGTCCGTCGGCATCGGCCTCGGACGCCCACAGGCTGCCCCGGTCATCTCGCACCGTGATGCTCGCGAAGGGGGCTGGCTGGCCATCGGCCTCCAGCACGGAGATTTCGAATTCGGGTTCGCCCGGGCCGAAGACGAGGCGCACCGGCGGTGGCTTGACACCGGCTTCCAGGGTGACGGACTGCGGGCCGTTGAGCAGCGCACATCCCCGCGCCCCGCGGCCGGACACGAGCAACTCCCAGTCTCCGGGCGCCATGGGGAGCGTCAGCCGGGAGACACTCACCGGCGCCTGCCACTGGTGGCGCGTGTCGAAAGCATTGGCCTCCATGCCGAGGATGGTCACCGCGGACGCGGGGACGCAGCGCGTGCGGTCGAGGTCCACCTGCTGCGGCAGCGGGTCGAGAACCACCAACTTCAGTTCATGGGTGAGCCCCGCCTGAACCTTGATCTCGACCTCGCGGGTGAGTTCTCGCGGGTCGCGCAGGGCCTTGGCGAACGCCGGCCCGGGTGGGACGTCGTCGAAGGCAAAGTGACCCGCGCCATCGCTGAGCACGTGGCGCTCGGGAAACAGGCCGCGAGGCGAACGCAGCATCACCCGGCTGCTCAACGGCGAACCACCGGAGTTCTCGACCACGCCTGTCACCCGCCCGAGGCGACCAAGCACGAGGTCCACGTTCGAGGTGCTGCCCTCGGCGACGTAGCAGCCCCACTCGGAGGTCCGCATCAGGCCTGTTGCCTCGGCCTCGAGATCGTAGCTCCCTCGCGCGAGGCCACTGAGCAACCAGGTCCCGTCCGGCGAGGAGCGGACCTGCGCGGTCACTCCCGCTTCGTTGTGCGGGCTGGCGACCACCAGCGCACCTTCGACCCCGACCCCATCATCGCGCTTCACCACGCCCCGCAACGAGCCGCCCCGGCCCGAGAGCGTGACGAGCGTGCTGGCCGTGCCCCCTGCGCGCACGAAGGCAATGGCGTCGGCGGTGCCCACCAGTTCTCCCGACTTCGCCGAGACCCGGTACGCCCCTGGTACGCGCTCGACAGAGAAGGTGCCGGTGATGCTCGCCTCGAGCGACTCGGCGCCCTCCGCGCTTCCGAGCGTCACCACGGCCCCGGGGGCGACGCCGCCGTCTGGCTGCCGCACCACGCCCTCGAGGAATCCTGAGCGCCGAAAGTGGAGCCGCACCACCTCGCTCACCGGGAGGTTGATCAACACCGGCTCCGCGCGACCCGCCCCCTCTGCGTCGCCCTCGAGCAACCACCAACCGGCCGCGAGGGCAGCAACGTGGAAGGTACCGCGCACGTCGACGGTGGTCTCGACCGTCCCCAGGGGGGAACTCCTGCGACGCGTGGTGCGATCTCCCAGTGGAATGGCACGAATCGTCGCGGGCGCCACCGCGACGTCCTTCTCGTCGAGGGCCAATCCATCGAACGACTCGCCGCGCTCGAGCTGCACGCGCACCTCCGTCACGCGCTCGGCGGAGGGACGCACCACGTCGACCACCGCCGTCGCAAAGCCGCCCTTCGCCGCGAGGAAGACCCAGTTGCCGTCGCTCGCGGGGAGTCGCGCCATCCCTCGCGCATCGGTGCGGGCCACGAGCGGTGGCTCCCAGGTCACACGCCACGCGAGGGACGTCGGGCGTTGCTTCGAGGCGGCCAGCGCCACCTCGGGCATCGGCGCACCTTCGAAAGTGACCAGCACCTCGAACACGCCGCCCGCAGAGGTGAAGCCGGCGTCAGTCGCGCGCATGGGCTCACCGGGAGACACGGGCACCGGAACTCGGGACTCGTTCACCACCTGAGGCGAAGGTGTCGCGACACGTGTCGCTCGGGGCGTGAGCAGGAGCCACCCCAGCAAGAGACCCACCACCAACAGCCAGCCCCACCACCGACCCCGTCGCTTCATGCGCGGTGTCTAGGCCATCGCGGGTCGAGGCGACATCGGATGAGGCGGAGGTGACTCCGGCAACCACGGCCTGGAGGAAGAGGGGCGTGCGGGTGTCATGGCCGTGCTCGCGACGGTCGTGCCCCGCGGCGCGCGGCGAGTTGGGGCATCGTCACGGAGAGGTGCGAGGGGGCCGCAGGTCGGGCACCTCATCATCAAAGTTGACAACCGCTGTGGTTGAAACTGGACGTTGTCAACTTTGATGACGCACTC
>CAIVGN010000124.1 GCA_903905455.1 uncultured Archangium sp.
ACTGACACTCGTCGGCGGCAGTACCGGGCGAGGGGCGGATCTCAATGAGTGTCACCAGGGTGGGGTATCGGTCGCTGCACGCGGCCTCGATGTGTCGGCCGTGGTACCGGCCGCTGTTCGGTGATTCCAGACAGCTCCTTCCCGTCGTGGGCGTGGTGGTGTGGACCGACGACGACTACGCCCCGGGCTCCAAGCTGTGGTTCGACGTCTTTCCTGGCGACGGCACCACGCTGGAGTTGATGGCCCGGGTCGACTGGAGCGAAGCGCAACCGGAGGACGGGCCCGCGCGCTACCGCCTGGGGCTGATGGTCTCGTCGCCGACCGTGCCCGCGCGCGAACGGCTCGAGGCGCTGCTCGTCGACTGAGTTCGCGGCGATCTGCTACGCGCCCGGCGGTGATGCCCCCGTCCTTCAAAGGCTACGTCCTCCCCGGCCCCACCCCGCCGGGGCTCCCCGAGACCGAGTTCCCCGAGGGCACGTCGCTCGACGCCATCTCGGGTCAGTTCAAGCTCTTCCAGTACAAGAAGGGGCACCGCTTCTCGACCGACGACGTGCTGGCCGCCTGGTACGGCACCTCGAACGCGCCTTCGCCCTCGCGGGTGCTCGACCTGGGCAGCGGCATCGGCTCGGTGGCCATGGTGGCCGCGTGGCGGTTGCCGGGGGCGCGCTTCGTCACCGTGGAGGCGCAGGACATCAGCATCGCGCTCGCCCGCAAGTCGGCCGCGTACAACGGGCTCACCGAGCGCTTCGACCTGCGCCTGGGTGACTTCCGCGACCCCGGCGTGCTGGGCGAGGGAGAAGTCTTCGACCTGGTGCTCGGCAGCCCGCCCTATTTCCCCCTCGAGGAAGGGGTGCACGGCGATCACCCGCAGAAGATCGCCTGTCGCTTCGAGGTGCGCGGCGACGTCTCGCACTACTGCGCCACCGCGGCGCAGCACCTCGCGCCCGGCGGCGTGTTCGCCTGCGTGTTCCCGGTGTTCCCCCTGCGCCAGCTCGAGCGCCTGCGGGACGCCGCGCGCGCCGCGGGCCTCGCCATCGTCAAGCAGCGCGACGTGGCGCTCAAGGAGGGCGAGCCGCCGCTGCTGGGGCTCTTCACCATGGCCCGGGCCAGCGATCTCCCCGAGCACTTCCGCGAGAAGACCTGGATCGAGCCGGTGCTCACCATTCGCCGCACCGACGGCACGGTGCACCCCGAGTACCAGGCCATCAAGCTGAGCTTCGGCTTCCCCCCCTGAGCAGCGGGCGCCCGGCCGGCGCGGCAGGTCAGCGCGCGTACCAGGCGACGACCTTCGGGTGCTGCTCGACGGCCCCGACCAGGGCCGCGAGCTTCGGGAAGGGCTCGAAGACGTCGGTGGGCACGTGGTCGATCTTCCCCGCGAGCAGCGGGCCCATGGCCACGAAGAGCTTGAGGTCGGCGACGCTGAGCGCCGCGCCCCCGAGGAACGGGCCGGTGATCTGCTGCTCGACCTGCGCGCACCACTCGGGGAAGTACGTGCGGGCGAGGGCCTCGCGGGCGGCCTGCTTCTCCGCGGGGTCCTTGAGGCGGTTGGTGGGCCCGAGCTTCGCGCGCATCTCTTCCACCGCGCACATCACGGCTTCGTGCCGCGCCGATTCCCACGGGTCGGCGGGCAGCAGCCCGTGCTGGCTGCCGAGCATGCGGAGGATGGCGTTGCTCTGCGAGAGCGTCGGGCGGCCTTCGCTGGCGAAGATGGGCAGCGCGCCGAAGGGCGCCGAGGCCTTGCGCGATTGCCACTGCTCGAGGCTCAGGCGCTCGTCGGTGAAGGGCACGCCGGCGATGAAGAGGGCCAGGCGGCATTCCTCGCCGCGGCTGGTGGGGATGTCGAAGTAGGTCAGGGTCGGCTGGCTCATGGGGGCGGCACCGTAGCCCCGTTCGCTTCGCGCCAGGCGCCGCCGTTCGTGACGGCGTGTTGGGCGTGGCGCGCGCCTCACCAGCGACTGGGAGCCCGGCGCCTCAAACCTGACAGAACGCTGTCACAGCCGGCGGCGATGGTGCGTGTGTCCCCGGGCACTCGCGCCGGGGGACACACCACCGGAGTCACCCATGAAGAACGACAGCGTCAATTGGTTCGAGATCCCCGTCGTCGAGATGCCCCGCGCCGCCGCCTTCTACGAGGCGGTGCTCGCCACGAAGCTCAAGCGCGAAGACTTCCAGGGCACCTCGATGGCCGTGCTGCAGGCCGAGGGCGTCTCCGGCGCGCTGGTGACCATGCCCCACCGCAAGCCCTCGAAGGACGGGGCGCTGCTGTACCTGAACACCGACGGCCAGCTCGACGCGGTGCTCGCGCGGGTGGTGAAGGCGGGCGGCGCGGTGGTGATGCCGCGCACGGAGATCGGCCCCCAGGGCGCCATCGCGGTGATGCTCGACACCGAAGGCAACGAGGTGGGGCTCCACCAGGAAGCGCCCTGAGCTAGGGAGGGGGGGTGCAACGACAGGCCCGGCTGCTCGCCATCACCGAGTACCTGCGCGCGCGGAAGACCGGCGTCACCGCGGCGCAGCTCGCCGAGCGCTTCGGGGTCACCCTGCGCACCATCTACCGGGACCTCGACACGCTGCGCGACGCCCAGCTGCCCCTGCTCGCCGAGCAGGGACGCGGGGGGGGCTACGCGCTGGACAAGCACTACGCCCTGCCCCCGGTGAACCTGAGCCCCCGCGAGGCCGCGGTGCTCTGCGCCATCGGCACCCACGCCCTCGAGATGCGCCTCGTGCCTCTGCCCGAGGCGATGCACCGCGCGCTCGACAAGGTGCGCGGCGCGCTCTCGGCCTCGGCCCAGCGCGAGCTGCTCACGTTGATCAAGCAGCTGCAGTTCGTCGGCGTGCCCGCGCATGGCGCCTCGAAGGCCGTCACCCGGGCCATCGAGGAGGCGTGGTTCACGCAGCGCCCCCTGGAGCTCGAGTACCGCACTGGCGGCGAGGAGCTGACCCGGCGCGTGGTGCGCATCGAGAGCATCGTGATGGAGCGCACGCTGACGTTGATCAACTGCGTCGACGAGGGGCTGCAGGCGAAGCGGCAGTTCCGGCTCGATCGCATCGAGTCGGCGACGCCGCGGTGAGCGCGCAGGGACTCAGGTCGCCTGCACCAGCTCGCAGCCGCGGTCCGCCAACAGCGACAGCTCGTTGGGCCGGGTGACCCCGCGGGCCAGGGCGGCGACGCCGTGGCGGCGCAGCAGCGCCACCAGCGACGAGACGAACTCCTGGCGCACCGGCGAGGCGCCGAGGCGCTCGGTCAAGGCGGGGGCGAGCCGCGCGTACGCGGGGTGAATGCCCAGCGCGGCGTCGAGCGCCTGCACCGAGGTGCCGAGATCACCGATGGCGAGGTGGAAGCCGATGTCGCGGGCCAGGGCCATCGTGGAGTGCACCGCCTCGCAGTCGGCCTCGCGCACCAGCAGCACCAGGCGTCGCGCGTGGCGCACGAAGGGCTCGTCCTCGAGGAAGATGCCAGAGCGCAGCTCGGCCGGGTGGAGCGTGACGAAGACCGGCTCGGTGTGCCCGGGCTCGGCGTCGAGCGCCGCGGCGATGGCCGCGCGCAGGGGGCGGCCGGTCGCGCCGCCGGTGGCGACCACCTCGAAGGCGTGGGTCGAACCGTCGCGCGTGAGCACGATGGGCCGGAAGTAGAGCTGCCCGTTGATGGCGGCGCTCTCGGCTTCCTGGCCTTCGACCGCGCGCGGCGCCGGGGACGGGCGCGGGGTGCTCGCGGGGGTGGACGGCGGGGTCTCGAGGCGCGCGGTCTGCATCGCGGCGCGCGCCCGGCGCACCAGCGCCTCTCCCGAGAAGGGCTTGAGCAACACCTCGGCCCCGGCGGCGTGCACCGCGGCGTCGACGTCACCGGTGGCGCTGGTCACCAGCACCGGGAGCCCCGGCGACAGCTCGCGCACCCGGGCCAGCAGCGCGGCCCCCCGCGCGCCCTGCTGCGCGCCGTCGTGCACCAGGAGGTCGAGCCCCGGGACGCCCTGCTCCAACATCAGCAGCGCCTCGCCGGCCGTCGACAAGCACGTCACCTCGAAGCCCGCGAACGCGAGCACGCGCTGCATGGCGCGGCGCACCACCGGCTCGCTCTCGACCACCACGCACCGGCCGCCCCGCGTGGGAAGGCCCACGAGCGCGGGCTGGCCGTCGGCGCCGTCGGCGCACGCGACGTCGACGCGCAGCGGCAACTCCAGGGTCACCACCGTGCCGCAGCCCGGGGCGCTCTCGAGGCGGGCCTGCCCCCCCCAGCGCTGGGCGAAGGCCCGCACCGAGTGCAGCCCCAGGCCCGTGCCCGAGCCGACCGGCTTGGTGGTGAACAGGGGCTCGAAGGCCCGCGCGACGACCTCCCGCGACATGCCGACGCCGGTGTCCTTCACCTGGAGCCGCACGTAGTGACCGGCCGCGAGGGGACCCGAGGCTTCGAGGGGGTGGCTGGCGACGAGCACGAAGCGGCCACCGTCGGGCATGGCGTCGCGCGCGTTGACCGCGAGGTTGAGCAGCGCCTGGGCGAGCGCGACCGGGTCGAGGTGCACGAAGAGCCGCCCGGGGCCGGGGCTCACCTCGACGCTGACGCTCGCGCCGCAGGCCTGCTCGATGCCGCGCCTCGCCGCGACGAGGGAGCTGCCGAGTTCGAAGGTGACCGCCGTGGGCTCCACGGGCTGGCGGGCGAGATCGAGCACGCGCCGGGTCAGCTGCGCGGCGTGTTCCCCCGCGCGCAACACCTCGCCCAGGTCCTGGACGGCGCCGGCGGCGACGGCGTCTTCGCCGGACTGGAGCACGTCGAGCGTGTTCTCGGCGAAGCCCATCATCACGGTGAGGAAGTTGTTGAGGTCATGCACCGCGCCGGCCGCGAGGCGCCCGCACAGGGCGAGGCGTTCGTGCTCGGCCTGCTCGCGCTCGCGATCGCGCTGCGCGGTGGCGTCGGACACCACCAGGCACATGTGGTGAATGCGCCCGAGGCGATCGCGCAGCGGTTCGACCCGCATCAGGCAGGGGCGGCCGGTGTCCGCGCCTTCACGCCGGCACTCCACGAACTCGGCGCGCGAGCGGCGGGCGTTGAAGGCCTCGCGCAGCCGGAGCACCTCGTCGGAGTCGCCCTCGCTCAGCCACGGAACGCGGCGGACGCCGGGTTCGTATTCGGCCCCGGTGAGCCGCGAGAACAGCTCGGTGAGCAGCACCGTGCGCGGCGCCTCGTTCCGCACCTCGACGATGCACAGCCCGACGCCTGCCAGCTCCAGCGCGCTCTCCAGCCAGCGCCGCCATTCACGTTCCTGGCGCTCGTAGCCCAGGTCCACCGGCCCCGGGTTTGCCGCGTGGCTGAACATGCTCACGGGGACCGCCTGGCAAGAAGGATGCGGGGCGCGTGCTGGGATCGGAGCATGGCGGAGATACTCCCGGGTGCGCGGGCCGGAGATAAGCCGGGGAATCCCTTGCCGTCAGGCCACCAGACACTGGGTCGGACGAGACTAAATCCCTGTCAAGAGCGACAAATTCACCCGGGTCATCGGGACCCAGCGCAGCGAAGTGGAGGGCAGGCTGACATCATTGACCGGTGCAACCAGAGAGTTCCCATTCAGGTGAACACCGGAGAATGCTCGCGGAGCTGGTCGCCGACGTAGCGACGACGTTGACGGCGGCGATGGGCGAACAGCACGACGCGGTGGTCAACGAGGCGCTGGCGCAGGCGGGCCGCTTCGTGGGGGCCGACCGGGTCTACGTCTTCCGCTTCGACTGGGAACACCAGTGCTCGTCGAACACCCACGAGTGGTGCGCCCGGGACATCAGCCCCGAGCTGCCGAACCTCCAGCAGGTGCCCAACGCGGCGGTGCCCTGGCTCCTCGAGCGGCTGCGCTCGGGTCTCACCGAGGCCATCGCCACCAAGGACCTGCCGCCCGAGGCCGCGGTCGAGCGGGAGCTGCTCGAGGCCCAGTCCATCCAGTCCATCCTGATCATCCCCATTCGTGGCGCCGCGGGAATGATCGGCTTCATGGGCTTCGACGCGGTGCGCGAGCTGCGCGCCTGGTCCTCGACGGACGCCCAGTTGCTGCGCGTGCTCGCCACCACGCTGGGCGGCGTCTTCGAGCGCCACGAGGCCTACGAGAGCCTGCGGGTGAACCGGCAGGCGATGCACGCGGTGCTCGCGGCGATCCCCGACCTGGTGTTCTCGGTGAGCCGCGACGGCCGGGTCCAGTACAGCAAGCCCATGCCCGCCGGCGACCTGAAGGTCCCGCAGGAAGAGGGTCAGGACCGGCTGCTGAGCGAGATGCTGCCCCCGGACGTGGCCAGCGAGCTGGTGGCGGCGGTACGGACGGCCCTGGACCGCGGAGAAGTACAGACGGTGCGCTATCCCCTCGAGGTGCCCAGCGGCCTGCAACAGTTCGAGGCGCGCTTCGCCCGGCAAGACGACACCTCGGCCATGGTCATCGTGCGCAACATCACCGAGCAGGTGCGTACCGAGCGCGTGCTCGAAGACCAACGGGAGCGGCTGCAGGTGCTCGCAGCGCGGCAGTCGGTGGAAGAGGAGCTGCTGCGGCGGCACGTCGCCTCCGAGGTGCACGACGGCATCGCGCAGGAGCTGGCCATGGCCCGGCTGCTGGTCACCCGGGCGCTCAAGGAGCCGGCGAACCAGGTCGCCGCGCTGCGCATGGCCACCGAGGTGCTCGACGGCGCGGTGGGCCACATCGACGAGCTGATCGTGGAGATCTCTCCCCCGGCCCTCAAGGAGCTGGGGCTGCCCGCGGCCCTGCGCGAAGCCGGCGAGCGCCTGGGTTCCCACTACGGCGTCAGCTTCGAACTCGTGGCCCACGGCCTGCATGGGCGGTTGCCGGCGTCGCGGGAGTCGTTGCTGTACTGGAGCACCCGCGAACTGATGATCAACGTGGTCAAGCACGCCGAGGCGCAGCGCATGAACGTGGTGCTGGAAAATGTCGGCGAGGGTGTGCGCATCACCGTGCAGGACGACGGCAAGGGCATCGAGCCCCTGGGCGATGGCGCGGTGCGCGGCTTCGGCCTGTTCAACACCCGTGAGCGCCTGCGCCTGGCGGGGGGTGAGTTGAGCCTCAAGCGCCTGGAGCGCGGTTCACGCGCAGTGGTTCAACTTCCAACCGAGGAGGCGTCGCCATGAGAATCGTGCTCGCCGATGATCATCAACTGGTGCGCCAGTGCCTGCGCATGTGCCTCACCAGCTACCCCACCATCGAGGTGGCCGGCGAAGCGTCAGACGGCCCGAGCGCCGTGGCCGCCGCGCTGGAGCTCAAGCCCGACGTGCTGGTGGTGGACATCAGCATGCCCCTGCTCAGCGGCACCGAGGTCACGCGGCAGGTGGTCAAGGCGCTGGGCACGAGCTGCCGGGTGCTGGCGCTGTCGATGCACAGCAACCGCGAGTTCGTGACCGAGATGTTCCGGGCCGGCGCGTCTGGCTACGTGGTGAAGGCCGCGGCCTACGACGAGCTGGTGCTGGCGCTGCAGACGGTGATGGAGGGCAAGACCTACGTGAGCCCCGCCGTGGCCGGCGCCCTGGTCGACGCCTTCATGCGGCCCGGCGGCGCGGAGCCCGAGCTGACGCCCCGCGAGCGAGACGTGCTGCGGCTGGTCTCGGGGGGTCTCAACACCAAGGAGGTCGCGGACCACCTGGGCATCAGCGACAAGACGGTGCACGCGCTGCGGGGGCGGTTGATGAAGAAGCTGAACCTCCAGAGCGTGGCGGACCTGACGAAGTACGCCATCCGCACCGGCTTCGCGGCCCTCGACTAACCCTCCACCGCCACCTCCACCATCACCCCACTGAACGCGGCGTTCCCGCTGACGCCATCGACGCGCTGATCGTCGGTCAGGTCATTCACGCTCTGGCCGGGGTGCGCGCTGGCCACGCCCAACCGCACGCCCTCGCGCGAGTGCCCATACCCGTGGGGCAGCGACACCACCCCCACCATCACCGCGTCCGACACCTCGACGGGCACGACGACTTCACCGACCCGTGAGCGCACGCGGACCTCCTGCCCGCTGCTCACCCCGAGCGCGGTGGCGTCGACGGAGTTCATCAACAAGGTGCACCGCCCGGCCCCGCTCACCAGCTTCGGCACGTTGTGCAGCCACGAGTTGTTGTCGCGGAGGTGCCGGCGGTTGATCAACACCAGCCCGGGTACGCGCGGCGCGACGAGCGAGGCTTCGAGGCGCGCGACGTCGGCGAGCAACTCCTTCGGCGCGAGCGCGATGCGCCCAGTCCTCGACTGCAACGCACCGGGCAGCACGGGCTCCAGGGGCCCGAGGTCGAGGCCGTGCACGGCCTGCTGCACCTTCTTCAGGGTCAGCCCGCGCAGCCCGCCCCGGGGCCCAAGCCGCAAGCCGAAGTCCAGCGCGCGCTCCACCCCGAGGGCCTCGAGGGCGCGCCACTTGAGCGCGCTCTGGACGCCGCCGCCGCGCGCGGCCTCGAGGCGCTTTCCCAGCCCGAGGAGGATCTGCCAGTCGTGGCGCGCGCCTTGCCCCGGCTCGAACAGCGCGGGGGCGTAGCGGGTGGTGTTGCGCACGGCGAGCAGGTGAAACGCGATGTCGTAGTGCGGGCGCTCGAGGGGCGAAGGCGGCGGGAGGATGAGGTTCGCGTGGCGGGTGGTCTCGTTGAGGAACGGGTCCACGGCCACCATGAACTCGAGGTCACCGAAGGCGCGGTCCACCTGTCGCCCATTGGGCGTGGAGAGCACGGGGTTGCCCGCGACGGTGACCATCGCGCGCACCCGCCCGGCACCCGGGGTGAGGATGTCTTCGGCGAGCGTGGCCACGGGCAGCTCGCCGCCGGTCTCCGGCAGCCCCCGCACGCGGCTCTTCCACCGGCCATGGCTCCCGCGCCCACCCGCGAGCGCCTTCGGCAGCGTGCGGGGGTCGAACACCGGGGAGGCGAACATCGCGCCACCGGGGCGATCGAAGTTGCCGGTGACCAGGTTGAGCACGTTGATCAACCACGCGCACAGGCTGCCGAAGGCCTGGGTCGAGGTGCCCACGCGGCCGTAACAAACCGCCGACGGCGCCTGGGTGAACTCGCGCGCCACGGTGCGCATCGCCTCTGCGCTCACGCCGGTCGCGGCACTCACCCGCTCGGGGGGAAAGCGCTGCACCACCTCGGCCACCAGCTCGAGCCCATCGACCAGCGGACCCGGCTTCACCCCCCCGGTGACGAAGACCTCGTGCAGCACCGCGAGCAGGAACAGCGCGTCGGTGCCGGGGGTGATGAACAGGTGGCGGTCGGCGCGCTCGGCGGTCTCGGTGCGGCGCGGGTCGACGACCACCAGCTTTCCTCCGCGGGCGCGCAGTGCATCGAGCCGCCGGCGAATGCCCGGCGCGGTCATCAGGCTGCCGTTGGAGGCGATGGGGTTGGCGCCGAGCACCAGGAAGTACTGCGTGCGGTCCACGTCGGGCACGGGGAGCAGCAGTTGGTGACCGAACATCCAGTACGCGGTCAGCATGTGAGGCAGCTGATCGACCGAGGTGGCCGAGTACCGGTGCTTCGTCTTCAGCGCGCGGGTGAAGAGCGAGGCGAAGAGCATGGCCCCCGTGTTGTGCACCGTGGGGTTGCCCAGGTAGATGCCGACCGCGTCGGTGCCGTGTCGTTGCTGCACCCGGTGGAGACCCTGCGCGGCCTCGGCGAGCGCGTCGTCCCAGCCCAGCGGCTGCCACTGCCCCGCGACCCGGCGCATCGGCTGCCGGAGCCGGTCGGGGTCTTCGTAGAGCGCCTGCAGCGCCTGCGACTTGGGGCAGATGTGGCCGCGGCTGAACGGATCTTCTTCGTCGCCCCGGATCGAGAGCACCCTCGTGCCCTCGAACTCGATCTTCACCCCGCACATCGCCTCGCACAGGTTGCAGGCTCGGTAGTGGACCTTTGGCATCAGGGCGCCGCGAGCTCGCGGTCGAGCCACGACTTGGCCACGCCGATGACCAGCTCCAGGTTCGCCATGGCGCAGTGATCATCACCGGGCACGAGGAAGAAGGTGCGCGGCGCGCCGGCGGTCGCGGGGAACATCGTGTCCTCCATGGGGATGACCGAGTCTTCCGTGCCGTCGATGGTGAGCAGCGGCTTCTTCGCGTCCTTCAACCCATCGCTCACCGCCTTCGCCAGCGAATCACTCACCCCCGACAAACCAAACACGTTGGCCTGGCCCATCACCGCGAGCGCCGCCTGCACGAAGGCGTCGGGGAGCCGACCAAAGTTCCCCAAGGTGAAGGCCCTGGTCATGGGCCCGCCGAAGTTGACCGACGCCTTGATGCGCGGCTCGACCTGGGGCAACCGCACCGCCCAGTAGCCCCCGAACGAGAGGCCCATGAAGCCGATGCGCGAGGCGTCGACGTCGGGCTCGGTGACGAGGCGGTCGATGATGGCCGAGTACTCCTCGAAGCCCTGGGCGCTCAGCGGCCGCGGGTTCTGGCCGGTGCCGGGCATGTCCACCAGCACCAGCACCACGCCCTCGGAGACGCCGGAGCCGGCGAGCGAGCCCTGGAGGAGCAGCGCGAGCTCTTCCTTGTACCCGTCGAGCCCACCGCTGACGATGATCACCGGGCGCTTGAGGCCGTCGGCCAACGGCTTGCTGCGCGTGAAGTGCAGGCGGCCCATGGGCGCGTCGAAGTCGACCGGGTTGAAGGCGATGCCGCCCAGGGCCATGCCCTTGCTCGCGGTGCGCAGCGAACTCTCGAAGGACTGCTTCTTGAGCGGCGTCTTGGGGTTCGGGTAGTGCCCGACGATGTAGTAGCGGGCCGCGTCCGCGTAGGCCTTGCCCGCGGCAACGAGATCTCCGCTGGCCTCCAGCGCGATGGCCTGGGCCTCGAGGCGCTGGCCCTCGTCGACCCAGCGCTGCACCCACACGTCGTCGAAGAACTGCGACATCGAAGTGGTGGTGGCGAGCGCGTTGGCGAGGAAGGTGGGGTCGACGCCGAGGCGCTGCCAGCGCGGGAGATCGACGCGCATGAAGAACGCCTTCGGATCTCGCGTGGGCCCCGCCCCGGCACACCCCACCAGCACCACGGCCCACAGCATCACGAAGGTTCGCATGGGCGGCAGTTTGCACGAGGCCGCGCATGGCACTCGATGGAAACGTCGCCACCTGCTCAGATGAGGGCTCATGTCCGAGTTGCTCGAGGCGGTGCAGTCCCAGCGCGAGGAACGCGCGCGCCTCGAGGCCGAGCTGGCGCCCCGCCACGCCATCGAGGCGAAGACCCTGGCCGGGCTCGACGCGCGGCTGACCGACCTGCGCGGCCGCGTCACCGGCGCGAGGGACGCCATCGTGCTCGCCCGTGAGCAGCGCCCGGGGCTGGAGACCGAGCTCGCGTCGCTCACCGCGGGCCTGGGCCGCGCGCGCAAGGCGTGGGTGCGGCTGCTCGAGCCCGTGGTCGCCTCGCTGGCGCTGCTGGTGACCCTCGTCGCCTGGGGGCTGCTGGACTTCAAGTCGTGGTCGGCGCAACTGGGAACGGCCGTCGGTGCGCTGGTGGTGCAACGCCTGTTCGCGAGGTTCTCCCGTGGATGACCGGCAGCTGAGGGCGGAGCTCGAGACCCTCCAACACGAAGCGAAGTCGCTGCGCAGCGAGTTCACCCTCGAGCACGCGCCGGGGTTCGTCGAGAAGCGCGACGAGCTGCAGCGGCTCATCGAGTCGACCGAGGTGCTGCTGAAGAAGGAGAGCGACGAGCGCAACACGGCGCTGCGGCAGGACCGTGAACTGCGCGCGTCCATCGCCGCGGCGCGCAGCTCGCTGGCCTCCGTCGAACAGCGCCGCCTCTCACCGGTGCTGATCCTCGTGCCCTTCGCCGCGTTCTTCTTCCTGCCGGGGCACGACCTGCTGCGGAACAAGCCGCTGATGTGGATCGCCGCGGTGGTCTCGGCGGCGGTGCTGGGCTTCATCGCCGGCTCGAAGCTGGGGCCGCGGAACACCGATGACGACCAGGGGCCGCTGCTCCCCACGCTCGGGGCGCCGGTGGTCACCCACCTCGTGGGCAACGGCACCATGTGGGGGCTGTTCTCGCTGCTGGTGACGGCGATCCTCCTGCTGCTCTCGGGGGAGTTTCACGCCAACGCGCTGCTGTGGACCTCGACCGTGCAGGCCGGGGCACTGGTGGCCCTGGGCTTCGCGGCGAGCAGCACCACCTCCACCTTCGTGGGGCACCGGTGGGCGGGGTGGCTCGAGGTGGGCGTCTCGTGGCTGATCATCGCCGCCATGCCGCTGTACGCGGTGCTCACCCAGCGGCAAGAGGGTAGCGGCCTGGCCTGGCTCGCCGGCCTCGTCGCGCTCGCCGCGCCCGTGCTCACCGCCGCCGTCCGCATCGCGCACACGAAGTGGCCCCTGCGCCACCGGGGCTTCTGGGTGGCCCCCATGGTGGCTTCGCTGGTGTTGACGGCCGCGGCCGTGGTCGGTGGGGCGAGGCCCGGGGACGAGGCGGCGCTGGTGGCCGAGGTGAGCCGCGCGGCCGACGCCTACAGGCGCGCGAACGAAGAGATCGCCTTCGCGAAGCGCCTGCCGCCGCGGGAGCTGCCCGAGGAGAACCCCGAGCTGAAGGTGTCGCGCACGGCCACCGCGCTCGCAGAGGCCCGCGGGGCGATCGAGTCGATGCGGGCGGGTCAGACCCTGGCCGAGGCTGCGCTCGCCCTCGCAGGTCAGCTGGCCCTCGCCGCGCTGCTCTTCGCCTTCACCCTCGAGCGGTGGAAGGGCCGGCTCATCGCCGCCGCGCCCCTGCTGCTGTTCGTCGGGGTCGTCTTCGCCCTGAAGAGGTGACAACTTCGCAGGTTCGATGCGCAGCCTCTTCTTCTCTGCCACCTCCGTCGCGGCCGTGGTCATTGGCCTCGCGGGCCTGGTCACCCTCTTCATCGGGTTGCGCCGCCTGCTGGCCGCTGCCGCGACCTCTCGCTGGCCCTCGGTCAAGGGCACCGTGCTCACCTCGCAGGTCGTCGAAGAGGTCTCCCGCCGGGCCTCCGATGACGACGGCGACGGCGACGCCCCGCAGCGGGTGATTCACACCTTCCGCGCCGCTGTCACGTACCGTTACACCGTCGACGGGAAGGTCCTCGAGGGCTCGAAGATCGCCACCGACGCCATCGACAGCAGCGAGCCCGAAGGCGCCCAGGACCTCGTGCGCGGGCTCCCGGCGGAGAGCGCGGTGGACGTGTTCTACGACCCGGCGCAGCCCGCGAAGTCGGTCCTTCGCCCCGGCATTTCAAGGGCTTCGGCCATCGTCCCCGCGGTCGGGGTGGGCCTCGTGCTGCTCGCCTCTGCGCTGCTGGCCATCGTCTGGAAGGTTTCCGGCCGCTGATCGCAACCGACTGGGGCGATCTGCCGATGATGCCTACAGTTTTACTCTCGACCTGAACACCGGAGCACCCCGTGACCCACCGAGTCGGCCTCAAGAACCAGTGGATGAACACCACCTGGAACAAGGACGCGAAGCCCGCCGCGCAGCCGAAGGGGCCCGCGAAGAAGGACGGTTGGTACCAGAACTCCTACGCCGCGCAGGGCGGCGCCACCACCAAGTGGAGCGGGGGCTGGGGCACGGCTGGCGGCACCAGCGACCTCTTCCGCCCGACCCCGGGCAAGCCAAACCTCCTCACCGGCCTGCTGAGCAAGCTGCCGTCGTGGGAGAAGAAGGGCGAGTTCCAGCTGGGCACCGCGCAGGTGGTGCACGAGGGCAGCTTCACGGGCCTCACCGGGCTCGCCCAGGGCGCCGGGCGCGTGAGCTTCATGGAGGCCGCGGTGCACGGCTCGGGCAGCGTCGGCTTCAAGGACGGCGCGGCCACGGCCAGGGGCCAGGTCGGCGTCGCGGCCACGCTCGTGGATCTCGAGGGCAAGGTTCACCTCGGCACGGGCGCTTACGGCCTCGACGCCACGGGCTCGGCCTTCGTCGGCGCCAAGGCCAACGCCCACGGCGAGTTGGTCCTCGACCCGAAGAACGGCATCTACGCCGCGCGCGTCGGTGGCGAAGCCTTCGCGGGCGCCCGCGCCGGTGCGGAAGCCAACGTGCACCTGGGCCAGTTCGGCTCGGTCGGTGGTCGCGCGGAAGCGTGGGCGGGTGTCGGCGCCGCGTTCCACGCCGAGGCGGGCTTCAAGAACGGCCGCTTCAAGGCCCGCTTCGACATCGGCGCCGCGCTCGGCATCGGCTTCAAGTTCGGCTTCAACGTCGACCTCAACGTGAAGGGCCTGCTCGACGCGGTGAAGGCCCCCTTCAAGGCCATCGGCAACGCGGTCTCGGGTGCGGTCAGCGGCGCCGTGGACACCGTGAAGAACGCGGCGAAGTCGGTGGGGAACTTCTTCAAGAAGCTGTTCTAGGTCGGCGTCGCTTTCGTTTTCGTACGGGGCATACTCTTGCGGCCCATGACGACTGCCTCGCTCGAAACCCTGCTGAAGGAAGGCGATCTCGACACCGCGCGCCGCGTCGCCGAAGCGCTGCTCAAGGAGTCACCGGGTGAGCGCCGCGCGCTGCTCACGCTGGCCAAGCTGGCCACCTTCGACGGGGACTTCACCAAGGCCGCGGCCCTCGCCGCGCGGGCCACGCTCGACGGCGGTGACGACGTCGACTCGCTGCTGGTGAAGGCGTCCATCGCCGCCCAGACGCGCACCGAAGTCGACGAGGCGAAGGCGCTCTACGAGCAGGCCATCGCGATGGCGAAGCCGCCGCGCGCCGAGGCCTACTTCGGCCTGGGCATGGTGCTCGCCTCGGCCGGTCGCTTCAGCGCCGCGCGGGCGCCGCTCGAGAAGGCGGTGCAGCTCGAGCCGAAGGTCGGCCAGTTCCACTTCCACCTCGCGCGCGTGCTGCTCGCCGACGAGAAGCTGAAGGAAGGCCTGCCCCACCTCGAGAAGGCCGTGGAGTTGAACCCGCTCTACCCGCCCGTCTACGAGGCCTGCTGCTTCGTGCTGCAGGAGTTCGGCGAGGTGAAGGCCGCGGAGAAGCTGCTGCGCGAGGGGCTCAAGCTGATGCCCAACCAGCCCTTCCTGCTCGGGCTGCTGAGCAACGTGCTGGTGGCCCTGGGCCAGGTACCCGAGGCGATGAAGATCTCCCAGGCCCTGGCGGCCGAGTTCCCCGGCGAGCCCGAGGCCATCGGCAACTACGCGCGGCTGATGATGGTCACCGGACACCGGGCCGCCGCGCTGGAGCTGGTGCAGAAGCTCTCGGCCCAGGGCAAGGGCACCGCCCAGACCCATGCGCTCGAGGGCCAGCTGCTCGAGGCGCTGGATCCGCCCGACCTCGACGGGGCCATCACCTCCTACGCGGCCGCCGCGAAGAACGACCCGCGCGACTGGGGCTCGCTCAACAACCTGGGGCTGGTGCTGATGAAGCGCGCCGGCGACGAGGCCGAGAACCTCGGCGCGGCGACCGAGGCCCTGGAAGAGGCCGCGATGCGCGCGCCCCACCGCCTCGAGCCGCTGATGAACCTGGCGCTGGTGTACGCGCGCCTCGAGCGCACCGACGAGGCCCGCGACGTCGCAGGCGAGGTCGTCAGCCGCGCCTCCACCGCCCAGGCCGAGCTGAAGCAGCAGGCGCAGAAGCTGATCAGCGCGCTGGGCAAGAGCTGAGGAACGCGGCTCACCCGCGCGCGTAGTCGCCCAGCGACTTCACGAGGTGCTCGAAGACCAGCCGCACGCGGCGCACGCTGCGCTGGTCTTCGTGCATCACCACCCAGGTCTCGAGCGGGAACACCACGCGCGGCAGCACCCGCACCAGCGAGGGCGTGCGCTCGCCCAGCGGCACCTGGCACACGCCAATGCCCAGGCCGGCGCGCACCGCGTTCAACTGCGCGCCGTCGGAGTCGGTGCGGATCGCGAAGTCCCGCGCGCCCAGGCCCACGCCGAGCGTGGCCATCGCGTCGATCAATCCCCGGCCCCGGTCGGCGCCGATGAGCGCGTGGCCCTGCAGCAGCGCGGCCGGCTTCTTCGGTGCGGGGTGACGCGCGAGGTAGTCGCGGTGCGCGAAGAGCCCCACGGGAATGACGCCCACCTTGCGCGCCACGAGCGAGGCTTGCGTGGGCGCGGTCATGCGCACCGCCACGTCGGCGTCGCGACGGAGCAGGTCTTCGAGCCGGTTCGACAGCGCGAGCTCGAGCTGCAGGTCGGGCCACTGCGCGCGGAGCGGCTTCAACAACCCGGGCAGCACCTCGAGGCCGATGATCTCGCTGGCCGTCACGCGCACGGTGCCACGCTCCGCCTCGAGCGGCCCCGAGGTGGCGCGCACCAGCGCCCGGGCCGAGGCCGACATCGCCTCCGCGTGGGGCAGCGTCGCGCGCGCGGCCTCGGTCGGCACCAGCCCGTTGGTGGCGCGGGTGAAGAGCACGGCGCCGAGCGAGGCCTCGAGCGCCTCGACGCGCCGGCGCACCGTGGGCTGGGCGACGGCCAGCGCGCGCGAGGCACCCGAGAGGCTGCCGCTGCGCATCACGGAGAGGAAGGTCTCGTACAGCTCCCACGACGGCTCGGCGGCGCTCATCAATTCATGATGAGCGGACAGACGCATTTAGACAATGGTGGCAAGCGACCAGGAGGCGCACCTTGTCTTCATCGGGACGCCACTGGCGGCGCACCGCACACCGGAAGGAAGACACGATGACCACTGTTACCCTCGAACGCCTCGCTGTTCCCGCGATCTCCACCCCTGCGCAGGCCCCGGGCTTCGTGAACGCCGGGCCGAGGCTCCTGCTCCGGCTCGAGGGGCTCGCGATGCTCGTCGCCGCCGTGGTGGGCTTCCGCGCGCTCGGCGGGACCTGGGGCTTCTTCGCCGCTGCGTTCCTCGTGCCGGACCTGTCGATGCTCGGCTACCTCGCGGGCGCGAAGGCCGGCGCGGCCGCCTACAACGCGGGGCACAGCCTCCTGGGCCCGCTCCTGCTCGCCGGGGCGGCCCTGCTGACGGGCAGCACCCTGGCCTGGCTGTGCGCGCTCATCTGGCTCGCCCACATCGGCTTCGACCGCGCCGCGGGCTACGGCCTCAAGTACGCCTCGGCCTTCGGCCACACGCACCTGGGCCGCGTCGGCATGCCCGGGCGGGGGTGAACCCCACGCGTGGCCTCCCGCGGCTGGTCAGATCGGCAGGCAGAAGTTCTGCTGGCAGCTGTAGCCCATGCGGCAGGTCAGCGAGCCCATGCAGCTGCTGAAGCACACGTTGAGCACCTGGCCGTTGGGGTCCTGCACCTGCACGCACTGGCCCGTGGGGCACGGCACGGCGTCGCAGCTCCGGCTGCAGTAGCCGCCGGGGAAACCGTTGGGCTCGGTGAGGCAGAACGAGAGCCCATCGCTGCCGCACTGCGCGTCGGTCACGCACGCGCCGCCGATGGGAGACGTGCCCCCGTCGAGGCTGGTGTTCGGCACACACTGGCCGGCGCCGCACCCGGTCCCCGGGGGGCAGGCGTGGCACAGCTGGCCCTGCGTGCCACACGTCGCGTCGCTCTCGAGCCACGGCTGGACGCAGACGCCCGACAGACAGCAGCCGATGGCGCAGCTCTGCGCGTCACAGCTCGCGCCTCCGCCACCACCTGCGCCGCCACCGAAAGGAAAGCCGCCACCGGTGCCACCGCCGAAACCACCGCC
>CAIVGN010000125.1 GCA_903905455.1 uncultured Archangium sp.
CGCGCGCCCGTCGCCGTTCTTGTCCGACGAGTAGCTCGACATGTCCTTGGCGGGCTCGGTGTTGAAGCGCAGCAGCTTCACCTGGGGCCGGCCGGCAGCGTCCTTCCAGACCATGGCGAGGCGGTCGTCGTACTTGCCCGCGCCGCCGTTGGCATTGGTGTTGGTGGGGGTGCGCAGGCCGACGAGGTTGAACTGGTGGGGGCCGGTCTTGAACTTGCCCCCGGCCTGCTTCACGAGGTCCTTGAAGTGCTCGTACTGGGCGACGGTGCCGCGGGGCAGGCGCTCGAGGCCCACGCGACCGGGCTTGCCGTTGGCGGGCGGGCGCGGCGGCGCGGTGGGCCGCGGCCGGGGACGGGCCGGGGTGGTGGTGGCGGCGGCCGGCTTCCTGGCCGGGCGCTCGATGCCGTCGGGCACGTGCAGGGTGCGGCCGGCGATGATCAGGTTCGGGTCGGCGATGTGGTTGGTGCGGGCGAGCGTGGCCACCGTGGTGTCGAAGCGCCGCGCCAGGGCGGACAGCGTGTCTCCAGGGCGGATGCGGTAGGTGCTCATGGATCCATTCTCCGGCGGGCGGGGGCGCCGGTGTCGAGAATGTGTGTCTCGAGGTTTTACAACTGGCATCGTGCGTCAGATGCAGACCTACACCGTGCTGCGGGTGACGTCCGGGGGCGAGGTGGTGCTGTTCGAGGGGCACGTGCGGCGGTTGGGTGAGGCGAGCCGCGAGGCCGTGCGGTCGTTCGGCCAGGCGGCGGTGCCGGGCATCTACCGGGTGACCTGGGATGGGCGCGCGGTGCAGGCGGAGGCGCGCGGGGCGTCGCGGTTGGTGGAGGGGATGCCGGTGCGCCTCGTGGTGTCGCCGTACGTGGATCAGCGGGGGCGGTTCGCCAAGCCGGCGCCGCCGTCGGGCTACGACGCGGTGCGGGTGGCGGGGGTGGCGACGTTGCTGACCGACGCCCCGGGCCGCGAGGTGTACGAGTCGTGCAGCGCGTCCGTGGTGGCCTGGGACGGCGAGGTGGTGGTGCTCCCGCCGGAGGACGCGCCCGGGGTCGCGTCGGTGGCCGAGGCCGCGGTGGTGGCGCGGGTGCCGCACCGGCGGGCGCGGGTGTTGGTGACGGAGCCGTGGCCGTGGGTGTTGATCAACGCCGTGGTGGGGACGTGCGGCATCGTGGTGCCAGGGCGACCGGGGTTTCCGCCGCACGTACGTGCGTGGCTCGACGATGCGTTGAAGTGACGGGGTGACGCGAGGCGTGGGTCGGTGAAGGCAAAGGCCAAAGCCATGGGAAGCGTGGGGATCGTGGGGTTCCTGCGCCGTGCCCGGGTTGATCAGCCCCTCGGCCCGAGCGCGACGGTGACGGGTCCGTGCAGGCTTCGTCCCGGGGAATGCACTCTGACGGACTCGGTGGTGGTGGGCACCCCCACGGAGTCCGTCAGTGTTGATGAACCGAGACGCCGCGCCTTCGCGGGGCTCGCGCGTGAGGCGCACGGCCGACGACCAGCGAACGACCGCCACCCTTCAGGCCGCTGTTGGTTCCCGCACGTCCGAGTTCCCCCGCCCTACCCGCCGATCAACGAGCTCGCCGCGGCGATGAACTGCTCAAACCCCGCCCCCAACACCGGCACGTCCAGGTACTCGGTGACGAAGCGCCGATCCTTCTGCTCGTAGTCGGGACACACGAAGGGGTGCTCATGCACGCCCAACGTCAACTCCTCGACCCGCACCCCGGTCTCGCGGTGCTTCCCACGCAACGTATTGAACACCGCCCCCGCGGGGATGACCTCGTCGTTGGTGTTGGAGATCGCCAGCAACCTCGGCGCGAGCTCCTTCAGCCGCGCCTCCAGCCTCGGCCGCTCCTTCTCTTCCCCGAAGAGCGCCCGGAACCACCGCCCCTCTTCATGATCAGCCAGCCAGTGCGCCAGCCGGTCGTTGGCGAGCCGCGAGGTGAAGCGCACGTACAACTTCATCAGCGCCACCTCGCACGACATGTCCATGATCAGCCGCGACGACAGGTGCGTCGAGCGCATCGCCGCGCCCGACTCGAACAACACGCAGCGGCTCTTCTCGAACAGCCCGTCCTGGTTCCCCAGCATCAACCCCAGCGCCAGGTACCCGCCGGCCGAGTAGCCCAACAAGTCCACCTGCGCGTCGGCCGCGACGTACGGGTGCTGGCCCGCGCGGATGCTCCGCACCAACGCCACCACGTCGCCGTAGCTCTCGACGCCCCCCCAGAAGAACCGCTCCGGGTGCCGCTCCAGGCGCTCGCTGAGCACGCAGTTGTACGGGTGCACGTTCTCGTTGCCCGGCACCTGCCGCCGCCGCGCGAGGTGCGCCTCCAGGCTGCGCCCCCACGGCGGGTGCACCCGGTTCACGTGGAACGAGAGCGGGAACAAGGCCACCGCCGCGCCGGTGTTGCGCCACAACTGAAACGCCCACGGCACGTACTTCGAATAGCTGCGCTCGTTGAGCCCGTGCAGCAGCACCACCAGGTGCTTCGACTTCTCCCGCGGCCCCTTCGAGAGCGCCCGCAGGAACGGGTAGCGGAAGTCGAGGTTCGCGGTGATGTCGCAGTCGGCCGTGCCGTCCAGCGCCGGCTCACCCTTGAACTCGAGCCCATGCTCCGCGCACTGGTACCCGTGGTGCCCGAGCAGGTGCCGGCTCTGCGTGGAATGAAACGCGAGGTTGTAGACCTCCGCCCCTTCCTCGGGGAACGAGAGCGGCGTGGCGTCGTCCCAGCCTTCGGTGCGGCGAATCGCCTGGGCGATCCGCTGGTAGTTCGGGTGAACCAGCGTCATGGAATTTCCCTCAAGCGGTGCGCCGCGTGCTTGGTTACCAGCCGGTAACTTACCCGCCGGTACTAACGAGAAACCACGTGAAGCGAAAGCCACGAATGACGGCGGCCGAGCGCCGCGCCCAACTGCTGAAGGTCGGTCGCGAGGTCTTCGCCACCCACGGCTACGACTCGGCGCTGCTCGACGACATCGCCCAGCGCGCCGGGGTCTCCAAGCCCATCGTTTACGAGCACTTCGGCGCGAAAGAAGGGCTCTACGCCGCCATCGTCGACCGCGAGATGGAAGACCTCGTGGCCCGCGTTTCACAGTCAATCGACAGTGGAACGCCCCGGCAGCGCTTCGAGGGCGCGGTGTTTGCGTTCATGACCTACACCCGCGAGGAGCCGGCAGGCTTTGCGGTGCTGGCCCGCGATGCGCCGACGTCCCTGGGGCGCCGCGGCTTGACCCGCGTCATCGACGATCTCGCGCTGCGCGTGAGTGACTTGTTCCGCCACGAGTTCGAGCGCGCCGGCTTCGACCCCGACATCGCGCCCATCTACGCCCACGCCCTGGTGGGCATGGTGACGCAGGTCGGCCAGTGGTGGGCCACCGAGGGACGCCGCGTGCCGGTGGAGTACGTGGTGCAGCACGTCTCGGCCCTGGGGTGGATGGGCCTGCGCCACCTGCCGAAGATTCGCCCGCCCAAGCCGAAGCGACGGAAGTAGAGGGACGGGATGGACGCCCCCTTCACGCCCGACGAGGTGCGCCGCTACAGCCGCCACCTCATGCTCCCCGACTTTGGCGCGCGGGGTCAGAAGAAGCTCAAGGCCGCGCGGGTGTTGATCATCGGCGCAGGGGGTCTCGGCTCTCCGGCGGCCATGTACCTCGCGGCGGCCGGCGTGGGCACCCTGGGGCTGGTCGACTTCGACGAGGTCGACGTGAGCAACCTGCAGCGGCAGGTGCTCCACGGCACGCCCGACGTGGGCCGCCCGAAGGTGGACTCCGCGAAGGATCGCCTCCACGCCCTCAACCCCCACGTCACCCTCGTTCCCCACCGCGAGCGGTTGACCCGCGACAACGCGCTCGCGCTCTTCGCCCCGTACGACCTGGTGCTCGACGGCACCGACACCTTCGCCACGCGCTACCTGATCAACGACGCCTGCGTGCTCACCGGGAAGCTCAACGTCTCGGCCAGCGTGTTCCGCTTCGAGGGGCAGGTCTCGGTCTTCGGGGCGAAGGGTGGGCCGTGTTACCGCTGCCTGTACCCGGAGCCTCCGCCTCCCGGGCTCGTGCCCTCGTGTGGTGAGGGCGGCGTGCTCGGCGTGGTGCCCGGGGTGGTGGGCACGCTGCAGGCGACCGAGACGCTCAAGCTCATCGCCGGTCTCGGGGAGCCGCTCATCGGCCGGCTGCTCGCCTTCGATGCGCTGGAGATGCGCTTTCAACAGTTCAAGGTGAAGCGCCGCGCCGACTGCCCGGTGTGTGGCGACGCGCCCACCATCACCTCGCTCATCGACTACGAGGCGTTCTGCCAGGTGACCCTGCCCGAGGTGCCCGCGGTGGACGCGGCGTGGGTGAAGGCGCGGTTGAGCGACGTGGTGTTGCTCGACGTGCGCGAGGCGGGGGAACGCGAGATTGAGGATCTCCCGGGCTCCCGCTCGATTCCCCTGGGCCAGCTCGAGGCGCGCTTCGGCGAGCTGCCCACCGACGTGGACCTCGTGGTGTTCTGCCGCGTGGGGGAACGCAGCGCGCGGGCGGTGGCACTGCTGCGGCGCGTGGGCTTCGAGCGCGCGGTGAATCTGACCGGTGGCATTGCCGCGTGGGATGAGGAAGGTTGAGCTCCATGCACATGGCTGCGCTCGTCGTCTCTGGTCTCGTCGCGGTGCTGCACCTCTACTTCCTCACGCTGGAGATGTTCCTCTGGGAGAAGCCGCTGGGGCTCAAGACCTTCGCCATGGACGCGCAGAAGGCCCAGCTCACCGCGCAGCTCGCGAAGAACCAGGGGCTCTACAACGGGTTCCTCTCGGCGGGCCTGGTGTGGGCCATCGTCCACCCCGATGCGAGCGTGCAGGTGCAGTTGCTCCGCTTCTTCCTCGGGTGCGTCATCGTCGCCGGCGCGTATGGCGCGGCCACCGTGAACAAGCGCATCTTCTTCGTGCAGGCGGTGCCGGCCATCGTGGCGTTGGGGCTCGCGTCGGTCTGAAGCCCGGCAGTGGGAAACACAGGGGGTCGGGGGCGCATGCGATGGCCAGGGTTGGTGCTGGTGATGATGGGTTGTGGCGGGCCGCAGCTCGAGCACGTCGCGGCCTTCGACTTCGGTGACGTCGCGCTGGGACAGTCGCGCACCTCGACCCTGCAGGTGATCAACCGTGGCCCGGGTGCCGCCGCGCTCGAGCTGCTGATCAACGGCGACGGATTTGCCCTCGACGAGACAGCGCGCACGCTCGCGCAGGGGGAGTCGACGCCCCTCGTGGTGCACTTCACGCCCGCAGACCTCGGACCGCAGCTGGGTGCGCTGACCCTTCGCCGCGGCGACCACGAATCAACAGTGTCGCTCACCGGACGTGGCACCGGGCCTCGCCTGCAGGTCGTCAGCGAGGTGGTGCTCGAGCCCATCGCGCTGGTCGACGGCCAGCAGTTCCCCATCGTCGCCGTGCCGCTCGTCGTCACCAACGTCGGCACCGCGGGCTCGGAGCTGCACCTCGAGTTCCCCGACACCGACGACCCGGAGCTCTGCGTGGGCTCGTTCGACGGCCTCGGCACCTGCACCCCGTGGAGCCCTCCCCAGGCGGTCGCCGTGGGGCAACCCGTCACCGTGCCCGTGGAGGTGCGCCCCATGACGGCCAGCGCCCGCATCTGGAGCGTGGCGATTGGCTCCCGTGAGCCCGGCGCCCGCGTCGAGGTGGTCACGGTACGCGCCCTCGTGGAGCGCTTCGTGCCGTGCGCATTCAGCGGCCCCTCGGAGGTGCTCCTGGACACGACCTCCGTGCCGGTGACGCTCACGCATCACGGCGACGGCCCGTGCCTGGTGCGCTCGGCGATGGTCGAGTCGTCCTCTGCGGGCAGCTTCTTCCTCGCGCCTCCCGTGTCCGAGTTCCCGCTGCGGCTCGAGCCCAATGGGCCCCTGACGTTGTGGGTCGCAGCGCGCCTCGATGCGCCTCGAACGGCCACGGGCGTTCTGCGGGTGACGCCCGCCGCTGGCAACGCGCTCGAGGTGTGGCTCTCATTCAAGCCGCCCGACCTCTCGAACTGCCTCGTGGTGTCGTCCAGCGCCGTCGACTTCGGCCAGACCAAGGTGGGCTGCTCCTCTGGCAGCCACTCCTTTCAACTCACCAACACCTGCTCCACGCCCATCACCCTCGAGAGCGTGACGCTCGCTTCCGCTGCGGGCTTCCCACCGGGCTCACCGGGCTGCCCAGGGAGCGCACCGTGCAACGAGTTCTTCCTCACCAGCGGTGCGCTCCCGGGGACGGTGCTCGCGACGCCGTTCGACACGGTCTCGATTTCCGCGAACTACCGGCCGCTCGACGAGGGCGCTGACGTGGGCGCCGTCAGCGTGGTGGTGCGGGACGCAGGAACGTGGGTGGTGTCGCTGCAGGGCCAGGGTGACCAGTTCGTAGAGCAGGTGGACACCTTCCGCGTCGAAGAGCTCCCCGTGGTCGACGTGTTGGTGCTGGTCGACACCTCGCCCTCATTCACCGCGGGACGCCCGGCCATCCGGGCGAACCTCGCCGCGTGGCTGTCGAGCAACTACCCCGCGTGCCTCGACCTGCGCTGGGCCTTCGCGCCAGCGGACGGCGCGCCGGACGCAGGGGTCTCCTTCGCGCTCAACGACGCTGGCAGCGCGTGGACGTCGTCCCTCGAGCCCAACTTCGCTGGCCTCGCGCTCTCGGCCTTCGACGCGCTGCCTGCCGGCTCGGAGATCGAGGCGTGCATCGGCCCCGCGGCCGCGCTCATGCAGAACGTCCCGCCGCGCGATGGAGGCCAGTACCCGAGCGCGTTCTCCGGGGTGTGCCTCACCGACGCGCTCGAGCAATCACCGACGCCGCTGGCTTCGCTGTGGCAGTTGCAGGGGCGGCTCTCCTCGCAAGCGTTGACCACGTGGAGCGCGGTCACGGGCCTCTCGTCTTCCAGGTGCGCCATCGAGGCCGCGGACGATGGGGTCCACGCCACGCTCGTGCGGGCGGCCTACGGCGTGCGCGAAGACCTCTGCGCGCCGCAGTGGTGGAACGCCTTCACGCCCTTGAGCTCCCCAAACTGCCAGAGGCCGGCGTCCTATTTCCTCACGGAGCGTCCGGCCTCCGGGACGGTGGTGGTCCGCATCGACGGCGTCGTCATCCCGGCACCCGACTGGTCGTGGGATGTCACCACCAACGCAGTCTCGTTCGTGGCGGGTCACGAGCCGGCCCGCGGCTCGACCATCGAGGTGAGGTACTCGGCCGTCTGCGTGCCGTGAGCCGCGCGGGGAGGCCGCGAAGACGGGTCGATTTCACGCACCTGGGGGAGGCCGGGGCCCCGATGTTTTCCGGCCGTCATCACGGATGACGAAAGCGTAATCCCGGGTCTACAGACCCCGGTTTTCACCTTCGCGGCCACCGTTCAGACGCCCCGCTGCGCGCGCCATACGCGCAACGAAAGTTGAACTCGCGAGCAACCGACCCCGCCCGGCCCGGGGCCTGCTTTCCCCAGGGTGACCGCCCCAGCGCGTTTGAACGCGTAGACCCGGGTGTACGGATTGGTCATCCGTGATGACGCTCGGAAAACAACGAGGGGGGAGCGCTCTCCTTTGCCGAAGCGTGTGTCCCCCCGTGCACCCAGGGCCCGGGCCGCGGGGCACGCGCGCCCTGCTCGCAGCGCACGCCACCCATCGACCCGCTCACCCCAGGGCCTTTCCCCGCCCGAAAACCGTGGCAGGGTCCGCCCATGGAACTGACCCTCGTCCGCCATGCCCCCGCCCACGACGGAGCCGACGACGCCGCCCGCGCCCTCACGCCCAAGGGCCGCGCCCGCTTCGAGCGTTGCGTCGAGACCATGGACCAGCTCGGCGTGCGCTTCGACCGCGTCCTCCATTCTCCCAAGGTCCGCGCCGTGGAGACGGCCGAGCTGCTCCTGCCCCTGTGCGACGGAGAGCTGGAGGAGACGCGGCTGCTGACCAAGGCCCCGAAGGAGCCGATGCTCGCCCTGCTCAAGAGTGATCGCCTCGCGCTCGTGGGCCACGAGCCCTGGCTGACTTCGCTGCTGGCCTGGCTGGTGGTCGGCGACGTACGTCGCGCTGATGCCTTCGAGCTGAAGAAGGGCGCGGTGGCCCGCCTCGAGGGTGAACCGAGCCCCGGCCACATGCGCCTCGTGGCGCTGTGGACGCCGAAGCTGCTGCGCCGGTAGGGAAGGCGAGCTGATCAGGAAACTCGGCCCCTCACCCCGGCCCTCTCCCCGCTTCGCAGGGCGAGGGAGAGCGGAAGATCACCGCGCCGACGCCCGCCCCGGCGTATGGTGCCCGCCGATGGCACGCATTCACGCGACGAAGTGGCTCCAGAAGCTCGACGAAGCGCGCGCCCAGGCGCTCGCCGGCACCCCCGATGGCATCCACGACGTGCGCGTGGCGACCCGCAAGCTCCGCGCCTGGCTCTCGCTGAGCGGCCACCCCGAGCCCCTCATCGAGGAGCTCCGGTGGCTGGGCCATCAGCTCAGCGCCCTGCGCGACCTCGACGTGCTCGACGAGACGCTCACCGACGACGCCCGCCGCCGCCTGCGCCCGCCGGCCATCGACCAGGCCCACGCCGCCCTCAACTCCGAGCGCTGGCGCATCCTCCGGGCCGCCCTCGACGCCACCCGCGCCCCCCGCATCCACGACGCCAAGCGCGAGCTGCGCCGCATCGAGCGCGAGGTCATGGGCCTCAAGCTGACCCTCGACCCGGCCTCCATCCACGCCCGCCGCCGCGGCCTGCGGCACCTGCGCTACGCCCGCCGCTGGCTCGACCTCCGCTCGCCGGAGTTCAAGGCCGAACAGGTGGCCCTGAGCGCCCTGTGCGACCTCTTCGCCCTCGAGCGCTTCGCCGCCGCCCACGACCCGGCCAGCGCGCCCTGAGCGGGCCTCAGGGCACCACGCCGGGACAGCTCACCGCCCCGTGCAACCGCCTGTCATTCCAGCTCAAGGCATCGCCGACGAGCGCCGCCGGGCCCTCCCGGAGCTCGCCGTCGCTGACCGCCGTGAGGGTGCCGCCGTCGACACTCCAGCTGCCGGCTTCGGGGCGAACGAGCCCGCCGACCTCCGTGAGCCAGAAGCCCCCGTCGGCCGCGAAGGTGGCCACCACCTCGCTGTCGATGCCGAAGGCGCCCCACGTGCCCACCACGTCCCGGCCGAGGTCTCCCGTCGCCGCCACGCTGCGCGCCTTGCACGGAGCCCCGCACCCCAGCGCCAGCACCGTCCCCAAACACCCCAGAATTCTTCGCATCCGCCCACTTTGTCACGAACGCTGACACCCATCAGCGGTCCCGCATGAACTGCACCACCTGAAGACGGGTATCTGGGCTCAACCAGTGGTACTCGACCCGCGCGCCAATCGAGGCGCGGAAAATCGCAGCAAGAGGAGCGTGTCATGAGGCGTGTCGTCGTTACCGGAATGGGCCTCGTCACACCGCTGGGCGTCGGCGTCGAGCACGTGTGGAAGCAGTTGCTCGAAGGCAAGAGCGGCATCCGCAACATCACCAGCGTGGACGTCAGCGACCTCCCCTCGAAGATCGCGGGCCAGGTGCCCCAGGGCAAGGGCCCCGGCGAGTTCGACCTCGAGACGTACTTCGACGTGCAGGAGCGCCGCCGCCTCGAGCCCTTCCTCCACTACGCCATCGCCGCGGCCACCGAGGCCGTGAAGGACGCCGGCTGGGACAGCCCCTCGGAGCTCGAGCGGGAGCGCACCGGCGTGCTGCTGGGCTCGGGCGTGGGCGGCATCGAAGGCATCGCCGACACCGCGATCACCCTCAAGGAAAAGGGCCCCCGCCGCGTCTCGCCCTTCTTCATTCCCATGGTGCTGATCAACCAGGCCTCGGGCCTGGTCTCGATGCGCTTTGGCTACCGGGGCCCCTGCCACGCGGTGGTCACCGCCTGCGCCACCGGGGCCAACGCCATCGGCGACTCGGCGCGGCTCATCCAGTACGGCGACGCCGACGTGATGATCGCCGGCGGCACCGAGGCCGCCACCGGCCGCATCGCGCTCGCGGGCTTCGCGGCCATGCGCGCCCTGTCCACCGGCTTCAACGAGCGCCCCACCGAGGCCTCGCGCCCGTGGGACAAGGACCGCGACGGCTTCGTGCTCGGCGAAGGGTCCGGCGTGGTGGTGCTCGAGGAGCGGGAACACGCGCTCGCCCGCGGCGCCCGCATCTACGCGGAGATCACCGGCTACGGCATCTCCGGCGACGCCTACCACCTGAGCTCCCCGGAGCCCGAGGGCGCCGGCGCCCAGCGCGCCATGAAGACCGCGCTCGGCCACGCCAAGCTGCGCGCGGACCAGCTCGGCTACATCAACGCCCACGCCACCTCGACGCCCGTCGGTGACCCCGTGGAGCTGCGCGCCCTGCGCCACCTGCTGGGCGACGCGGTGGGCAAGACCTCCATCTCGTCCACCAAGTCGAGCATCGGCCACCTCCTGGGCGCGGCCGGCGCGGTGGAAGCCATCTTCACCGTGCTCGCCCTGCGCGACCAGGTTGCCCCGGCCACGCTCAACCTCGCCAACCCCGAGGGCGGCGAGGGTCTCGACCTCGTGCCGCTGACCCCCAAGCAGCGCCGCATCGACCACGCGCTCTCCAACTCCTTCGGCTTCGGTGGGACCAACGCGGCACTGGTGATGAGCCGCGCCTGACGGGCGCTCATCCCCGTCGACTTCAGATCAGCTCGAGCGCACCTACGACCCCTTTTCTCCACCAAGAGCAAGGGCTGCTGCGCTGCGAATCGAAGGTCGGCGTGGGCACCACCTTCGACGTCTACCTGCCCATGGGCGCGTCGCCGAAGAGCACCTCGTAGGGCCGCTCGATGCTCTGGGCCACGGCGTCGAGCGAAAACGACCGCGTGAAGCGGGCGCTCTCCTTGCCCCCGAACCAGGTGATGACCGTGGGGAACACGAAGACCCCCAGCTGGGCAAAGAGCTCCGGCGAGTCGCTCTGCGAGACCACGGTGTGCCGCACCGCGGGGAAGCGCTGGTGGAGCATCGCCTCCAGCTTCGGCGCGACCGCCTCGCCCACGTGACACGACGACTCGGTGAAGAGCACCACCAGGCCCGGCGCCTCGACGATGAGGTCCTCGAGCAGGTCCTTCACCGCCTCGTGACTCGACAGCTGGAGCTGGCTCATGCGCTTTCGAGCGCGGGGGTGGGACCGAGGGTTCGCGGTGCGGTGTACGGCGCGCGGCAAAAGTGATCACTCCGGCCCGCACATGAATGCCGCGAAAGGGAGGCACCACGTACGAGCATGTCCCTCCCGTTGCTGCTGGTGCTCGCCTCGCTGATCACCGAACCGCCGCCGCCCCCTCCGCCGATGGTGAGCGCCACGCCGGAGACCCCCACGAGCGACGGCCCGCGGTGGCAGGTGACCGCGCTGGCCACCGCGAACGTGCCCCTGGCGCTGACGGGCAGCGACTTCCTGCTGGGGCTGCGCGGGGAGGTCGACGTGTGGCGCATCAGCGCGCTGCTCACCTTCGACCGCACGGGCACCACGCCGCTGACCATCGCCGAGACCCGCCACTGGACCGGGCTGCTGGGCTCCTCGCTGGTGCTCAACAAGTACGCGCGGGTGCGGGCCCTGGGCGGGGTCAGCGCGCTGTCCACCGACACCACCTCCCAGTTCGGGCCCTCGCTGGGCACCACGGCGCGGATCGGCTGGTCGTTCCTCGCGGCCGAGGCCGGGGTGGTCTTCACGCCCTTCGGCTTTCGCCAGCTCGACGCGCGGGTCGAGGCGGTGCTCAAGGGCGGGGTGTTCGAGCTCCACGCGGGCTACCGGGCGCGCTTCGTCGACGCCTCGGCCACCGGCACCCTCGCCACGCTCTTGGGTTCCGCGCCGGTCGCGGGGCCGTCCATTGCCCTGGGGGTGTCGTTCTGATCAGCGCGTCAGCGCCTTCAACTCGTCGAGCCGCGTCTGCTCGTCATCGGGAATGAAGGTGCCCGCCGAGCCGGTGTACCCAAGGGTCACGCGCTCGGCCAACCGCTCGTAGCAACGCTTCGCCAGCGGGGACCTGGGGTTCTCGCGCACGCAGGCCTCGTAATAGAGCTCGTCCACGTCCCACCACAGGGGCGAGCGCAGCCCACCGGCACAGGTGCCGAGCAGGAACAGCGCCTCCCCGCGCGTCTTGAGCTTGGGGTTCTTCGCCAGCGCGAGGTTCAAGTACCCCGAGGCGCGCAGCCACAGCACGTCCTTGCGGTCGTCACCGAACAGCGAGCCCCCGTTGGCCTTCGTCACCAGCGCCTGGGCCTTGGCGAAGAGCACCTCGGGCTTCGCGCGCTGGGCGTCGAACTTCTCTGCTCGCCAGTCGGCGACGTCGCGCTTCCAGGTGGGCACGTGGCTGCGGAAGAACTTCGGGAGGTCTTCCCGCGCCCCGACGCGGTCCAGCAGCGCCGCCGTGGCCACCGGGTCGTCCTTCACGCGCACCAGCAGGGTCAGCGAGTCTTGCAGCGCCCGCGAGAAGGCGGCGAAGTCGGTGAGCTTCGCGTCGAGCACCTTGCCGTACTCCACCAGCGCCGCGTCGAACTGCCGCGTGGAGACGAGCACCGTGGCGCGCTCCACGCCGGTCAGGCCCAGCGCGTCGAGGCGCTCGAAGCCGATGGCGAAGCCGCCGCTGGCCCGCTCGCGCGCGTGGCAGGTGACGCACAGGCTCATCAGGGTGCGCACCCGGGTGCCGACGGAGCCGGGCTCGTGGGCGTCGAAGCGGCGCTGGGTCTCGGCGGCGTAGCGCCCGAGGAGCGACGAGAGGGCCGCGGTGGCGGGCTCCTGCGCCTGCGCGTCGGCGGGGAAGGCGTGGGCGAGGTCCTTGAGGCGCCCGAGGTCTTCGGAGATGCGCGGGGCCTGCGCGGGGTCGGTCAACGCGCTCGGCTTCGCGGCCGCCTCCTGCAAGCGCACCAGCGCGGCGAAGGCCTCGCGCATGGACGACTTCGTGTCCAACGTCGCCGGGCCCGCGTCAGCCGCGCCCAGCACCACCACCGTCAGGACCGAGAGGAGCATCACCGGGCACTCAAGACCGGCAACAGCGGTCGCGCGAGATCACGGGCGGCATCGAGGTGCTCCATGCGGCTGGTGCGGCCTCCGTCATCGGCGAGCCAGGTGCGGGCCGCGGCGATGAACGGGGTGAACTGGGGCTCCTCTTCGATGAGGAACAGCAGGCGCTTGAGCGAGACCTCGTCTTCTTCGTCGAGCGCCTCTTCGAGGGCGACGGCGACGGCCTTGCCCGCGCCCGGGGTCTTCAGGCGCCAGGCCTCGAGGGCCGCGCTGACGTCGGCCTCTTCACGGCGGCGCTGGGCCCGGAAGAAGAGCGTGAAGGAGAGGGGCACGATGGCCAGCGCCCAGAAGAGCAAGGCGCTGAGCTTGGCCACCGTGGAGCCGGGAAACACGGCCGCCGCCAGGATCACCAACACGCCCGCCGTCGAGGCAAACCAGAGTCCGAGAAGTACCCGTCGCATGGCTCCCCCTCGGAGCAAGGCGCACGCCATGTCGTCTCGTAGGGAAACCCTGCCCCGCTGCGCAATTGTTGCGGCGGCGAGGTGGCTTCTGCGTGCGCGCCTCCCCGGAAAGATAGAGTGGCCGCGATGAGGCTCCTGCCGTGGCTCGTGGTGCTGGGGTTGGCGTGCGCACCCGCGGCGGAGGAGCCGGGCCCCTCGGTCGTGCAGCAGGCGGTGTTGCCGCCGCTGGACCCGAACCCGGCGGCGACTGGAAACAACGGCGACGAGCTGGGCACCTCGCTGGCGGCGTGCCCGTCGGCGATTCCCCCGGTGATGGTCGCCGGGGCCCTGGGTCTCTCGGGTGCGTGGAAGTCGACGACGGGGTCGATGCTGCGCGCGGCCGACGCGGGCTTCGGCGCGGTGGTGGCCTGCGAAGGGGCCGATGGCGTGGTGGTCGGCGGCCCGGGCGGGCTGCTGCGCTTCAATGGCACGGCGTGGATCACCATCGACACCGGGCACCCCTACACCGCGGTGGCCTCAGGCCCGGGCGTGCCGACCATCGGAGCGGGCGGGAGCACCACCTTCGCGTTCTCGACCCCCATGGCCGTCAGCTTCAAGAACATCGCCGGGGCGAGCGACGTGCGCGCGCTGTCGTGGCTGTCCGGGTCGGCCTTCGCGGTGGGCAGCGTGGGGAATGGCGCGGTGCTGATCTACGACTGGGACGGCGGTTTTCCGACGGCCCGGCAGACGATCTCCGGGGGTTCGGCGGTGGGGTTCGGTCGCGCCCTGGCGTTCGGTGACGTGACGCCGGCGAACCCGGGCCGGGAGCTGATCATCGGCGCCGAGGGACAGGTGTTCATCTACTCGCTGGGCGGCACGCACTTGAACACGCTGACCGGGACGCCGACCTTCGGCACCTCGCTGGCCATCGAGCCGAGTGTGTTCCCCCAGCTCGACGCGCTGTGGGTGGGAGAGCCCGGGGCGAACACCGTGCACCGCTTCATCGGAGACGCCGGGGAGCCGCTGCCCTTCGCCGGGGTCGGGCCGGTCTCCTTCGGACAGTCGCTGGCGATCTCCGGGGGCGGGCAACTGTCCATTGGTGCACCCGGGTATCCCGACGCGCAGAAGAAGGGCGCAGTCTTCACCTACACCCCCGCACGCAGCACGCTGGTGGCCCAGGTGCAGGTGTGCGGGACCCAGAACAGCGCCTGCCCGAACATCAACTGCACCGCCTCGACGTGCCTGGGCGGCGTGGCGTGCGTGGCGCCCCTGGTGCTGGATCCCTGCCCCGCCGGCATGCAGTGCATGGGCAACGTCTGCAAGGTGGTCGCCATTGGGGTCGATGCGGGCATGCAGGTCGATGCGGGGGAGATCATCGACGCTGGTGTGAGCACCGACGCGGGTGTGAGCATCGACGCGGGTGTGAGCATCGACGCGGGTGTGACCATCGACGCGGGTGTGAGCATCGACGCGGGCTTGATCACCGACGCGGGTGTGAGTACCGATGCCGGCCTCCCGCCCGGTGATGCAGGGGGCGAACCGGAGCGCATCCAGTTCACCTCCTGCGGTTGCTCCGGGGGCGCCGCGGTGCCGACGTTGATGCTGGGCCTGCTACTCACGCGACGCTGGCGTCGCCGCAGCCACGACTGAGTTAGCGAACGAGGCGAAAGACGAGGCCTCAGATGAAGAGCAAGAGTGAAGCGAAGCTGAGCAGCGGAAACGTATTCAAGGATCTCGAGATCGCGTCCCCGGAGGAGGCACTCGCGAAGGCAAAGTTGACGTCCCGAATCGCGGAGATCATCGCCAGCAAGGGATTGACCCAGGCCGCCGCGGCAAGACTCCTCCGCATCGATCAACCGAAGCACTCGGCCCTGCTCCGCGGGCGCCTCTCCGGATTCTCAACGGAGCGCTTGATGCGGTTTCTGACGGTGCTCGGCAGCGACGTGCGGATCGTGATTCACCACCGCCCGCGCGCGCGTGGCCCAGGACACCTCGCGGTCATCGCCGGCTGACGTTTCACGCTCGGGCATCGCGAGCGTGGGTGGCGCTGGCCTTCGCGCCCGCCACCACTGAAGACAGGAGCGCGACGTTTCCAACGAGTGGGCCCGGCTGCAGAGGCACAACTGAGGCCGTGGGGGGCATGAGCAAATGAGGAAGACGACCGCGAAGAAGGCTGCAGCCACGATGAGGCCCGTCTCAGAGGAGCCCCTCATCTTTGGGCGGATCATCGCCGAACGGGAATACCGGGTCGGTCGGCAGAAGCTCCTCCTTCAAATTGGCACGCCCCACAGGGCGAGCTGGAAGACCGATTTCTACTGCCCGTTTCGTTTCATTCGCGCGGGGAAGGCCGAGACCGACAGGACCTTCGGCCTGGACGCGGTCCAGGCGTTGATGCTCGCGTTCGACCTGATCAAGGTCCTCCTCGAGACCACTTCGTCCACGGTCTCCTGGGCCGCCAGTGAGCGCCCGGGTGACGTCGGAATCTACAAGCGGCTGACGACCGGCCTCGGCATGGACTTCGACCGCGGCCTCGAGCGCCTCGTGGAAGACGCGGTTCTCCGGCGAAGTCGCGAGCTGCAGCGAAGGCCCCGCCCTGATTCCTGACTTCCTTCCCAGTCGTGCGAGCGTGCCCCCATGCGCACCTCGAGCATGCTCGGCCTGTCGGGCGGTTGGTTGCTGACGGCCCTCCTCTGCGCCCTCGACGTCGGCCCGGCCGACCCGCTGTTCTTCCCTTCCCTGGCCCTGGGCCTGCCCGCGGTGGTGGGGTTGGCCATCGCGGTGCGCGCGCAGCGCCAGAAGCCCGAGCCGGTGCAGCTGTGGCGCCTCCTGGGCTTCGGGGTGCTGGGGGTCGCGGTGGTGACGCTCTCCATCCTCGGCATCCTCGCGGCGCTCTTCGGGGGGCAGGTCGCCTCGCCTCCGTGAGCTGATTCGCCCGCAGCCCGCACGCTTGCTACAACCCGCCGCCTCGTCAGGCGCCCGGGCCCGACGACCACGGAAGTCAGGTCTCGCATGCGTCAACTGCTCGTCGTCGGTCTCCTCCTCTCGCTGGGCCTGTGGAGCGGCTGTGAAGCGCTCGCCCCCGCCCCGGCCGCCCGCTCCTCGAGCGACGCGCTGTGGAACGAGCCGAGGTCGCGGCCGCAGCTCCTCTCCGGCGTGCTCTTCCGCTCGGAAGGCGACGCCGAGCGCGCCGCCCGGGACTTCCTCGCCAGCCGCGCCGCCGAGTTCCACCTCGACGGCGCCGGCAGCTCGCTGACCCTGGGCACCACGCGCACCGGCCTCGCGGGCACCTACCTGCGCTTCGCCCAGCAGCAGGCCTTCGCCGGCGAAACGCTGCCCGTCTTCGACGCCGAGGTCATCGTGCTGGTGCAGGACGACGGCAAGCAGCGCGTGGTGCGCGCGGTGAACCTCGAGCACCAGGACGACGCGTGGCGCGTGCAGCCCGAGGGTGACCTCGGCGCCGGCCCGGCCCTCACCGCCGCCCGGCTCGCGGTGAAAGTCGACGGCCCGCTCTCCGCCGAGCCCACCCTCACCCGCGGCGTCTACGTCGGCCAGGCCGGCACCCCGCGGCTCGCCTGGCGCGTGACCCTGGCGCTGGAAGAGGCCTCGCCGCCGCACGACTGGTCGGTCTTCATCGACGCGGCCACCGGCGCCGAGCTCGGGCGTCGCGACGGGGTGCACTTCCAGGCCACGGTCACCGGCAGCGGCTACGTCTTCGACATGAACGCGGTCGCCTCGACCAACGACCTGACGCTGGTCGACGGCAACAACGCCACCACCGCGGCCCTCGACGCCGCGCGCTTCCTGGTGCCCCTGCCGCGGCTCGACGGCTCGGGCTTCCTGCGCGGCACCTATGCCGACGTCGGCACCCGAACCACCAACGCCCGCGCGCAGTCGATGACCAACGAGTTCCTCTTCACCCGCGCCGACCTCGGCTTCGAGCAGGCCAACACCTACTACCACCTCGATCGCACCCAGCAGCGCGTGCAGGCCCTGGGCTTCACCAACGTGAACAACCGGGTGCAGGCGGCCACCGTCGACGCGCAGACCGCCGACAATTCGTTCTACACGGCGGGCAGCAAGCGGCTCTCCTTCGGCACCGGCGGCGTCGACGACGCGGAGGACGGCGACATCGTCACCCACGAGTACGGCCACTCCATCCAGGACAACCAGGTGCCCGGCTTCGGCGGCGGCGACGAGGGGGCCATCGGCGAAGGCTTCGGCGACTACCTCGCGGCCTCGTTCTCGCTCTCGCTCGCGCCCGACGCGGGGCACCGGCAGCTCAGCGACCCGGCCTGCATCGGTGACTGGGACGGCACCAGCTACGCCACCACCACCCCCAAGTGCCTGCGCCGCGTGGACGGCACCAAGCACTACCCCGAGGCCGAGGCCAACGAGGTGCACGACGACGGCGAGATGTGGTCCGGCGCGCTGTGGAAGCTCCGCGCGACGCTGGGCCCCGACCTGACCGACACCCTGGTCCTCGAGGCCCACTTCATCATGGGCAACAACAGCAGCTTCTTCACCGCCAGCCAGGCGATGATCACCGCCGACGCCATGCTCAACGCCGGGGCCAACGAGGCCGTGGTGCGCCGCACGATGATCCACCAGGGCCTCTCGCGGCTGATCACCGCTCCGGCGCCCGCGGGTCCGGTGATCAGCCTCCCGGTGTCCATCGGGCCGCAGCGCGACGCCGCGGGCAACTACCGCTCGAGCACCGACGAGGTGCGCACCGTGACCGTGCCCGGCGCCGCGGGGCTGCTGCTCCACTTCGTGCGCCTGGACCTCGAGACCAGCAACCAGTGCCTCGCGCAGCACTGCGACAACGTGTACCTCACCAACGCCGCAGGCGACCTCTTCCAGGTACTCGGCGGGGCGCAGCAGAACGTGACCTCCGTGGCGGTGCCCGGCGACACGGTCAACGTGCGCCTCGTCAGCGACAACTCGCAGGTGCGCTTCGGGTACCAGATCGACCGCGTCGACGTGCTCGGCGCGCCTGACGACGCCGGGGTGCTCTTCGACGGCGGGGTGGACCTCTTCGACGCCGGTCTGCCCCCGGTCTTCGACGCGGGCGTGCGGGATGCCGGCATGCGCGACGCCGGTGGGGTCCCGCCGCCCTTCGATGCCGGGCCGTCACCGTCCTTCGACGCCGGCCCCGTGCCGCCGCTGCCCACGGATGCGGGCACGACCGACGCGGGCACCTCCACGGGGACGCGCACCATCGGCGCCCTGGGGACACAGCAGCTCAAGCCGGTGCTCAACCGCGGCTGTGGTTGCGGCGCGACCTCCGGGGCCGAGGGCTTTGGCCTGCTGGCGCTGCTCGGGGCCTGGCGCCGCCGCCGCGCCCGCGGCTGAACCGGGGCGACAACGCAGGCTCATTTCTCCGAGTGATTCCTCTCCCGAGACGAACGGGAGGGGTGTGGTACAGGCACGCTCCTCACCTGTCGCAAGGAGTGTCCCGTGGGTTTCCTGGGCTCGTTGTTCAAGAAGAAGACCCCCGCGCCGGCACGCCCGGCCCCCCCGGCGGCGCTGAGCTGGCGCACCACCGCGGTGACCCGCGAGACCCCCTCGAGCATCAGCTTCGAGGTCGACGCCACCATGGACTTCAAGGCCGGGCAGTTCGTGCTGCTGCGCCCGACCGCCGCGCTGCCCTGGCGCGCGTACTCCTTCAGCCGCGGCCCGGGCCTGCCCCTGCGCCTCACCGTCAAGGCCGTGCCCAACGGGGCGGTCTCGCCGTACCTCACCACGAAGCTCGCAGTGGGCGACGTGCTGGAGGTCAAGGGCCCCTACGGCCAGTTCGTGCTCCCCGCGACCTTCCAGCGGGCGCTGTTCATCGCCGGCGGCTCGGGCATCACGCCCTTCGTCTCCATGCTCCAGGCGCAGGAGAAGCTCGGCTGGCCCACGCCCATCACCTTGCTCGACTTCAACCGCACGGCGACGGAGCAGATCCTCAAGGCCGACCTCGACGCGCTGCTCGCCTCGAGCGGCGGCAAGCTCGAATTGGTGCACGTACTCGACGACGCCACCAGCGGCCCCAAGGGCCCCCCGACGAAGGACAACTTCCTCGCGCTGTTCGCCGGCCGGGAGAATCCCGACGTGGTGGCCATGTGCGGCCCCGAGCCGATGATGGATTTGGCCCGCGCGGTGGTGCTCGAGCGCTACCCCGGCGTGACCCTGCTCGAAGAGAAGTTCAGCGTGGCCCACGACGGAGACCCGGCCGGCGCGAGCCACCAGGTCGAGTTCGTCCAGGACGGCAAGTCCAAGACCTTCCCCGTGAAGGAAGGCGAGCACGTGCTGGCCGCCGCGCGGAAGGCCGGCCTCAACATGTCGGCGGGCTGCGAGATGGGCGCCTGCGGCGTGTGCCGGGTGAAGGTCGTCTCCGGGTCGGTGCAGGTGCCTGACGACGCGTGCCTCTCCGACGGCGAGAAGGCCGACGGCTACGCGCTGGTGTGCGTGGGCACCGTCAAGGGCGACTGCAAGATTGAACCGGCGCCCTGAGCTTTCTCGACCGATGAGCTCCCTGACTCCTTCCCGCTACTACGCGCGCGTCTTCGGGCTCGCCACGGCCGTGGTGCTGAGCTTCCTGCTGGTGCGGCTGCTGCTGCCGTTCGCCGCGCCGATGATGTGGGCCTTCCTGCTGGCCTTCATGCTCCAGCCGGCGAACAACCGGCTGCTCACGCGCTGGCCGACGAAGCCCGGGCTCGCGGCGGGGCTGCTCACCCTGGCCTCGCTGGTGGTCGTCGCCGGGCCCATCACGCTCTTCGTCTTCGCCTTCCTGCGCCAGGCGACGGACCTGCTGACGCGGTTCCAGACCCAGGCCAGCGAGCGAAAGCTGCCCGCACTGCAGTTGGTGCTCGAGCTGGCGCCGGTGCAGGCGCTCCTCACCCGGGCCGGCGAGTTCACCTCGCTGTCGAAGGAGCAGATCCTCGCCTCGGCGAGCGACGCGGCCCAGGGCGCGCTGCAGCAGGCGGCCTCGCTGGGCGGCACGGTGGTGCTCGGCGCGTTCAACGTGCTGACCCAGTTCGGGTTGACGCTGTTCCTGCTCTTCTTCTTCCTGCGCGACGGCAAGGGCATGTTGCAGCTGGGCATCCGGTTGATCCCCATGACCCGGGCGCGCAAGGACGACCTCGCCGGCACGCTGGGCGGCGTCACCCGCGCGGTGGTGCTGGGCACGCTGGTCACCGCCGCGGTGCAGGGCTCGCTGGTGGGCATCGGCTTCGCCATCGCCGGGCTCCCTTCGCCCCTCGTGTTCGGCGCGGTCGGCGCCATGGCCTCGCTCATTCCCATCGTGGGCACCGCGCTGGTGTGGGTGCCCGCGGCCATCACCCTCGTGGCCCAGGGCAACAACGGGTGGGCGCTGTTCCTGACGCTGTGGAGCGTCATCCTCGTGGCCGGCAGCGACAACGTCATCCGGCCGTTGATCATCTCCGGCCGCTCGAACGCCTCGACGCTGCTGGTGTTCATCGGCCTGCTCGGCGGCATCGGGCTCTTCGGCTTCGCCGGCATCTTCATGGGGCCTCTGGTGCTGACCCTCGTGGCCACGCTGCTGCAGTACGCAGACCAGGAGCTGCCGCGCACCTCGGGCGGTTCGGCCCCGGTGGTGCTGGTGGAGTCGGCGCCGGCCGCGGTGACCGAGCCTCCGGCGGAGAAGAAGGAAGAGACGAAGGTCGATCGCTGATCAGGAACGGCGAAACGGAACTGGGGTGCGCGGGCGGGCATGGGGACTTCGCCCTGCTCGACCCGGCCAGCCTCGCGACGCCGACGCTGCGTGACGCGGGTGACTCACGCTTCGACGCGCCAGATACGCGCGCGGGTCTCCGAGAGCATCAACCAGTGGGCGTTTGCGCGGCTGCGCGAGGCGGCGCGCCGTCGGCCCTGCGGCGGAGCGGCGCGCACACGTCGGGTTGACGTCGGCGTGCAGGCTTCGGTGTGTGTCGCGGCGGGCCAGGTCTCGCAGGAGCGAGGCGTGGGTGTTCATCCAAAAGGCATTGGGGACCGAGGGGGGGGCACGGCGTGAGCGCGTTGCTCGTCGCCGACAGCCCCTCGCCGCGAGCCGCTGTTGACGTCGGCGTGCAGGCTTCGGTGACACTGACGGACTTTGTGGGGGTCAGCACCCCCACGGAGTCCGTCAGTGTTGCGCAATCGAGACGCAGCGCGGGGAGGGGCCCGCACGGCCTCCGCACCCATCCCTCCCACGCGCCCCATGGCTGCTTCTTTCCGACGCCCGTCACGCGATGACGACCGACGCTGCCCTGCACCTCGCGGAGCGACTCGAGCAGCGCACAAACGTCGTTTTGACAAAGTGGGTGCCTGCTTTGTCAACTTTGTTGATGCGGTGCGAGACCCCTGCACCCTCCGCGCCCCCGGGCCAGGGACGCGCGCGCGCCGGGTTCGCGGGGCACGTTCGCGACGAGCACGGCCGAGGCCCTCGCCCGCCCACCACCCTCCAGGCCGCGGTCGCTCAGCGCTTGCTCTTCACCGGGGGCTGCACGTCGTCGCGCACGAACAAGCGCACGTCCCACAGGCAGTCCTTCTGCGGCGCCTCGACCACCGTGTACTCGCCCACCCAGTTGGCGTCGGCGAGGTCGGCCTTGAGCAACTCCAGCCCCTTCTTCGCCTTCTCGAGATCGCGCCCGCAGAGCTCGATGCGCGACTTCTTCGTGTCCGTGTCCGAGCGCCCGCCGATCCACACCACCGTCGCGTCACGGCCGCGGTTCTTGCCGATGAGGTGGTCTTCGATGGCGTGCATGGCGCGCAGGTTCGCGGCGTTCGAGAGGATCTCCGTGCCGATGCGCGGCTCGCAGCCGAGGTAGTGGCAGTAGTACGCGCCCGACTGGAAGAACGGCACCGGCGCCGTCGACGAGAGCAGCATGGCGCGCGCGGCGGCCACGGTGACGTTCGCGGTGTAGTCCTTCTTCGCGTCCTTGCAGGTGGGCCCCTTGCAGCCGGTGACCTTCACCTCGATGGTGTCGCCGTTCATCTTCCACGCGCCGGACACCACGGTGTTGCCCTTGGCCTTGTCGAGCTGGTGCCCCTCGTACACGCCCTTGCTGCGCAGCTGGATGTACTGGGTGGCGTCGCCGATCTCCGAGTTGTCGATGAAGTCGAGGGGCGTGGGGAGCTGCGAGAGCGAGAGCGTCAGGAGCGCAGTCAGCATGGTGCCGGGGACCATACCCGCAAAGCCGCGTCAGCCAGCCGACAGCTGCTCCCAGCTCAAGAAGCCACGCAGCTCCTCGAAGGCGATGACGCCCTCCTTCACCAGCTCCAGCGCGTGCACCCGCATCTGCACCAGGCCCGCGCGCAGCGCCTCGGCGCGCAGGGCATCGGGCGGCTGCCGGGCGGCGATGGCCAGGCGCAGCGCGGGGCCCACCTGCAGGTACTCGGCGATGGCCACCCGCCCCAGGGTGCCCCGGGCCCGGCAGTGCGCGCAGCCAGTCCCCTTGAAGGCGCGGAACCCGTCGGGCGGGCCCTCAGGGAACACCTCGCGCAACAGCTCCGCCGACGGCTGGTGCGGCACCCGGCAGCGCACGCAGATCCGCCGGGCCAGGCGCTGCGAGAACACCGCCAGCAGCTCGCTGGCCACCGAGTTGGGGTGCATGCCCAGGTCGAGCAGCCGCTGCGCCGCGTCGACGCTGTCGTTGCAGTGCAGGGTCGAGAGCACCAGGTGCCCCGTCTGCGAGGCGCGCAGGGCCTCCAGCGCCGTCTCCTGGTCGCGGATCTCCCCCACGAGGATGACGTCGGGGTCTTCGCGCACGAAGGCGCGCATGGCGTCGGCAAACCCGAAGCCGATCTCCGGCCGCACGCGCGACTGCTGCACGCCCGAGAGCGAGTACTCGATGGGGTCTTCGACGGTGATCACCTTGCGCGTGGTGTCCCGCGCCAGCAGCTGCAGCCCCGCGTAGAGCGTCGTCGACTTTCCCGAGCCCGTGGGCCCCACCACCAGCACCAGCCCCGCCGGGCTCTCCAGCAGCCGCCGCATGGCCCCCGCGACGTGGGGCGAGAAGCCGATGGTGTCGAGGTCGAGCTTCGCCTGCTCCTGGGGCAGCAGCCGCACCACCGCGTGCTCGGCGTGCAGCGAGGGCTGGGTCTGCACGCGCAGGTCGTAGACCTTCGGGCCCGCGTGCACCTGGTAGCGGCCGCCCTGCGGCAGGCGCCGCTCCGAGATGTCGAGCTCGGCGGAGATCTTCAGCACGTTGATCACCCCCGCGTACTGCCCCGGGGTCAGCGCGTAGTGCGCCACGTCGAGCAGGTCTCCGTCGACGCGGAAGCGCACCCGGGTGCGGTCCGCATAGCGCTCGAGGTGAATGTCGCTGGCCCGCTCGGCCACCGCGTCGGCCACGATGGCGTTCCACAGCGAGACCAGCTCGGTGTCGGGCCGCGTGCTGCCCAGCAGGTCCACCCCCGAGTCCACCGCGCCCACCGCCCGGTGCGGGCCGGCCTGGCCCAGCTCGAGGGCCGTCACCAGGCGCCGCAGCTCGGACGGGGGTAGCAACGAGAGCGCCACTTCGCCGGCCGACAGCGCCCAGGCCAGCTCGTGCACGTCGGCGTCGGGCTCGGTGCTCACCGCGTGCACCACGTCCCCCTCGCGGCGGAAGGGCACCAGGTTGTGCGCGTCGAGGAAGCGCCGCGACACGCCGCGGAAGAGCGCCGGGTCGACCTGGCGCAGCACCTCGTCGAGGTCCGCCAGCGGCAACCCCGTCTGCCGCGACAGCGCCCGGTACACCGAGCGCTCGTCGAGGGCCCCGGTGCGCACCAGCTTCTCGCCCAGGCGCCCGGGCTCGCCCTTCACCTCAGCCGCGGCGACCTCCACGTCTTCCCTCAAGGCCCCGGCGTCGACGAGCAGGTCTCCCAGGCGCAGCCGTCGGGTCACTTCGACGTCTCCGGTTCGGTCACCCCCACCAGGCGTTGCGGGTTGACCAGCAGGTCCTCGAAGTAGAGCGCCGCGTTGTCCGCCCACACCTTCACGTTGGCCTTCTTCACGTGGATGAAGCCCGTGGTGTGCTGCACGAAGTCCGACAGCCGCAGGCTCGTCGCGAGCGCCAGCGTTCCGTCGACGGAGCCGCCCGGCAGCAGCAGCGTGGCGCTCACGTCGTGGCGCTCGAGCGGCGACGGGGGCGGGATCGCCTCCGGGGGCACCGCCACCAACAAGGTCTCGCGCTGCGAGAGCTCGAGGAACGGCAAGAGCCCCACCTTTGCCATCACCACGTCGGTCAGCGGGTACCAGCCGTGGTGCGCGAGGTACTCGCTGAAGGCATGGAGCTTCGCGAGGTGGAACTGACCCTCGAGCCAACCCGCGCCGGTCAACACCCGGGCGTGCACGGCCTGCTGCGGTGGGTGGGTGCTGTTCATGCCCCGGCGCTCCTTCAAAGGCTGTACCGGGCGGTCCGCGGCACATTCCGGGCGACTGCAGGGGTGGGCTCCGCAAGACGTGCGCGGTACAACGCAGCCCACGTGTCGGTGCTCGAGGTCTACAGCGACGGCTCAGGGGAAGAGCGCGTGGGTCGGCCCGGGGGCTGGGCCTTCGCCATCGTGCGCGACGACGCGGTGCTCGCCACAGGCCAGGGCCACGCCGCGCAGACCACCTGCCTGGTGATGGAGCTGGAGGCCGCCCGCGCCGCCCTCGCCGCGGTGGTGCGCCGGGGCTGGCACCGGGGCCACGAGGTGGTGTTGATCAGCGACTCGAGCATCGCCCTGGACATCGCCGCGGGCCGCTTCTTCCCCAAACCCCCGCGCTACGCCGCCCTGTGCCGGGCCCTGCGCGAGGTGACGCTGCGCTCCGGGGCCACCACCCGGTGGGTGCGCGCGCACTCCGGGGACCGGTGGAACGAGCACGTGGATGCGCTGTCCCGGGCGGCGCGAACTTGTCCGCCGCGCGCGCTGACGTAACATCGGCGCCTCTCGGGGGTCGTTCCGCATGGCCATGCCGTTCGCAGCGCGGTGGGAAGTGTCATCACTGCGCTGGAACCACGGCACCTTCGTCGAGGCGGCGAAGGTCAAGCCGCTGCTCGACCAGGGCACCGGCGACTGGTGGGTGGAGCGCCCGGTGCTCGACCTGAAGGAAGCGCACGTGGCCCGGGTGCAGCGCCGGTGGTGGCTCGCCGCGGCGCTGACCTCGCCGGCCTGGCCCTCGCTCATCGACGCGGGCGAAGACGGCGGTCACCCCTGGGCGGTCATCGAGTCTCCGGGGCGGCGCACCGACGGCACCTTCCCCTTCCCCGACCCGCAGCTGGCGTTGCGCGCGGCCCGGGGGCTGGCCCTGGGCGTGGCCGAGGCCGAAGCCATCTTGCTCAAGCACTGCACCTCGCCCCACCTCTCGGTGCGCGCCTCGATGCTCGGCCGCGACGAGAGCGGGCGGCTGCGCTTTCACCTCGCGGCCCTCGACCCCGAGCCCGACCACGGCTTCCCCACCACCCCCGCCACGTGGATGTGGACCGCCGAGGAGCTCTTCGGCCAGCCGCAGCACGCGCGCTCCAACGTGTACTCGCTGGCGTGGTTGCTCACCCTGATGCTCACCGGCCGCTCGCCCTACGGGGTGACCACCGAGGGGCAGTCCGAGAGCCAGCGCCGCGAGACCCTCAAGCCCCTGGTGGCCCACGGCAAGCTCTCGCTGGCGCTGCCCGAGTCCCTCAAGGCCGTCGAGCCGGTGCTCCGCCGCGCGCTGTCCTTCAACCCCGCGCAGCGCTTCGCCAACGCCGCCGCCTTCGCCGAGGCGCTCGCGGCCCTCGCGCCGGGCACGCCGCAGCCCCGCACTCCCGCGACGGTGAAGCTCGACGTGCCCGCCCTCGACCCGCGCTACGAGGCCCTGCCCCCGCAGCTCGAGGGCCGGCTGCTCACCGCCACCGACGACTCGGTGACCTGGGGCGAGCTGGCGAAGGAGCTCGACCTGGGCCGCTCCCCGCGCGCGAAGCTGCTGCGGGGCGACACGTCGGTGCAGGCCGAGCTCACGCCCGAGGTCGAGGGCGAGCGGCTCGAGCTGACCTGGCGCCACGGCTACGTGCGGGCGATGACGGTGCACCCGGCGAACGCCAGCCGGGTGGTGGACGGCGAGACCCGCTCCTTCGAGCTGACGGCGTTGCTGCAGCACCCCAGCCTGCGCTTCTTGAACGAGCTGGTGCTCGCCGGCCCGCTGCCCCACGCCAAGGTGTGGCTCACGGCGCTGCAGCGCTACGGCCCACCGGCCTTGCGACGCATCACCACGGCGTCCATCACCTCGACGGACGCCGTGGCCGTGGACATCGCCTTCCGCTTCCCGCGCTGGACGTGGGTGTGGAGCACGCCCACCGCGCCGAGCGGCGGGCTGTTCAAGCGGCTGTTCGGGGGTTGATCAGCAGCGCGACAGCGTCATCAGCGCCAGCCGCATCTCTTCCCACGGGCTGCCCAGGGCAAAGCCGCGGGTGTCGTCGAGGAGGCGCTTGGCTTCGGCCGCGTTCACCGGGCCCGCGACGAGCGCCGTGAAACGCGAGACCAGGGTCACCACCGCCGACGAAGCGTCGGGGTCGGTGCGGAGGTACCACTCGAAGTAATTCTCAAGACGGCTGGCGACGGAACGAACGGTCTCAGGCTGCATTGAAGGGCCTCCCCGTGTTGACGTGCACTGGTCTGACGCAGATGGAGCCGATTTACCGGCCCCGCTTGACAGTGTGACGGGGTGATCGCCGCCGCGCAGCGACTTCTTGGGGTGCGATCTCCGCACACGTGATCTCACCCGCAGCAGATACGGGCACTTACGTCGCTGGGCTGGGTTTCAGGGCGCGAGAAAAGTGCCGCTCGCCGCGTCCGGGTGCACGGGCACGGTGCGCTGGCCGATGACCGAGCCGCCGCGGGTGGCCGTCACTTCGACGCGCGAACCGGGCACGTTGAAGAGCACGAGGTCGCCGGTGGGGCCGGTCGCGGTGAGGTTGGTGGTGGGCAGGCCGCTCGCGCCGACGTAGCGCACCACGCCCGCGTCGCCGGTGGCTACGACCTGCGCGCCTTCGACCGGGTGGCCGTCGCAATCGACGACGGTGACCGCGAGCACCGCGAGGCCGTCACCGAGGGTGACGTTGGCGATGGCCGCGGCGAGGGCGCGCGTGGAGCTGTCGAAGAGCACCAGGTCGAGGCCCGCGCGGTCGTGCCGCCAGGGCGCCTCGGGGGCCGAGTACGAGAGGGAGAACCCCGCGTCGGCGTCGAGCACCGTGGCGCGCACCTCGCCGTCGACGGGGGCGCAGCCGGCGTCGAACGCGAGGCGGAACACGCCGCCGTCACCGGAGCGCGTCGAGGCGAGCACGGCGCCTTCGAGGGTGAGCAGCTCGACCTGCACGCCGGGCAGCGCGGTGCGCGTGAAGCCTGCCTTGGCGGTGGTGCCGGTGACCACGAACTCGGCCTGGCCACCGGCACCGGGCTGCTGGCCGCGACAGGAGAACACGAAGCCCCCGTCCCAGCCGGCGTCGACCGAGGCGTCGAGCGGATCCGCCAGGCACACGGGCGCGACGGCCTGCGGGCCGGGATCGGCAGGCGCCGAGGGGCCGGCGTCGGGGACGTCGCTCTTCCCACAACCGAGCGACAGCACTGCGAGCACCGCGGCGGCTGTCGCGCGCATGGGCTTCAGCTCGCCAGCGCGATGCCGCGGGCGGACAACTGCGCCTTGACCGTCGCCTCGGCGGCGAACCAGTCCTTCACCTGCGAGCCACCGCGGAACTGGCGGCGCTTCGCGAGGTTGAAAGCCTCCTGGCGAACGAGCTGCTCGAGCTCACCGGTGGAGATGGTGCGGGCGGGGGCGGCGGCCTTCGTGGCGGGCGCAGACGACTTCGTGGCGGGCGCAGACGACTTCGCGGCAGGCGCCGACGACTTCGCGGCAGGCGCAGACGACTTCGCGGCGGGGGCAGACGACTTCGCGACAGGCGCGGATGCTTTCGCGGCGGGCGCGGACGACTTCTCGACGGGCGCGGACGACTTCTCGACGGGCGCGGACGACTTCTCGACGGGCGCGGATGCCTTCGCGGCGGGCGCGGACGGCTTCGCGGCGGGCGCGGACGGCTTCGCGGCGGGCGCAGACGCCTTCGCGGCGGTCGCGGCGACCTTCTCCACGGGCGCGGACGACTTCACGACGGGCGCGGAGACCTTCTCCGCGGGCGCCGACGACTTGGCGACGGGCGCAGCGACCTTCTCCACGGACGCGGCAGCCTTCACGACCGGCGCGGTGGCCTTCTCAGCGGGCGACGACGACTTGGAAGCGGGCGCGGGGGACTTCGCGGTCGCAGCGGAGGCCTGCTCAGCGGGCGCGGACGACTTGGCGACGGCGGCAGACGCCTTGGCGACGGGCGCGGCGGACTTCGCGAGCAGCTCGACGAAGGGCAACTCGGGGGCCGAAGGAGGCGGGGCCTTGACCATCGTCATGCGGGCGCGCTTCACGGCGCGCTTGGCGCCGGTGGTGACCTTCGCCTTCGGGGCGGCGACGCTCTTGGCGGCCTTCGCCTTCGGGTTGGCCTTCGACTCGGTCTTCGACTTGTTGTTGGTGCTGGTCATGACGCGCTCCCCCGGAGGCTGCAGTGGCCCGTGATGGGCGTGCGGGGCCGTGCCTTCGCACAGCCGATCGGTGGAGTGCAACGGCCGTGGGGTGCAATCAGGCGCCGAAGCGGTACCCCGAGAGCGCGATTCCCTCCAGGCGGTCGGCATAGACGCGCTGGCTCGGCTCACCGGCGGCGGCGCCGGCGACGACGAAGAGCGGCGCGAGGTGCTCGCTCCGGGGGTGCGAGGCGAGGGCCGCGGGCGCCGTTTCCCAGCGGGTGAGCTGGTCGTCCCGCGTGATCGCGTCGGCCGCCATGGTGTGGGTGAGCCACGCGTCGAAGCGCTCCGAGTCGGGGCCGCCCCCGCTGAAGAAGCCGCGCATGTGGTGGTAGCTCATGCCGCTGCCGATGATCAGCACGCCCTCGTCGCGCAATGGCGCCAGCGCGCGACCCAGGGCGAGGTGCTCGGCCGCGTCGAGGCCGGTCCGGAGCGAGAGCTGCACGGTGGGCACGTCGGCCGCAGGGAACGCGAGCTTGAGGGGGATGAACACCCCGTGGTCGAAGCCGCGGTCGCTCTCGGCGCTGGTGATGCCTTCGGCGCCGAGCAGCAGTTGCACCCGGGAGGCGAGGGCCGGCGAACCGGGGGCAGGCCAGGTGAGCTGGTAGGTGTGCGGCGGGAAGCCCGAGTAGTCGTAGATCAACGGAGGCTGCACGCCGCGAGTGACCGTGGGCACGCCGGTTTCCCAGTGCGCAGAGATGACCAGCAGCGCCTTCGGGCGCTCGGGCAACGTCGAGGGGAAGCCGCGCAGGAACGCCGCCATGGCGTCCCATAGGCCGGGCGGGCCCATGCCCTCCATGAAGAAGCAGGGGCCTCCTCCATGGGGAATGTAGAGCGTGGGCTGGCGCACCGGTCAGCTCCCGCGGGGCGCGATGGGGGCGGCGCTCAGGCGGCCCCAGGCGATGAAGGCCGCGATGGCGCCGAGCACCAGGGCCGGCACGGCGTGGGCCGCGTCGCCTTCCATCACGTGCGTGCCGACCGCGAGCACCATCACCAGCGCCAGGGCGGCCCCGGCGATGCCCGTGAGCTTCGGCTGAATGCGGGTGAGCGCGGGGAGGATGAGACCGATGGCGCCGAGCACCTCGGACAGGCCGATGAAGCGCGGGAGCCACTCGTGCCCCTGCACCCAGGACATCTTCGTGGCGAGGTCGGCGATGGGGGTGAGGAGCTTCATGCTGCCGGAACCGAGGAAGGCCACGGCGAGGAGGACCTGGGCGATCCACAGGCCGATGTTGAGCTTCTTGTTGGGGGCAGGCGTCATGGCGATACTCCGGGCTAGTACGGTTTGGTAACTTGCAGGCTCATCTACAACCACCCCAGCGCGCCGCAAGGAGGCACATCAATGTCACCGCCCCGAAAAGAGAGCTGCACCGCCGTGCGCGAGGTCTTGAACCGCGTGGGGGACAAGTGGAGCGTCTACGTGGTGGGCGCGCTGAGCGAGGGGCCGATGCGCTTCAACGCGCTCAAGCGCAGCATCGACGGCATCTCGCAGCGCATGTTGACCTTCACGCTCAAGAGCCTGGAGCAGGACGGCCTCGTGACGCGCACCGTATACCCCACCGTGCCCGCGCGCGTGGACTACGAGCTGACGAAGATGGGGCTCACGCTGCTCGAGCCGGTGCAGGCGCTCGTGGAGTGGGCGCAGGTGCACCAGCCGGCCATCCACGCGGCGAGGGAACGGCACCGCAAGAAGCAGGAGAAGGTGCTCAAGGCGGCGGCGTGAGGATGGGCTTCGAGGGTGGCGGTTGCCCCTCGGGCTGGTGCCGCGACGGAAGCGGGCAGCCCCGCGGCGCGAGCGCTCCGGTGACCGGGTGATGCAGGCTTCGGCATGGGGTTGATCAATCGCCGGCGCGTAGGGGTCGGGCTCGTCGTCGCGTTCGGCGCGGTGGTGGCCTTCGTGGCGCTGGGGCCCGGTCGTCCGGTGCCTCCCGGGTTCGTGTCGATCCGGAAGGCGCCCTCGTTCCAGGACGCGGCGCTGCTGGAGAAGGCCTGGGCGCTCCCGGTCGCGGCGAAGTATCCACGCCCGCTGATCTCCCAATCGAACCCTTCGGCGTGTGGACCCACGAGCGTGGCGAACGTGCTGCGCTCTACGGGCGTGGAGGCGACGTCGGATCAGGTCGCGGCCCATGGCGTCGGCTGCTTCGCGGGGATCTGCACCATGGGACTGACGCTGGGGGAGCTCGCCTCCGCGGCGACCGCGAGCGCCCCGGGGTGGACCATCACCACCCTGCACCCTTCGAGCGTCGAGGCGCTGCGCGAAGAACTGCGTCACGCCAACGAGGAAGACCGCCGCTACGTGATCAACCTGCACCGCTTCCCGCTGTTCGGCGCGGGTGGAGGCCACCACTCGCCCCTCGGCGGCTACCTCGAGGTGGAGGACCTGGTGTTCGTGCTCGACGTGAACGCGAGCTACGGGCCGTGGCTGGTCTCGACCTCGCGGCTCTACGAAGCGATGGATACGACGGATGACTCGAGCGGCGAAAAGCGCGGGCTGCTCGAGCTCCAGCGCTGATCAGGGAGGGGCACGTGGGGGTCGAGCAGGGCCACCGCCCCCGTCCCGCCCGCGTTCCCCATGGCTGTTGCCGTTCCCCGCTCCACTCACTTCGGTGCCTGGTTCTGCACCAACCGCTCGAGCACGCCAGGCAGGAACCGCTTCATGCCCAGCGCCAGGCGCTCCTTGCCCACGAACCTCCCCACGTACACCTCCGACTTCTTGGCGCTCACCGCGGCGATGATCTGCCGGGCGGTGGCCTCGGCCGAGAAGCCATTGGCGATGTCCTCCCCGGTCCGATTGGTGGGCGACCCATCGGCGGTCAGCGCGTTCTTCGAGACCTCGGTGGCGATGTAGCCGGGGCAGATCATCGTGACGGAGATCCCCTCCTTCGCCACCTCGGCGCGCAGTGAATCGAAGAACCCATGCAGCGCGTGCTTCGACGCGCAGTACGCGGAGCGGAGGGGGGTCCCCACCTTCCCGGCGACGCTGCTGATCACCACGAACTGCCCCTGCTTCGCCGCGAGCATCGAGGGCAGCACCGCGCGGGTCAGGGCCACGGTGCCGAAGTAGTTCACCTCCATGATGCGCCGGTGCACGGCCATCTCGGTGTCCTTCACCAACGAGCGCTGGCTGATGCCGCCGTTGTGCACCACCAGGTCGATGCGCCCGAAGTGCGCGAGCACCCGCGGCACCAACCCCTCGAACGCATCGCTCTTCGCGAGGTCCAGGGGCAGCACCAGCACCTCGGCCCCGGCGCACCGCGCAGCCACGCGCGCCAGCTCTTCCGGCCGGCGCGCAGAGAGCACCAACTTCGCCCCGGCCGCGGCGAACCCCACGGCCAATTCCTCGCCGATGCCTGACGACGCACCGGTAATCCACACCACCTGTCCTGGGAGCATGGGCCGAGGTCTACGCGGTTGCGCCCAGCGTCGCCAACTCCGCGGCCAGCAAGGCCTCGAGCTCGCGGATGTTCCGGTAGATCAGGCACCGGTGCCCCTTCACGTCGAAGCGGAGCTCGTTGACGTCGCGCGCGAGCAGCACGGTGGGCACCTTCGACGCCCAGGCGTAGCCGACCTCCAGGTAGACGTTGGGGTTGGCGCCGGTGAGCTCGGCCACCACGACCTTCGCGGTCTCGATGCGCCCGAGGATGCGCTGGATGATCAGCCCCTCGAACACCGCGGCGTCGACGCGCTCGCACAACAGCCCCGCGCCGTGCACGGGCGTCTGGATGCCGTAGTGAAAGACGTCCTCGAACTCGGGCGCAAAGGGCATGGCCACGAAGGCGTGCGGCTGGTGGCCCACCGCGCGGGTCCCATGCGTGGGCAGTGAAGGAGGCACCGGCGCGGCGCCCACCACCGGCCGCTCCACGCGGAAGCCCTCGCCCACGCCGATCATCGACACCCCGACGAGGCCCGCGAGCTTGAGCGCGAGGGTCTGCTGCAGCCGCTGGGCGCGCCCTTCGCGCTTCTCGATGATCACCACGCGCTCGAGGCCCGGCGGCAGGCGCCCGTGCTGCACGGCGTCGATCAACCCACCGGCGAGGGCGAGCACCGCCTCGCCTTCATCGAGCCCGCAGTTCGCCCCGTGCACCGTCATCGCCACCGAGCGCACCGGGGTTCCGCGCGCCTGGAGTAACTCCAGCGCCCGCGACGCGAAGCGCCGCACGTCGTGGTACCCGAGCGCGAAGAGGGGCACGGTGCCCACGAAGAGCACCTCGCGCGCGGCCAGGGCGCCCTGCGACGGAATGAACCGCCCTTCCCCGTCGTCCGCCTCGAGCGCGCGCTTGCCGACGCCCACGCCCTGCAGCCGCCCGGCGACGAGCCCGTCAGACGAGTGAAACCCCTGCGCGTGCTTGACCACCACCACGTCGGCGTCCACCTCGAGGAGATCGCCCTGCACCACGGAAATTTCGACGGAGCTCACGCGCGCACTGTACCTGCAGGGACGCGAGGCATGATGCACGGTTGAGGTTCCTGACGGTGTCCGTGCTCGTGCTGGCCCAGGCGCCGGCGGTGCTGCAACTCCGCCCCGATGACGGGGTCCGCGGTCCCCTGCAACTGACTCACAGCGTCTCGACGATGCGGAACACCACGTCGACCGGCGCTTGCGGCGTGGAGTTCTCGAGCCGCTGACACAGCGCCCCCTGGAACGTCACCACCTGGGTCGCGTGCTCGTAGCGCCAGGTGTCGTCGGCCGCCGGCACCGGCTTCCCGTCGATGACCACCGCGAGGTAGCGCGGGTCGCTGGGCCTGGCCTCGAGCACGAACTCGCAGGGCCTCGGGTTGATCACCTCCGAGATGCGCGCCAGCGCCGCCGTCAACTCCCCCGCGTTGCGCGCCGAGAAGAACCGCTGCGCGCAGGTGAAGGTCGACGCGTCGCAGGCCCCGCCGCCACACTCGGCGCTGGTCCCGCCGGGGCACGCGCGGGCGAAGCCGCCGACCTCGGCCATGGCGTTGAGCACCTCGGGGCCCTTGCCGCGCGAGACCTCGGCGCCGAAGCCCACCACGATGGTGCGAAGGCCCTTCGCCTTGAGCGCCGCGACGTTCTCCACCGCGCCGCCTTGATCCAGGCAGGCGATGTGGCAGCGCGCAGCCCCGGTGCACGACTGCTGGGTGCAGGCGCAGGCGGCGATGCGGGCCGTGGAGCAGGTGTCGCCGCAGTCGCACACGTTGACCGGGTTCGCGTCGCGGCAGTTGGGGAGCCCGTCGGTGAGCAGCACCACGAAGTCCTCGCGCGCGTCGTTGGGGTCCGAGAGCCCGCTCACCGTGCCCACGAAGGCCAACGACGCGCCGGTGGGGGTGCCGCCGTTGGGGTCGGGGTAGCGCTGGAGCAGCTCGTTGACCGCCGCCGACGCGCTGCGCAGCGAAGCATCCGTGCCGTCGTCGTTTCGCGTGGGTGCGGCCAGCGGCGCGTTCACGTTCGAGGCGGCCTTGCACGACTCGCCGTTGACCGGCTGCGGGAACACGGTGAGGCCGATGCGGCCCAGCGCGCCCTGCTGGGCGAGGAAGTCGCCCATGGCGGCCTTCATCTCCGAGACGCGCGTGGGGCAGCTCGCCGCGCACTTCGTCGCCGCCGAGGTGCCACAGCCGGCGGCGCAGCGGGGGTCGGTGTCGTCGGTGGGCAGCAACATCGAGCCCGAGTTGTCGACCAGCAACATGATGTTCGGCTTGAGCCGCTTGTTGGCGCTCAGGGTGTGCTGGGTGGTCTGCCCCACGGTGAGCGGGGTCACCCGCTCGAAGTCGTAGGTCTGACACCCCGCCAACACCACCACCGCCCAGACCGGAACCAGTCGACGCATGCGCACCTCCCCGAAAGCACCCTTTCGAGGATGAGTGGCGCGCGGCGTTTCGTTCCGTTGCGGTGTTTCAGCGACCCTTCGACAGGGCCGCGCCGATTTCGCGGGTGACCTGGTCGTTGATCTTGTGCGCCGCGTAGTTCCAGTCGCGCGACGAGCCGACGGAGCCGGCGCCCTGGAAGACGATCTGCCCCGGGCCGGAATACAGGACGTGCTGCGTGTCGAGCACCATGGAGCCCGCGCCCCAGCCGACCATCATGCGCGCGGCCTTGCTGCCCGGGTTGTAGTTGGTGACGCGCATCACCAGCAGGAACCGGTTGGGCCCCGGCACGAAGGTGTTGGGGTCGTTGGTGGGCACCACCGCGTAGCCCGCGTGGGTGAGCATGTTGCGGAGATCCGGCTCCATGTACTGCATCACCTGCTCGACCTGGTCGGCGTTGGGCAGCCGGGTGGCGCGGTCGAAGTACACCTCCACGGTGTACGCCGAGCCGTCGGCCGCGCGGGCGCCGTGGTGACCGGAGCAAGAGGTGAGTGCCAACAACGAGAGCGCTGCGAGCGAGAGGAGGGTCTTCATGGCGCGCACGCTCGCGCGACTCCCCGGGCGTGGCGAGCGCAATCTTTTCTTCAGGGCACCGACGTCAGCTCGTAGTCGGCGGTCAGCGCGTAGTGGTCGCTGCCACCCCAACCGCGCCCGTCCTTCCACACGTGGGCGGACCGGGGCACCACCGCGCCCGCGGCCGTGGAGGCCTGCAGCAGGTGGTCGATGGCCTCGCCGCGGCCGTTGAAGAAGTACGTGGCCTGATCAGCCACCGGGAGATCCGCCGCGGCGCGCAGCAGCCCGCCGTTGAGCGTCAACGCGTCGAGCGGCGGAGAGCCCGGCGAGTCGTTCAAGTCACCACCGAGCACCACCAGGGCCGCGGGCTCGTCCAGCGCGCGCTGGTCGAGGATGACGCGCGTGGCCACGGCCTCGGCGAGGCGGCGGCCCGGGTCGTCGCTCACCTTCGAGCGGAAGTGCGCGGCGAAGAGCACCACCTTCGTGCCATCGACCGCGCGCACCTGCACCTCGAGCAGCTCGCGGCTGAAGCTGGTGAGGCTGCCGTCGGCGCGGGCGAGGTTCACCAGGCGCCGGTGTCCCACCACCTTCTCGATGGCCGTCTTCGAGAGCACCGCCACGTCGACCGAGGCGGGCGTGCCGAGCTCCCCCAGCACGCCGAAGGGCATGGCCGGGCCCAGCCGGAGCAGCAGCGCGTCGAGGCAGGCCTGGGTCTCGACCTCTTCCAGCGCCACCGCGTCGGCCTCGAGGCTGAGGATGGCCTGGGCCAGCTGGGCGGTGCGCGCCTCGAAGGCCTGGGGGGTGGCCTGCTCCTCGTAGTCGGTGGGGGTGCAGGCGCCGGTCTGGCACTCGGTGTCAAAGAACCGACGCACGTTGAAGGTGGCCAGGCGCACCCGCGGCCGCGACGGCGTCACCCCGGCGTCGACGCCCATGGGGTCGGGCTCGGGGGAAACAGCCGGGTCGGCGCAGGCCGAGAGGGCGAGGAGAGCCAGGAAGAAGCGGGTCACCCCACGTTCGTACCACTCGTGCGCGCAGAGTTCGTCGACGACGCAGATTTCGCAGGGCTGATCAGCGCGCTTTCGAGTGTTCTCGCGAGATTCACTGTCGGCATGACGAATGCTCCAGTGTCCGGCATCACACGAAAGGGAACGCAAAGCCGCAACGCAGCGCCAACCCCCACACGAGAAGCCGGTACCCATCCCGACCTCAAACGGTGAGTCGACAGCAGAGAAACGCACGGTCCGGTGAACGTGCACCAAGCAGCCGCAATAAGAGGTCTCAGACCCAGCGGCTGAGTGAAGGTCGGACGTACGCCCAGGTAGCGGGATCCAGATCGCGCATCAGCAGTCGCGCGCAACGGAACCGAAACTCCAGCGTGCCTCCGGCCTTTACGTTTTTCTGGGCAGGCCCCTGTGGTAGCGGCGCCCGCGTGAGCGGTGCTTCCCCCCGGCAGCTCGGCTGGTTCTTCGCGACCTTCGCGGCGCTCTTCGTGACGCTCGTCTCGGTGCCGGTGTGGCTGCGCGCGACGGGCTTCGGGTTCGCCAACTACGACTTCGGCATCTACAGCCAGGCCGTGGCGCGGTTGGCCGTGGACCCGCCCAACCCGTGGCTCAGCGGAAGGCAGTTGCACCTCTTCAACGATCACTTCGACCCGGTGCTCTTCCTCACCGTGCCCTTCGCCCGCCTCTTCCCCGCGGCGAAGGTGGGCCTCGTCTTCGAGTCGCTCAGCGTGCTGCTCGCGTTGCTGCCCTTGATGTGGCTGGCCCGGGAAGGCCGGCTCTCGTTGCGGGGGCTGTGGTTGCTGGGCGCGCTGCTGTCCTTCGGCGTGGGCGTCACCCTTTCGGTGAACTTCCCCGTGCACCCCACCACCTGGGCCCTGGCGCCCATGGCGTGGCTGCTGGCGGCGCTGCTGCTCGAGCGGTGGCGGACGGCCCTGGTGGCGCTGGTGCTGCTGCTGGCGTGCAAGGAAGAGTTCCCCTTCGTGGGCCTGGCCCTGGCTCCCTTCGTCTTCGCGCGCGCGCCGCGGAAGGTCGGCTTCGCCTTCGCCGGGCTCTCGCTGGCCTGGGGGGTGTTCGCGCTGGTGCTGCGGCCGCGGCTGTTGGGCGAGGTGATGCCCTACGAGAGCGTGCCCTTTCGTGGGCTGGAGGCGGGCCTCGGGGCCTTCTTCGCCCAGCGCCTGGGCCGGGACCCGCTGCTCGCCATGGGTGACCTGGTGGGGGCCTTCCTGCCGCTCGCCGCGTGGCTGACCTGGGAGCGCGTGCGCCACGGCGTGCGCGTGGGGCGCGCGGGCTGGTGGCTGGCGGCCGCGCTGGTGCCGATGCTGGGCATCCGCTTCCTCGCGATGGCGTGGCGCGAGCACTACGGCGCGGTGGTGGTGGCCGCGGCGGTGCTGGCGTTGGCGGCGATGCTCGAGGGGCGCCGGCCTCCCTGGTGGGTATTGATCAGCACCCTCGTGTTGTTGATCACCACCAACGAGAACCTGCTGCGCCGCGACCTGCTGGGCCTTTCGGGCACGCAGGGCTGGGCGGCGTCGGCGGGCTGCAGCGACGCGCCGGGCCGTCGCCAGGCCGTCACCCAGGCGTTGGAGTTGATGCGCTCGGCGCCCGGGCCGCTCTTCGTCAGCGGCAATCTCCTGCCGTGGCTCGCCGAGCGGGGAGACGTCTATGCCTTCGGTGGTCCCCAGCCGCCCGAGGTCAGGCCACACTCGGTGCTCCTCGAAAGACCCCCCTGCGGCGACACGTGGGCGATGCCGTTGGCGGAGCGCGAGGCGTTGTACGCGCGGTGGCAGGGCGAGCCCGGGGTGACGGTGCTAGTAGATGACGAGTCTGTCTTCGCTGCAGTGGTGCCTTGAGGAGCCCGATGCACGGAGGATGCGCGTCAGCCGCCGTCGACAGCTCGTTGTTCGAGGCGCTGTTCCGCGTGGCCGCGCCTGAAGGGGTGTTGGCCGAGCGCTTGATGACCCTGGGCATCGAGCCCTCGCACCTCGCGCAACGCTACAGCGGCGCGCAGTGGACGCAGGCCCTCGACGTGTACCGCGCGCACCTGTTCCCCGCGGTGTTGGCGCACGAAGGCAACCGCAAGCTGGGCCGCGCGCTGGGCGAGGGCTACGGGAGCACCCTCACCGGCCGGCTCTTGCTGGCGACCTTCTCGATGTTGAGCCCGCTGCAGTTGCTCCGGCGCTGGCCGCGGTTCATTCGCATGGGGCGCACCGACGTGGTGATCAACGTCACCGAGACCGGTGACCGCTCGGCGAGCATCGCGTCCCTCGACCCGGCGGCGGTGCCCATGGAGATCAACTACGGGCTGTTGGAGTTCGCCTTCGAGCGCATGGGCGAGCGGGTGACGCTGGTCAGCGAGAACGGGAGCAACGGAGAGATGGTCGTGCACTGCACCTGGTGAAGCCTGTAGCCTCGCGCGCCTATGAACGGTGCGTTGTTGGCCGCGGGCGCAGTGAAGCTGTTCATCGGCATCGGCCTCGGTGGGCTGGGGGTGGTGCTGGCGTGGAAGCTCCTCTCGAGGTTGCTGGGCTCCGACGGCGCGTCGCTCGAGGACAACCCGGCGGCGGGCCTGCTGCACGGCAGCGCGCTGGTCTCGCTGGGCATCCTGGTGCGGCAGGTGCTCGCGTCGCTCTTCGACACGCTGGACGTGTTCCTGCTGCGCGGTGACTTCGTGAGGACCCTGCCGCGGGTGCTGGTGCTGGGCGGGGTGCACATCGGGCTCGCGCTGGGCCTGGGCACCACGCTGCTGGCGTTCGGGGTGTGGCTGTTCAATCGGCTGACGCCGGGCATCGACGAGGTGGCCGCGGTGCGGGCCGGGAAGCTGGGGCCGGCGTTGGTGCTCAGCGGCATCTTGGTGACCCTGGCGTTGCTCGCGGCGCCGGGCCTCGAGGCGTTGTTGTCGGGGCTCATTCCCTACCCGCAGCTGCCGGAAGGTCTCGGCATCCCGCACTCATGAGGTGGGCGTCGGGGCCAGGGCAACCGCCCGCGCGCTTCGTGGCGCCTCCACCGCCTCCGAAGAAGGGGTGGGGGTGCTTTCGCGTGGTGATGGTGTTGCTGGTGGGGTCGTTCTTGTTGTGCTGCTGCCTGGTGTCGGCGGTGGCCGAGAGCACCGAAGATCCGCTCGACTGGGACCACGTCAACAAGGTGGTGCCGGCCGACGTGGGGCCGAAGACGTCGCTGGGGGTGGCGCTGGTGCCCGACGACCTGTCGCCGTCGTTGGCGCGGCACTTCGCGTGGCGGCAGCGCCTGGACGCGTGGGAGCTGGGCTACGGCGTCTCGGGTGACGTGCACCAGCAGGTGGAGGACGACTTCGCGGCGCTGGGGAGCCGGTTCCACTACACGTCGGGCGCGGGGAACGCGTTCACGTGGTCACCGCCGGCGTCGTGCCTGCGCCACGAGTGGGAGTGCGTGTTCGAGGCCCTGGCGCACGACAACGCGGAGGACCTGGCGCCGCTCAGCGCGTTGTTCCGGCGCAAGCAGCAGCAGGAGCAGCTCGACGCGCGCGAGGTGACGGAGCTGGTGGTGGGCTTCGTGCAGAACATCAAGTACCGGCTGCCGACGGAGGACACGGCGGCCTTCGGGATGTTGCCGCCGGCCATCGTGGTGGCGGACGGGTCGGGGGATTGTGATTCGAAGGCGCTGTTGGCGGTGGTGTTGCTGAAGCAGCTCGGGGTGGACGCGGTGGTGTTGCTGGCGTCCGGACTGGGGCACGCGGCGTTGGGAGTGGCGTTGCCGGTGACGGGGAAGAAGTTCGGCGGGCGGGGGCAGACGAAGTACGCGTTCGTGGAGGTCACGGCGCCGGGGTGGGCGTTGGGGGCGGTGCCGCCGGAGTACGACGTGGCGAATGCGTGGAAGGTGGTTCCGGTGGTGATGCCCTGAGTCGGGGTGCGGGGGTGGGGGCGATACCGTGAGTCACGGTGGGGCTGAAGGAGTCACACCCTCGCCCCGCGCGCGGGGAGAGGGCAGGGTGAGGGGCCGGCCTGGCTACACTGCCCCGATGCTGACCCTGCGCCTGTTCCACGGCCGACGGAGCCCGGAAGAATCCCTCGCGGATTGGGGCCAGGAAGGTCCGACGCTCGGCCCGTTCGAGTCGCTGCACCTGACCTACGGCACCCTGCGGCTCGATGAAGGTATCGAACTCCCACTGATCAACGGGCTGATCCACCACGAGGGCGTGCACTACGCGGACGCGGAGATCACGGAGACGCCACCCATCACCCTGCCCACCCAGGCGCTCGACACCTACCGCAAGCAACTCGCAGTCTTCGTCGACGCGGTGCGAGAGACGGCGGGCGACGACACGGCCGAGGCCATCCACCGGGCGTTGGCGAACGTCGTGGTGCGCTGAACGCCGTCCTGGACGAGATCCCCGCGCCTGGCATGCTCCGCGCCAAGCGGGAGAACGTCGATGTGCCCCCGCGTGACTCTCGTGATGGGGAAGGGCGTGCATGACTGACGTAGAGCGAAGCAATCAACCGTCGAGCACCAACACGGCAGACCAGGGGGGGCAACTGAACCTGGTGCCCGGACACCTCGCGCCCCTACTCGACGCGTGTCTCAGGGACTTCACCGAAGCCGGTATCTCCATTGATCGCGCGCTGCTCGCCCGATTCGCGGCCTCCTTGTTGGCCAAGCGCTTCGTGTTGCTGACCGGGCTCTCGGGCTCGGGGAAGACGAAGCTGGCCCAGTCCATCGCGACGTGGCTGACGAGTCCCGCAGGAACCCAGGGTGACCCGTTCACGCCGGGTGCGGCGATTCCAGCCGCGAACATCAACTATGTCGTTCGCAGCGCGGACTCGGTGTCCGTCGAGTTCACGAACCCAGACCTGGTACGAGTCGCACTCCCACGAGAGCTCATCGGCGAGTGGGTGGCGTGTATCGAAGAAAACGGGTTCACGGACTCCACGCCGGCGCGGACGATCCGGGAAGCGGCGTCGAACGACAGCCGCTACTCCTCGCAGCTCCATTCGTTTGAAACCCACCTTCGCGCCGCCGCCTTCGCCGTCATCCGCGCGAGGACGAGCACACCGACGAGCGCCCACCCCTACGCAGTCGTCTCCGTCGGCGCCGACTGGACCTCGAACGAGGCCATCGTCGGCTACCCGGACGGACTCGACCCCACTCGGTACGTCAGGACGCAGGCGCTCGACGTCATCCTCAGCGCCGTCGAGAACCCAGGAACTCCGCACTTCCTGATCCTCGACGAGATGAACCTCTCGCACGTCGAGCGCTACTTCTCAGACGTGCTTTCGGCGATCGAATCGGGCGAGCCGATCATTCTCTACAAGTCGACGAGCGCTGAACTCCGCAGCGGCGTGCCCACCTCGGTGCGACTGCCGCCGAACCTGTTCATCATCGGCACGGTGAACGTCGATGAAACGACCTACATGTTCTCGCCGAAGGTCCTCGACCGGGCGAACGTGATCGAGTTCCGCGTCGAAGAAGCCGAATTGAGCGCCTTCCTCGGAAGGCCCCGCGCCATCCAACTCGAACGGCTCGCCGGTCGGGGCGCGCGCTTCGCTACCCAATGGTTGCGCGCAGCTTCCTCAGAGATCTCCCCGCGCCCCAACGAGGAATTGAGCCAGGAGCTGATGCTCTTCTTCCGGGTGCTGCAGCAGCAAGAAGGAGAATTCGGGTTTCGCGTGGCCAAGGAGATCATCGCCTTCACCGAGTGGCACCAGCAACTCGGTGCGGAGGATGAATCAATCAAGACTTCGATGGACGCGCAGATCATCCAGAAGCTGCTCCCCAAGCTGCATGGGTCGCGGCAGAAGCTCGAGCCAACGCTGTGGGCGCTCGCTTCGCTGTGTGACTTCCGCGACGTCGGAACCAAGATGAACGAACTCGAGGCGCGCGCAAAGAAGGCGGCGTCGTTCGATGATCAACTCGACCCCCTTCGTGACCTGCCCACTCCTTCGCGGCCCAGGTATCCGCTCTCCTTCGACAAGATCCGCCGCATGATCAAGCGCCTGCACGCCAACGGATTCACCTCGTTCTCCGAGGCATGAACGCCGCCCCGGCTGAGATCAGCGTCCCGTGCTTCGACCTGTCCAACCGCCTGGTCGCGCGAGTTCGGATCGCGGCGGTGGAGGGTCGCCCCGAGTCGGTAAGGGAACTCTGCGCAGCGGACGCTCGGCAACACCTCGAATCGAGGTGCCAGGTTCGTGAGGGCTACGTCTACGAGTATCGGATCGAAGACGCCCGCTCCGGGTGGCGCGTGCTTCGCGACAGGATCGTCCAGCCCAACGCGTTCGATGCGACTGCGGGCAGAATCGACGCGACCAACAGCACTGGATTGGTTCTCGTCCAACTCACGAACGACCAGGGCCAGGTCGCCAAGGGTGAGCTGGAGGTCATCTCCGCCAAGCTCGACTACCGAACGCAATACCGGACCATGATCGATGACGTCGCCAGCGAGGTCGCCAGCCTCGTCGTCGATCGCCTCTCCGATGATCGCGTGCGGATGAAGCCCACGACGAGCCCAGGCACGTCGTCGTTGGTCGTTCGAGCCGAGTTCTTGGTGTCTCTCATTCAGTCGACGAGGTTCCGCGCTTCGGTGGAGCGGATTCTCAGTTCGCCCGAGCGCAGACTCATCGAAGAGGAACGTCTCGTGCCGATAACGCGATGCGGCCGGGCCTCCTCAAGTCTCGCGCGGCAGCTCGTCGGTTCGGGCCGCAGACAGATGGTCGCCCCGGGCCATGCACTGACCGCGCTCGGACTCAGCAGTGTACCCACCCATGTGCAAGCGGCCCAGCGCCGCGAGACGGTGGACATCGAGGAGAACCGCTTCGTCCGACACGTACTCGAGCAGTTCGACGCGTTTCTCGAGAAGGTCGAGCGAGCCTCACCCGAGGCCCTTCGTCTTCGCAGCGCTTGCCGCCACGCACGCGCGCAGCTCGAGTCCTGGCTCGACCACGCCGTCATGCGCAAAGTCGGCGCGCCGCAGCGACTGCCCATCGGGAGCCCTGTTCTTCAACGAAGGGACGGGTACCGCGAATTGCTGGGAAGCTGGATCCTCTTCAACTCGACCTCCGTGATCACCTGGCTCGGGAGCGACGACGTCTTCTCGGTCGGCCGACGCAATCTCGGCGCGCTCTACGAATACTGGGTCTTCTTCAAGCTGCTCAAGGTCTTCAAGTCGCTGGTACTCGTCACCGAGTCCCCCGGTCGTCGCTTGACCGCGGTGTCCTCGCGAGGGGTCGAGCTCACACTCAAGCGAGGCACGGCGGCCACCTTCGACGGAACGTTCAACGTGGGTCGGCCGCTTCGCGCGCGCTTTCAGTACAACGCGACCTTCGGCAAGTCAGGGGACCCCAGCCAGAGAGGGAGTTGGACGCGCTCAATGCGTCCCGATTTCACCTTCTCCATCTGGCCGGCAGAGATGTCGCTCGAACAAGCCGAACGTCTCGAGTCGACGATCCATGTGCACCTCGACGCGAAGTACAAGATCGAGCGCGCGGTGCAGGTCTTCGGTGAGGAAAACGAGATCATCGGGGACGACGCCAAGCCCGACTACACGCGAGACGATCTTCTCAAGATGCACGCCTATCGGGACGCCATCCGCCGTTCCTACGGAGCCTACGTCGTGTATCCGGGGCGCGGTTCACAGGAGACGTTTCCGTGTTTCCACGAACTCCTGCCCGGCCTCGGCGCCTTCCCACTCGTACCCGGTCAGGGCCCGGATGGAACGGCTGCGGTCGCTCGTTTCCTGCGAGAGGTGCTCGAACATGCGAGCGAGCGGACCAGCGCGCGCGAACGACTAAGCTTCGAGAGGTATCGCACCCATTCCGAGAGGCGCTTGTCGGTTCGGGACGCGATGCCTGAACTTGCGCCTGATCAGCGGCGCAGTGTCCCCCCAAGTGAGCGTGCGGTGCTCGTTGGCTGGTGTCGAGGCGATGATCACGAACGATGGGTCCGCCGCGCCGGCCTCTACAACTTCCGGGCTGGCGAACGCCGGGGCGCGCTGAGGCTGTCGCCGGAGGTCCTGCGCGCTGAGTTCGTCTTGCTCCATGGGACGAGGGGCGCGTTGCCGGGCCTCCTCGCGGTTCGACCGGGAGACTTCCGTGTGCTGACGCGTCGGCAGTTGCTCGAGGAGGGGTACCCATTCCAGGGGCCGCTCGAAGACCTGTACTTCGTACTCGACATCGAGGGAGAGCCGACCTTCGCCGGGATGGAGATCGACATCGTTCGTCTCGACCTGACGCCCGAGAACCGCACCGGCACTCCAACCCACCGCCGCCTCGATGAGATCCTCGCGGCGCGCGCGGTCAGTGGTTGATTCGCCCGTCACTTCCCCCCCACAACGCCCCCTTGCGCATCGCCATCCTCGGCCCCGGCTCCATCGGCAGCACCGTGTCCTTCCGGCACGCATGCGTGAGAGCGAGCTGACCTGAGCCATAGGGTCCCGCGGTGAACCAAGGGGCACGACGATGGCGCAGAGGCA
>CAIVGN010000126.1 GCA_903905455.1 uncultured Archangium sp.
CGCTGCTCGACGCCAATGGGTGGGCGGTCAACGCCAACGCCATGCTCAACGTGCCCTTCGGCGCGTCGCTCACCAAGACGGCCAAGCTCCCCGAGGGCAGCAAGCTCGACACCCAGGACCCGTATGCCGAGGCGCGTCGCCCCTGGAAGCTCTACATCGCGCTGGTGGTCATCGCGGCGCTGGGCATCTCCTGGTACCTCGGCAAGCTCGACCACCTGCTGCCGAACGTCGCGCGCAGCGTCGAAGTGCTCGGCGCCAACGCGCCCGCGACACCTGCCACCCCGGCGGCGCCCGCCACCCCTTCCGTCACCAAGTAACCCCATCCCCGCTGCTCCCAGGAGAACCCCATGTCTGTCATTGGTCTGACCATCGCCGCGCTGCTCGCGCAGGCAACCCCTGCCCCCACCACCGTGGAGTCCGCCGCCGACCGCGCGGCCGCCTCTGCCCAGAAGGCCGCCGAGGCCGCGCAGCTGGCCGCCGAAGCCGCGATGCGCATCGCTGACGTCATCGCGCCCAGGCCGGTGGTCGGTGCGCCCACCGCCGTCGCGGCCCCGAAGGAAGAGCACTGGCGCGGCAACGTGGGCCTGGGCCTGAGCTACATCACCGGCAACAGCCAGACGCTGACCATGACCGGCAACATCGCCGTGGACCGCAAGTGGGACGCGTGGGCGATGGGCGTGCGCTTGAGCGGCGCCTATGGCCTCGCGAACCCCGACACCAACGCGGCCGGCAACTCGAGCGCCACCACCGCCCGGCGCGCGGCGGGCACGGTGCGTGGTGACCGCACCTTCGGCGAGAGCTTCGCGGCCATCTTCGTGCTCGCGGGCAGCGAGTTCGACCACATGAAGAACATCGAATCGCGCAGCATCGGCGAGGCCGGTGCGGGCCTGACCTTCTTCAACAAGAAGGAAGGGGATCTCGAGAAGCTCTTCCTGCGCCTCGACCTCGCGCTGCGCTCTGGCTACGAGACGCGCATCCAGTACTTCCCCGTGCTGGGCCGGGTGGAGAACTACGGCATCGTCATCCTCGCGCCGCGCGCCGCCGTCGCCTTCCGTTGGGCCTTCTCGAAGGACGTGCGCGTCTCCGAGGACCTGGAGTTCATCCCCTTCCTGCTCGCGCCCACGTCGGGCCGCCTGCTGATCAACAACGTCACCAAGCTCAACGCGCGGCTGACCGAGAACCTCGCGCTGACCACCGCGCTGACGCTGAACTTCGACTCCATGCCTCCGGAAGGCGCGGGCGGCCTGACCCGCAAGCCCACCGACGTGGCGCTGACCGTCGGCGTCGAAGCCGCGTTCTAAGAGCCCGTTCGGCCCCTCACCCCTGCCCCGCTCCCGGCTGTCGCAGGGAGCGGGATTCTTCCTGGAGTTCTCCCGTGAAACGCCTCCTCGCTGCACTCGTCCTCTGCTCCACCTTCGCGCTCGCCCAGACGCCTCCGCGCGCCGACCTCGAGCAGGCCTGGCTCGACCCCGCGGGCCGCGGCTCGTTGCTCACCGGCAACGGCCTGACCCTCGAGCAGCTGCAATTCCGCGTCGGCGCGGGGCTGACGTACACCTACGGCAATCTCCGCTCGCCGGACGAGTCCGGGCCGCTCTTGCGCGATCGCCTCGGGGTCCAGCTCTTCGGCGCCGTGGGCCTGCTCGACTGGCTCGAGCTCGGCGCGAGCTTGCCCATCTACGCCTACCAGGGCGGGAGCAGCACGCTGGGGCTCCAGTCCGCGGGCATCGGCAACCCGTGGTTGCACGCGAAGTTCCAGCTGCTCGGTGAGTCGGCGCCCGTCGCGCTGTCCGTCGGGTTGGGCGTGGGCATCCCCGTGGGCACCGCGGCTGCGCAGGGCAACGGAGGCATCGAGGTCGCGCCGCGCGTGCAGATCGGCAAGGTGTTCAGCACCTTCCAGCTCGGCGGCGAGGTCGGCTTCATGTACCGCCCGACGGTCGACTACGCGGCCCTCACCGGCATCGCGTCGGACAAGGTGGGCAGCGCCGTGTGGGTCGCGGGCACCGTGACCGGCGTGAACACCTCGGGCCCTCGCGGTGAGTTCACCGTGCGCGGCACCATTCCCGTCACCGGCGCGCGCGTGGGCGTCGAAGGGCAGCTCGGCGTGCGCTGGCCCGTCGGCCCGGTGGAGCTCTTCGCTTCGGCCGGCCCTGGCCTCGGCGGCGAACCGAACACCCCCGTGGTGCGCGCGTACCTCGGCCTCGCCTACGCCAACGTGGCGATGACCCAGCCGCCGTGCGTCGAGGGTCGCGAGTACGACCTGGCCACGTGCCCGGAGCTGGATCGCGACGGTGACGGCGTGCTCAACGGCGTGGACCAGGCGCCGCTCGTCGCCGAGGACAAGGACACGTTCCAGGACGAGGACGGCGTGCCCGACCTCGACAACGACGCGGACGGCGTGCCCGACACCGACGACGCCTGCCGCGACACGCGCGGGGTGAAGGCGAACAAGGGCTGCCCCGATGTCGACACCGACAAGGACCTCATCGTGGACCGCCTCGACACGTGCCCTGCCGTGGCTGAAGACAAGGACGGCTTCCAGGACGAAGACGGCTGCCCCGAGGCCGACAACGACGGCGACGGCGTGCTCGACGGCAAGGACCAGTGCCCGCTGGTGGCTGGCACCGCGCGCGACCAGGGCTGCCCCCCGAAGGACACCGACGCCGACGGCGTGGTGGACTCGGAAGACAACTGCCCCACCGAGGCCGGCGTGAAGGACAACTCCGGGTGCCCGGCGGCGAAGAAGCAGCTGGTGGTCATCACCGGCGACAAGCTGAAGATCCTCGACCGCGTGTACTTCGACACCGGCAAGGCCAGCATCCAGAAGCGCTCGAACGCGCTGCTCGACAACGTGGCCCAGGTGCTCGCGACGCACGGGGAGATCAAGCTGGTGCAGATCGAAGGGCACACCGACAACTCGGGCAACGCGGAGAAGAACAAGAAGCTCTCGCAGGAGCGCGCCGACGCGGTGAAGACCTACCTCGTGAAGAAGACCGTGGAAGCGGCGCGGTTGCGCGCGGTGGGCTTCGGCGCCGAGAAGCCGGCCCAGCCCAACGACACGCCGGCGGGTCGCGACGCCAACCGTCGCGTCGAGTTCAACATCGTCACCGAGTGAGAGCCCCCCGGCCGTGGTGAGGAGAAGCCCCGGGCGTCATGGCCCGGGGCTTTCTCCTTGCGGGGCCTCGTCAGTCGCGCGTGCCCTGCACTCCGCGGTACGCTCGGCCCCATGCGCGCAGTCTGGTGGGCAGTGGTGCTGGCGGGCTGTGCCGACCGCGATCGCTTCGTCGAGACCCCCGCCTGGGCGAACCCCGCGCCGCTGCAGCAACCAGAACCGTCACCGGCCCCGGAGCTCGTTCACCCCCCGACGCCGGGAGCGACGCTGACGCCGGGCTCGGTGGTGGGCGTGCGCATGATCGCCACCAACCCGCGCGGTGAAGAGGAGACGAAGGACGCGGTGGTGTTCTGGCCGTGGGTGGGGCTGCCCGACGTGCGTGACGCGGACGTGTGCGCGCATTGCATTCAGAGCGTCCCTTCGCGCCACGCCGACGTCGTGCTGCACCCGGGAACGCTGGGCATCCCCGAGGCGTGGCTCTCGACGTGGCAGGTGGGCGACGTGGTGAAGTTCTCGGCGCCGCCGCCCGCGTGGACCAACTTCAACGCGCGCGAGCGGTCGTTCTTTCGCACCACCACCGGCACCGTGCGCTGGGAGGTGACCTTCGCCTGCAGCGCCGACCTGCGCGCGGTGTCGATGCACTTCGCCGGCATCAACCACGGCACACCCCTCAACCTGCCCGACGGAAAGCGGGTGGCGCGCTGGTACGAGTTCCACGGCTGCAGGGACGGCCAGGCCCTGCCCGCGGGCGCCACCTTCGCCGTCGACGCGGCGCACCTGAAGGTCGAGCGCGAGTAACCCGCCGTCCGGTCAGAAGCGGGCGAGCAGGCGCGCGGTGCTCTCGTGGAGCCAGGTCATGCGCTCGATCCCCTGGGGCGTCAGCAGATTGCGCATGCCCAGCGGGCCCCCGAGGAGCCCGGTGAGCGCGTCCTGAAAGGGGTCGTCGAAGAGGGCCTGGGTCTCGTCCACGACGAGGTTGACGTGCGGGAGCGCGGCGAGGTCCGCGACGAGCCCCTCGTCTTCGAAGCGCTGGAGCACCTGCTGCTCGTGGCCCGCGGTGGTGAAGGCGCGCAGGGGGCCCGCGAACGGCAGCGGGACCTCGACCGGAAAGGCCGGGGTGAAGGCGCGGCTGCGCCCGAGTGCGGCGTCACGCACGCGGCCCGTCGTCGACACGAGGTCGGCACTCACCACCTGGAAGGGAAAGGGCGCGGGCCGCTCGAGTGGGAGCGACCACCGCATCGACACGCGCATCGAGGTGCCGGTGGAGAGCGTCTCGCTCGTCCAGTGGAGGCGCCGGTTGCCCACCGGGCGGGTGTAACTGGTGCGGGCGACCTGGCCGCCCACCCCCGGGCCGCCGTGGTCGCCGGGGACGGCCGCGTAGCCCAGGCGCGCGAGGGCATCGCCCATGGCGCGCGCGGCGTCTGAGTAGGCGCCACCACCGGCCGCCGCGAGCTTCGCCGAGCGCTTGGAGATGACGAACCCCACGCCCATCACCGCCGCGACCAACAGTGCGCCGAGCGCGTTGAAAAACCACTCCACCATCTGGCTTGCGTCCACGGGGGTCCCCTTTGCAGGAAACGGTATCCACGGGGCGGGTGGCGGCGCTCTAGAAACTTTCGGGGGGCGCGGGGCAGGGCCCCACCTGGCGAGGACTCACTCGCTCTTGAGAACCCGGGAGAGCACGCGCGCGGTGAAGTTCACCAGGGGGATCACCCGCTGGTAGTCGAGCCGGGTGGGCCCGATGACGCCCACGGTGCCCAGCACCTGGTCATCGGTGCCGTAGGGGCTGGCGATGAGGGTGACGTCGCCCTGGCTGCCGAACTCGCTCTCGGCGCCGATGTAGATCTGCATCTCGCGGGCGCGCTGCACGCGGTCGAGCAACGAGAGCAGCTTGTGCTTGTCGTCGAGGGCCTTGAAGAGGGCGCGCATGCGGCGCACGTCGTCGGCGAACTCCGGGGTCTCGAGGAAGCTGCCGGTGCCGGCGATGACCACGCGCTCGGACGAGCTGACGTCGGTGGCGGCGGCGCCCAGCTTGAGCGCGCGGGCCACCACCTCGTCGTACTGGGTGCGCTGGGTCTCGAGTTCCTGGAGGATGCGGCTGCGCACGTCTTCGATGGACGCGGCGCTCTTCAGCAGGTCGTTCAAGTAGTTCGCCGCGTGCTGCAGCTCGTCGGCGCTGACGGGCGAGTCGAGCATCACCAGCTTGTTCTGCACCTGCCCGCCCTGGCCCACGAGGATGGCGAGCGCGCGGTCGTTGGAGAGGCGCACGAACTCGAGGCGCGAGAGGGAGCCCGCCGACGGCCGGGGGATGAGCACCACGCCCGCGTGATGCGAGAGCTGGTGGAGCATCTTCCCCGCCTCCTGCAGGCGGTCTTCGATGCCGGTGACCCCGGCGAGGCCCGACTCGATGAGGTTCTGATCCGCCTGCGAGGGGGCCTTGAGCTGCAACAGGGAGTCGACGAAGAAACGGTAGCCCTGGTCGGTGGGCACGCGGCCGGCGGAGGTGTGGGGCTTCTCGAGGTAGCCGAGGGCCTCGAGCTCCGAGAGCACGTTGCGCATGGTGGCCGGGCTCACCTCGAACTCGCCGCGGCGGGTCAACTGTTGGCTGCCCACGGGCTCGCCCGAGCCGATGAATTCCTGCACGACGGCCCGGAGTACGTCGCGAGACCGGTCATCCAACTCTTCTGCCATGGCCACCCCACTGTACAGGCCGCGGGGGGAAAGCGCGCGTCAGGGTCTTCTTCGCCCGGGCTTTCGCGGGGGCGGGAGCGGCACGACGTCGAGGAGCACCCCGTCGCCCAGCGCCTGCGGCACCACCTCGCCTTGCGCCGCGCCGAGCAGCAGCTGCATCGAGGCGGTGGCCAGCACGTAGTCTTCGAGGGTTGGGGGCCGGGCGTGCGACTGCTCGACGTGGGTCAGTTGCGGCGGCGGCACCCCGAACGGGCGGAAGACGGGCAGCAAGAACGGGGAGTCGTCGGCGAGCACCGAGAGTCCGTCCATGGGGAAGTGTTCCCCGCTCCACACGGCATCGAAGGCGCGGAGGTCTTCGTAGAAGGCGAAGCCGTATTCCTGCTTCGCCTGGCCCATGAAGGTCAGGGCGTGCTCGGTCTTCTTGCGGCCCTTCTTGCGCAGCACCGGAAGCGAGGTCTCGGCGCTCATGGCCTCCCACAGCGCGAGGCGGAAGAAGCCGACCCAGGCGCGGCAGAAGGCGACCATGGCGAGGTGGTGCTTCGGGGAGAGCTCCTCGGCGAAGGCGACGGCGATGCCCGCGCGCTCGAGGTACTGGGCTTCGGTGGGGGTCGCGAGGTCCCAGCCCAGGCGCCGGGCCACGGTGGTCAGCGCGGGGTCGCACTGCACGGGTCCGACGAGCTGGGGCCGCAACTGCGTGCCGGCGTCGGCCCAGGAGGTGCCGATGGCCAGGCCGATGGTGCCGCCGGGTCGCAGCGCGAGCAGCCCATAGGAGTCACCGTCAGCGGTGGGGATGGTGCCCAGGGGGAGCACCATGGTGGAGGGGGTCATCGGGTCCTCTTCTTCTTCGCCGCCAGTTGCAGCTTCTGGGCGCGGGTCAGTTGCTTGACCTTCGCCTCGCGAGACAGGGCGGCCGAGCGGTCCTTCACGCGCACCGACCACACCACGGCCACCGGCAGGCGGGAGCGGGTGTAGCGCGCGCCCTTGCCGGCGTTGTGCGTGGCCACGCGCTTGACGAGGTCGTTGGTGCAGCCGGTGTAGAGCGACTCGTCGGCGCAACGGACCATGTAGACGTGCCAGCTCACGGAGGTCGAAAAACCTATCACGTCATACAGGACGCGCTTTTTCGGAGGTCTTCGGGGCCGGAAGATGGAACCCTCGTCGGTCCATGGTTCGCGTGTTGGCCGTCGATGATGATCCCGAGGTGCTGCGGCTGGTGGAGAAGGTGCTCCGCCACTCGGGGTACGACGTGGTGATGGCGGTGGATGGCAAGGACGCGCTTTCGAAGCTCGACGCGAGCATCGACGTGTTGGTCTGCGACAAGAACCTGCCGCAGATGCAGGGCACGCAGGTGGTGCTCGAGGCGCGGCAGCGCTACCCGAAGTTGACCACGGTGTTGATGACCGCGGCCCCCGAGGCCCTGGCGTTGGCGCAGCTGGGGCTCGATGGGTACCTGGCCAAGCCGTTTCGGACCAACGCGATGCTGGTGCAGACCATCGAGATGGCGCGCGAGCGGCGGCAGTCGGCGCTGCAGCGGGAGCAGCTCGAGTCCCAGCTCGCGGCGACGCGGGAGCAGCTGCAGAAACACCGCTGACGCGGGGTGGTGCGGGTCGCGGTGAGGCTTCGATGGGAGGGGTGCGTCTCCTGCGATCGGCAGAGCTCGCGTGTCTGTTTGGGTGCCGGGGATCGCCCCAATCCCTTCCTTTCCCCCCGGGGAAAGGGGAGCGCTCATCTGCCGCGCGGGCTAGACGAGCGCACAGAAATTCGGGGCCGGGCCTCAATGTTCAGGAACG
>CAIVGN010000127.1 GCA_903905455.1 uncultured Archangium sp.
GCGCGTCTGGCTGTTGGTCGAACCGAGGTGGTACGAGTAGCGGTTACCACGCTCCGGGATGTAGCCGATCTGGTTGAACGCCGACGAGTACGAGTCCTTCTCGGCGAAGTACGACTTCTGGGCCTGGAAGATGCCCTTGAGCCCGGTCTTCGCTTCCGACTGCTTCGACTTCGCCTGGAACTTGATGAAGTTCGGGATGGCGATGGCGGCGAGGATGCCGATGATCGCGACGACGATCATCAGTTCAACGAGGGTGAATCCCTGCCGGTTCGGGGTCTTCATGGGGGGCTCTCTGATTGTGGGGGTATGGTAATCCTGCAACCAAGCTACCCCAAGCAAGAGTGGGACCAGTACCCGGGAGCCGCCGCAGTTGCTGTCCTTTCAACGATTTGGGGAAAACAACCCCGCGCGCCTGCCTGAGTCATTTGTCAGCGAGTGACGACAAGTTTTGTCACCACGGCGGTATCGCCGGGAGCCCAACGGATCAAACCTCCGCGCATGTCGAACCTCCAACGGAAGGTCGCGGTCAACCTCACCGGCGTCTTCCTCTGCGCCAAGCACGCCTTCCGCGCGATGAAGGGCAGCGGCGGGGGCACCATCCTCACCATGAGCTCCGTCGCCGGGTTGCAGGGCACGATGATGCTCGGCGGCTACGGGCCCTCGAAGGCGGCGGTGGTGCAGCTGACGCAGACGCTGGCGCTCGAGGGTGCGCGGTTCAACATCCGCAGCAACGCGCTCGCCCCGGTGTGGACGGAGTCGCCCATGGTCGACCAGTTCATCCAGGGCCTGCGCGCCGGCCCCGACGAGGGCCTCAAGCGGCTGACCGCGGACATCCCGCTGGGGCGCCTGGGCAAGGCCGAAGAGGTCGCCGCGGCCGCCGCGTTCCTCGCCTCGGACGAAGCGAGCTTCATCTCCGGTGTCGTTCTCCCGCTCGACGGCGGTCACCTCGCAGGTCGGATCCCCCACGCATGAACCTCTTTTCCCTGCAGGACCAGGTCGCCCTCGTCACCGGCGCCAGCCGCGGCATCGGGGAGGCCATCGCGCTGCGGCTGGCCGAGCACGGCGCCGCGGTGGTGCTCGTGGCGCGCAAGCCCGACGCGCTGCACGCGCTCGCAGCCCGCATCACCGCCAGCGGCGGCCGCGCCCTCGCGTTGCCCGCGCACACCGGCAAGCCCGAAGACGTGAAGGCCGTGGTGGCGAAGGCCATCGAGCACTTCGGCAAGCTCGACGTGCTGGTCAACAACGCGGCGGCGAACCCCTACTTCGGGCCCATGCTCGGCATCGAGGACGGCGCCTGGGACAAGACCTTCGAGGTCAACGTGAAGGGCTACTTCGCGATGCTGCGCGAGGTGGCGGAACACCTGCAGGCGCGCAACGCGCCGGGCTCGCTGATCAACGTGGCGAGCATCGCCGGGCTCCGGTCGGCGCCGTTCCAGGGCGTGTACGGCATGACCAAGGCGGCGGTGATCTCCATGACCCAGACGCTGGCGCAGGAGCTGGGCGCCTCGAACATCCGGGTCAACGCCATCGCCCCGGGCCTGGTGGAGACGAAGTTCGCCTCGGCCATCGTCGCCGACGAGGGCCTGCGCCAGCACGTGGTGGAGCGCACCGCGCTGGGCCGTCACGCGCAGCCCGACGAGATCGCCGGGGCCGCGGTGTTCCTCGCCTCGCAGGCGTCGTCGTACGTCACCGGCCAGGTGCTCGTCGTCGACGGTGGCACCATCATCACCACCTGAGCGCGTGGTCCCGACGCCCCCTCAGCTCCGCGAAATCGACGCCTTCCTCCTCTCGGTGGAGTGGCGGGACACGGGCCGCGGGCTCGAGCTGACGCTCTGGGGCTCCTCGCCCACCGACGGGCCGATCCGCGCCACCCTCACCCGCCAGGAAGCGGTGATGTTCGTGCCGCGCTACGCCGAGACGCAGTCGGGTCGCCGGGTGCCCCGCGCGCTGCGCACCCGCGAAGGCGCCGACGTGGACGCGCTCTACTTCACCACCCAACGCGCGCTGCTGCAGGAGCGCGACCGCTTGCGCGCCGAGGGCCCCAGGCCGCTGGAGTCAGACCTCAAGCCGACCAACCGCTTCCTGATGGAGCGCTTCATCAACGGTGGCGTGCGCCTGCGCGGCACCCCGACCCTCGAAGACGGCGTGCTGCGGCTGCGCGACCCCCACGTGCGCGCGGCCGAGGTGACGCCGCGGCTGCGCACGCTCTCGCTGGACATCGAGACCGACGGCTGGGACGGACCGGTGCTCTCGCTGGCCCTCGCGGGCGCGGGGCTGGAGCACGTCTTCGTGGCGCGCGAAGGCGTCGACGCCCCGGGCCTCACCTTCCACCACACCGAGGCCGCGACGCTCGAGGCGATGTTCGCGGCCCTGCGGGCCTTCGACCCGGACGCGCTGCTGGGGTGGAACGTGGTCGACTTCGATCTCCGGGTGCTCGAGGTGCGCTGCCTCGCCGTGGGCATCCCCTTCTGCATCGGGCGCTGCGGGGAGGCGGCGCGGGTGCTGGTGGGTGACGCGCAGTCGGTGTCCATCGCCCGGGTGCCGGGCCGCGTGGTGCTCGACGGGGTGGCCACGCTGCGCAACGCCTCGTGGGCCTTCGAGCGCTACAGCCTCGAGCACGTCTCGCAGAAGCTGCTGGGCCGGGGAAAGAAGCGGGCCTCGGGCGTCGACGCGCTCACCGAGATCCGCCGCATGTACCGCGACGACCCCACGGCGCTCGCGGCCTACAACCTCGAAGACGCGCGCCTCGCGCTGGAGATCTTCGAGAAGGCCGAGCTGGTCGAGTTCGTCGTCGCGCGCGCGAAGCTGACCGGGCTGTTGCTCGACCGCCAGGGAGGCTCGGTCGCCGCCTTCGATCACCTCTACCTGCCGCGGCTGCACCGGCGCGGGGTGGTCGCGCCCGACGTGGGCACCAACCCGCCGATGGCCTCGCCGGGCGGCCACGTGCTCGACAGCGTGCCGGGCCTGTACACCCACGTCGCGTCGTTCGACTTCCGCTCGCTGTACCCGAGCATCATCCGCACCTTCCAGGTCGACCCGCTGGGCCTGTGGAAGCCAGGCGTCGACCCGGTGCAGGGCTTCGACGGCGCCACCTTCGCCCGCACCGGCGCCATTCTCCCCGAGCTCATCACCCACCTGCACGACGAGCGCACGAAGGCCCGCGACGCCCACAACGCGACCCTCTCGCAGGCCATCAAGATCCTCATGAACTCGTTCTACGGCGTGCTCGGCACCCCGGGCTGCCGCGTGTTCGACCCGCGCCTCGCGTCGTCCATCACCCGCCGCGGCCACGAGATCATCGAGCGCTCGCGCACCTTCTTCGAGGGCCAGGGCCTGCAGGTGCTCTACGGCGACACCGACTCGCTCTTCGTGCGCCTCGACCCGAAGCTCGACGAGGCCGCCGCGCTCGCCGAGGGCCAACGCCTCGCCGACGCCATCAACACCTTCTGGCGCGAGCGCATCGCCCAGGAGCACCGCCTCGAGAGCTTCCTCGAGATGCGCTTCGACGCGCTGTACCTCCGGTTCCTCATGCCCACGGTGCGCGGCTCGGAGAAGGGCTCGAAGAAGAAGTACGCCGGGCTGACCCGAGGCGCCGACGGGAAGACGCAGCTGGTCATCCGCGGGCTCGAGGCCGTGCGCACCGACTGGACCCCGCTGGCCCGCGAAGCCCAGCGCGAGCTGCTGGGGCGCGTCTTCGCGGACCAGCCGTGGGAGGCGTGGCTCCTCGACCTGCGCCAGCGCGTGCTGGGCGGGCAACTCGACGAGCAGCTCGTGTACCGCAAGCGCCTGCGCCGCGACGTGGGCGACTACGCGGGCGCGGCGCCGCCCCACGTGAGGGCCGCGCGGCTCCAGGCCGAGTCCGAGGAAGGGGACCACGAGCCCGCCGCAGACGTGGAGTACCTCATGACCGCGAAGGGTCCCGAGCCGCGCTCACACCTCACCGCGCCCATCGACTACGGGCACTACCTCGACAAGCAGCTCGCCCCGGCCGTGGACGTGGTGCTCGGGCTGCTGGGCACCTCGTTCCAGCGCATCGCCGGCAGTCAGCTCGAGCTGTTCGACTGAGGCCGCACCTGCGTGCCGCGCTCCCGGGCCAGGGGCTCGGCCTTGCGCGCGCGCTTCTTCTTCGCCGTGGGCCGCTCGCCCTCGCCCGACGCGCCCTCGACGCGCAGCCCCAGCGCCAGGGCCAGCGCGATGGTGGTCTCCACGGGCACCCAGGTGTCCTTGAGCTTGTTGCGCGAAGGCTCGAAGAAGAGCCCGGTGCTCGAGCGGAAGTCGGCCCGGCTCAGGTCGCAGCCGCGCAGCGTGGCGCCGTCGAAGCGTGAGCTCTCGAACTCCGCGTCGCACAGCTCCACGTCGATGAAGTTCGACTCCTGCAGGTCGCAGCGTCGAAACGGCGTGCAGTGCAGGCTCGCGCCGACGAACGAGCCGTAGCGCAGGTTGCAGTCTTCGAACACCAGCTCCGGGGAGTGCCCGGCCTGGCTCCAGTCGACGCCCATCAGCTTGCAGCCCACGAAGCGCACCCCGCGCAGCTGCGCGCGCACCCACTGCGAGCGCGTCAGCTCGCAGCCCTCGAACACGCAGTCCTCGAACAGGCAGCCCTCCCAGCGGCTGCCGGCGAGCTTGCAGTTGCGAAAGGTGCAGGCGCTGAACTCGGTGCCGTCGACCTCCAGCGCGTCGAGCGCGAAGTCCGCGAAGAGCGTGTCGTGGAAGTACGGCTGCGACGCGAAGGGGTGCGACGAACTCGGCATGGCGCCTTCTGTCACAGCTCGGAAACAGCGCCACCGCGGGCCGCCTCGCCGGAAGTCTGGGTTGACTTCACGGCCCCGGCGGCTGATGGACGGGAACACGTAACGCCGTGCGTTACAGCCAAGGAAGAACTCGTGTCACTCCCGTCCCTGCTCGTCACCGGCGCCTCTGGGTTCATCGGCCGCCACGTGGTGGCCGCGCTGCAGCGCACCTACCGCATCCACGCGCTGGCCCGCCGCACCCCCACCGAGGCGCGCGCCCCTGAAGGCACCAACATCACCTGGCACCAGGTCGACCTCGGCGACGACAAGTCGATGGACGCGGTGTTCGCCCGCATCACCGAGGCCGGGGGCGTGGACTTCGTGCTGCACCTCGCCGCCTATTACGACTTCGCGGGCAAGGCCGACCCCGAGTACGACCGCACCAACGTCAAGGGCCTGCGCGCGGTGCTCGAGCGCTGCCGGGCGCTCAAGCCCAAGCACTTCTTGTTCGCCAGCTCGCTGGCCGCCTGCAGCTTTCCCCCGCCGGGTACGGTGCTCAGCGAGCGCAGCCCGGTGGACGGCACGCACCCCTATGCCCGCTCGAAGCGCGCCGGCGAAGAGATGCTCGCCGAGTTCGCCGGCGACTTCCCGTCGCTGATCATCCGCCTCGGGGCCGTGTACTCGGACTGGTGCGAATTCACCCCGCTCTACACGCTGATGCGCACGTGGTTCTCGAGCTCGTGGCGCCAGAAGATCCTCGCGGGCCAGGGCACGGCCGCGCTCCCGTACATTCACGTGCGTGACGTGGTGGCCTTCTTCGCGCGGGTGCTCGAGCGCTCGGCCGCCCTGGGCAACGGCGAGGTGCTCATCGCCAGCCCCGACCAGGCCGCCTCGCACCGGCAGCTCTTCGAGGCCGCGATGGAGTCCTTCGCGGGCACGGCGCCCGAGCCGTTCCTCATGCCCAGGCTCCTCATCCGGCCGGGCCTCCATGGCCTGGGGCTGCTCGGCCTGCTGCTCGGCGAGGCCCCCTTCGAACAGCCGTGGATGGCGGACTACGTCGACCGCGCCATGCCCGTCGACGCCAGCCAGACGCGGCAACGGCTCGGGTGGGAACCCAGCCCCCGCTTCGGCGTGCTGCGGCGCATGCCCTTCCTGGTGGAGAACCAGAAGACCCAGTCGCAGGAATGGAACCGGCGCAACGTCGCGGCCATGAAGCAGGTGCAGCTGCCCAACCACCTGCACGTGTTCCACCTCATCGAGGAACACGAGCCCGAGCTGGTGCGCGAGTCCGTCGAGCTGTGCACCTCCCCCGAGACGCGCGCCCGGTTCCCCAACTACCAGGAGCTGTCGCGGGAAGAGCTCACCCTCTCGGCGCAGCAGACCTTCGCGCACCTCAAGAACGCCATCCGCACCCGCGAGAAGGCGCTCTTCCAGACGCACTGCGAGGCCCTCGCCGCGCGGCGCCACGCGAAGGGCTTCTCGGTCGGCGAGGTCGTCGACATCAACGAGGCCAAGCGCGACGCCTGCCTGCGCCTGCTGCTCAAGGACCCGCGGGCCCGGGGCCTCGAGGCGCCGCTGATCGAGGCGATCAACGGCACCTTCCGCATGGGCATCGACCAGATCCACGACAGCTTCGAGGCGCTCTCCGGCGGCTTCGTGCCCGTCGAGCCTCCGGGGTAGGCTCGCGCGCCGTCGTCATCGCGCCACGAAGCGCCTGAAAGGCGCGTAGGTTCCGCCCATGGATCTCCCCGCGCTCAAGAAGAAGTACGGCAAGGCCGTCGCGAAGATGGACGTCGCGGCGCCCGTCGATCTCGAGTTCATGTTCCACGCGGGCGTGATCGAGCTGAAGACGATCGACGACAAGAAGGCGCGGCTCGCCGACGAGCGCGGGGTCTACGTGGCGGGGGACGTGACCTGCGACTCGCTCACGCTCGAGGGCCAGGCGCTCTTCGTCGCCGGCAACGTGACGGTGAAGACGCTGCGCCTCGAGGGCACCGTGGTGGTGATGGGGGACCTCACCGCCAACGAGGTGCGCGGCACCGGCGAGCCCTTCACCCTCACCGTGATGGGCAAGAGCACCATCAGCCTCGCGGTGATGGAGCACGAGTACATCATGCAGTTCCTCGGCACCGGCCACGTGAAGCGGCTCATCGACACCGAGGGCGGCGCCGACGAGCTCGTCGAGCTGTGGCAGGAGGCCGGCAGCAAGGTCACCGTCCAGAACGCCTCCGACGAAGAGGAGTGAAGAGAGCGTGGACCCGTCCACCCCGGCCGACGTCGAGCGACTCGAGCGTGAGAACGCGACGCTCCGCCACGCCGTCGGGCTGCTCCACGAGGTCAGCAAGCTGCTCCACCGCTCGCTGGAGTTCGAGGCCGCCTGCTACGCGGTGCTCACCGGCGTCACTGCCGGCGTGGGCCTGGGCTTCAACCGCGCGATGCTCTTCCTCGCCAGCCGCAGCGACCGCGCCTTCCTCGAGGGCAAGATGGCCGTGGGGCCCGCCGACGAGGCCGAGGCCGATCGCGTCTGGCGGCAGATCGAAGCGGGTGATGCCGACCTCCACACGCTCTACGAGGCCGGCCTCGCCGCCCGCAGCGCGCACGCGTCCATCGACCGCCAGGTGCGCTCCATTCGCGTGCCCGTCGGCGGGGACTCCCTGGTGGCCCGCGCGCTGCGCGAGGGCACCGTGGTGCGCGGCGAGCCGGGCGGGGACGACCACGAGGGCCTGCTCGATCTCTCGACGGGCATCGCCGCGCCGCTGACCGCCGCCGGGGGCATCGCCGGGGTGCTCTACGCCGACAACCGCTTCACCGGCCGCCCCTGTGGCCCGGTCATCGAGCACGTCTTCTCGCTCGTCGCCGACCAGGCCGGCCGCGCCGTGGAGAACGCCCGGCGCTTCGAACGGGAGGCCCGCGCCGCGCGCACCGACGCGCTCACCGGCCTGGGTCACCACGGCGCGTTGATGGAGCGGCTCGCCGAGGAGCTCATCACCGCGCGAGAAGGCGCCCGGCCCCTCTCGCTGGTGATGCTCGATCTCGACAACTTCAAGAGCGTCAACGATCGCCTCGGCCACCTCGCAGGCGACGCGCTGCTCGCCGGCCTCGCCCAACGCCTGCGCGCGCAGCTGCGCGGCGGGGAAGGCGCCTACCGCTACGGCGGCGAGGAGTTCGCGCTGGTGCTCCCCGGCGCCGAGGCCACCACCGCCGAGGCGGTCGCCGAGCGGGTGCGCCGGGCCATCGCCGACGAGACCTTCGCCGTCTCGCAAGAACACTCGCTGCGCGTGACCTGCAGCCTGGGGGTGGTGACGCTGGTGCCCGGCATGGGCGTGCTCGCGCTCGTCGACGCGGCCGACCAGGCGCTGCTCGAGGCGAAGTCGAACGGGAAGAACCGCGTGGTGCGCGCCCACCCCGGGGCCTGAGACTTCAGCGCAGCGGCAGTCGCACGGTGAAGGTGCTGCCTTCGCCCGGCGCGCTGACCGCGTTCACCTGGCCTCCGTGGGCGAGCACGATCATCCGCGTGATGGCCAGGCCCAGCCCGATGCTGCGCTCTGCGTGGGTGCGCTTCGCGTCACCGTGCACGTAGGCGGCGTACAGCCCCTTCATCAGCTCGACGGAGATGCCGGCGCCACGGTCGCTGACCTCGAGCACCACGTCGGGCCCCTCGTGTCGCACGGCCACCAGCACCTCGGCGCCGTCGGGGGAGTGCTGCACGGCATTGTTCACGAGGTTGATGATCACCTGCTGCAGCTTCGACTTGTCGACCATCGCCCGTGGGAGCCCGGGGCCCAGCTCCAGCTGCACGCGCATGGAGCGGCGCCGCACCAACGACTCCACCATCGCCACCGCGCGAGCCACCGCGTCGCCCAGGTCCACCGACGCGAGGTCGAGTCGCAGTTGGCCCGCCTCGATCAACGCCGTGTCGAGGAAGGACTCGATGAGGTCGCGCATCAGGTCGGCCGCCTCGCAAATGCCGCGCAGCGAATCGGCGCTCTCTTCCTGGAGCGTCGGCCCGAGCGCTTCCTGGAGGAACAGGGCATTGGCCGCGATGGCCGTCAGCGGCGAGCGGAGATCGTGCGCGGCCATGCCCAGGAACTGGTCCTTGAGTCGCCCCAGGCGCGCGAGCTCGGCGAGCGACTGCTGGAGCGCCCGCTCCCGGGTCGAGAGTTCCTGGTTGAGCGTCAGCAACTCGCGTCGCAGCGTCTCCTGGTCGACCGGGTCGATGCTCCCGAACACCACGGTCCCCGCGGCGATGGGCAGGAACGAGGCGCGGTACGTCTGCGGGAGCCCGGTGAACGCCATGACGTTGATGTTCCGCGAGGCGAAGCTGCGCGCGAGCACCGTCGCGTTCAGCTCGCGCTCGAAGGTCGCCAGCAACGTCGAGAACACCACCCCCTGGAGCGGCCGGCCGAACAGCACCTGGGTGTGCACGTTGGATTCCACCACGCGGTCGGCGTCGTCGAGCAGCAGGTACAGCGCCGGCGCGTCGCCTCGCACCACCGACGCCAGGACCCGGTCGAGTTCGTCATTCATCTCAGGGCTCCCAACGAGCAACGAGGGCATCGAGCTCCGCGAGCGACGACACGCGCTGGACCCCGGGCACGGCCAGGAAGTCCGCCGCCCGGCCGTCCGAGAGCGCTTGCCCACCGACGATGATGCGCAGCTTCGGCAGGGCGGCGCGGGCCTGCCGCACCGCACGCAGCGCCGCGGGGAGGTTGTCGACGATGGTCACGGAGATCGCCACCAGGTCCGGAGGCTGCGCCGCGAGCATCGAGGCCAGCGCGTCAGCAGGCGTGTTGGCGCCCAGGAAATGGACCGCCCAGCCCGCGGCCTCGAGCGTGTCGGCGACGATGCGGCCACCGACCTGGTGGTACTCCTCGGCGGCGCACGAGACGATCGCGCGGCGCCCGTTGGGCTCACGCTCCAGCACCCGGGGAAACACGAGCCGCAGCATGTCCTCGGTGATCAAGGTGGCGAGGTGCTCCACGGCCACCGAGAGTTCACCCGAATGCCAGCGGTCACCGACCCTGTACAGGCATGCCTGGAAGAGCTGCTCGTACAATTCCCGCAGCGTCGCGCCCCCGTCGAGCAGGCGCTGGACGTCGTCGCGACAGGCCCGGCGATCGCCCCCGATGAGGTGCGCCAGGTACTCCTCCACGGCGCGGGGAGCGATCACCGTGGGGACCGTAGCAGGTCCTCAGGGGCAAACCGACTTGCGCACCGGGACCCGCGTGCGTTCGTGGTGTCGGAGCTCCGAGCCACTACTGGAAGCGTTCACGTTGAGCGTGTGCAGCGCGGTGCCGTCGGGCCGTGAGAGGAACGCCAACCCCTCCTGCTCGCCGGTGGTGGCGATGGCAAAGAGCCGCAGCACGGTCCCGGTCTCGAGGTTCACCTTGAACAGCGACTTCGTGGCGTCATCGCTCGCGAGGTAGAGGGCGCCTTCGTAGATCTTTCCGCCCTGGATGCGGCCGACCATCACCCCCGGCGCAGGGTGTAGCGGCAGACTCGCGGCGAGAGTGACAGCTGGCAGCGAGAAGAGGTTGAGCTGCGTGGTGGGGTCCCACTCGGCGAAGATGGCCTGGGAAGCGGGGCCGTTGATCGCCACCCACGGTACGCCCTTGGTCTGCAGGGCCTGGGGAAGCGCGTACTCGCTGCCCGACGAGAGCGACTGCGGGTCGAAGAGCACCAGCTTCGGGCTCAGGTACCCCTGGCGACCGTCCTCGAGGGGCGCGTAGAGCTTGCCGTTCCACACGTCGATGTCGCCGATGTGGTCGCTGCCGCCGAGCGCGAGGAGCGTGGGGATCGCAAAGTTGCTCACCTGCTGCCGCGCGAAAGAGAGGTCGGTGCGCTCGAGGCTCACGGTGCCGCTGAAGAACCAGCTGGTGCCATCGCTCGCCACGCCTTGCCCCCGGGTCAACGCGGCGGTCCCGGCGAAGGCGTCGAGGCTGCGCTCGACCCACGCCTCGTCGTCGACCTGGCGGATGAAGCGGTCGACCGCGTCGTCGACGGTCAACGGCGTGCGCCCGGGGAGGAGCTGGGTCACCACCGCGCGCACCTCGTTGAGCGACACGGAGCTGAGCGCCCGCGTCGCCGTCGCCACCGGGTAGGCCGGGAGCGAAGTGCCGTTGCCGGGCACCGCGTCGGCGTCGAGCGAGAGCAACAACACCAGCGCCTTCTCGAGCTCCGCGGAGTGGGTGCAGGTGCCGGGCGTCACCAACTGCCAGGGCGAGAGCCGCGGCGCGCCGGGCACCGGGCGGAAGGTGAGGTCGGCGACGACGAAGGTGAGCTGCTCGCCGGCGACGTAGGTGAAGCCACCGGTGGCGTCGGTGAGACCGCTGCGCAGGGAGCTCGTGTAGCGAACGCCCGCGAGCCCGCCGGGAAGCGGACCTTCGCCGCCGATCAACACGCCGTGGAGCAGCGTGCCGGCGTCGGCGATCGTTCCCGCGTCGGCGATCGTTCCCGCGTCGGTGATCGTACCCGCGTCGGTGATCATTCCTGCGTCGGTGATCATTCCTGCGTCGGTGATCATTCCTGCGTCGATGGACGATCCTGCGTCGGCGAGCGTGCCCCCGTCGAGCGCGACCGATCCATCCGGTGCACCCTCGCCCGCGTCGCCGACCGCAGAGACCTCGGGCCCACACGCACTGAGCAGCAACACGAACCCGGCGATCAAAGAACGCGACATGGGTTGCCTTTAGCGTGAACGGGCGCGTCGCCGCCCCTTCGCGTGCGAACTTCCCAGGGGCGACGGGCGAACAGTGCCGCGCGGCCTCGCGGGGCCAGGCGTGCCTCTCACTCCGGGCGCGCCGTGACGCGGCCATGCAGGCTTCGTGAAGGGTGCTGCACACTGACGGACTTTCGGCGCATGGGGACAGCACCAGAAGTCCGTCAGTGTGCTCGAAGCCTGCAACCGTGAGTCAAGGAGCGGTGGCGCCGAGGCGCTGCTCGACGAGGCCTCGGTGCAGGCCCCTCGCGCCCCCACCCACCCCAGGGCCGTTCAGGCGGCGTCTGTGCTACGCGCGGCGCCATGTCTGCCTGGGACGACGTCACCTCGCACCTCGAACACCGCGTCACCTTCTCGGAGACCGACGGCCTGGGCTACGTGCACCACCGCTGCGCGGCCGTGTGGTTCGAGCAATCGCGCGAGGCGTTCTTCCGCCGCTTCGGCGTCTCTGCCCTCGAGCTCTACAAGCGCGGCTGGTACCTCGCGCTGCGCCAGCTCAACGTGCGCTTCGACAACTTCATCGGCTACGACGACCAGCTCTCGGTGCGGTGCGCGTTGACCAAGCTCGGCCGCGTCGCCGTGGACTTCCACTACCGGGTCGACAACCTCACCACCGGGAAGCTCGCCATCCGCGGGCACACCAACATGGTCGCCGTCGAGGCCACGGCCCCCGGCGCGCTGCCCACGCTGGGGCGCATCCGCTTCGATCGCGCCCCCTTCCAGAAGCTGGTGGTGCGCGTCGACGACCTCTACGACGCGCCGCAGGGCGCCTGGCATCCCCCCCGGTGGGAACCGGAAGGCCTCTCAGAAACCTGAGAGCCCGGGCCCGCGAGACGCCCGCAACCGCACGCGCGCGTCCCGGCACGGTTGCTGCTCACCCCGGCCCACCCATGCGTCTCCGCGCCGGAATCCTGATGTGCCTCGCCTTCGCCGCGTGCGGCGGTCCGCTGCCTGGCACCGCCACCACCGAAGACACGCTCGACGCCGGCCCCACCCGCCCCTCGGGTTGCGGCGGCGACGTCGACTGCCCCACGGGCATGCTCTGCGAGGCCTGCGCCGACGGCTTCGCCAGCTGCGTGCCCGGCTGCCGCACCGACGCGCAGTGCGGCACCAACCGGCTGTGCATGCACGACATCCAGTGTCTCTCGTGCCCGTGCCCCTCGGGGTGGTGCGACCTCGATCCCTGCCGCGACGTCGACGGCGACGGCTGGGCCGCGGCGCTGACCGGCACCTGCCCCGGCAAGCAGGTCGGAGACTGCGACGACTCCGTGACCACCGTGCACCCCGGCGGCGTCGAGCGCTGCGCCAACGGCCGCGATGACGACTGCGATGGCCGCCGCGACGCCCTCGACGACGAGTGCCAGGACAGCTGCCCCGGCTCGTACTTCTGCGCCACGTCGATCAACTGCGCAGACCAGCACCAGTGCGACCGGGGCTGTTGCGCCCCGTGTGCCGTGCCCGTCGACCCTTCCTGCCCCGCCGATCAATGCCTGCTGCCCGGAGGCCTCGACGTGCAGGGCTGCCGCGCGCCGGCCGTGTGCGGCCCGTGCCTCAACTGCTCCACCTCGCCCGCGCCGGTATGCGGGAAGAACTTCGCGACCTACACCAACGCCTGCTTCGCCACCGCCGCGGGCACCACCGTGCTGCACGACGGAGACTGCGCGCGCGGCGAAGGCGCCGAGTGCTTCGGCCCGGGTGATTGTTACTTCGAGCAGGTGTGCCGGCAGGTGAACGGCACCCTGCGCTGCGCCCGCCTCGGCACCTGCACCGTCGACGCGGACTGCGCGGGGGTCACCCAGGTGAGCACCTGCGACGCCGGCCTCGCTGACTGGGTATGCCGCGCCGAGCGCTGCGCAGCCCGCTGCCCCTGAGCGCCGGTGATGAAACCGCCTCCCGTCGCGGAGAACGCCGATCCGTGTCTCCGGCTGGCGTCCCCCCCCTCGGCGCAGCAGGAACTGCGCCTTCGGGTCTGACCCGTGGGCGGCTCGCGCCGGGCGGTTCCCGCTCCGTCCGGCGCCCCCCTCACGGGCGCTGAGCCTCAGGGAGGACAGACGAGGGCGGCCTGCACCGAGGTGGGCTCGGCCAGCGAGCGGTAGAACACCGCGAGCAACCGGCTGCCCTGGGCGGCGCCGAACTCGAAGTCGGCCACCATGCCCGTCGACTGCAGCACCCGCGAGCGCACCTGCTTCACCGTGGGCAGCGCCGTGCCGAAATTGAGCGCCCCGGCCTCGAGCCACCCCACCACCATGTCGTCCTGCAGGCGCCGCGCGGTGCCGTGGCTGACGCGCTCGTGGTCCTGCACGCGGCTGAAGACGGTGCACACCGCGTTGGCCTGCCACACGTCGTCGCAATAGATGACCCCCGACTCGTTGATGGCGTTGGGGGACGCGAGGGGCAGGTAGTTGGAGAACGTCAGGAAGACCTGCAGCCGGCCCGGCGTGGGCACCATCACGTACCGGCCCAGCCCGCTGGTGGCGACCGCGCGCCCGCCGTCGAGCGACTCCACGCCACCCACGCTGACCGGCGAGCCTCCGTCCTTCGGGTCGACGTCACCACCCCACGAGAGCACCGTCCCGTCGCTGGTGAGCGAGACCCCGGTCACCACGTCGACGGGGAAGCGCGTCGTGTACCCCGTCACCGTGGCGCTCTGCGAGCCCGGGGCCCAGGCGGCGAGCACCAGCCCGCCGTCGCGCTCGAAGGCCGCCTGCACCTGTCCGTCGTCGAGCACCGAGACCGACCAGGTCGTGGGCGGCACGCTGCCGGGGCGCTCGAGGGTGACTGGCGTCGGCTCGCTCGTCGTCACCCGCAGGAGGCCCATCGATCCGTCCACGCGGACGAAGCCCACCACCACCGTGCCGTTCGCGCTCGCGTGACCCTGGAAGCGGGCCAGCGCGACCCCCACGTCGACGGTGGTGATGGGGCCGCGCGGCTTGAGCAGGTCGTCGTACTGCTGCGCCGCGACCGTCGACGAACCGGCCGGAGCGGTGAAGAGCACATAGCCGCCGGGCACGGTCTCCACCGCCCAGGCATTGACGTCCTGGGCCAGGCGCACCGAAGGCCGCGCGTCGGTCGCCCCGTCGCAGTCGTTGTCCAGGCCGTCGCAGGTCTGCTCGATGGCCTCGTAGCTCGGCCCGTAGGCCGCGGGGCCACAGGTGGCCGCGAAGCCCCCGTCGACACAGGACCGCGTGGTGTTGGCGCAGACGCCCAGGGTGAGGGCGCAGGCCGGCGCGGTGCTCACCTCCTCGTCGACGGTGCCGTCACAGTCGTCGTCCTTGCCGTTGCACTGCTCGGTCGAGGGCTTCACCTCGCCGAGGCACGGGCCCCAGATGCGGCTGTCGAGGCACAGCCGCAGGCCCGCCTTGCACTCGCCCTGCCCGCCGCCGCAGACCTCCGAGCTGCCCACCGCGCAGTCGCAGGCGCCGCTGAAGCCCTCGGGCCGGCAGAACCCCTCGTTGCAGGTCGTGCCGCCAGGGCAGGTGCCCGTCTCGCTGCAGTGCACCGTGCAGTCACGCAAGGTGGGCGCGTACACCGAGCACGTCGAGGCGCCCACGAACACCACCAGGACCAGCAACTGCTTCACCACGTCGTCCTCCAGGCGGCCCCGAGGCCCTGGCCACCCGGGGCAAAGAACAGGCTCACCTCGGGCTCATGGCCCAGCAACTCGGTGAGCACGAGGATGGCGCCGGTGGTGAGCGCCGCGCCCCCCGCCAGGCCGAAGACCCACGAGAGCGCGCTGGCCGTGTGCCCAGTGGCGTCGATGCGCTGCGCGTTGGCGTCGAAGGTGCCGCCCTGGTCGAAGAGCGTGCTGGTCTGCTTCGCCGCGCCCTGGGCCTGGAAGTGGAAGGCCACCGCGCCGCCGATGAGCGCCAGGCCCGCACCCGACACGATGAGCCCCACCACCGGCACCGCCTTCGGCCCGGCGCTGGTGCTGACGCCGCCCTCGAAGGCCGAGCCCGGGGTGAGCTTGATGGTGACGCTGCGCGCCTGGCCCGGCGTCACCGCCACCTCCAGGCTCGCGGTGAGGTGGCCGTCGCGGTCGGCGGTGATGGTGTGCGCGCCGACGCCGACCACGACCACCACCGGCGTCTCGCCCTGGAGCGTGCCGTCGATGGAGACGAGGGCGTTGGGCGGATCGGAGTTGATGATCAGCTTGCCCTCGGCGCGCTTCGGCTCGAGCGTCACGGTGACCGCGCTGCCGGTGAGCAGGGCCGTGGTCTCCGAGGCGGTCTCCTCGCCGCGGGTCGCGGTGATCACCCGCTTGCCGGGGCGCAGCAGCAGCGGCTCCTGGAGCGGGGTCTTGCCCACCTCTTCGCCATCGACGGTGATGGTGGCCTCGCCCTCGCCGCTGATCACCAGCGTCACCGCGGCGGTCAGGGCGCGGATCTCGTCGAGTTCCTTGCGCACCAGCTCGCGGCGCAGCGGGGTGATCTTCTTGCCGCCCTCGACCAGGTAGTCGTTGAGCGACTTCACCGCGGGCCCGTACTGGTAGAGGCGCCGCTGGGTGAGCCCGAGGTTGTAGAGGACCTCGAAGATCGGCGCGAGGCGGTAGGCCTGCCGGAACTCCGTGAGCGCCGCCTCGAAGTCACCGTCCTTGTAGAGGCCCACGCCCCGCTGAAAGCGCGCGGCGGCCTCCTTTTCGTCGGGGGTCGCGGCGAAGGAGGAGAGGCTCGTGAGAAGGGAGAGCAGCGCGAGCCACCGGAACCGTCGGGACATGGCCCGCGAGCATACCCCGCACTGCGCGGCGCAGGGGTCGGTCTCGGGGGGTGCGAGCCAGGGTCAGTGCGTGTCGGGCCTGACGTGCTCGGTGGCGGTGTCGATGACCAGCTCTTTGACCAGCAGCTCGCCGGCGGCGATCTTCGCGGCGATGTCCGGGCGGGCGAGGAACTCCTTCACCCGCTGCTCGCGCTCGTCGACGCTCTTGACGAGGGCCGGGTACTTCTCGCGGGCCGCCGGGTCCTTGGCGGCCTTCTCGGCGGCGCAGTCGGAGTGCCGCGTCAGCACCACCACCTTCACCCCGTTGGTGACCGCGAGGTCGAGCATGTCGCCCTCTTCGGGGCCGATGACCGAGCCGGCCGTGCGCACGATGTAATAGTTGCGGCGCGTGTCGCCGGTCAGCTCGCTGGTGTCGATGCGCGCGTCCATGCACACCAGCAGCGCCACCAGCGGGTGCCGGGTGGAGCGCGGGAACGTGTCGCGCACCGAGGCCGCCATCTCGTTCTGCTTCATGAACTCGTCCCACACCTGCGTGGGGGTGATGTCCTCGTGGTGCTCGAGGTCGTACTCGTGCAGGTGGTCCTGGAAGCGGTACCCGATGTTCACCATCGCGCCGCCCATCACGAACTGCACCCGGGGGATCATCATCACCGCCACCAGCGCGGCGACGACGACGCCAGCCACGATCAGCCACTTGCGATTCTTCATGGGCGCGAATGTGCCCGCGTGCCCTGAGACTGCAACGAAGGATTCAATTCGTTTTTGTGCACGATTGGATTCCCGCGACTCACGGGCGCCCGGCGGGGCAACGAGCCCCGGCTGCTCACAGCGGCCGCTCGTACACCCGGAAGGTCTTCACGTGCTTGCCGCCCGCGGCCTGGAGCATGCGGTTGACCAGGGTGTCGTCCTCCATGGCCCAGCCCAGCTCGCCGGCCTGGTAGCCCAGGGCGATGGCCTGGGTGAAGGTCTCGGAGGCGAGCAGCGCGTCGATGCCGCGGCGCCGCCAGCCGTCCTTGATGCCGAAGAGCAGGCCGCGCAGGCGCACGATGCTCCGGGCCTTCCACAACATCTTCGCCAGCCCGAACGGGAAGAGGTACCCGCCGGCCTCCTTCTGCGCGAGGTGCGTGTCGGGCACGGTGATGGAGAAGCCCACCGCCTCCCCGTTGACCTCGGCGATGAGCGAGAACTCGGGCCGCAGCAGCACCAGCGGGCGCAGCCGGTTGACGATGCTCATGAACTCCGCGTGGCTCATGGGGGCGAAGCCGAAGCCCGGCTTGAGCATGGTGTGGAAGATGGCCTGGATCTTCGCGAGGTCGCTCTCGGGGTTGGCCAGGTCGAGGCGGCGGATGCGCACCGTGCCCGACTGCTTGACCCGCTCGGCCAGCCGCCGCACCCGCTCGGGGATGCCGTCCAGGGCGATGACCTCGTAGCTGTAGAGGTCCTTCAACTTGGTGAAGCCGTTGGCCTCGAAGAGCACTTCGTAGAACGGCGGGTTGTACGGCATCATCATCGCCGGGAAGCGCTCGTGCCCGTGCACCTGCAGCCCCACGTCGTGGTGGAAGGCGGGGTTCACCGGGCCGATGCAGCGCCGCGCCCCCTCGCGCTTGAGCCAGCTCAAGGCCGCCTCGAACAGCGCCGCCGCCAACCCCGGGTCGTTCTGCGACTCGAAGAGCCCCACGAAGCCATCGTGGGTGCCGTGAAAGCGGTTGTACCGGTGGTCGAGAATGGCGGCCACCCGGCCCACCACCTTGCCGTGCCGCCGCGCCAGGAAGAAGGCCGCCTTCGCCTCTTCGAAGAAGGGGTTCTGCTTCGGGTCGAGGAACTCGCGCCGCTCCGCCACGATGGGCGGCACGAAGAGCTCGTCGCCCGCGTAGTGGTCGAGCTGGAAGCGGATGAACTCGTCTTTCGCCCGGGCCCCGGCCACCTCCTCGACCTGCACGTCGGGCGCCCGCACCGCGAACCGCGACACCGGGACCTGGGCTGGGCGCGCGCGCGTGGGTGCCATGGAGGCGCGGCTTGTACGGGAACCCGCTTTTCGCAGTCAAACTGAGCCATTTCATGCTCGAAACTTCACGCCGCAGTTACAGGCGGTTGGATCCGTGTCGTTTGGACCCACAGGGCGCCCGGAAGGACTCCAGGGGCCCGATTTCCTCATTTTTGAGCAACCGGATGCTCACATATGAGGACTTCGGAGGCTCCGTGGTGCCCCGTAAAAATAACCTATCCGTATGAAAGCCCTGCGTCATTTGACCTGCGAAGCGCCCCTCGCAGTGGGCTCCGGGGCCGTTGTGGGAGGGGCCAATCGCTTGACCCGCCTCGGAGCACACACGTATTCAGCGCGCGCTCTTCCGATAGGGGTTTCGCCCATGCCGCAGATCTTCGACTACCCGAATCTCGTCGCCGCCCTCGATGCCGGCCAGGGCATGACCACCAAGGGCTACACGTTCCTCGACCGGGACACCGAGGGGAACTTCTACAGCTTCGAGAAGCTCCGCGAGGAGGCCATGCGCCGCGCCGCGCACTTCCGCTCGTACGGGCTGAAGAAGGGCGACCGCCTGGCGATGATCGTGCCCGAGGGCGAAGACTTCGTGCCCACCTTCCTCGCCGCGGTCTGGGCGGGCATCGTGCCGGTGCCCCTCTACCCGCCGCTGTCCATGGGCAAGCTCGACGCCTACGTCGACACCCTGGTCGCGATCATGACCAAGGCCAAGCCCACCTACGTGGTGACCAGCACCAAGGTGCAGGCGGTCATCTGGGGCGGCGTCTCGAAGGTGGCCTCCATCAAGGGCGTGATCACCACCGAGGAGCTCAAGGGCCCGGCGCCCGAGGGCTTCACCGGCGAGAAGGCCGACGTCACCGACGACGACCTGTGCTTCCTGCAGTTCACCTCGGGCTCGACCTCGACCCCCAAGGGCGTCGCGGTCACCCACGCGAACCTGCGGGCCAACGCCTGGGCCATCATGCGGGACGGCCTGCAGACGGACACCGAGGTCGACCACGGCGTCTCGTGGCTGCCGCTCTACCACGACATGGGGCTCATCGGCTTCGTCATCGCCCCCATGTTCCACCGCGTCTCGGTGACCTTCATCCCCACCATGACGTTCGTGCGCAACGCCACCATCTGGCTGCGCACCATTCACCGCGTGAAGGGCACCATCACCTTCGCGCCGAACTTCGCCTACGCGCTGACCGTCAAGCGCGCCAAGCCTGATCAGATCGCCTCCCTCGACCTCTCGTCCATGCGGCACTTCGGCTGCGGCGCCGAGCCCATCAACCCCGCGACCATGCGCTCGTTCGTGGAGACCTTCTCGAAGGCGGGCCTCAAGCCCCACGCGCTCCTGCCCTCGTACGGCATGGCCGAGGCGACGCTGGCCATCAGCTTCATCGGGGTCGAAGAGGAGCTCTCGACCGACGTCATCGACGTGGACGCCTACCAGCAGGACCGCAAGGCCGAGCCGGTGGCCGTGGAGCACCTCGCCTCCGGCCGCGCCCAGGAATTCGTCTCCTGCGGCAAGGCCTTCCCCCGGCACGAGCTGGGCGTGTTCGACGACGCCGGCAAGCGGCTCCACGACCGTCAAATCGGCGAGCTGTGGGTGCGCGGCCCGTCCATCGCCAAGGGCTACTACGAAGACGGCGAGGCCACGGACCGCACCTTCGGCAACGGGTGGCTCAAGACGGGTGACTACGGCTACCTCGTCTCCGGAAACGCGTACATCACGGGTCGCAAGAAGGACATCATCATCATCAACGGGCGCAACTACGACCCGCAGCGCATGGAGTGGATCGTCGACGAGCTCCCCGAGGTCCGCAAGGGCTCGACCGTCGCCTTCTCGCGCCCCGGCGCGCAGAGCGAAGAGCTGGTCATCGTGCTCGAGTCGCGCAGCCCGAAGCCGGAAGAGCTCAAGGAGCTCGTGAAGCAGAAGATCAACGAGAACCTCCAGCTGATGCCCGTGGACGTGGTCATCGCCCCGGTGGGCTCGCTGCCCAAGACCTCCAGCGGCAAGCTCCAGCGCGCCAAGACGCGCCTGCAGTACCTCGCCGGCACCGTGGGCACCGAGGGCAACCGCTCGCTGGGTGGCAACGGCGAGAAGCTGGTGGTCGCCAAGCACGTCGCCCAGTCGCTGCTGGGCCGCGCCCAGGTGCGCGCCCGCCGGGTGGTGGAACACACCCTGGAGATCCGCTCCGTCGCCGACGCGATGGACAAGTTCAAGCTGGCCTCTTCCTACGCCCAGAAGCGCGTCACGCGCCTGCTGGGCTGATCAACCAACGCCTCACCGTCAACGAAGGACCTACACACATGGCTACCGTCAACGTTCTCCAGCTGTTCGCCCAGGCCGCTCTCGAAGTGAACGGCAAGAAGCTCGAGGGGCTCACCAGGGAAACCGTCATCAGCAAGCTCGGCCTCGACTCGGTCGCGGTGATGGAGCTCGTCAGCTTCCTCGAAGAGAAGCTCAACATCCGCATGCCGGACGAGGACCTCGCGAAGGTCCAGACGCTGGGTGACCTCGGCGAGGTCGTCAAGCGCCTGGTGCCCGCGGGCACCGACGTCACCGTCTAAAGTCGCAGTCAGTCCTTCTTGTTGGGGGAGTTCGGGAGTCTTCGTTGAGTTCACAGAAGAACGAGCACCGTGAAGCCATCGCCGTCGTCGGCATGGGCTGTCGTTTCCCCCACGCGAAGGACCTGCCGGCGCTCTGGCGCCTCGTCTCCACGGGCGAGGTGGCCTTCGAAGACATCGACGACTCGCGGTGGAAGCACTCCGCGTTCTTCGACCCCAACGACGTGCGCGCGGTGGACAAGACCTACGTGCGCAAGGGCGCCTTCATCGACGGCGTCGAGGAGTTCGCGGCGCTGCACTACGGGCTGGCCCCGCGCCGCGTGCAGGTGATGGACCCGCAGCACCGCATCGTCATCGAGGCCACGCGCCAGGCGCTGCAGGACGCGGGCTACGAGGCGAAGCCCTTCGATCGCGCCCGCACCGGCGTGTTCATCGGCGCCTCGGTCAGCGAGTACAAGGACCTGATGACCGCGCGGCACCGCGCGCAGCAGGCGATCAACGGCGAGTTCGGTGACGCCCTGAACGCCACCGAGGCCGAGGCGCTCAAGGCGTCGGTGGCCGACGTGGCCCCGGCCCGCGCCTTCACCATCGCCGGCTCGCTGCTCAACATGATCGCCTGCTCGGTCGCGCAGACCTTCGACCTGAACGGGCCCGCGCTGTCCATCGACGCGGCGTGCAGCTCGGCGCTGGTGGCGATTCACGAGGCGGTGATCAACCTGCGCGCGCGGCAGTGCAACGTGGCGCTCGCCGGCGGCGTGTACCTGAACCTGAACCCCGACAACCTCATCGGCTTCTCGCGCATCGGCGCCATCTCGCCCTCGGGCGCGTGCCGCCCCTTCGACGCCAAGGCCGACGGCTTCGTGATGGGCGAGGGCGTGGGCATCGTGGTGCTCAAGCGCCTCGACGACGCGCTGCGCGACGGGGACCGGGTGTACGCCGTGCTCAAGGGCACTGGCTGCAACAACGACGGCCGCGGCGAAGGGCCGATGACGCCCCGCCCCGAGGGCCAGCGCGAGGCCATGTGGCGCGCGCACTCCGAGGTCGACTTCCCCGTCGAGAGCATCTCCTACGTCGAGACCCACGGCACCGCGACCACCGTCGGTGACCAGGTCGAGGTCGGCGCCCTCAAGCACTTCTTCAACGAGCGCGCGGGCAAGGCCCTCGAGGCGCCGTTCTGCAACTTAGGCAGCATCAAGGGCAACATCGGCCACACCATGTCGGCCGCCGGCGCCGCGGGCTTCATCAAGACCTGCCTCATGCTGCACCACGGCATCATCCCCCCGCAGCCGGGCGTCGAAGAGCTGAACCCCAAGCTCGACCTGCCCCACTCGCCCTTCGTGGTCGCCCGCGAAGCCCGCGCGTGGAACGTGCCCCTGCGGCGCGCGGCCGTCTCGTCGTTCGGCTTCGGCGGCACCAACGCCCACGTGCTCCTCGAGCAGTCGCCCTTGTCGGTCCGCGGGGTCGAGCACCTCGGCGAGGCCCGGCCCACGCTGTTCCTCCTCTCGGCGCCGAACCACGAGCTGCTCAAGCTCCACGCCTCCGAGATCTCGAGCCAGGTCACCACGCACCACCTGCAGGTCGCCGACGTGGCCCGCACCCTGGCCGCGCGCCAGGCCTTCGACACCCGCATCGCCTTCCTCGCGGCCTCGCGCGACGAGCTGGTCGAGAAGCTGGCCCAGGTCACCGCCGGTGACTTGAACCCCTCGACGCCGGTGCCCGCCGACCAGCGCAAGTTGGGCTTCCTCTTCGCCGGCCAGGGCGCCCAGCGCGTCGGCCTGCTGCAGGACCTCGTGGCGCGCTTCCCCGCGCTGCGCGCCAGGCTCGAGCACTACGACGCCGCCGTGAAGGCCGAGGCCGGCTTCTCGCTGCTCAACGCGCTCTACCCGCCCGCGGGCACCGACCCCGTCGCGGCCCAGGCGCACCTCACCAAGACCGAGATCTGCCAGCCGGCCATGGCCGCCCTGGGCATCGCCATGGGCGAGCTGCTGCGCGAGTGCAACGTCATCCCGGCCGTGACCCTCGGCCACTCGCTGGGTGAGTTCGCGGCCGCGGCCATCGCCGGCATGTTGCCGGGCGCCGAGGCGGTGAAGCTGGTCGCCGAGCGCGGGCAGCTGATGAACGAGCTCCAGCTCACCGACCCGGGCGCGATGCTCGCGGTGATGGCCGAGCGCGCCGTGGTCGAGCGGCACCTCGCGGCCCTGCCCGGCGTGGTGGTGGCCAACCACAACCACCCCACCCAGGTGGTGCTCTCGGGCCCCACGAAGGGCATCGAGGTCGCGCAGGCGGCGATGACCTCCGCGGGCCTCAAGAGCACCCGCCTCGAGGTGAGCCACGCCTTCCACTCGCCGCTGATGGCGGGCATGGACGTGAAGATGAGCGGCGTGGTCGCCGCCGTCGCGCTGCAGGACCCGAAGCTCACCGTCGTCTCGTGCATCACCGGCCGCGCCTACGCCTCGGCCGCCGAGGCGAAGGAGATCTGGGTTCGCCACGCGACCTCGCCCGTCAACTTCGTCGAGGCGCTGCAGACCTGCGTCGACGAGGGCGTCACCCAGTTCCTCCAGGTCGGCGCCGGTGGCGCGCTGCTCTCGTTCGCCCGCGGCGTCGCGCCGACGGCGAACATGGTGCCGCTGGCTCCCAACGAGGGCCAGGACGCCGGCGCGATGCTGCTGGGCGCGCTCGGCCAGCTGTGGACCCGCGGCGTGCCCGTCAATGCAGCGCCGCTGCTGGCCGGCGCGGTGCTCGTCACCCTGCCCCCCACGCCGCTCGAGACGCAGAAGTACTGGGCCATGGAGCACACGCCCCGCGCCCCGCGTCAGCCGCTGGTCAAGGCCAGCGAGGCCCGCTTCAACAGCGCCTCCCAGGTCTTCTCTCCTTCTTCTTCTTCGCAACCCCGCCTCACGAAGGGACCCGTCGCCATGGACAACCTGATTGCCCTCTTCCAGCAGCAGATGACGTTGCTCCAGAGCCAGGCGGACATCGTCAAGGCGCAGGCCCAGGCCATCCAGGCCATGGCCGGCGGCGACACCACGGCGATGACCACCGTCACCCAGCACCTGCAGATGCCGACGGTCGGCGGCGGCACCGCGGTGACCATGCAGTCGTCGGTGATGCCCACCATCGCCAAGCCGCCCGACTTCTCGAACCTCGTCGGCAAGAAGGGCCAGGACCAGGTCGTCGGCGCCCAGACCGCCGCGCCTTCGCCGGCGCCCGTGGCGAAGAAGGAAGAGCCGAAGGTCGACCCGCGCCCCGAGGTGAAGAGCCGGGTGCTCGAGGCCGTGGCGCGCATCAGCGCCTTCCCCCTGCAGACCCTCAAGCTCGAGCAGACCCTCATCGGGGAGCTCGGCTTCGACTCGCTGATGCTCGTCGAGCTCGACCAGGCCGTCGCCAAGGCCTTCCCCTCGCTCGGTGGCCTGCCCCGCGAGCTGTTCAGCAAGACCACCACCAGCGCCACCATCATCGAGCACATCGTCGGCGCCCTGGAGAAGGGCCCCGCGGCGAAGGCCGAGGCCTCGGCCGTGGTCAGCCCCGTGGAGCGCTACGTGCCGGTGGCCGTGCCCGCGCCGCTGGCCGCGCTGTCCGAGACGGTGACCTCCTTCGACAAGCCGCTGCTGGTGACGAAGGACTCGCGCGGCGTGGCCGACGCGGTCGTCGCCCGGCTCAAGGCCCACGGCGTGAGCGCGGTCATCGGTGACGCCTCGACCCCGGGCGACTTCGCCGGCGTCATCAACCTCGTCAGCGACGCCGCCGACTACCGCTCTGCCTCGCGCTACGCGCTGGGCCTGGCGCGGAAGCTCGGCGCCGAGAAGGCGCAGCTGTTCCTGTCGGTCACCGCGCTGGGCGGCTCGTTCGGGCTCGGCGGCGTGGGCCGCGAAGTGCTCGGCCAGGTCGGCGCGCTGGGCTTCACCAAGGCGCTGGCCCAGGAGTGGCCCGACGCGCTGGTCAAGGCCCTCGACTTCGACGGCGCGCTGGGCGCCGAGGCCATCGCGCAGCACGTGGTGGAAGAGCTGCTCTCGGGTGACCGCACGGTGGAGGTCGGCTTCGGCAAACACGGCCGCACCGCCGTCGCCATTCGCGCGCAGGCCGCGAGCGCCACGCTGTCCACCCTCTCGGCAGGCTCGGTGGTGGTCATCACCGGCGGCGCCAGGGGCCTGGGCTTCAAGTTCGCGAAGGGGCTCGCCAAGACCTACGGCTGCACCATCGCGCTGACCGGCCGCTCGGCGATGAACGAGGAGCTCTCGAAGGCCGTGGCGCAGGTGAAGGCGGCCGGCGCGAAGACGGCGAGCTACCACCCGATGAACGTGCGTGATGCGGGCAGCGTGAAGACCGCCATCGACGCCATCCGCGCGCAGCACGGCAAGGTCGACGTCATCGTCCACAACGCGGGCCTGCTGGCCGACGCGCTGGTGGAGAAGAAAGACGTGGCGCAGCTCGACTCGGTGCTCGAGACCAAGGTCGGCGGCGCGCTGGCGCTGCTCGACGCGACGAAGGGCGACGCGCTGTCGCTGCTGGTGCTCATCGGCTCGTGGGCCGGGCGCTTCGGCAATGCGGCCCAGACCGACTACTCGGCAGCCAACGAGATGATGGCCCGCCTGGTGGGTGAGAAGCGCAGCGGCCTGCGCACCCTGGCCATCGACTTCCCGCCCTGGGAAGAGTCGGAGATGGTCAAGAAGATCCCCGGCTTCAAGAAGGCCGAGCTCAAGGCCGAGGGCGTGACCTTCCTGACGGACGACGAAGGCGTCGCCGCGTTCCTCGCCGAGGTGAAGGGCGGCGAGGGCGAAGTGCTGGTGGGCCGCGCGATGCCCGAGCGCACCGTGCTGCACACCGCGAGCTTCCCCGTCTCGCGCCTCAACCACGTCTACCTGAACGACCACACCATGGCCGGCCAGCGGGTCATTCCCTTCGCGGCGGCCCTCGACCACGTGGCGGCCGCGGCCGTGGAATCGGCGGGCGGCAACGTGCCCGGCCAGTTCACGCCCTTCACCGTGACCGACTTCAAGCTGCAGCGCGCGCTGCTGGTGCCCGACACCATCTGGCTGGAGGCCTCGGTCAAGCGCGCGGTGCGCCACGGCAAGACCAACGCGCTCGACGTCGCGCTGAGCCAGGGCCGGGCCACCTCGTACACCGGCACCGTCACCCTGGGCGCCGACACCTCGGTCATCCCCGCGGTGAAGATCTTCGCCCCGACGCCGACGCTGCCGCTCTCGCTCAAGGACTTCTACGCGGGCTTCACCTTCCACGGGCCGCGGCTCCAGGGCGTCACCGCCATCGACGCGCTGGGCGAAGACGGCGTGGTGGGCTGGGTCAAGGGCTGCCGCCCCTCGGACTGGATCAAGGAGCCGCTGCGCGCCGAGTGGACGGTGGACCCGCTGGTGCTCGACGCATCGTTCCAGCTCGCGGGCTACTGGGCGTGGGTCAAGCACCAGCGCGCGGGCTTCCCCCTGAGCCTCGGCCGCTTCGTGCAGCTCTCGCCCTTCGGACTGGGGCCGCTCAAGGTCACCGTGACCTTCGAGACCGCCGCGGAGGACACCTTCACCGGCACCCTCGTGTGGCAGAACGAGCAGGGCCAGGTGGTGGCGTACCTCACCGGCATGTCGGCCGAGTTCAAGAAGCGAGACCCGCAGTTCAACGTCAAGCCGGTGCCCACGCCGGTGGCCGCGGAGAGCGCGCCGGTGGTGGTCGCGGAGGCCGAAGAGGTCGCCGCCGCGCCCGGCCCCGTCGAGGAGTCGTCGTGGAACCCGGCCAAGTTCCCCGAGTACGAGGACCTGAAGGAGCGCATCTCGATGGCCGAGGCCTTCGGCCTGCAGAACCCGTACTTCTCGGTGCACGAGGCCCTGTGCGGCGACACCACGGTCGTCAACGGCAAGCAGATGATCAACTTCTCCTCGTACAACTACGTGGGGAACTCCGGCGACCCGGTGGTGAGCAAGGCCGCCCAGGACGCCATCACGAAGTACGGCACCTCGGTCTCGGCCAGCCGCGTGGCCTCGGGTGAGAAGCCGCTGACCCTGGAACTGGAGAAGGCGCTCGCCGACTTCTTCGGCACCGAGGACAGCATCGTGCTCGTGTCCGGTCACGCCACCAACGTCACCGTCATCGGCCACATCACCGGCCCCGGCGACCTCGTGGTGCACGACGCGCTGGCCCACGACTCCATCATCCAGGGCGCGAAGCTCTCGGGTGCCAAGCGCCGGCCCTTCCCCCACAACGACTGGGAAGCGCTCGACCGCATGCTCACCAACCTGAGGCCGCACTACCGCCGGGTGCTCATCGCCATCGAGGGCACCTACTCCATGGACGGCGACATCCCCGAGCTGCCGAAGTTCATCGAGGTGAAGAAGAAGCACAAGGCGCTGCTCCTCGTGGACGAGGCGCACTCGGCCGGCGTGGTGGGCCCCACCGGCCGCGGCGTGGGCGAGTACTTCGACGTCAACCGCGCCGACGTGGACATGTGGATGGGCACCCTGAGCAAGTCGTTCGCCTCGTGCGGCGGCTACATCGCCGGCAGCAAGGCGCTGGTGGAGTACCTCAAGTACACCACGCCCGGCTTCGTGTACTCGGTGGGCATCCCGCCTCCGAACGCGGCCGCGGCGCTGGCCGCCACGCAGCAGATGCTCGCCCACCCCGAGCGCTCGAAGAAGGCGAAGGACAACGCCGCCTACTTCGTGAAGCTGCTCAAGGAGCGCGGCATCAACACCGGCATGACCAAGGACACCGCCGTGGTGCCCGCCATCATCGGCAACTCGGTGCTCTGCCTCCAGGTGTCCGACGCGCTGAAGAAGCGCGGCATCAACGTGCAGCCCATCCTCTACCCCGCCGTCGAAGAAGATCAGGCCCGCCTGCGCTTCTTCCTCTCCTCGCTGCACCAGGAGAGCCAGCTCCTCCTCACCGCGAACGTGCTCAAGGAAGAGCTCGAGCGCCTCACCCGTGAAATGAACGGCGACGCCGTCGCCTGAAGTTCCGATCCCTTAAAGACCCAACGACCATGACCTCCACTCAAGAAGAAGTTGAAATCGGTTACGACATCTCGAACGAGTTCTTCCGCCTCTGGCTCGACGAGCGGATGCACTACACGAGCGCCGTCTTCGACGAGGCCCACACCACCCTCGAGCAGGCGCAGCGCAACAAGAGCCGCTGGCTGGCGGACTTCGCGGAAATCACCCCCAAGTCGCTGGTGATGGACATCGGCTGCGGCTGGGGCGCGAACCTCGAGTACCTGGTGCTCGAGCGGAAGGTCGAGCGCGCGCACGGCATCACCCTGTCGCGTTCGCAGGCCGACGAGATCACCAAGCGCCAGCTGCCGGGCGTGACCATGTGGGTCTCGGACTACAAGGACTTCACGCCGCCCGAGAAGTACGACGCGCTGGTCAGCATCGAGATGATCGACCACCTCGTGTCGCCGGCCCAGCAGCAGCAGGGCCTCGCCATCCCCATCTACCGCGAGTACTTCAACAAGACCGCGAAGTGGGTGAAGCCCGGCGCGTGCTTCGGCTTCCAGGCCATCCTGCGCGACCGCGTGCCGCGCAAGCGTGAGGACCTGGCGGACCTGAAGTTCACCGCCGACGTCATCTTCCCCGGTGGGCTCAACCCCCGCCTGGAGGAGCTCGTCGCCGCCGCCGGCCAGTCGTGGGAGATCATCCAGCTCAACACCCGCCGCGTGGACTACGGCAAGACCACCGCCGAGTGGCTGCGCCGCTTCCGCCTGAACAAGGAGAAGATCATGGCCAGCGGCTGGGGCAGCAAGCTGATGAGCAACGGCGAGACGGTGTGGAACAACTACGACCGCTACCTCGCCACCTGCGTGAAGGCCTTCGACAACCACTGGTCGAGCGACGTGCAGATGAAGCTCCGCCTCAAGGACTGAAGCTCCGGGGTGAGGGGCCGAACCTCCCCCCACGAGCCGCGCGTGACCTCTCCTTGAGGCGCGCGCGGCTTTTTCGTGCGCTCAATGCGGCGGGTCGGCGAGCAGCTCGCGCAGCCGGGGCACCAGGTCGCCCACCGCCGCGCCGCCCTTCACCGAGCCTTCGATCTTCCGGCCCACTGCGCGCCCGTCGACCCCGGGCACGGCGAAGGCGGGGATGTACTGCGACTCGTAGCCCGACATCAGCAGCCGCTCGGCGTCGCGGTCACCGTCGAAGGCGAGCAGGTCCAGGGCGCCCAGCTTGCCGGTGAGCTCGCCGCGGTCGACGGCCTCGTGGAACACGCGGCACGGCTCGCACCACGGCGCGCTCACGTAGAGCAGCACCCGCCGGTGCTCGGCCTGCGAGCGCGCGGCCTGGGCCACCACCAGCGGCGCCACGTCCCCCTCTCCGGCCACCACGAAGCGCACGGTCGCGGCGGGGTCGAGGGCGGGCTTCGCGTCTTTCGCGCAGCCCAGCGAGGTGGTGAGGGCGACGAGCAGGCAGGGCAAGAGGGTCCGCAAGGGGCGAACCCTGCTGAACTTTCGGCGCGGGTTCAACTGCCGGCCGACGTCACTTCTTCTGGAAGCCGGTGGCGACCACCTGGTTGCCGAAGCGCTCGTAGTTCGCCAGCCAGGCCGCGGCGTTCATCACGTAGCGCCCGGTGCCGGCCGAGTCCCACTTGTTCGAGAGCCGGGTGAAGCCGCCGTCCACGATGAGCCGCTTGCCGTGCGCCTCGAAGGCCGCGGTGACCAGGTTGCCGGCCGAGCCGTAGATGACCGGGGTCATGGCGCCCGCGGGCTGGACGGTGGCCACGGTGATGCCCTCGTAGATGTTCTCCACGCCGGTGCTCAGCAGGTGCTCCCGGGCCACGCCCGCCTTGCCCGCGCCCTCGGACCGGCCCACCACCTGGTCGCCGTAGAGATCGCCCTTCACCCGGGCGTCGATGAGCATGGTGGCCAGCGAGTCGGCGTCGGCGTTGCACGGGTCGTTGTCCCCCCACAGGTACACGCCGTGGCCGGCGTCGAAGAACTTCTTCACCGCGGCCTGGTGCGCCTTCGAGAGGTGCACCGAGTCGTCGCAGCTGGCGATGATCCAGAACTGGTTGGACTTGGCGAGGCCCGCCTCGAACTGGGCGAGCGGCGGCACGTCCGAGTAGCGCACCACCGAGAAGCCCTTCTTGCGGATGGCCTCGGTCGCGCGGCTGAAGTCCTGGCGGTAGAGGTCGACCACCATCACCGTCTGCCCGTCGAAGGCGCCGTCGACGGCGAGATCGTACTGGGCGCCGGCGGCGTTGCCGTAGCCGTCCTTCTTCGGGGCGACCTGCACCGTGTCGTACGAGACCTCGCCGGTCTTCGAGCGCCGCTCGACCTTCTCCATCACCGGCGCCGGGGCGTTGTGGCCGGCCCCCGCGTTGTACTGGGCGAAGGCGTTGAGGGAGCAGCACAGGGTCATCAGCAGCGCGGAGAGTCGCATGAAGGAATTCCTCGAAAGCGGGGGTGCGCCATCAACGCCTGAGCTGCGCGGGCGATCTACGGGGCGGCGTTTCCCCTGCGGCGCCAACCTCAGCTAGCGTGGTGCCTCGCGATGTCGAAAGACCCGAAAGCCCCAGCGTCGGCCCCGTCGGTGCGCTTTCCGTCCGACGAGATGTCCACCGGCGAGACGTCGTCCATGCTGCGCCGGGCGCACACCCTGACCGGCGCGCCCGACCGCCCGCAGCCCCCGGCCGACGCGACGCTCAAGCCCATGACCGGCGCCCAGCTCGCCTTCCGCCCCAGCGCGCCGCCGCGGCCGGCCACCGGCGCCCAGCCCGCGTACAAGCCGAAGACCGGCACCCAGCCCGCCTTCAAGCCCACCACCGGCGCCCAGCCCGCCTTCAAGCCCACCACCGGGCCACACGCGGCCTTCCGGCCCTCCCCGTCGGCGCCGACCCCGGCCGAGCCCTCGGAGCTGGAAGGCGAGCCCCCGGTCTTCGACGCCGAGCGGCTCCAGGCGCAGATTCGCGCCCTGTCGATGACCGACTCGGCGCTCGGCCGCGCGGCGAAGGCGCAGAAGCCCCTCAAGTCCCCCACCAGCGCCGCCGAAGACACCTTCGTGAAGGCACGCATGAAACAGGCCGAAGCCAAGGTGCCGGACTTCGACCTCGACGAAGACCTGGGCTGAGCACGTAGGTCGTCGAAGTGGTGGCGTCGGCTGACGCTCGTTGGTAGATGAAATCCACCTCTGGACGAAGTCTAAAGTCCGGCTACCAAGGAGCACTTCGATGCGCGCGATGATGTTGACGGCGATGACGATGGCGAGCCTGGCTTCGGCCGCGGAACCCACCCTGCTCGAGAAGTCGAAGGCGATCTTCAAGCCCCTCTCGAAGCAGTTCGACTCGACGGCCAACCCCATCACCAGGGAGAAGGTCGAGCTGGGCCGGCAGCTGTACTTCGAGAAGCGCATGTCCAAGAGCCAGGAGCTCTCCTGCAACTCGTGCCACCTGCTCTCGAAGTACGGCGTGGACGGCGAGCCCACGTCGCCGGGCCACAAGAAGCAGCGCGGCGATCGCAACTCGCCCACGGTGTTCAACGCGGGCCTCCACGTCGCCCAGTTCTGGGACGGCCGCGCGGCCACCCTCGAGGACCAGGCCAAGGGCCCGGTGCTCAACCCCGTGGAGATGGCCATGCCCGACGCCGCGGTGGTCGAGAAGACCATCAAGTCGATCCCCGGCTACGCGCCGCTGTTCAAGAAGGCCTTCCCCGCGGACAAGGAACCCATCACCTACGACAACATCGCCCGGGCCATCGGCGCCTTCGAGCGCACCCTCGCCACGCCCTCGCGCTTCGACGCGTACCTGGGCGGTGACGAGAAGGCCCTGACCGACGCGGAGAAGAAGGGCCTCGAGACGTACCTCGCGACGGGCTGCACCGCCTGCCACATGGGCGAGGGCCTGGGCGGCGGCATGTACCAGAAGCTCGGCCTGGTGAAGCCCGTGGCCGGCCTCAAGGACGAGGGGCGCTTCAACGCCACCAAGAAGGACGCCGACAAGTTCTTCTTCAAGGTGCCCAGCCTGCGCAACGTGGAGAAGACGGCCCCCTACCTCCACGACGGCAGCAAGGCGTCGCTCGAAGAGACCGTGAGCTTCATGGGCGAGTACCAGCTGGGCAAGAAGCTCGGCACCCCCGAGGTCCTCTCCATCGTCACCTTCCTCAAGGCGCTGACGGCGGACATCCCCGCGGACATGATGGTCGAGCCCAAGGCGCTGCCGGGCAGCAAGTCGACCCCCAAGCCCGACCTCAAGTAATCCAGTCGGGCCGGAAACTGGACGGCCTAAGACCCTGTGGCACCGTGTTGCGCATGACGACGCGCCGCAACACGCTCCGCCGCACGCTGCGCCTCCCGGTGTCCCTGGGTCGCCGCCTCCCCGCGCTGTCGGCTGACGTCAGCCGGGGTGGTTTCCAGGCCGAGCTACCGCAGGTCTTCCTGCCCGGCTCGAAGGTGCACGGCTTCTTCCTCGTAGACCAGGCCGAGGTCGCCTTCCGCGGCACGGTGGCCTGGGCCGAGGCCGGTAACCCGCAGCTCTCCATCTACAGCCGCATTGGCGTGGCCTTCGACGCGCTGCCCGAGCGGATCGAGGCGTTGCTCAGCGCGCAGGACCGCCGCCCCAAGAAGCTCAAGGCGCGCGCGAAGAAGTGACGCCCCCGCGCAAGGACGACCGCGCGCGGCGGCTGCAGGCGTTGAGCCTGGCCCTGACCATCGCCCTGGCGGTGGCCCTGGGAGGCATCACCTGGCTGTCGGTCACCAGCCTCCCCTACCTCGCCGCGTCGCCCTCCACGGACCCCACCTTCGGGGCGCTCAACGCGTGCCTGCTGACCGCCGTGCCGGCGCGCGTGGGCTTCGCGGTGAGCCGTGATGCGACGCGGGCCAGCGCCTGGTCGACCTCGAAGTTCGTCGAGTGCAGCGGCGCGCCGCCCAGCCCCGCCGAGCACGCGCTGACCGGGGTGACGCTCGCGGCCTACGACGGCACCGGGGCCCTGTGGGTCGCCGCGACGGCCACCGACGGGGGCGCCCACGGCCTGCTGCGCCAGGAGCACGGGGCCTTCGTCGAGCGGGGCTCGTTCGCGCCCTCGGCCCTGGTGGGCACGGCCACGGGGGTGCTGGCGCTCGAGCCCCAGGGCCAGCTCATCGCCCTGGGCACCGACGGGTCCGTCTCGGCCACGCGCACCCTGCCCGTGCAGCGCGAGGTGCACCTGGTGGCGAACACCGAGGGTACGCTGGTGGCGCTCTTTGGCGGCGGCCGCTTCGCGGTGGTCAACGCGGCGACGCTCGAGTCGACGCCTGCGGAGGTGCCCTGCCCGGTGACCTGGGCGTGGTGGCGCCCCTCGATCCCCGTGCTGTTGGTGGAGTGCGTGGACCTCTCGCTGGAGGTCAACGCCCTGGACTCGACGAGCGCCCTGGTGGACCCGCGGCGCCGCAGCAGCTCGGTGCTGCTCGGGCCCAGCGGGGTCTACGTGCAGAGCTGCGACGTGTTGCCGTGCAGCGCCGAAGCGCCGCGGTAGCTCACGGGGCCTGCTTCGACCACTCGACGATGAGCGTCTTCTCGGCGTCGGTGAGCTTCGCCTCGGGGTGCAGCGGCGGGTAGATGGCCATGGGCATCTCGCCTTCGCCCACCTCTTCGCCGATCTCCTTCAACTTCTTGAGCTTTCGGCCCGGCTCGGAGCCCTCCCAGGCGGAGAAGTTGAGCTCCTTGCGGCCCTCGTTGACGTCCCGGGTGACCAGCCACGAGACCGGGGCCACCTGGGCGTACCAGGGCCACTTCGTCTCGTTGGAGTGGCAGTCGTAGCAGGCCTTTCGGAGCACCCGCATCACCTCGGGAGGCGCCTTCAGATCGCCCGTCACCGGCGGGTTCGTCTGCGCGGGGCGGATCACCTGGATCAGCACGAAGGCCGCGACGAGGCCGAGGCCGATTTTCGGAAGGAGCTTCTTCATGGCCGACGGCGTAGGCCACCCGGTGCGCAAAATCGAGGTCGGTCCTGATCGGCAAAACCGTGGTCCAGAAGGGTGCCTCATGGGGGCCCGGGCGGCATCAGCTTTTGCGTTGTGCCCCTGTGGACCCTCTGGTACGCGGCGCGCGCCTTGAAGGACCCCGAAGATGGGTTGTCACCGCTCGCCAAGTCGACACGAGCGGCAGCACCGTGGTTGAGCGCGGTGTGGCAATTCACCGGCTCGGTGCTCTTCCTGGTGGCAGTGGGGTACGGGTTGGACCAGTACGTGGGGACAGGGCCGTGGGGCCTCATCGTCGGCGGAATGGTGGGTAGCGGCGTCGGCTTCTACGCATTCATCCGGTCGGCCAACAGGTTGATGAAGCAAGAGCAGGACGAGAAGAAGACCAGACCGTGAAGAAGCTGACCTCCATGATCCCGCTGACGATCCTCCTGGGTGGCCTCGTGGCCGCGCTGGTGGGCGTGCTCCCGCTCGATGAAGCGGGCAAGACCTCATGGCTGCTCGGCGCGCTGGTCTCCTCGTTGCTCGGCGTCCTCACCCTCGTGCTCAAGACGCAGCTCTCGGTGCCCGGGCTGACCGGCGCCGCCGCCCTCAAGGCGCTGCTCGCCGCGCAGGGCCTCGCCTTCATGCTGCGCCTCATCGCCGTGGGTGTCGGGGCCGTGGCCGTCAACCAGGCCGCCCTCTCCCCGGTGGCCTTCGTCATCGCGTTCTTCGTCGTCTCTCTCGCGCAGCAGGTGCTCGAAACCAAGAGCCTGTTGACTGCGCTCAACCCGGTGAAGTCGTCCGAGGTCATCTCATGAAGCGGCTGGTTCTCGTTCTCCTGGCGCTGTTCGCTGTCCCCGCGTTCGCCTCGCATGAAGAGCACGAAGACGGGAAGACTCCTGACAAGAACCAGGAGACCGCGGAGTTCATCCTCCACCACGTCGCCGACGACGTGGAGTTCGAGTACGAGATCCCCTTCCCCCCGTACCACCTGCCCGCGATCCACATCGCCGAGGCCTTCTCGTTCCTCAAGTTCGAGAGCGTGGCGGGCGCCTGTGACGGCCACGCGCCGGCGGGCTTCGAGAGCTTCCCCTCGCTGGGGCTGTTCCTCCACGGCTGCTACGACCTGCGCCCCACCAAGGCCATCCTGATGATGTGGATCGCCACGGCGATCCTCTTCGGGCTGCTCTTCTTCGGCCGCGGCCGGGACCAGAACGGCGTGCCCAGGGGCTTCCTGGCGCACATCATCGAAGTGCTGGCCCTGTTCGTGCGCGACGAGATCGCGGTGCCCAACCTCGGGAAGGAAGAGGCCAAGCGCTACACCCCGTACCTCGCGTCGCTCTTCTTCTTCATCCTCGCCATCAACTGGCTGGGCCTGTTCCCCGGCATGTTCACCGGCACGGGCGTGATCACCGTGACCACGGCGCTGGCGCTCTTCACCTTCGTGCTGACCCAGGTCGCGGGCATTCGCGCCGCGGGCCTCGGCGGGTACCTCGCCCACCTCACCGGCGGCGTGCCCCCGTTCCTGTGGATCATCATGGTGCCGGTGGAGATCATCGGCCTCTTCACCAAGCCCTTCGCCCTGCTGGTTCGTCTCTTCGCCAACATGCTCGGCGGCCACCTGGTGGTCTTCTTCCTGCTCTCGCTCATCTTCGTGTGGAGCGTGGGCGCGGCGGCGGTCTCGGTGCCCCTGGCCATCGCCATCTACTGCCTCGAGATCTTCGTGGGCATCCTGCAGGCGTACCTGTTCACGCTGCTCACCAGCCTCTTCATTGGCCAGGGCGTGGCCATGGGCCACCACGCGCACGCCGAGGGCGAGCACGGGCACGAGGCGCACCACTGATTTTGTAAGGAACCCCGCGGAGCCGTCTGGCCGCGCTGGAGGTAGTACCCGAAGGGCCAGTTCAACGACCCCCCCGAGAAGTGGGTCACACCAGAAGAAAGCAGAAACACCATGAACCTCACCTCTGCAGCACTTGCGTACCTCGCGGCCGGCTTCGGCGCGGGCCTGGCCATCATCGGCGCCGGCAACGGCATCGGTAAGCTCGCCTCTTCGGCCATGGACGGCATCGCCCGTCAGCCGTCCGCTGGCGGCGACATCCGCGGCGCGATGATCGTTGCCGCCGGCCTCATCGAAGGCGCGACGTTCTTCGCCCTCGTGATCTGCATCCTCCTCGCCCTCAAGGCGTAAGGCGCAGCACGCTCTCTCCCTCTCCTCTCGTCAGGGGAGAGGGGCAGCACCGCAGCACCGACTTCAAGCCGTACCAGCACCCGTACCCGAACACCGGAAAACGAAAACCCATGAACTTCCTGCTCCTCGCCTCGAACTCCTTCACCGACGTGAAGCCGGGCCTCATCATCTGGACGTGGATCACCTTCATCATCGTGGCCATCCTCCTGCGGAAGTTCGCCTGGGGCCCGTTGCTGTCGGCGGTCGAGGGTCGCGAGAAGAACATCACCAACGCCATCGAGAGCGCGAAGCGTGAGCGCGCCGAGGCGGAGAAGCTGCTGGGCGAGCAGAAGACGGCCATCGCCGCCGCCCGCCAGGAGGCCGCCGACGCGGTCCGCAAGACCCAGGCCGAGATGGAGAAGTTCCGCGAGGAGCTGATGAACAAGGCCCGCAAGGAAGCCGACTCGCTCAAGCTCGACGCGCAGCGCGCCATCGTCGAAGAGCGCACCAAGGCCATCGCGGAGATCAAGGGCGAGGCCGTGAAGCTGTCCATCGCCATCGCCGAGAAGCTGCTCGGCGCGAACCTCGACGACGCGAAGCAGACGGCGTTGGCGCAGCAGTTCGTGCAGGACCTCGGCAAGAAGCAGACGCCCTCGGCCTGATCAGCCGGCCCCCACGCAGTGCCAGTCGATGACGGCGTGACCTCCCGAAGGTCGCGCCGTTTTCGTTTCTGCGCAGGTCGGCGCTGACCACGGCGGTCGCTGACGCCCGAGGGCGGCCGGCTCCAGGCGCCCGCATTCGTTCGCGCCGCGGCGTGGCACAGGCAGTGCTCACCTGGGCCCTCGAGATGTCGCACGCCTCCCCCATCGCCGAAGACCGGCCGCCCCGGGCCTTGCGGGGCTACACCCTGTTGCCGCGGTACTACGACCGGGTGACGAAGGCGTGGACGGCGCAGATCATCGCCGGCCAGCTGTACGTGAGCGGGGCCGACGAGCAGATCACCACCGTGCTCGGCTCGTGTGTGGCGGTGTGCATGCGCGACCCGCGCGCGGGCCTGGGCGGAATGAATCACTTCCTCTTGCCCGGTGAAGACCCGGAGCGGCACGGCGACGAGCTGCGCTATGGACGCCACGCCATCGAGCACCTCATCGCCGAGCTCGAGAAGAACGGGGGCCAGCGCCAGCGCTTCGAGACCCAGCTCTTCGGCGGCGGCCGGGTCATCGGGGGCACCGGGGCCATCGACATCGGCGCGGCGAACATCGAGTTCGCGCGGCGGTTCCTGAAGCAGCAGCGGCTGGCGGTGAGCAACGAGAGCCTCGGCGGCGGATACTCGCGCCGCGTGCGCTTTCACCCGCTGACCGGCGAGGCCCACGTGAAGCTGCTGGGCATGGGCGCAAACCGCTGAAATCCGAGCATTCTTCGGGCCCGGTGCTCACTTTGACCAGCCGCCTCACACAAGGGGGCCGTGACCTGTCTCCTCGGTGCGCCCGATGTCTGAGCCCGAACCAAGCCAGGTCGTGCTGCGGGCGCAACGGGGAGACCGGGACGCGGTCGAGGCGTTGGTGCGCCGGTACCTGAGGCCGGCATACCTGGTGGCGTTGTCGGTGGTGCGCGTGCCGGTGGACGCGGAAGACGTGGCGCAGGAGGCGGTCGCGATGGCGATGCAACAACTCGAGTCGTGCCGCGAGCCGGCCCGCTTCCCCGCGTGGCTGATGGCCAACGTGCGCAACCGGGCCCTCAACAAGCTGGCCGCCACCAAGGTGCGCGCGCGCTACGCCGACACGGTGCTGCGCGAAGAGGGCGTGGCCAACGACAGCGAGCGACTGCTGCTGCGCGAGGCGCTGCTGGCGGCCCTCGAGGTGCTCACGCCCCAGCAACGCGAGGTGGTGCTGCTGCACGACCTCGAGGGGTGGACGCACCCGGAGATTGCCCTCGCCCTGGGGCTCTCGGAGGCCAACTCGCGCCAGGTGCTGTCGGTCTCGCGCCGGGCGCTGCGCGTCGCGCTGCAACGGACCGAGGAGGTCTCATGAACGACGAACGCATCGACCTGTCGGCCCTCGACCCCACCTGGCGCCCGCGTCGCTGGGAGGCGCTGGTGCAGCGCACCCTCGTCGCGGCCCGGCCCGAGCCGCTGTGGCTCGCCGTGAGCCGCCGCCGCTCCCTCGTCGCCGCGCTGGCGGCCGTCGCCCTGCTCTCGTGGCTGCCGGCGGTGCTCACCCGCGAGTCGCCGGTCGAACCCGCGAAGACCACGGACCCGGCGCTGGCGCTGCTCGAGTATTCCCGCTCGGGCGACGTGCTGGCAGTGCTGGAGTCGACCCATGGTCGCTGATTCCCCCCGCCGCAAGCGCGCCGCCTCGCTGGTGCTGGTGCTCACCTTCCTCGCTGGCGGCGCCACCGGGGCCGGGCTCTTCGCCTCGCTCACGCGCCACGGCCCGCCGCCCCACGGTCCCGGCCGCCTCCCCCCGCCCTTCGAGCAGCTCGACCTCCAGCCCGAGCAGCGGCGCCAGGTCGAGGCGGTGTTCGAGAAGCACCGCGGACGGTTCGAGGCGCTCCTCGACGAGCGCCGGCCGAAGCTCGAGGCGCTGCGCGACGCGATGGACGCCGAGTTGATGCCCATGCTCACCGACGCCCAACGCGTGCGCTTCGAGGCCCTGAAGAAGGACCACCCGCAGCTGCCCCCGGGCTTCGGGCCTCCCTGACTCCCTCACACTCTTCGAACCACGGCTGTCTCGAATTGCAGGAGCCACCGATGCGAACCCTGAACCTGACCGCTGCCGCCTTCGTCGTCCTCACCACCTCCGCCGCCTTCGCCCAGCAGGGCCCCCCGCGCGGCCCGCCGCCCGAGGCGCTCACCGCCTGCCAGGGCCTGTCGAGCGGCGCCGCCTGCGCCTTCACCCACGGGCCGCGCAACGTCACCGGCACCTGCCGCGCCGGCCCCACCGGCGAGGGGCTCGCCTGCGCGCCGTCCGACATGGGGCCCGGCGGTCCGTCGAAGGGACACCACGGTCCGCCCCCGGAGGCGCTCAGCGCCTGCAGCGGCAAGGCCTCCGGCGTGACCTGCAGCGTGACCTTCGACGGGCGGACGCTCACGGGCACCTGCCGCAGCGGCCCCAACGGCGAGGCCCTGGCGTGCATGCCCGAGGGCGGTCACCACGGCCCGCCCCCCGAGGCGCTCAGCGCGTGCGCGTCGTCGACGGCCGGCGCGAGCTGCTCGGTGTCGTTTGAAGGCAAGGCGCTGACCGGCACCTGCGTCGCCGGGCCCGACGGCGCGGCGCTGGCGTGTCTCCCGCCGCGGCCCTGACTCGAACTCCCTCCTGCCCGTCACCGTGACGAGGCGGGGTGCGCCCGCGGCCCCACTCACTTCCCACCGCTTCGGTCGCACCTGGAACGACGTGCACGACTCCCTGCGTGCGCGTCGTTCGTCTTTTCAGTCGATGGTCTGCAGCGCGTACTGCACCCGCACCTGCCCGCGTGTGCGGTGGAAGGTGAGGGTCGCGCCGTCGGCGCCGAGCAGCACGATGGTCTCGTCGTCGGGCGCCACCACTTCGCCCGCGTCGGTCCACTGGGGCATGAAGCCGTCGACCACCCACTGGCCGTTGGACAGCAGGAGCATCACCGCCTGGCGCACCAGTTCGCGGCACCTCCAGGGGGCCGAGGCGTAGTGCACGTCGAAGGTGAAGCGCTCCGAGCCCACGGGCAACTCGCGCGGCAGGTACATCGACAGCTCCATCGAGTTGAGCCCGGTGGGGGTGATGTACAGGTGCGAGAGGCGATCGGCGTCGTACGAGACGTCCACCGAGAGCGTGTCGGGCGCGGGCTGCGAGAGGTGGAAGGCGTTGAGCTCCCAGCCGCCGTCGTCGGCCTTCTCGTAGTTGAGCTGGCGCAGGGCCTGGTTGCGCTGTGCGGGCGTCAGCCCGGGAATGACGCGCGTCACGCGGGCGGTGACGTCGAGCACCGCCGTGTCGCGGTACTCCGGGTAGGCGGCGATGAGCGCGGTGCGGAACTCGATGCTGTGGCGCTGGCGCTCGGCCGCGCCGGCGTCGAACCCTGCGTCGACCGGGGCGGGCGCGCCGCTGCCCTTGCTGCACGCCGCGGCGAACACCACGGCGAGAAGACCTGGCCACCTCACGCGCGCTTGACCGCCTCACGCCACTTGCCCAGGTGCTGGGCCCGCTCGCCTTCGCTCATCTTCGGCTTGAAGACCTTGTCGGCCTTCCACGCGCGGCGGATGTCGTCGGCGCTCTTCCAGAAACCGACGCCCAGCCCGCCGAGGAAGGCGGCGCCGAGGCTGGTGGTCTCGACGTTCTTGGGGCGCACCACGTTGGTGGCGAGGATGTCGGCCTGGTACTGCATGAGCAGGTCGTTCTTCACCGCGCCGCCGTCGACCTTGAACGCGGGGATGTCGCGGCCCGAGTCGAGCTTCATGGCCTCGGCGAGATCCTGGATCTGCAGGGCGATGCCCTCGAGCACCGCGCGCGCGAGGTGGCCGCGGTTGGTGCCGCGGTCGATGCCCGCGAAGAGGCCCCGCGCGTCGGGGCGCCAGTGCGGCGCGCCCAGGCCCGCGAGCGCCGGCACGAAGACCACCTCGCCGCAGCTCTTGACGGTCTTCGCCAGGGCCTCGACGTCTTCGGCGCGCTTGATGAGCTGCAGCCCGTCACGCAGCCAGTGCACCGCGGCGCCGGCGATGAAGCTCGAGCCCTCGAGCGCATAGGTGGTCTTGCCGTCGACCTTCCACGCCACGGTGGTGAGCAGCCCGGCCTTCGAGGCCACCGGCGTCTGGCCCACGTTCATCAGCAGGAAGGCGCCGGTGCCGTAGGTGCACTTCGATTCACCGGGCGTGAAGCAGGCCTGGCCGAAGAGCGCCGCCTGCTGGTCACCGGCCATGCCCGAGACGGGGATGCCGTCGGGCAGCGACTTCATGCCCCGCGTCATGCCGTACACCTCGGAGCTCGCGGCGATGCGCGGCAGCACCTCGGCGGGGATGTCGAGCATCGCGCGCATGCCCTCGTCCCACTGCAGCGACTCGAGGCCCATGAGCATCGTGCGGCTGGCGTTCGACACGTCGGTCACGTGCGCGGCGTGGCCCGTCATCTGGAAGACGAGCCACGAGTCGATGGTGCCGAAGCACAGCTCTCCGGCGGCGGCCCTCTGGCGCGAGCCCTTCACCTCGTCGAGCAGCCACTTGAGCTTGGTGCCCGAGAAGTACGGGTCGAGCACCAGGCCGGTGGTCTTCATGACGTTCGCTTCGTGGCCCAGCGCCTTGAGCTCGCTGCAGTACGCGCTGGTGCGGCGGTCCTGCCAGACGATGGCCTTGTGCAGCGGCTTGCCCGTGCCGCGGTGCCACAGGCCGGTGGTCTCGCGCTGGTTGGTGATGCCGATGGCGGCGATGTCCGAGCCCTTGAGGCCCGCCGTGCGCAGCGCCTTGGCAATGCACCACTCGGTGGTGGCCCAGATCTCGTTCAGGTCGTGCTCCACCCAACCCGGCCTGGGGAAGAACTGGGTGAACTCCTTCTGGCCCGTGCCGCAGACCTGGAGCTTCGCGTCGAGCACGGTGGCCCGGCTGCTGGTGGTGCCCTGATCGACCGACAAGACGTAGCGGCGCAGCGCCATGGGTGTTCCTCCTCGAAGAGGACGGGAAGGTACGCGCAACCGCGTTATGGAGTCCCGAATGAAGTCGCGCGCGAAGGCGAGCCTCGGGTTGGTCCTCCTTGCCGCGTGTGGGACGGTTCCGTTGCCGACACCCGATGCGGGCCCGGTACGGGTGGACGCCGGGGTGACGCGCGATGCCGGCGCGGCGCTCGATGCGGGTGGCACCGTGGACGCCGGGCCTCCCGAGCCCACCTTCTCGAGCGCGGTGCTCTTCCGCGACGACTTCGAGCGCTACGCCGACGGGCAGGGCCTGCGCGCGGCGTACCCCGAGCTGCTCGAGGTCGGCGGCGCCATCGCGCTCGAGCGTGACGGGGGCCAGGCGCTGCGCCTCGACTACACCGGGCAGGCGGGCTGTGCCGCGGCCGACGTGCACGTGGGGAAGGTCGTCCAGGGCGACGTGCCGACCGTCCTGGTGACGTGGCGCTCGCTGATGCCGGGCTCCTTCGCCAATTGCGGCGACGCGGGCGTGGTCGACTTCGTGCTCACCCGCGGGGGGACGCAGACGCGCTTCGAGCGCGCGGGGGGCCGGTGGCTGCTGCGCGTGGGCAGCGTGGAGTTCGCGCAACACCTGGCGCTGGGAACGCACGCGCCGACGGTGCTGGCCCGCGACGCGTGGCACCGGGTGACGCTGCTGCTGACCCGCGAGAGCGGCGTCGGCCAGGGTGATGGCGTGGTGCAGGCCTGGGTCGACGGCGCGCTGGTCATCGACCGGGTGGGCGCGACGGGCCCGGCGGCGTTCTCGCTCGCGACGTGGCCCGGCGAGGTGTTCGGCCAGGCGGCGCAGGCGCGGTGGGTCGACGACCTGGCGATCTCCACGCCCTGAACAGCACAAGCTGGGGGCGGCGATGGGGGTCAGGGTTGCGTACGCCCAGCCACGGCGCGGCAGCCCCTGGGCTCGAGCGCGGGGTGACGAGGGCCATTCATTCTTCGGGCAGTGGACTGACGGACTCCGTGGGGGTGGGCACCACCACCGAGTCCGTCAGAGTTCCATTCAACGAGACGTCGCGCCCTCGCGGGGCCCGCCAGCCAGGGGCACGGCGCCGGCCTGACCTGACGACCGCGACCCCCTGAGCCGTTTCGGGCGCGCCCTTCGCTTCAGCGAATGAAGTTCACCAACTGGTCGACCTTGAGGGGCAGCGTCTGTCCGCCCGACTGCAGCTGCGCGTTGAAGGTCACCTGCGAGTTGCCGCCGCGGATCGCGTTGACCACCGCGCCGGCCGCGGACGTGAAGCTCACGGTCAACGGCAACGAGACGTCCTTCTCACCCTTGCCGCTCATGTCGCCGAAGCTCCCGGTGGAGAGGCTGCCCACGTTGCTCCCGGCGATGGCCAGGTTGCCCGTCAGCCCGCCGATGGGCAGCGCGTAGGTGTTCTTGTTGGTCACCTTGATGGGGAACTCGATGGTGGCGCCGGCGAAGGTGACGTTGGTCACGCGCGGGTTGCCGAAGACCACCGCGGGGATCTTGGGCACCTCGAAGAGGCCCTCCTTGGCGATGGGCAGGCGAATCACGCCCACCGGCGTCTGCACGCCCAGGCCACCCTCGGCGCGCCACGAGGCGTTGTCCTTGGTGAGGAAGGTCTCCACCACGGCCACCAGGTCGGCGAACTTGATGCCCGCGGGGAAGTGCAGCTTGCTCGCGCCCTGGGCGCCGATCTGCAGCCCGCTGGGCGGAGCACCGGCCACCACCTGCTTGTTCTCGACGAAGAGCGCGTAGTCGATGGTCGCCAGCGAGATGGCCACGTTGTTGGGGTTGTCGAGCTCCCACACGGTGTCGAGGTTCAGCCCGCCCAGCGAGATGTCGGTGAGCGACACGTCGATGAACCGGAAGCCCGGCTGCTGGAACGACTTGGAGGCGAGGTTGAGCAGGTCCTTGAGGATCGCGCAGCCCGAGAGAACGGTGAGGGCACAAGCAGTGAGGATGATTCGTTTCATGGCAGTCTCCGGCGCCTTCAAGGAGGTGTCCCGTGACGCGCTGGTGCCGGAAAGATGCAACGAGCGGGTGCTTCCCGCTCCTCAAATCTCTGCTGGGTCGGCGCGGCGTGCAGGTCGAGCTCGTCGGCGGCATGTCCTTTATCGATGAAGTCGTGAGCCTGGAGGGCCCGACCGGCGCGGAGATAGCCGTATTCAGCACCCGCCGTCGTGTCGCAGTTCGCGACATCGAGCTGGTGCAGTGGGTGCCCGACCTGAGCTGAGCACCCCGCCCTGCCTGCTTACGGCAGGAAGCCTTCGACCGAGAGGTAGCGCTCGCCGGTGTCGTAGCAGAACGTCAACACCCGGCTCCCGGGGGCCAGCTCGGGCAGCTTCTGCTTCACCGCCTGCAGCGACGCGCCCGACGACACGCCGACGAGGATGCCCTCTTCCTTCGCCGCGCGGCGCGCCATCTCGTAGGCGTCGAGGTGGTCGACCTGCACCACGCCGTCGAGCAGCTCCTTCTTCAGGTTCGCGGGGATGAAGCCGGCGCCGATGCCCTGGATGGGGTGCGGCCCGGGGGCGCCCCCGGAGATGACCGGCGACTTCGTCGGCTCCACGGCGAACACCTTGAGCTGGGGCCACTTCGGCTTGAGCACCTCGGCCAGCGCGCTGATGTGACCGCCGGTGCCCACGCCGGTGATGATCGCGTCGAGGCCCTCGGGGAAGTCGCGCAGCACCTCCTGCGCGGTGGTCTTGCGGTGCGCCTCGAGGTTCGCCGGGTTCTCGAACTGCTGGGGGATCCACGCGTGGGGCGTCACGGCCGCCAGCTCCTGGGCGCGGGCGATGGCGCCCTTCATGCCCTTCTCGCGCGGGGTGAGATCGAACTTCGCCCCGTAGGCCGCCATCAAGCGACGACGCTCGAGCGACATCGACTCGGGCATCACCAGGATGAGCTGGTACCCCTTCACCGCGGCCACCATCGCCAGGCCGATGCCGGTGTTGCCCGACGTCGGCTCGATGATCACCGAGTCCTTCGTGAGCAGGCCCTTGCTCTCGGCGTCTTCGATCATCGCCAGGGCGATGCGGTCCTTGATGCTCGCGCCGGGGTTCGCGCGCTCGAGCTTGATCCACACCTCGTGGCTCGTGCCGAACAGCCGGTTCAACTTCACGTGCGGCGTGTTGCCGATGGTCTCGAGGATCGAATTGGCGCGCATGACGTCCTTGTCCGTTGGGGTGGATTTACATCCGTCTTAGTGGACGGCGCCCAGCCCGGCAACTCAGATCACCCAGTCGAGCTCTTCGAAGGCCCCGCCCGGCTGGCGGGGGCGCACTTCGCTGCGGCGGCTGACCACGGAGTTGGGCGGCACCGACTGCGTGAGCCACGCGTTGCCCGCGACGATGGAGTGGTGCCCGACCACGGTGTTCCCCCCGAGGATGGTGGCGCCGGCGTAGATCACCACCTCGTCTTCGATGGTGGGGTGGCGCTTGCTGTCGGCCAGCGCCTTCTCGACGGTGAGCGCGCCCAGGGTGACGCCCTGGTAGAGCTTCACGCCGTCGCCGATGTGCGTGGTCTCGCCGATGACCACCCCGGTGCCGTGGTCGATGCAGAAGCGGCGGCCGATGGTGGCGCCGGGGTGAATGTCGATGCCCGTCTTCTCATGGGCGAACTCCGTGAGCAGGCGCGGGAGCAGCGGCAGGCCCAGCTGCCACAGCAGGTGCGCCACCCGGTAGACGGCGATGGCGTAGAAGCCGGGGTAGGTGAGCACCACCTCGTCGTAGCTGCGCGCCGCGGGGTCGCCCTCGAGAATGGCCCGCGCGTCGGCTTCCAGCGTCTGCAGCACGTCGGGCAGCTGGGTGAGGAAGCGCTGCACCAGCTTCTCGGGCATCTTCTCGTGCAGCGTGCCGATGGCCCGGTCGAGGCGCGCGAGCGTCTGCGCCATGAGCAGCACCTCTTCCTCCACCGCGTCTTCGCTGCACACCACGTTCGAAGAGAAGTGGGGGAAGAGCACGCCGAGCACCAGGGGCCCGAACTGGAGCGCCAGCGGCCGCAACTGCCCCGGCAAGGCGTACTGGCGACGGGTCAGGAGGAGTCGCTCGAGGAGGGCGTGCGGGACCGTGGGCATGGGCGGTGGTTCACCACCGAGCGCCCACGCTGGCAACCCCGGCGTAGAGTGGCCCTCGAGGCTCCCGATGCACACCTGGCTCGCGTCACTCACCATGGGCTTCCTCACCGCGCTGCGCTTCGTGGCGTTGCCTTCGTTCGCCGGCCTGGTGCTCCTGAGCCTCGGTTGGCGGTGGAAGACCCGCGCCTGGCTCCCCCTGTGGAAGCTGGCCGTGGCGCTCCTGGGCCTCACCGCGCTGGGCACGCTGGGCTTCGCGATCGCGTGGCAGTCGGCCCAGGGCCGGCTGTAGTTCCCGCCCTCACATGGCGCGGGGCGCAACCGGCGCACTACCGTTTTGCCTTTTTCACCATCAGGGGGGATGCATGCGTTCACTGTTGATCGCCGGGGCGTTGCTGGGCGCGATGGGCTGCAACCAGGCCGTGGAGGCCACCACGACGGCGCGGCCCCAGGGCCCGAGCGCCGGGACCCCGGTCTCGACCGCGCGCGCGGCCCTCGCTCCCTTTCGCCCGGTGGTGGGTGGCCAGCTCACCCTGAGCGCCGACCGGCGCCGCGTGGCGCTCGCCGACGCCGAGGGCGACGTGCTGCGCGTGTACGATCTCACGCAGAACACCCTCGCCTTCGAGGTCGAGCTCCCCCTGCACGCCTGGCCGACGCGAGCGCTGGAGGGTGAGAACGGCGACTGGTTCGTGCTCCTGCGCGGCCTGGGGGCGCTGGCCACCGTGACCCCCGACCCCGTCGCGCCGGGGCGCTTCACGGTCTCGCAGCTCGCCGTGTGCCCCGAGCCCCGAGCGCTGGCGCTGAACCCGGAGCACCAGCTCCTGGTGGCCTGCGCCGGCGGCGAGCTGGTGCGCGTGGCCCAGGGACAGGTGCTCGAGACCACGGCGACCAGCGTGGAATGGCGCGACCTGGCGATCACCGGCGGGGTGATCACCGGCACCTCGTTCCGGTCGGCGCAGCGCTTCACCATCGCCACGCCCGGCGCGGCACCGGTGGGCCAACGCGCGCCGCCGCAGCGCCTCGTCACCAACCCTCTCGACGTGACGCTGCACGAGCCGCAGGTGGCCTGGCGCACGGTGCCGGGCCCCGGGGGCACGTCCTTCATGGTGCACCAGCTCCACGCGGATCTGCTCCGCGTCGACACCGCGGTGCCTGGCGCCCCCGACGCGGGCCCGGTGGGCACCTCGAACAGCCCCTACGGCACCAGCCGCCCGCCGCCGATCCCCGGCCAACCGCCGGTCTGCAGCAGCTCCGCGGTGGTCACCGGCATCACCACCTTCGGCCCCGGCGGGCTCATCACGGTGCACGAGACCAACGACGTGCTCCCCGTCGACGCGGCGCTCTCGCCCGACGGCGCGCAGCTCGCGGTGGCCGGCGCGGGCGGCACGGGCCTGAGCGTGTACCCCACGGCGATGCTCAGCCAATCGGCGCCCTGCGTGGCGCCAGCCGGGGGCGTCGCGGGCATGTCGTTCACCAGCGTGGCCTGGGTCTCGAACTCCATGGTGGTGGTGCTCGAGACGCTGCACCGCACCCCGCTGCTCCTCGACCTGAACACCGGGCGCATGCGCAGCCTGGGCAACGACACGGGCCACGCCTCGGCGGCCCACGCGCTCTTCCACGAGGCCCCGCGGGGCGGCGCCGCGCTCGCCTGCGCGTCGTGTCACCCCGAGGGCGGCGAAGACGGCCACCTGTGGATCATCGACGGCAAGCCGCGGCGCACGCAGACGCTCTCCGGCGGGGTGATGGCCCGCGCCCCCTTTCACTGGAAGGGCGATCTCCCCACCCTCGACGGGCTGATGAGCGACACCTTCGTGCGGCGCATGGGCGCCGTGCCCGTGTCCGGCACCGAGGTGCGCGCGCTGGCTTCCTGGCTGGACACCCTTCCCGCGCCCGCCGCGTCGCGGGTGTTGAGCCCCGAGCAACGGGCCGCGGGGCTGGCGCTGTTCCAGAAGGCGCGCTGCGCGGCCTGCCACCTCGAGGGCGGCACCATCGAGGGGCCCCTGGCCGACGTCGGCACCGGCGAGGCGCTGCGTTCGCCCAACCTGCGCGGCCTGCACGCCCGCGCGCCCTACCTGCACACCGGGGCCCTGTTTGACATCCGCAGCCGCGTGATGGGCCCGGCCGACACGCGCCACGGCGACCTCGCGGCGCTGACCGACAGCGAAAAGGAAACGCTCGTCGCCTATCTCGAGTCGCTCTGACGGCGCCGCGCCGGCGCGGTAGAACGAAGGCCATGCGCACCGTGCTCCTCGCCGGCTCGTCTCACCCCCAACTCGCCCAGGAACTCAGCGTTGCTCTCGGCGTGCCCCTGGGCCCGTGCCGCATCGAGCGCTTCCCAGACGGGGAACTCGACGTCTCGCTCGAGGCCGACGTGCGCGGGGCCGAGGTCTTCGTGGTGCAGTCGCTCCACGCACCGGTGGGCGAACACCTGCTCGAGCTGGCCTTGATCGCCGACGTCTGCCAGCGCTCGGGCGCGGCGTCGGTGACCGCGGTGATTCCGTACCTCGGCTACGCCCGGCAGGACCGCCGGGTCTCGGGCCGGGAACCGCTGGGCGCGCGGGTGGTGGCCGAGCTGATCACCGCGGGCCGCGTCGATCGCGTGGTGTGCCTCGATCTCCACAGCCGCGCGGTCGAGGGCTGCTTCCCCCGCCCCATGGAGCACGCCGACGCGGTGCCCCTGCTCGTCGAGCACGTGCGCGCCACGCTCACCCTGCCCGCCGTGGTCGTCTCGCCGGACCTGGGCGCGGTGAAGCGGGCCGAGGCCTTCGCGCGGCCGCTGGGGCTCCCGGTGGCGGTGGTGCACAAGCAGCGGCTCTCGGGCGAGGAGGTCAAGGCGCAGGCGGTGGTGGGCGACGTCGCCGGGCGCCACGTGGTGGTGGTCGACGACATGATCTCCACCGGCGGCACCCTGGTCGCGGCCGTCGAGACGGTGCTCGCTCACGGGGCGAAGGGCCCGGTCACGGTGGTCGCCTCGCACGGGCTGTTCGTCGGCCCGGCCCGCGAACGCCTCGCGCGGCTGCCCCTGGCGCGCCTGGTGGTGACCGACTCGGTGCCCTTCCACGGCGACGCCGGCTTTCCCCTGGAGCGGGTGCACGCCGCGCCGGCGCTGGCCGCGGCGATTCGGCGGCTGCGCGTCGAGTAGGCTTCCGGCTCCATGGACATCAAGGGCATCGAGGGGCTCACCGTCGGCGACGTGCAGGACCAGGTGCGGCGCGGCGCGAAGTTCGTGGTCTTCGGCTACTGCATGTCGTTCTTGATCATCACCCTGCGCCGCTCGAGCGACGTGCAGTTCGTGCGCGAAGGCGAGAGCCCGCTGGTCAAGGGCCTTCCGTACACGCTGCTCTCGCTGTTCATCGGCTGGTGGGGTTTCCCCTGGGGGCTGATCTACACGCCGGTGGTGATCATCCAGAACCTGAGCGGCGGCAAGGACGTCACCGCGGCCGTCATGGACTCGCTGGCCCCCGGAATGCCACAGCGCGCGCAGGGCCTTCCCGAGGTCCAGGTGAAATAGTTCCGACTTCTGCAGCTCGGGGTTCGTATTGAAGCCACCATGAGAAACCTGCTCCTCGCCGCTGCGCTCGTCGCCTTCCCTGCCGCTGCCCAGGTGCAGATCAGCGTGCAGCTCCCGAGCATCTTCTTTCCCGCGCCGCCGCAACTGGTGGTGGTGCAGCCCGGGGTGCAGGTCGTCGAGAACAACTCCGAAGAGGTGTTCGTCGTCGACGACGTCTACTGGGTGCGCCGCAGCGACCGCTGGTACCGGGCCAACGATCACCGGGGCGGCTGGGTGTACGTCGACGGGCCGCGCGTGCCGCCGTCGCTGGTGCGCCTCTCCCCGGGCGCCTACCGCCACTACAAGCACGAGCAGCGCGAAGAGCGCCGCGAGGATCGCCGGGAAGACCGCCGCGACGAGGGCAAGGGCAACAAGCACGGCAAGGGCAAGCACTGACCCGCGGTTGACGCATGGTTGTAGTGCGTATGTAGTGCACGCATGAAGACCGCCCTGCTCCCCGCCACCCGCGTCGCCCCGGCGCTCCGAAAGCGAGTCGAGGCGCTGCTCGCTGAGGGCGAGACGGTCTCCAGCTTCATCGAGGCCGCCGTCACGCAGCACGCAGACGCGCGCGCCGCCCAGCGTGACTTCGTGCAGCGCGGCCTGGCGGCGGAGGCGGACGGCCAATGGGTCAGCGCCGAGCGCGTCTACCGCACGGTCAAGAAGGCCGCGCTTCGGGCCCGCGGCAAGTCGAAGGCATGAAGCGGTACCGCGTTCGTTTTGCCCGGGCGGCGCTCGACGATCTCGAGCGGCTCACGGCGTTCCTGGTCGGCCAGGATTCCGACCGCGCCGCGGACATGGAGCCCACCGTTCGCAACGCGGTCGAGGTCCTGATGCGGCTGCCCTTCGTGGGGCGGCCCGCCCGACAGCAGCAAGACCTGACGCTCCGGGAGCTCCTCGTTCCCTTCGGCGCCACCGGCTACATCCTGCTGTACCGGGTCGGCCCCGGCTCGACGGTCAGCGTGCTCGCCGCCCGCCACCAGCTCGAGGAGCGCTTTCACTGACCTGCGCCAGCCCCGTCACTGCAGCGGGCGCGGCGCGGCGACCTCGAGGGTGGCCTTCTCCTTCGAGCGGTTCCCCGCGGCGTCGAAGAGCTCGAAGGTGAGCTTGTAGGCCCGGCCGTCATCGAAGCCGAAGTTCCCGCTGCACGCGTCGTGGCCGATGGTGAGCGTCTCGCCGTCGAGCGGCACCGGGTACTGCTGCTGCGCCGAGCCACCGCGGGCGCGCTGCATCGACACCAGCACCCAGGCGGCGCCGGCCTCTTCGACCACCGCGTGGAGCTTGAGCTGCCGGCGCAGGCCCTGCGCGCCCTGCACGTAGAACCCCTCGGACGACGCGGGCCGCTGCTTGTACTTCGGCGCCTTCTTGTCGGGCCCCCCGCCGGCCAGCCAGCGCAGCGAGCCGTCGCCGAGGCGATCGTTGAGCAGGCGCACCCCGGCCAGTTCCTTGGGCAGCGCCAGCGAGTACTCGACGTTGGGCAACAGCGCCTTGAGCGGCCGCAGGCGCACCGCGACGCGCGACATCTGCGAGACGAAGCCCTTCTCGGCCTTCACCGCGATGGGCTCCTGCCCCTCGGAGACGAGCGCCAGGGCCTCGTTGCCCAGCAGGCCTTGCACCAGCACCTGGGCGGTGCCCGTGCCTTCGATGATCAGCTGCGCGTTGGTGGGCACCACCGAACCCGGCGCGGGGAAGAGCAGCACCCCGTCTTTCACGCAGGTCTCGGCGGCGAACGCGCGGGGCGGGGCGAGCAGCACCACCCAGGCCACCAGCAACAGGCGCTTCACCGTCAGTGGACCGGGGTGCCGGGGTCGGTCACCTCGATGGGCCCGAACTTCTGCTCGAACTTCGCCACGTTGTCCTGCATGGCCATCATCAAGCGCTTCATGTGCTTGGGGTTGGTGATGATGCGCGAGAGCACCTTGGCGCGCGGCTGCTGGGGCTGCACGTAGATGAAGTCGAGCGTGAACTCGGTCTCGGTGTGGTTCACGAGGGCCATGTTCACGTACTGGCCGTTGGCGATGGCGTCATCGAGCTGAATCTGGAGCTGCACCTCGGGAGGCTTCGTGTCGGACATGAAGCCTCACCTACTACAACGTTCACGGCATCGGCGCGGCACCTGACAGGTTGTCCATGCGGTTGGCGGCGTTGGCCCCCGGGGTCCTGGTGGGGTCGTTGATCGGCGCGGGCTCGGCGGCCCGGCCCGACTGGTACTTCTTCCAGCCGAAGTAGCCACCAGCGACGAGGACGATGAGGAGCACGGAGCGCATGGCCGGCATCGTGCGCCTGCAATTCGGTTTAGGGGAAGCGTGGGCGCACGAATAGGCTGCCGCAGACCCCATGGCGGCGCAGCCCCTCGACGACGAGAAGACGGCGGCGTTCACGCTGGGGCCCCCGCTCGCCGGGGCCGACCTCGCGGTGCTCCTGCTCCACGGCTTCACCGGCAGCCCGTGGGAAGTGCGCCCGCTGGGTGAGGCGCTGGCGGCCCGGGGCGCCCACGTGGTGTGCCCGCGACTGCCGGGCCACGGCACCACGCCCGAGGCGATGTTGTGGGCCGGCCACCGCGAGTGGTTGCGCGCGGCCCAGGCGGCGCTCGACGGGCTCTCTGGCGCGAAGAAGGTGGTGCTCGGGGGGCTGTCGATGGGCGCCCTGCTGGCGATGGTGCTCGCCGCGCGGCGCACGCGGCGGGTCGACGGGCTGGTGCTGATGGCCCCGGTGCTGCGGGTCAAGTCGCGCCAGGCCAGGGCCCTGCGCCGCGCCCGCTTCCTGCCGCTCTTCGACCTGGGCGAGCGGTGGATCCAGAAGAAGACCACGGACATCGCGGACGACGAGATCCGCGCCACGGCGCCTTTGCTCCCCCGCTTCCCGCTGGCCCGCATGTTCGACCTCTTCGCCCTGCAGGACCTCGCGCGCGACGCGGAAACGCGGCTGACCTGTCCCTCGCTGATCATCGGCGCGGTGCACGACCACGTGGTCGAGACGAACGAGGTGCTGGCGCTCGCCGACCGGCTGCCCTTCTCGAAGAAGGTGCTCCTGCAGCGGGGCAACCACATCATTCCCCGCGACCTCGATCGCGCCGTGGCCTTCGCGGAGATCGCCCACTTCCTGGACGCGGTGGCACGGTGACCATCTTCGGGGGCCGCTTCACGCTCGAGCAGAAGCTGGCGTCGGGCGGCATGGCCGAGGTGTTCCTCGCGCGGCAGGCGGGCATCGACGGGTTCGAGAAGCTGGTGGTGCTCAAGCGCATCCTGCCGCACCAGTCGGACAACCCCGAGTTCGTGCGCATGTTCCTCGACGAGGCGCGCATCGCCGCCGACTTGAGCCACCCCAACGTGGTGAACATCTTCGACGCCGGCCAGGCAGACGGGCAGTACTTCATCACCATGGAGTACCTGCGCGGCCGCGACGTGGCCTCGGTGTTCCACGAGACCAGCCGCCGGCACGAGCCGCTCGCCCTGGGCGTCACCCTGCACTGCCTCATCGACGCGGCGCGCGGGCTCCACGCGGCGCACACCAAGCAAGACCTCGCGGGCCGGGCGCTGCGCATCGTGCACCGCGACATCTCGCCGCCGAACCTCTTCGTCACCTGGGACGGCGTGACCAAGGTGCTCGACTTCGGCATCGCCCACGCCGCGACGCGCAGCACCAGGACCGAGGTGGGGGTGGTCAAGGGCAAGCTCGCCTACCTCTCGCCCGAGCAGCTCGAGGCCCAGGAGCTCGACGGCCGCTCCGACCAATTTGCCCTGGGCATCGTCGCCTGGGAGCTGCTGACCGGGCACCGGCTCTTCCAGAAGCCGTCCGACGCGGAGGCCCTGCGCGCCATCCTCGAGCACCGCATCCCCGACCCCAGCACGCTGGTGCCCGAGCTCCCGAAGGGCGTCGAGGCCATCGTGCTCAAGATGCTCTGCGCCGAGCGCGACGCGCGCTACCCCGACTGCGCGGCCGTGGCCGACGCGCTCGAGGCCTGGCTCGACGAGCACACCCAGGCCCACTCGGCCAACCGGGTGGCGCTGGCGCTCAAGGCCCTCTTCCCCGACCCCACGCTGACCCCCACCAGCGGGCCCGCGTTGCAGCCGACGAAGGAGACGGTGCTGCCCAAGCGCGCGCCCGACCCGACGACGAGGTCCACGCGCAAGCGCCCGCCGCTCCCGCAGGAAGACGTGTTCCTCGCGGCGGTCTCGGAGTTCCTCAACGAGCGGCCGGGGCGCACCAACCTCCTGCCGCCCGCGGGGCCCTTCGTGGGGCGCGAGGTCGACCTCTCAGCGCTCGAGGCCGCGCTCACCGAAGAGCACACCCGGCTGGTGACGGTGGTGGGCTTTGGCGGCGTGGGCAAGACGCGGCTGGTGCGCGAGCTGGCGTGGCGGCTGCGCGAGCGCTGGGCGAAGCAGGGCGGCACCTGGTTCATCGACCTCGCCGACGCGCGCTCGGCCGACGACGTGTGCAAGGCCATGGCGCACGCGCTGGCGGTGGACGTGCCCCTCGACGCCACCGCCGACACCGTCACCCAGACCGGGCGCACCCTGCGCAGCCTGGGGCCGGCGCTGGTGGTGCTCGACAACTTCGAGCAGGTCATCGACGCCGCGCCGCGCACGCTCGGGGCGTGGCTCGACTTCGCCCCCGACATCCGCTTCGTGGTCACCAGCCGCGAGTCGCTGCGGTTGCCAGGCGAGCAGGTGCACCCGCTCACCGCGCTGGCCACCTCGGGCGGCAGCGCGTCGGAGGCGGTGCAGCTCTTCATCGCCCGGGCGCAGCTGGTCGGCGCCCGGCCCACGGCGGCCGACCTCGGCACCATCGCCGCCATCTGCGAGCGCCTCGAGGGCCACGCGCTGGCCATCGAGCTGGCCGCGGCCCAGCTGCACACGCTCACCGCGCAGGCGCTCTTCGACCGGCTGTCGGCGCGCTTCGAGGTGCTCCAGCTGGGCGCCGGCACCGGCCGCCACGACACGCTGTGGAACACCATCGACTGGAGCTGGCAGCTGCTCACGCCGGTGGAGCAGTCGGCCCTGGCGCAGCTCTCGGTCTTCCGTGGGGGCTTCACGCCCGAGAGCGCGGTCGAGGTGCTCGACCTCACCGGCTTCACCATCGCGCCGCTGCGCCTCGAGGTGGTGGCCGCGCTGCACCGCAAGTCGTTGCTCACGCACACCGTGGCCGCCGAGCTGCCCGACGCGCTGCGCCTGGGGATGCTGGAGAGCGTGCACGAGTTCGCCACCCTGAAGCTCGAGGGGCTGGGGGGCACCGCCGGCGCCCGCTCGCGCCACGCCGCGCACCTGCTCACCCTGGGCCAGGCGTCGCTCGCGAAGCTGGGCACCGAGCGTACCGAAGAGGGCATGAGCGAGCTCTTCGTCGAGCGCCAGAACCTCACCGAGGTCTTCGAGCGGGCCCTCTCGACGCTGCCCCCGACGAAGGAGAGCGCCCACGCCGCCCTGCGCGCGCTCAACGTGCTGGAGCCCATCATCGTGCGCACCGGGCCCTACGGCTCGCACCTCGCGCTGCTCGACGACGCGCTGCGCGTGGGCCGCTCGGTGGGCGTGGACGCCGAGAGCCTGGCCATCGGGCTGCGGCAGCGCGGCAACGCCTGGCGCGTGCGCGGCCGCCTGGCCCCGGCGGTGGAAGAGCTGACCCAGGCGCTCACCCTGGCGCGCACCACGCAGAGCGGCGCGTTGCTGGCCCGCGTGCTGACCGACCTCGCGGTGGCGCGCTTCGTCTCGGGCAACGTGGACACCGCCCTCGAGGGCCTCGAGGAGGCGATGCACGTGGCCCGCGCCGCCGACGACAAGGCGACGCTCATCGAGACCCTGGCCTACGCGGGCATCGTGCGCGTGGCGCGGCACGAGCCGACCGAGGCCATCATCTGCTGCGACGAGGCGCTGCCCCTGGCCCGCGAGCTGGGGGACCGGCTCAACGAGGCCCGCATTCTCGGCACCATGGGCAGCATCTTCCAGGACCAGGGTCGGCTCGAGCTGGCCCACGCCTTCTTGAAGGACGCCGTGGCGCGCTGCCGGGCCATCCGCGAGGTGCGGCTCCAGGGCTTCTTCCTGGGCAAGCTCTCGCACCTGCAGCTGGAGCGCGGCGAGCTGACGAAGTCACACGCCACGGTGCTCGAGGCCCTGGGGCTGCTCAGCGACGTGGGTGACGTGCGGCACGAGGGGCTCTTCCTCACCTACCTCGCGTCGCTCGAGGCGGTGAACGGCCACACCGACGCGGCCCGCAGCGCCCTGGGCTCGGCGAAGGTGCGGCTCGACAGCGTGAAGGACCCGCTGCTCCTCACCGCGCTGGCCCTGCGCAACATGATGGTCGAGTTCAAGGCCGCCAACGCCAGCCGCACCGAGGCCCAGGCGCTGCTCGACGACGTGAAGGCGCCCCGCGGCAACCGGCGCGCGCGCGTCGACCAGAGCGAAGAGGTGCGCCTGGCCGCGCGCATGCTCGAGCGCTTCCTGCGCGCCCCCTGAAGAACGGCCTCAGCGCGTCAGGCGACCGACGTGCAGGCCCTGCGTCGGGGCGTGCACCGCGAACTGGTGGCCGTCGCTCAGTGCCACCAGCGCGCTGCCGATCCCCAGCCCGAGATCTCCCGGGCGCCCCGAGAGCTTGACCACGCCCTTCGCCTTTCCGGTGCCGTCGGTGAACTCGACGGTGACCTCGGTGCGCGTCCCGTCGTGGCCGTCACCCGAGACCTTCAGCTCGGTGACCCGCGCCCACGTCGCCTGTCCCGACACGAAGAGCGACATCGCCCGCCCCTGCACGGACAAGCGGCCGAGACCGAGCAACACCGCCCCCGCGCCGACGATGCCGGGCAGCACCAGCCACCAGTCCTTGACGCTGCGCAGCTCGAGCCGCGCCCACAGCACCATCGCCGCCAGCAGCCCCAGCCCCACGAAGACGAGGTTCCACGCGCGGCGCTTGCCCCGGGCGAGGAAGGGCTCGGCCCGGTACGGGTCTCGCGGGGGAGGCGCGCTCAGCTCGGGCGGCATGTCCATGGGCGCCCGGAGCCTACTCGCCCCGGGTGAAGGAAGATCTTGCGCCACGCGCCGCGCCGGTTACTTATTGACCATCTGGTCAGTACTGGAGCACGCCATGACGGGTCTACGCAAGAGCAGTGACGAGCGCCGCGCGCAGTTGTTGGAGGCCGCGCGGGCCGTGGCCATCGCCGAGGGCCTGGAGAACGTGACCGGCCGCAAGGTGGCGGCGAAGGCCGGGCTCTCGAGCGGGCTGGTGTTCTTTCACTTCAAGGGTCGCGACGCGCTGCTCGAGGCCCTGCTCGACACGCTGCTCGAGGACATCTTCGGCGCCATGGAGGTGCCGCCCGGCGACGGCTCCCCGGAAGAGCGCTTCATGCACTTCCTGGCCAGCCGCATCGACCGCGTGCGCCGCGAGCGCCGCCAGATGGAGCTCTTCATCGACTTCTGGGTCTTAGGCGTGCACGAGCCGGCCATTCGCAAGCGCATCCGCGAGGGGCTCGAGCAGTACCGCGCCAAGGTGCGCACCCTGTCGACCGAGCTGGCCGAGCGCCGCGGGCACCTCACCGGTGACGGGCTGGCCACGGTGGCCGTGAGCTTCATCCTGGGGCACGCGCTCCAGGTGGTGATGGACAGTGGCCGCGTGGACACCGCGGAATACCTCGAGACGGTGCACGAGCTGCTCGCGCCGAAGAAGACGGTGCGCGCGTGAAGCTCCTGGACGACGTGAAGAAGGTGCTGCGCTTCGATCTCGCCTTGTTCCACGGGCGGCCGCGGCTGCTCTTGGCGTGCCTCGGGGTGATGCTGGTGCCGGCGCTGTATTCGTCGATCTACCTGAGCTCGACGTGGGACCCGTACTCGCACATGGACCAGTTGACCGTGGCGGTGGTGAACCTCGACCAGGGGGCCGACGTGCGCGGGCGCCACGTGGTCATCGGCGATTCCATCGTCGAGCGGCTCGAGCAGAAGCACACCTTCCAGCTGCGCACGTTGCGCGACGAGACGGCCGCGCGGGCCCTGGTGCGCTCGGGCGAGGCGGCCTTCGCGGTCATCGTGCCCGAGGCCATGAGCCAGAACGCCATGCGCGCGGCGGCGGCGAGCCCGGCCCGGGTGCGCATCGTGTTCTCCGAGGGCAACAACTTCATGACCGGCACCGTGGCCAGGCGCTTCGCCGACGAGCTGACGCGCAACACCAACGAGGTGCTCAACACCGAGCGGTGGACGGTGGTGCTCGATACGGTCGACGCCTCGCGGGGCAACATCGAGAAGTTGAAGGACGGCGTGGGCAAGCTGAAGGACGGCGCGGCGCTGCTCGACGAAGGGCTGCTGCGCGCGAAGGACGGCGCGACGAAGCTGGCCGCGGGCTCGGAGCGCGCGAAGAACGGCGCGGCGCAGCTCGACGACGGCGCGCACCAGGTGGCCGACGGTACGCAGGCGCTGACGAGGGGCGTGGCGCAGCTCGGCGGAGGCCTGCGCCAACTCCGCGATGCGCTGCCGGCGCAGGAGAAGCTCGACGCGCTCTCGGGTGGTGCACGGCAGGTGGCGGCGGGCGAGGCGCAGCTCAGCGCGGGGCTCGAGAAGCTCGCCGACGGCACGACCAGGGCGAAGGACGGCGCGACGAAGCTCAAGGAGGGCACGGCGGGCATTCCCCTCGTGGGCGCTCGCGTGTCGGCCGGTGCAGGGAAGCTCGAGGCGGGGCTCGCCCAGCTCGAGACCGGCGCGCGCGCGGCGAAGGAGGGCAGCGTGAAGTTGGCCGACGGCAGCGCGAAGGTGGCTGACGGTGTCGACGCGTTGACCTCCGGGGTCACCAAGGTGACCGCGGGCGTGCGCACCATGACTGACAAGCTGCCCACCGACGCGAAGCTCGAGCAGCTCGCGGAGGGCTCGCAGCGCGTGGCTGGGGGCGCGGGCTCGTTGCACGAAGGGCTGGGTACCTTGTCCAACGGAAGCCGGCAGCTCGAGGGCGGCATCACGCAGCTCTCGAATGGCGCGACGCGGTTGTCGGATGGGCTCGAGGCGTTGTCGAAGGCGCTGCCAGGCTCGGTGGACGGGCTCGAGGGTGACGCGCACGGGCTCGCGGCGACGGTGCAGCCCGAGCTCGAGTCGCTGACCACGGTGGGCGCCTACGGCAACTCGATGGTGCCGTACTTCCTGGGGCTCTCGCTGTGGGTGGGCGTGGTGATGATGGGCTTCATCTTCCAGCTGCGCTGGTTCCCCTCTCGGGTGCGCGACGCGCGGAGCCTGGCGCTGGTACTCGGGCGCCTCGCGGTGCCGATGGTCTTCGTGCTGGGCCAGGCGACGCTGCTGACGTTGGCGCTGCGCTTCGTGGTGGGGGCGACGGTGCCGTCGTTGCTCACGCTGTGGCTCATCGCGCTGGTGACCTCGGCGGTGTTCCTCACCGTGCTGGTGATGTTGGTGGGGCTCTTCGGCGACATCGGCAAGGTCATCGCCCTGCTCTTCCTGGTGTTCCAGATGGGCGCGAGCGGCGGCGTGTTTCCGCTCGCGTTGACCAGCGAGCTGTTCCGCAAGGTGCACCCGTGGGTGCCGTTCTCGTGGGTGGTGCGCTCGGCCCGCGCGGCGTTGTTCGGGGCCTACGACGGCGCGTGGTTCTCGGCGCTGGCGGTGCTCGCGCTGTTCGGCGTGGCGTCCATCGCCATCACGGCGATCGCGGCCCGGTGGAAGTTCGTGGCGCGGCACCGCTTCGCCCCGTTGATGGACGTCTGAGCAGCCACACCACCGCTGCCGCGAGCGCCGTCTTGAGCACGGCGCCCGGCAGCAACCGCAGGAAGCCGGGCTCGAACGCGCCGCCGAGGCCGAGCTTCATCGACAACCGCAACACGCCAGGCACCAGCACCACCAGGTGCCCCAGGGCCATCACCGCCAACAGTCCCGGGAAGCTGCGCGCGCGCGACGAGAGCGCACCGACCGCCGCCGCCGCGAGGAGAAAGCCCAGCAGGTAGCCGCCCGTGGGCCCGGTGAGCACCGCGATGCCCGACGCGCCACCGGCGAAGAACGGCGCCCCGAGCACCCCCTGCAGCAGGTACGCGGCCACGGCGGCGACAGCGATCCGCGCGCCTGCGAGCGCGGCGAAGATCAACAGCGCGAGGGTCTGACCGGTCACCGGCACCGGCCCCAGCGACAGTTCCACGCGGGCAAAGAGCGCGAGGACCCACGAGCCCAGAAGCACCAGGCCCATCGTGGAGAGGAACTTCGGCCACCGCATGGACGCGCTCATGGCATCCCGTGGGCCTCGACGCACCGGAGTTCCCCTGTGGAGTAGTTTCGGTTCCGTCATGGTGCCTCCCGCGCAGCGCCCTCCACTCGAGCCGTCACTCACCGCCGCGGAGTTGGTCGACGGAGCCTGGAGGGAGAAGCCGGCGCCTGACCGGAACCACGCCAACGCGCAGGCAGGAGCGACCACCGCGGTTCGCGGGCCCTTTCACCGCAAGAGTCAACCCGGCGGTCGCGGCGGGTGGTGGATTCTCACCGAGGCAGACGTGCGACTCGGCGCTGAAATCTTCCGACCCGACATCGCTGGTTGGCGCCGCGAACGCGTCCCCGTCCTCCCCGACGAACGTCCGCTGACCGCCACGCCCGACTGGATCTGCGAGGTCATCTCCTCGTCCAACCGCGCGCATGACACCGTGCTCAAACAGCGCCGATACCATCAGGCGGGTGTGCCCTGGTACTGGCTCCTCGACCCTGAGGCGGGGACCCTGATCGTCCTGAAGCACGAGCCGCAGGGGTACCTCGAGTTGCTCGTGGCCGAGCGTCACGAGGTCGTCCGACCCGAGCCTTTCGCCGCGGTGCAGGTGCGCGTTGGCCTGCTCCTGGGCGACGACCCCGAAGAGTGAGCGGTGACGTCGCGCCGTTCGTGCTCCTCGTCCAGGAGCGCCCGGCTAGCGTCCCCTCCCGCACATGACGAACGCCACGACCGCGGGGACGAGCGCTGGGCTGCAGGTGTTGACGCAGGCGAATGCCGCGGCGTTGCTCGTCCAGGAGCGCCTGGTGGTGGTGGACTTCTGGGCGGCGTGGTGTGGCCCGTGCCGCCAGTTCGCGCCGGTGTTCGCGCAGGCCGCGAAGCAGTTCCCCGAGGTGGTGTTCCTCAAGTGCGACACCGAGGCGCAGGAAGCGCTCGCCGCGAAGCATGAGATCCGCAGCATCCCCACGCTGATGGCCTTCCGCGGGGGCAAGGTGGTGCAACGCGACTCGGGCGCCATGGCCGCGCCGGCGCTGGCGCAGTTCATCGCGCGGGCCGCGAGCGTCAACCGGCACTGGGTTTCGACTGACACGTCACCGTGGGCCTGGCTCGAGCGTCGCGAGGCCGTGGTGCGCTCCGACGACGACGAGGACGAAGCGGACACCGAGCCGGACCTCTTCTCGTCGGTGATGACGCTCTCCGGCGCGATCCGACGCGGCCTCTACCGGGACCTCGCGGCCGCGCTCAACGGCCAGGAGGCCGAGCACGCCGCGGTCCTGGCCGAGCTCGCGCCGGCGTACCTGTGGCTGCTGGTGCAGGGGCACCCCGCGCTGAGCACGCTGACCGCGAACGCCGCGCAGCACCTGGTGACCCAGGGCGCCTTCGAGCCGGCGTGGGTTCTCTACGACGCGGTGGTGGAGACCGAGATGGACCCGGGCGTGGCCGCGAACCCGCTGTACGCGGTGCAGGACGACAACCACCACCTCGGCGTCGACGCCCCGCGCGCGCGGCGCTACCTCGAGCGTTGCCTGCCCCACGCCCCGGCCAACCCGCCCATCTGGCTCAACGCGGCCTGCGTGCAGATGGAGCTGCGCGACCCCGATGGCGCGCTGGAGTCGCTCGCGTTGGCCAAGCAGCACGGCTGCGATCTCGGCCCCTACTTCGCAGAGAAGCTCTTCGTGCCGGTGAAGGCAGACCCGCGCTTCCTCGCGCTGCAGGGCAAGCCAGCGCCGCGGAAATGGTGAGGCCCAGAGGCGGTGCGCGAGGCGACGCTGACTTGCAGGGCTTCCCGCCCCTCGTGCTACGAGTTCGCGCATGTCGTACCGGCTCCTCGCGCTCGATCTCGACGGCACCCTCCTCCAGCGGGACGGAAGCGTTCACCCGAGGGACCTCGCGGCCATCGCGCGCATCCGCAAGGCCGGCGTCGAAGTCACCGTGTGCACCGGGCGCCTCTATTCCGGCTCGCGCCACGTCGCCGAGCGGCTCGGCCTCGAGGGCCCCATGGGTTGCGTGGATGGCAGCCAGGTGATGCTGCACTCGGGCACAGGCAGCAGCGCGCTCGAGTTGACGGCGCTCCACGGGCCGCAGGCGTTGCAGTTGCGCGAGCTGCTCGGTCGCAGGGAAACGGCGCGGTTCTTCGTCGCTGGAGATCGCATCGTTCATGACGGTGCCGGGGAGCTGTTCAAGCCCTTCATCGCCACCTGGACGGGCACCATGGAGGAGACGGCGGATCTCCACGCCCACCCCCTGTGGGAAGACGCGGCGGGCGTGATGGCCGCCATCGTGGTGGGCACGCTCGGCGACATCGATGCCACGGCCTCCGAGATCCGGTCCGAGCTCGGGCCGCACGCGCACCTCATCTCCTTCCCGCTGCCCCACCTGCCGGGCATGGGCGGCATGGTCATCCGCGGCCCGGGGCGCTCCAAGGGCACCGCGCTGCACGCCATCGGCGCGCACTACGGCATCCGCACCGACGAGATGGTCGCGGTCGGCGACTGGCTCAACGACAAGCCGATGTTCGAGGTGGCCGGGCGTTCGTTCGCGATGAAGGGCGCCCCGGACGAGGTGCGCGCGCTCGCCACCGACCAGGTGCAGTGCACGCTGGCCGAGGGCGGAGTGGCCGAGGTGATCGAGCGCGCGTTCGGCTGAAGAGCCTCAGGGCTCCCTCCGCGCACGCGCCCCCGGGAGCGCGGCGGTCACCTCGCCGCCCACGATGAAGGCGATGGCCGTCAGCCAGCTCCACAGCAGCAGCACCACCACGCCGGTCAGCGAGCCGTAGGTGGGGCCGAAGTCGGCGAAGCGCTCGGCGTAGAGAGAGAACAAGCGGCTGCTGGCCAGGAAGAGCACGGTGGCCACCGTTGCCCCCCACGCCGTCGCGCCGGCCCGGGGCCGCAGGTCGGGCAGCACCCGGTAGGCGAGCGCGGCGAGGGTCCCCAGGCTGGCGACGGCGACCGGCCAGCGGATGAGGCCCCAGGCCACGGCCTGCGCGCCCATCTCGACGCCCAGCGCGGCACCCACGCGTTCCACCAGGTCCGCCCCCACCACCGACGCCACCACGGACGCCAGCATCAGCGCGGCGCCCCCCACGGTGAAACCGATGGCGATCAATTGCTGGCGCAGGAACGAGCGCCCCTCTTCCATTCCGTGCGCCGAGTTGAGCGCGGTCCGCAAGGCGTTGGCCGCGCGCGAGGCGCTCCACAGCGCGGTGAGCAGCCCGACCGTGAACAGCGTCGCGCTGCGGCTGTCCACCACGTCGTGCACCACCCCGGAGACCTGGTGGAAGGCCTCGGCGGGCATGAGTCCTTCGGCCCGGCTCAGCAGCCGCTCGACGGCGCCCGCGCTGGGCACGAACCCGGCCAGCGAGGTGAGCACCACCATGAAGGGCGCCAGCGACAACACGGCATAGAAGGCCAGTTGTGCGGAGCGGTCGAGCACCGGCCCCAGCACGACACGCTCGCCCACCCGCAGCAGCAGGGCACGGACGCCGGCAGGGGTGCCGGGGCGGAACGCAGGCGCATCACTCATGGGACCATCATGGTCGGTCCTCGTCTGACAGGGGGCCGCGTCTGCCTCGCTCAGCCCTCGGGCTGAAACCGGCTCTCGGTGCCGGTGTCGTCGATCAACACCAGCGTGCGCCGGCCGTTCTCGTCGAGCAGCTGCGCGCGGAAATGGAGCGTGCGGGTCTTGCCCTCACCCACCTTCGCCGCGCCTCCACACGTGCTGGTGCGCACTTCTCCGTGGCTCAGCTCCACCGACCGCGGCGGCGATGAGGAGCCACGTCTTCTTCGTCATGGGGCGGCGCTTGTACCATCACCCTGTCGAGGGCCTCGCGGGACATCACCGCGGCACGTGGCTCAACACGAGGTCCTGCCGCAGCGACAACCCGTCGCCCACCTCGAGCTGCACCACGCGCGGCTCGGCGAAGCCCGCCAGCACCACGAGGCACAGCGAGCCCCGGTACTCCATCGCGAACCCGCGCAGGGGCTCGTCCCAGACACCGGTGCGCCGCACCTCGAGCCAGACGTCCGGGAACAGGCGCACCATGGCCAGGCCGTAGATGCGCGTCTGGGCCCGGAGGCTCGCGCGCATCGCCGCGCGCAGCTGCTCGCGGGTGCAGGGCACCGTGGCGCGGCTATCGACGGCGGTGTGCTCGTAGGCTGCGGCGAAGTGGTCGCTGCGCAGCGCGGCGTCCTCGACAGGAGCGGGAGCGGGAGCGCGCGGCTCGGGGTGCGTGAGCCGCAGGGTATCGCAGGCGATGCGCTCGAGATCCTCGGCCGTGAAGAAGGGGAACACCGACGCCCCGTCGACCTCGGTGACCAGCAGCTCGCTGCCGTGCAGCCCCATGAGGGCCAGCTTGCCGCCGTCCTGGTGCGCCACGTACCCAAAGCCCCCCTTGAGCAATTCGACGAGCCGCACGGACTGGGCCTCCGCGTGCAGCGAGCGCTTGAGCAGCACGTCGTGGGTCAGGAGTCGGGACACGGTGCGTTGCGCCAGCTCGAGCAGCTTCGGCGAAGAAGTCGAGAGGGTCGAGACCTCCGGCGCTTCGGCCGGGTGCTTCTCGAAAGCGATGCGACAGGCCTCGGCGTTCTCGCCCAGCGTGTGCAGGCGCATCGAGGGCGCGACGTGCAGGTGGTCGCCGGTGTTCGCGTCCAGCCGCGTCGCGAGACGGGAAATCAGCTGCCACAGGCCTGCGCCGTTCTGCGCGTGGTCGACGAACTGGGTCCAGGCAGCTTCCCCCGCGGAGAAGGTGCACGAGAAGCCGGTGCCGTGGGCCTGGACGTGCGTGGAGCTGGTCGCCGAGCCGCTGCTCAGTTGCCCGTCGGGCAGGTGCACCACGAAGCCAAAAGGCGTGGTGTCGCCAGCCAGGCCAGCGCCCTGGACGCTGAACCCACCGCGGGTGATCTCCTCGGTGGTGGTCTCGAGCGCGCCGCCGGGAAACTGCAGTGACAATCGCAGGTGGGCCGGAGACCATCGTGCCTCGGGGTCTCGCGGCCGGTGGCGACCGGGTGACCCGCTGGCGCTTTCGTCGACGTTCGAGCAGGCATCCATGGACCGGTGACTGTGCAGCAAGCGCGCCGCCCGTGAGGCCGACGCAGGCCCGCGGCATTGCAAAGGTGTCGCGGTACCGGACAGTCAGAGTGACGGGGACTCCTTCATCGTGGAGGGGCTCGCGCGGGCGACGCCGTGGTACGAACCGCCCACGCGGTTGGACGCAGTGCCCCGCCATGCGCGGGCACCTCGCCCGCCATTCTCTCCAGGGATCGAAATGACACGAAGTGCAGGAACCACGTTGATGGGTGCGCTGATCTGTTTCGCGATGGTCGTCACGCAGGGCTGCTCGAGGTCCACCTCGGTCAGCACCTCGGCGACCACCGAACCGGCCGGCCCGAACTGCGCGCAGGGCGGCATCGCGGTGCGCTCGGGCTTTGACACCGACGAAGATGGCCAGGTCTCGGCGGCCGAGGCCTCGAGCACCAGCTACGTGTGCAACGGCGCCACGGGCACCGCGGGTACCGAAGGCGCCACCGGTGCCGCGGGCGTGCCCTCGCTCAACGCCGTGACCCCGGAGCCCGTGGGCACCCACTGCAGCCTCGGCGGCTACCGTCTCCAGACCGGCCTCGACGTCAACGGCAACGCCCGCCTCGACGAGGCCGAGGTCACCTCGACCGAGTACCTCTGCACGCCCGAGCCCAGCCGCACCGGCCTGCTGCTGGTGAGCAAGACCTACCTGGGCCTCGCCGACACGGGCTGCCCGGGTGGCTACACGCGCATCGCCTACGGCGCCGACGCCAACGGTGACGGCACGCTCGGGGCCAGCGAGCAGACCGACTCGTTCCTCACCTGCAACCTCGTGCCGCGGCTCACCTCGCCGTCCGCGCTGAGCATCGCCGACTGCACGGCCTCGCCCATCGTGCTGCCCATCACCGCCATCGACCTCGACGGCCGCGTGACGCAGATCAGCGTGCAGGTGGTCGAGTCGGGCTCGGCCCTGGTGTTCTCGTCGGGCCCCAACGGCGAGGTGCGCCTCGCCAGCGGCGCGCACGTCAGCGGCGCGCTCCTCGCGGTCACGCTCACCGACGACCTCGGGGCGACGGCCGTGGTGATGGTCAGCCTCCGGTTCACCGGCACCGGCTGCCAGCCGCTGACGACCTTCTACGGCGTGTTCCCCGGGAGCTGCCGTGCCGTGGAGATCAACCCCATCGCGGGCGATGACCGCTCCGGCCCCGTGCTCACCGCGCGGGCGCTCTATTACAACGGCGACAACGGGCTGATCCGCACCGACCTCGACCTCGACGGCGGCACGCAACTGGTCGCGGCGCAGGTCGACGGCCTCATGGGTGACCCGGTGCAGGGAAAGCTGCTCTCGCTGTGGTCGAGCGAGTGGAACGCGGTGCTCCCTGACGGCGGCGCGGGCCTGGCCATCACGGGCCTGCTCGATCTCGACGCGGGGGTTCGTTTCGCGGCGTTCCAGAGCCCCGAGTCGCTGGACGAGCTGGTGGTGCTCGACGAGACCACCTTCCGCCCCACGGCCCACGTGGCGCTGCCGCAGCCCATCCCCGCGGGCGCACCGATCTTCGTGGTCAACGACGCCGTCGCCGGCGCGGTCACCGTCAACCAGCAGCGCATGATCGTCTCGGCCTCCGACGGCCATGCGGTGATCGCCCGCTACGGCGGCGACAACACCGGGGCCACCGGCGTGCTGTACCAGGTGATCAACGTGACCACGGGCGCGGTGGTGATCAACCGCGAACTCTACTTCGCGCCTGGTGACGTCGGCGGCGCCCTCTTCAACTGGCGCACGCAGGAAGACAGCATCCAGCACTACGCGATGCACAAGGTGGGCTCCGAGTTCTTCCTCACCTACCTGCACACCACGCAGGGGTGGATGGACCTCGAGCTCGGCGCCGGTCAGCCGCAGCCGCGCACCCCCAGCTTCGCCTCCCAGTGCGACGTGGAGAACCTCGCCCTCAGCGCCGACCTCGGCACGGCCTACTTCCACGCGGAAGACAGCTGCTTCGGTGCCAACCACCTCGAGGCGCTCTACCGCTGCGAGACGCTCTACTACGGCAACACCGGCCTCGCCGTCGACGACCGGGGCAACGTGAACCAGCCCAGCCCGCGGTGAGCCGCACCCGATGAAGTCCACGGGCTCCGGCGTGCGCGTCGGGGCCCGTGGTGTTTGCGGGGCCCGGCGGTAGGGTGACGCGGTGTCGCTCTCGGGGCTCTCAGCGCTGTGCGTGGAATGTGGGCTGTGCTGCGACGGCTCGCTGTTCCGCTTCCTCCCCGTCCAGCGCGCCGAGGTGGACCGCTACCGCGCGCTGGGCCTGCCGGTGGTGACGCACACCGGGGTGCTGGCCATGCCCCTGCCCTGCGCGAAGCTCGAGGCCCGCTGCTGCACCATCTACGCGGAGCGCCCCTCGGGCTGTCGCGGCTTCGTGTGTCACCTCGGAGACCGGCTCGAACGCCAGCAGGTCGCCTTCCCCGAGGCGCTCGCCGTGGTGCGGGAAGCCCAGCGGCGCATCGGCGTGCTGCGCGCGGCGTGGCCGGGCCCCGAGCCGGTGGTCCAGCGCACCACCACCCTCGCGCACCAGGGCGACGCCCCCGGCGAGGCCGCCGTCGAGGCGCTGCGCGCGGTGCACCAGTGGCTCGACGCGAACCTCCACTGGCCTGACGGACCGAAGACCGGTCTCTGAGCGTGGCAGTCGAGCCTCTGTCTCGCCGGCACCGAGACTCTTTCTCGATGTCAATGGGGGGCCCCCGCTTCAACGGCAGCGGCAAGTCGCGTACGTGTTGCGCTTCGGGGAAGCCCCCGCTTCTCCATGCTCCACGCGCGCTCCTCCCTGCTCCTCGATCTCTTCGGCCACGTCGGCGCGCACCCCGGCGAGAGCACCATGGAGCGGGTGGGCCGGCAGACGCTGGTGCTGGGCGGAGTGCTGATGAGCGGTGGCGGGCTGCTGTGGGGCGGGCTGTGCCTGGCCTTCGGCAGCTACGGCCCCTCGGTCGTGCCGCTGTCCTACGTGGGGCTCACCTCGCTCAACCTCGGGACGCTCGCGGTCACCCGCAAGCTCGAGCGCGCGCGGGCCGTGCAGGTCGCGTTGAGCCTGCTGCTCCCCTTCCTCTTCCAGTGGAGCCTCGGCGGCCTCTTCCCCAGCGGCGGGGTGATGCTGTGGGCGATGATCGCGCTGGTGGGGTCGCTGACGCTGACGAAGCCACGGCAGGCGGCCTGGTGCCTCGCCGGGTACTGCGCGCTCACGGCGCTCAGCGGCGTCTTCGACGGGGCGCTCGCCACGCGCGCGGCGCTGGCGCCCGAGCCGAACCGCGAGCGGCTGTTCTTCTTCATCAACGTCGTCGCCATCTCGTGCATCGTCTTCGCCATGGGCCTCGCCCTCACCCAGCGCCAGCGGCGCGCCATCGAGGCGCTCGAAGCGGGCGAGTTGAAGAACCAACAGCTCAACCTGCAGCTGACCGCGGCCCTGGCCTCGCGCGAGCAAGACATCGGGCGGCTGCGCGTCGCCGAGGGCCGACTCCAGGAACTGACGACGGGCCTCGAAGCCCAGGTCCAGACGCGCACGGCGCAGCTGGAGACGGCCCTGGTGCGCGCCGAGGCCGGCACGCGGGCCAAGAGCGAGTTCCTCGCGGTGATGAGCCACGAACTCCGCACGCCCCTCAACGGGATCCTCGGCACGGCAGAGCTCCTGCGCCTGACGCGGCTCGAACCAGACCAGCTCGACTACGTGCGCGTGGTGCGGCGCAGCGGAGACCTGCTGCTCACGGTGATCAACGATCTCCTCGACTTCTCGCGCCTCGAGGCGGGCCACCTGAAGCTGTCGCCGCGGCCCTTCGACCTGCGGGCCGGGCTCGGCGACGTGGCGGCCCTCCACCGCAGCGTGGCGCAGCAGCGCGGCGTCGCCCTCACCGTCCACCTCTCCGACTCGCTTCCGAGCCTCGTCTCCACCGACCCCGATCGCCTCCTGCAGATCGTCGCGAACCTCCTCGCCAACGCGGTGAAGTTCACCTCGAAGGGCAAGGTGTCCCTCACCGCCAGCGGGCGTCCCGAGGGCATGGCCCTGTGGCTCGACGTCGAGGTGGCGGACACCGGCATCGGCATCTCCGCCCAGTCCCTGCCCCGGCTCTTCGAGCCGTTCGCCCAGGCCGACAGCAGCAGCACCCGGCGCCATGGCGGCACGGGCCTGGGCCTCGCCATCTGCGCGCGCCTCGTGGCGATGATGGGCGGCCGCATCACCGTCGACAGCCAGCTCGACCAGGGCACCACCTTCCGCTTTCACGTGCGCGTCGACGCCGTCCTGGCGCAGGTGCCCCCCGGCGCCCCGAGCGAGGCGAAGGCGCGCGCGGCCGACGGGGCGGGCATTTGCGTGCTGCTCGCCGAGGACAACCCGGTGAACCAGACCATCGCCCGCAAGGTGCTGCTGGGCCTGGGCTGCGAGGTCGACGTGGCCGGCAACGGGCAGGAGGCGCTCACCCTCGCCTGCACCCGCGCCTATGACCTCGTGTTGATGGACCTGCAGATGCCGGTGATGGACGGGCTCGACGCGACGCGGGCCCTTCGCGCGGCGGCCCTGGCGCGCCAGCCGCGCATCGTGGCGCTGACCGCCAACACCTCGCCCAGCGACCGCCAGCAGTGCCAGGAGGCCGGCATGGACCACTTCCTGTCCAAGCCCCTGCAGATCGAGGAACTACGCGAACAACTGCGCCTCACCCGGGGGCTCCAGGTCCCGACCTGAAGGCTCGCGGTTCAACACTTCCCACGACGCGCGCGCGATGATGGTCCAGTCGACCGGACTCGAGGCGTGAAGGGGAGCAGTGATGAAGCGGGTACTCACCAATGACTTTTCGTGGAGCAAGAGCCGCCACGAGAAGCTCGCCGAGTGCGAGCGGGCCTATTTCTTTCAGTACTACCGCAGCTGGGGAGGCTGGGAGCAACGCGCGCCCGAGGAGGTGAAGACGCTCTTCGGCCTCAAGAAGCTCCACAGCCGCTTCACCTGGGCCGGCAGCGCGGTGCACGGCGCGGTGCGAGACGCGCTGCGCAGCTACCGCGCCCAACGCCCCGTGGACGCCGCCGCGCTCATCGAGCGGGTCCACCAGGACATGCTGGCGCAGTTCCGTCACTCGAAGGCCCGCCGCTACCGGGCCGACCGCCGCACCTTCGAGGGCCTGGTCGAGCACGAGTACGACGAGCCGGTGGCCCCCGCAGAGTGGAAGCGCAACTGGGACACGGTGAAGGGGGCGCTGGAATGGTTCTTCGCCAGCCGCTGGCCCGCCCTCGCCCAGGCGATCCCCGCGGAGCGCTGGCTGGAGGTGGACGAGAACGACTTCGACCACTCGAGCTTCCTGCTCGACGGGGTGAAGGTCTTCGCGGTGCCCGACTTCGCCTGGCTCGAGGAAGACGGCACGCCCCGGGTGGTGGACTGGAAGACCGGCGGCGCTCGCGAGGGCTACGACGACCAGGTCATCGGCTACGCGATGTACGTCGCCGAGCGCTACCGCCTCGACGTGATGCGGGTGCGCACCTCGCTGGTGTTCCTGAACGCGGGCACCGAGCAGGAGGTGGCCATCTCCCCCGAGGCCCTGGCGCGGTTCCGGGAGCACTTCGAAGAGAGCACCGGCCGCATGCGCGCGCTGCTCGCCGACCCGGCCGCCAACGTGGCCCGCGACGCCGACGCCTTCCCCCTCACCACCGATCTCACGCGCTGCGCCCGGTGCGTGTTTCGAAGGCCCTGTGGGCGCACTGGCGGCTGACATCGGCCCGCGACCCGAGCACCATGCGCCCCCATGAGTGGATACGCGTATTCGTGTGCAGCGGTGACCGTGAGCAACGGCGTGGCCGAGGTGGCCCTGGCGGCGACGGGCAAGGGCAACCGCATGGGCCCCGATTACTGGGACCAGCTGCCCCGCGTCTTCGAGCAGCTCGACGGTGACGAGGCGGTGCGCGTGGTGCTGGTGCACACGCCGGCCGAACACTTCAGCTACGGGCTCGACCTCGCGGCGATGAGCGGGGAGCTCGCCGAGCTGACGGCGCCCGACGCCAACGCCACCGTGCGCACGCGCTTCCTCGCGGTGGTCAAGAAGATGCAGCGCACGCACACCGCGGTGGCCGCCTGTCGCAAGCCGGTCATCGCCGCGGTGCACGGCTGGTGCATCGGCGGCGGCGTCGACCTGATCACCGCCTGCGACGTGCGCCTGGCCGCGGCGAACGCGAAGTTCTCGGTGCGCGAGGTGAAGCTGGCCATCGTGCCCGACGTGGGGACGCTGGCCCGGTTGCCGGCCATCGTCGGGCAAGGCGCGGCCCGCGAGCTGGCGATGACCGGTGACGACTTCGACGCCGTGCGCGCGCAGCGGCTGGGCCTGGTCACCGCGGTGTACGAGACCTCCGAGGCGTTGCTGACCGCGGCCCGCGCCATGGCCGCGCGCATCGCGAAGAACCCGCCGCTCACCGTGCAGGGCATCAAGCAGGTGATGAACTTCACCAGCGAGCGCGAGGCGGCGTTGAGCCTCGACGCGGTGGCCCTGTGGAACGCGGCGTACTTCCCCAGCGAAGACCTCCAGGAAGCGATGGGCGCGTTCATGGAGAAGCGCGAGCCGGTGTTCAAGGGGCGTTGAGCGTGAGGGCCCCGCTGGCGGCGCTGTGGCCCGATGCCCGGGCTCGACGACGCAGGCCGGGTCATCGACGAGGGTGACGCCGGCGAGGCCGGCGACGCCGGGACTCCCGACGCGGGCCTGTGGTGCACCACGGGCGGCCTGCCCGGCACCTGCCTGGACGTCGCCCTGTGCACCGGGACGCGGTCCCCCACGGCGGGCTTGTGCCCCGGGGCCTCGAACATCCAGTGCTGCACGCCGCGCTACGCCAACGCCTGCGATCCCAACGAGGTGCAGCAGCCCAACACCCACCTCGCCGAGTCGCCGGCCGACGGCGGCTGCCTGCCGGGCCTGGTGCGGGTGACGACCTTCTGCGTGGACGAGTACGAAGCCTCGCTCCTCGAGGTGCTCGACGCGCGGCGCCACGCGCCCCTGGTCGCCGTACGTGAACCCGGGCACCCGCGGGCTGCGCGCGCAGTCGGTCGCCCACGCCGTGACGCACTGGGACTACTCGACGGGGTTCCGCTGCTGCGCTGATTGAGCGCGGCCGCCCCTGCGGTCTTTTCGAGGGGGCGACCGAGACTTTCTCTCGTGGCCGGCCGGCCGCCTCCCCGTGACGAAATTACCAGGGGGTTTGATGGCTGACGCACTCAGGAAGAACAGGAGTGAAGCAGCTTCCGGGGCGTGGCTGCTGAGCGTGCCCGCGGTGGCCACGATGTCTTTGGGGTGGCTGGTGTGGGTGACCGGGCACGCCTCGGCAGACGCCGAGCCGGTGCTGGGCTCAGGGACGCCGTGGATGTTGCTGTCGTTGGCCATGGTGCCCGTGGTGCTGACCGCTTCGGCGGGAGTGGTGGCGCACTCGCGACGACGCGCGACCCAGCTGCAGGCCGCCAACGCCGGCCTGGCCGGCGACGTCGAGCAACGGACCGCGACCGAACGCAAGCTGCGGGAGCAGGGGCGAGACCTCGCGCGGTTGACCGAGGCGTTGCAGGCCGCCGTGGCCGCCGCCGAGCGGGCGAGCGTCACCAAGTCGGACTTCATCGCCACCGTCAGCCACGAGCTGCGCACCCCGCTGAGCGGCATCATGGGGCTCACCGAGCTGGTGAAGGGCACCGCGCTGACGCCCCTGCAGACGGAATACCTGTCGGGCGTCCAGGGCTCGGCCCAGCTGCTCCTGGGGCTGGTCAACGACCTGCTCGACTTCTCGAAGATCGAGGCCGGGCGCTTGACCCTCGAGCGCACCGCCTTCGACCCGCGGGCGCTGATCTACGAGGTGGGCCGGCTGCACGCGCCGGAGGCCAGCCGCAAGGGGTTGTCGTTCTTCTGCGAGGTCGACCCCGCGGTGGGCCGTCGGCTCGAGGGCGACCCCCTGCGGGTGCGGCAGGTGGTGCACAACCTCCTGGGCAACGCGGTGAAGTTCACCTCGAGGGGCACGGTGTCGTTGAACATGGGCCTCGCGGCCGGCGGCTCGCACGTGGTGATCGTGGTGCGCGACACCGGGGTGGGCATCGACGCCGAGACGCGCGCGCGGCTCTTCACCCCGTTCACCCAGGCCGACACCTCGACGGCGCGCCGCTACGGTGGCTCCGGGCTGGGGCTGTCCATCTCGCGGCGCCTGGCGCAGTTGATGGGCGGCGACATCAGCGTCTCCTCGGCGATGGGCGAAGGCGCCACCTTCATCGCCAGCCTGGTGCTGCCGCAGACCTCGGCGCCCTCGTCCGCGAGTCTCCGGGCGGTGGTGGAGCCCGCGGCCGCGACCGATCGCCGGCTGCTCGTCGTCGACGACAACCCCGTCAACCGGCTCGTGGCGCAGCACATGCTGCGGCGGCTGGGCGCCGTGCCCGTCACCGCGGGCGATGGAGCCGAGGCCCTGGAGCTGCTGCGCAAGGACCCGTCCATCGAACTGGTGCTGATGGACTGCCACATGCCCCTGATGGACGGCTTCGAGGCGACCCGGAAAATCCGCGCGGGAGAGGCGGGGGACGGCGTGCGGCAGATCCCCGTGCTGGCACTGACGGCCAGCGCCATGCAGGCCGACCGGGAGCTGTGCCGCGCCGCGGGCATGGACGATTTCCTGCCCAAGCCGCTGACGCTCCTCTCACTCTCGACCGCGCTGGAACACTGGTTGCCGCATCACCCGATCGCCAACGAGGCGCAGGGCCTGCGCGCGACAGTGGCCTGACGCGCGGGGCGCGCGCCTCACTCGGTCATGCGCGTCCAAAGGCCCGTCGCTAGCCTTTTTCCATGACCAAGATCGTGGGGGTATTGGTGTTCCTCGCCGCAGGTGTGTCCTTCGCCGGCGACAAGTCGTACCGAGACATCTCTGACGGCCTGGGCAACTGCATCTGGGCCACGCACTCGCTCCCGAAGGACAAGGAGGCGACCTACACCGACGTCCGCGGCAAGTTCAAAAGCCCCGACAAGGTCATCGAGCACCGCTGCTACTACCCGAAGAAGCTCTCGGAGTACGCGACCGACGGGGCCATCTCCAACAGCCTCCGCGACCAGAAGAAGTACTGGTCGCAGTACATCCTCACGGGGCCCGGCGGCGAGCTCGACCAGATCGTCAACATTCGCCAGCCGTGGAACTACGGGCCCGACGTCGCCTCCTTCGACCAGACGCGCGCCATCCTCGACCCCGGCAACAGCCAGTGCGCGATGAAGTCTTCCGACCCGAAGACGGCGTCACCCGCGGGCTGCGTGGACATCGAGCAGGCGCTGCGCTCGGCGGCGAAGGGCAAGTTCCCCTACACCGGGCACCTGTGCCTCGACGTGTTCTTCGAGGTGTCCGACAAGGTGGCCTCGCGCTTCGACCCGCAGACCAGGACCACGGTGACCGGGCCCATCCTCGAGGTGCGCCGCATCACCGCGGGCTGCATGGAATACACGGTCACCAAGTAACTGCGTCACTGCATGGCGAAGGTCCACTCGCGCTCCACGGTGACCATCGGGGCGTGAGTGGCGGGGAACGTGGCGGCCTGGAGCACGGCCTCGATGCACGCCTTCGTGGTGGGAGCGTTGGCGTTCTCCGGCTCGAGGCCGGCCTCCAGCGTGAGCACCTGGCCCACGCCGTTGACCACCACCTTGAGGCGCACCACCTGGCGCCAGGTCTTCGCCCCGCCGGCCACGCCCTTCACCACGCAGGCCGCGACCTGGGGCTGGCTCGCGTCGAGGGTCTTCTTGATCTCGGCCTCGGCGACGGCGGGCTTCGGAGGCGGGGGCGCCTTCTTCTTCTTCGGGGCGGCGAAGGCGACGAGGGCCAGCAGGCAGGTGCCGAGGAACATCAGGCGCATCCGGTGACGCTATCGCGGTGCTAGGCCTCGGGAACTCATGAAAGCCGAACGAAGGACCACCCGGGAGTGGGTGCTCAGGACGCTCGTGCCGACGGTGAGCGAGGAGACCCTCACAGGCCGAGCCCTGGTGACGCTCTGGGGCGCGAACATCGGGGACAATCCGCTGCTGGCCATCCACTCCGGATCCGAACAATTCGCGGAGCTCTGCCTCGAAGCCGACGGCTGGTGGGTGGAGGCGCGCGGTGGGTCAGCGCAGCTCGAGGTCAATGGGCGCGCCACCCGCGCCGAGCGGCTCGAGGTGGGCGACCGCATCGCCCTGGGAAGCATGCGCTTCGAGTTCGCCGCCCGCGAGTCGTCCTGGGTGGTGCAGCCAGACCTGGAGCGCCGCTTGCGCGCGTCGATGGACGATGTCGCCACCTGGCACGTGTACGCCGATTGGCTCGTCGAGCAGGGTGACCCCATCGGGAGCGCCATCGCGCGGGGGTCGCCGAGCCCGGAGCTCCTCGGCCGGCTCTGCGAGTTGAGTCCAGGAGCGCTGCAGCTCGAGTGGCGGCACGGCGTCGTCGAGAAGGCGCGCCTCTGCCTCAGCCCCCTGCCCCGGTACTCGGAGCGAGCCGTCGCGCGCGCCACCCTGGCGGCCCTGCGGACGCTGCCCGTCGCGCGCTTCCTGCGATCGCTGCAGGTGGAGCTGGTCGCGGAGTGCCCGCCGCAGGCCATCGACCAGTATCCCCGGCAGCTCGAGCCCCTCGAGCGTACCGGGGCCGAGTTGGTCCGGCAGCTCGAGGCCTCGGCCTGGCCGGCCTTGGAGACCCTCGAGCTTGGGCCCGTCTGGGACGCCGGGCTCGCGCGCGCGCTCGAGCCGCTTCGCGCCGGGCCCGCCCGCCTGCGCACCCCGCCCCGCCAACGCGTGGCCGCCTGGGGAAGCGCGCGGCTGGAGGGTGCCGAGCGCACCGTCGGCCTCGACCGCACGCAACGAACCCGGCTGGGCGACCTCACGTTCTCCTTCGTCGACGGCGGCTGGCGCCTCGACTTCGACGCCGCGACGGGCAACCGGATCCCCCTCGCCGCGCGGCCGGTTCGACTCAACGGGCACCCGGTCACCACCCCGTGGCTCACCCCGGGAGACGTGGTGACCACCCCGGACGCGGAGACGTGGCGCTTCGAGGCGCGCCCGGCCTGATCATCCGAGGAAGGCCAGCACCCGCCGGTTGACGTCCGCGGCGCGCGTGGTGAAGAAGTCGTGGCCTGCGCCGGGAATGAGCGTGGCCTCGATGTGCGGCGCCACCCGGGCCAGCCTGGCGATGGCCTCGTGCGGGGGAAAGATGACCTCGGCGTCGCCCGCGAGGAAGAGCGTCCTGGCCGTGTACTGCGCCCACTGCGCGTCGGTCAGCGGCAGCGGCGGCACCATCTTTCGCGCCGAGAAGCTGCGGGTGGCGAGGAAGGCGTCGTCGACCATCTCCTCCAGCACCCGGGCGCCCGCGCCGCCGGCCCGCAGCTCGGGCGCTACCCAGGCCATGAAGTTCCGCATGAAGAAGCGCGCGGGGATGGTGCAGAGGATGGCGCGCCAGATGAAACCCCAGGGGATCTGCGCGGTGGTGCCCGCGGGCGCGAGCAGCACCACCCGGCGGACGTGCTGCGGAAAGCGGAGCGCGTACTGCGCGCTGATCCACCCGCCGTACGAGAGGCCCACGAGGTCCACCCCCCCCAGCCCGAGGCCCCTGCGGACCTCGTCGAGCCAGGTGGTGAAGTCGTCGGCGCCCGTCACCGGCCGGGTCTCCACGCTGCGACCCACGTCGTGGATGTTGTCGATGACGTAGGTGCGCAGCGGCCCCGAGAGGCCCGCGACCACCGGCGCCAACGACAAGCCGGGCGAGCCGATGCCTGGCAACAACAACACCGGCGCGCCGTCCACGGGGCCACTGGCGCGCACGAAGGTGTGCCCGAACGAGGTCGGCACCACCTGCTCCACCGATGGCACCGGCCAGGCGGAGGCGCGCAACGCGTAGCGCTCGAGGTACCGCTCCCGGGATGCTTCCGACTTGAAGGGCGCTGCTGCGGAAGCCATGGGGTGGACTCTACGCCTCCGCCGCGCGCGGGTCAGAAGCGGGTCACCCCGTTGGCGCACTCGTCTTCGGGGGCGTGCGCGTAGTGCGAGCGCATGAAGTCCTGCAACGAGGGGAGATCCACGCACTGCGCCCGGTACACGAAGCCCCACGACACGGCGACGATGGGCTCGGTGATCAAGGGGTCTGGGGTGATGACCGTGCGCACCCGGACGCCCGCCGAGCACCTCGGGTCATCGGGCAACGACGCCACCGCTCGACGCAGCGCCTCGAGCGTCGGCGTGCAATCCACGCCGGCCAGGGCGCAGTGGTGCAGCAACACCACCGCCCCGTGCTCGAGGTCGTGCACGTAGTACCCGCGCGGCACGGGCGTGGAGAACTCCTGGAACGCGGCCCACGCCGGGTAGTGGGTGCCGCTCTGCGGGGGATTCGAGGGCCAGGCGATCTCCGACCCGATGTCCACGTGGATCCCGGCGCCCAGCGGCCACGCCTCGATGCGCACCGCGCACCCCGCGTCGATCGTCGTCACCGACAGCGGTCCTGGGCCCGCATCGGCCCCTGACGACATCACCGGTCCACAGCCGCCGAGCACCACGAGCCACATCCATCGCATCGCGGTCGCATAGCGCATTGGCCGCGGTCGCGGTGGTGGGAGGCGACGCGCGGGCGCCGCCTCGACCAGCGAGAGATCCAGCACCAGGTCGGCGGTCGACGCTTCGAACTGCCGAAGCAGCGGGCCGCAACGGGTCCGGCCTGTCACGACGCCCTCACCCCGGGCCGCGCAGGTCGGCGACTGCGGGAGCGCCCCGACGCGCTGCCGAGGGGAGGCCGGCGTCACGAGGTCGTTGGAAGTGAGCCCGCTGCGCGCGCGCGAGCATGCGAAGACAGTCCGCCTGCGCGAGGTCCGCCTCTGCATGCGCTCGGGCGTGGACCCGCAGCGGGAGCATTCGTCCTGGAGGACGCAGCGAAACTACGTCGGCTTCGAGTCGTCGGCTGCGAACGACCACGGTGCTGAGGTCGAGCCTGCGGGGGAGACGCGCCCTGTTGCCGATGGCGATCCACAGGGCTTCGGGCTCGTGTGCCCGAGCGCCGAGGAGCCAGAGCGCTGAGGGGCCCCAGAAGACGGCGCGAGGGAAACGGAGCTGCACCAACTCGTAGCGGCTGGGGTGGTAGCGGCAATGGCTCCACACGCCAAACCCATGAGGCCTCGCCCAGCTCATGGCCTGAGCGAACGGCAGCCAGTTGCGGGAGAGGCCGCGGCGGTTCAGCTCCCGCTCGAGGAAGAGTCCCCGGCTCGCCAACGCCTCGATGATCTCCATCGCTCTGCCCATCCCCATCACGCCTCCCAGTTGAAGAGGCGCGGAGCATGACCGGGGGGACTGACATGCGGACGGTCGTGGTCAAGCCGCCAGGGAGGCGGGAGTTCTGGGGCTCGCTGCCGTGCTCAGGCCGAACCAGCCCCTCTCCTCGCGCTCGAGGGCGGCGCGTTTCGTTGCGGCTTCGTGATGGATTCGCCCCAGGTGCCCGCTGCGTGGAAGAGCTCGGGCGGCCGGGCGGCTTTGCGAGCACCTATGACAAAATGTAGGTCACCATGGGGGCGACCTACATTTTGTCATAGGTGCTCGGACCATCGACCCAGGGCGTGACCACCACAACGCCCCGCTCACCCCGCGCCAGAACGCGTCGTGCCGAAGGGGCTCGTTCGGCAAGGGCACGGGGCAGGCTCCAACAGCCCCCGCGTCCCCCTGAGCCGTTTTTGAACTTCCCCGGGCGCCGTGACGACCATGCGCGCGGGCGCAGCGGCGGTGAAGCGGGCCGGTCTGACTTCCGCAAGACCTTCCGGGTGGCTTGAGAGCCGTCCTCAGGCGCGGCCCTCCTTCCGCGCGCGCACGGCCTCGACCAACTCGCGATCGAGCACCCGGTCGGCGGTCAGGCGCATGAACTGCTTGGGCGCGGCGAAGGCGAGCAGCCGCTCCCGCACGGCCGGGGACGGCGCGTCGATGACCACCGAGGGCGTGCCGATGCCCGCGTGCGTCGCCGGCCAGTGCAGCTCGGCCTTGATCAACTCCATCAGCACGCTGCGCGAGAGCACCCGCGCCTCTTCGCCCGGAAGCAGGAACCAGTCGATGCCGGTGGGGAAACACAGCGGCAGGTCGGCGGTCCACGAGACCCCGGTGGCGAGGTCGCCTTCGGCGTCGAGCAGCAACAGCGCGGTAGGCACGTAGGCGGGCGGCAGGTCGGCCCCCTCGAACAGCGCCTGGGTGCGCTCACGCGCGAAATTCCACGCCCACACCAGGTGGTTGGCTTCCCGGGGCAGCGACCAGAGTTCCGCGCCTTCGTCGAGGGCCACCTCGTAGCCGGCGCGGTTGCCCGCGTTCCACCCGCGCAGGAACCCCTCGGGGCTGTACGGCCCTTCGCCCATGCCCTCCATCTGGGGGTCCGAGATCTCGAGGCCGAAGTGGGCCACGAAGGGGCTCAGCGTGAGCTCTGCCTCGAGCCCGAAGACGTGGGACCGCAGGTAGCCGAGGCTGAACGTGGGGAGCCCCGCGCCCTCCTGGCAGTCGAAGGCGAAGTACACCCCGGTGGCCTCGTTCTCGAACACCACCCGCTCGGGGTGCACGTGCGCGAACGGGCGCGCCGCGAGCCAGTCGATCAGGGCCCTGCGCGGGGGAGCGTCGGCGCTCCGGAAGAACAGCTCGTAGCTCACGCCCCCACGCTCGCGCTTTCGGGGGCCCCACTCAACAGGTGGCCTGACGCGGTGGGCCACGGTTCGTGCCTTGACTTGAATCAAGCCCGCTGAGATCTCACCGCACCGTGAAGCTCTTCAACTACTGGCGCTCCTCCGCGAGCTACCGCGTTCGCCTGGCCCTGGGCTTCAAGGGCCTGCCCTACGAGTACGTCGCGGTGAACCTGGCGAAGGGCGAGCAGCACGACGCGGCCCACGCCCAGCGCAACCCCTGGCACGGCGTGCCGGTGCTCGAGGTGATGGAAGAACGCCAGGCGGTGCAGCTCACGCAGTCGGTGGCCATCGTGGAGTACCTCGAGGAGCGCTACCCCACCCCGCCGCTCTTCCCCACCGGCGCCGTGGCGCGCGCGCGCATGCGGGCGATGGTCGAGGTGGTGAACTCCGGCATCCAGCCGCTGCACAACCTCCAGGTGAACAACTACGTGAAGGACGTGCTCAAGGGTGACCCGAAGGCCTGGGCCGCCACGTGGATCGACAAGGGCCTCGACGCGCTCGAAGCGCTGGCGAAGCAGTCGGCCGGCGCCTTCATGGTGGGCGACCAGTTCACCTTCGCCGACGCGTGCCTCCTGCCGCAGCTCTACGGGGCGCGGCGCTTTGCCTCGGTCGACCCCTCGCGCGTGCCGACGTTGGCGCGCATCGAGGCGACCTGTTTCACGCTCGGCTTCGTGCAGCAGGCGAAGCCCGAGTCGCAGCCTGACGCAGTGGCAGCCTGATCAACTGATCTAATCCCCAGGGAACCTGAACATGGAATCGCTCGGCATCATCAAGGTGGAGTCGGTGCACTGGTACGTCCACGACATGGCGCGCACGCGCCGTTTCTACACGGAGCTGATGGACTTCGCGGAGCTGGGCGAGTCGAGCCCCGAGCTGACGAAGCGGGGCCGCCAGCACTCGGTGGTGTTCAACGCCGGCGACATCACGCTCATCTGCTCGGCGCCGGTGGGCGAGGGCGGCCGCGCGGCACGCTGGCTCAAGAAGCACCCCGAGGGCGTGGGCACGCTCAACTTCCTGGTGAAGGACGTGGACCACGCCTTCAAGCTGCTCGAGGCCCGCGGCGGCACGATCATCGACGACAGCATCCAGCGCTTCACCGACGACAAGGGCGGCAAGCTGGCGTTCTTCAGCATCACCACGCCGTTCGGCAACACCACCTTCCGCTTCCTGCAGCGCGACGGCTACGAGGCCCAGTACCCGGGCTACGTGGCGCACGCGACGCCGAAGGGCGGCAAGAACAAGTTCGGCTTCGCCAAGGTCGACCACATCACCTCGAACTTCCGCACCCTGGCGCCGATGGTGCTGTGGATGAAGCACGTGATGGGCTTCGAGGAGTTCTGGAACATCGCGTTCCACACCGAGGAGGACATCACCGCCGGCGACCAGCACGGCACCGGGCTCAAGTCGACGGTGATGTGGGACCCGCACAGCTCGGTGAAGTTCGCCAACAACGAGCCCTCGCGGCCGCGCTTCAAGCAGTCCCAGATCAACGTCTACGTGGAAGACCAGCGCGGCGAGGGCGTGCAGCACCTGGCGTTCATCGTCAAGGACATCGTGGGCACGGTGAAGGCCATGCGCGACACCGAGGGCCTCGCGTTCCTGGGCACGCCGGACAGCTACTACGACTACCTCCCGGAGCGGCTCGACAAGGGCGGCATCAAGCGCATCGACGAGAGCATCGAGGTGCTGCGTGACCTGAAGATCCTCATCGATGGGCACAAGGAGCACCAGTACATGCTGCAGATCTTCATGAAGGAGAACTCGCAGCTGCTCAAGGACCGCGAGTCCGGCCCGTTCTTCTACGAGATCATCCAGCGCAAGGGCGACAAGGGCTTCGGCGGCGGCAACTTCAAGGCGCTCTTCGAGAGCATCGAACGCGCCCAGGCTGCCGAGCGCGCCGCCGGTCGCTGAAGCCGGGACTCACCTTGCGGGCGGAACGGGAAACCCCTTCGCCCGCAGCAGCGCATCGGGCCTCGGGTCACGCCCGCGGAAGTCGCGGAACGCCTGCTCGGGGTCCACCGTGTTGCCCACCGACATGATGGTCTGCTGGAAGCGCCGCGCGACCTGCGCGTCGTACGGCCCGGAGGCCTCGAGGAACGCCTCGTACGCGTCTCGCTCGAGGACCTCGGCCCACAGGTAGCTGTAGTACCCGGCCGCGTAGCCGCCCGCGAAGATGTGCCCGAAGGCGGGAATGCGGTGGCGCATCACCAACTGCGGCGGCATGCCCAGTTCAGCCAACGCGTCGCGCTCGAAGGCCCTGGGGTCGATGGGCGCGTCGCCCGCGAGGTGGAGCTTCATGTCCACGATGGCGCTGGCCTGCGCCTCGGCCGTGGAGAAGCCCTCGTTGAAGGTGCGCGCCTGCTCGATGCGCGTCAGCAGGCTCTCGGGGATGCGCTCGCCCTTCGCGTTGACCAGGTGCTGCAGCACCTCGGGCGTGGAGAGGAAGTTCTCGTGGAACTGCGAGGGGAACTCCACGAAGTCGCGGGTGGTGTTGGTGCCCGAGAGCGTGGGGTAGGTCACCTGCGAGTTGAGCCCGTGCAGCGCGTGGCCGAACTCGTGGAACATGGTGCGCGCGTCGTCCCACGAGAGGAGCACCGGCTCCCCGGGCGCGGGCTTGATGAAGTTCGAGTTGTTCGAGACCAGGGTGGAGATGGGCTGCTCGAGGTGGCGCTGGTCGCGGTAGGCGCTCATCCACGCGCCGGACTGCTTGCCCTGCCGCGCGTAGGGGTCGAAGTACCACAGGCCCACGTGCGCCCCGCCGCGGGTCACGTCGTAGACGCTCATGTCGGCGTTGAAGACCGGCACGCCCTCCACCCTGGTGAAGGTGAACTCGTAGAGCTTGAGCGCGACCTGGAACATCGCCTCGCGAATGCGGTCGAGCTGGAGCCAGGGCTTCACCTCCTCGAGATCCAGGTCGTACTTCGCCTTGCGCAGCTTCTCCGCGTAGTACCGGTAGTCCCACGGCTCGAGCTGGAGGCCCGCGCCCTCCGCGTCGGCGATGGCCTGGGCCTCGAGCACGTCGGCCTTGAACTGCGCCACGGCCGGGCGCCACACCGCGAACATCAGGTCGAGGGCGCGCTGGGGCTCCTTGGCCATGGTGTCGCTCATGCTCCAGTGCGCGTAGCTGGGGTAGCCGAGCAGCTTCGCCTTCTTCGCCCGCACCGTGAGCAACTCGGTCACCAGCGCGTTGTTGTCGTGGGCGTTGCCGTTGTCGCCGCGGCGGGTCCACATGCCAAAGCCGCGCTCGCGCAGGGCCCGGTTCGAGGCGGTGATGAGGAAGGGCTCCATGGCCGAGCGGGTGTTGGCGATGGCCCACTTCCCGGTGAGCCCGCGCCGCGCCGCCTCTTCCGCCGCGCTCGAGACCTGCGCCTCGGACAAGCCCGCGAGGCCCGCGCGCTCGTCGATGACCAGCACCTCGTTCTCCTCGTCGGCGAGCTGGTTCTGGCTGAACTGGGTGCTCAGCTCGGCGATGCGGCGGTTGTACTGGGAGAGCTGCGTCTTCTGCGCGGCGTCGAGGTTCGCGCCCTCCTTGGCGAAGGCGTTGAACCAGTGCCAGCACAGGCGCTGCTGCTCCACCGTGAGCTGGGCCTTGCCCGGTGACTCGTAGACGGCCTTGAGGCGCGCAAAGAGCTTCACGTCCTGAAAGATGGAGTCGGTGAAGGCCGCGAGCTTCGGCGAGAGCTCCGTCTCCACCGCGCGGAACTCAGGCGTCGAGAGGCCGCCGCTCCACACGCCGTAGAGCGCCATGGCCCGGGCCAGCGGTTGGCCGCTCTTCTCGAGCGCGAGCAGGGTGTTCTCGAAGGTGGCCGGCGCGGGGTTCTCGGCGATGACCGCGAGCTCCGTAAGCTGCGAGGCCATGGCCGACTCGATGGCCGGCGCGAAGTCCGAGACGCGGATGGTGTGGAAGGCGGGCACGCCGCCGAAGGGGCCAGTCCAGGGGACGAGGAGCGGGTTGGTCACCGCGGCACGCTTTCACGTCGCGCGGGGTTCGTCAGCGCGGAACGGCAAGGCCCTGGGGAACACGGGCAGGTCGGGGTCGCCTCCGTGGGAGCCCCGCGTCGCCAGCGTCGCATGCCCGCGTGACCCAACCGGCCGCCTCGATGTGCAAGCTCTTCGCCACCCCGTGCTAGACGGCGCGGATGATCGAACGCCTCGTCAACGGCACCGTGCCCAGGAAGCACCACCTGCAGCTGCGCGACGCCGCGGGACACCTGCACTTCGAGCACTGCATCACCCAGGAAGGCTTCGACGCGCCGTACACCATCACCTACCACCGCCACGCGCCGCACCGGCAGGAGCCCGCGGTCACCACCCACGGCTGGGCCTCGAAGGTCGCGGCCGTCTCCACCGACCTGCGCAAGCGCCACTTCCTCTCGCAGAAGCTCGACGCGTCGCCGAAGAGCCCGCTCGATGCCCGCGTGCCGCTGCTCTTCAACGCCGACATCACCGTGGGCATCGTCAAGCCTGGCACCGAAGACACCGCGTACTTCATCAACGGCGACGGCGACGACCTCTTCTACGTGCACCAGGGCGGCGGCACCCTGCGCACCCTGCTGGGCGACGTCGAGTTCAACGAGGGCGACTACGTCTACGTGCCCCGCGGCCTCCTCCACCGCTTCCTCCCCCGCCCGGGCATGCCCCAGTGGTGGCTGTGGATGGAGTGCCGCTCCGGGCTCCACGTGCCCCGCCAGTGGCGCAACCAGGTCGGCCAGCTGCGCATGGACGCGCCCTACTGCCACCGCGACTTCCGCCCGCCCACCTTCATCGGTCCCCGCGACGAAGGGTTGCGCGAGACGGTCATCAAGCGCGGCGATCGCTTCCACGGCTTCACCACGAAAGAAGCCCCCCTCGACGTGGTGGGCTGGGACGGCAGCGTCTACCCCTGGGCCTTCCCCATCTTGAACTTCCAGCCGCGCGTGGGCCTCACGCACCTCCCGCCCACCTGGCACGGCACCTTCGCCATGAAGGGCGCGCTGGTGTGCAGCTTCGTCCCCCGGCCCGTCGACTTTCACCCCGAGGCCGTGCCCTGCCCGTACCCGCACTCCTCGGTCGACGTCGATGAGTTCATCTTCTACTGCAAGGGCAACTTCACCTCGCGCAAGGGCGTGAGCCCGGGCTCCATCAGCTTCCACCCCGCGGGCATTCCCCACGGGCCGCACCCCGGCAGCTACGAGGCCAGCCTCGGCACCAGGGAGACCAACGAGTTGGCGGTGATGCTCGACTGCGCCCTGCCGCTGCAGGCGACGACCCATGCGTTGGGCCTCGAAGACCCCAACTACATGGCGAGCTTCATCCCCTGACAGCCCGTCACGGAGTTGACGCGAACGAATTGCGTGGGCCTTCGGCTTCGTTCTCAGTACCCATTGATCAACCGTGACTGCCGCCTCAGAGCCAGTGCTGGGCCTCGACCTCGGCACGACGTTTTCCACAGCCGCCCTCGTGGTGAACGGCAAGTTTCACTACGCGGTCGATGAGCGCGGCGAGGCCTGCATCCCCAGCGTGGTGCACTTCCCCCGGTCGGGCCCGCCCATCGTGGGCACCGAGGCCGACAGGCTGCGCGTCATCGATCCCGAGAACACGGTGTGGGCCATCAAGCGCGTCATCGGCCGCGGCCTGGACACGCCGCAGGTGCGCAGGCTCCAGGCCGGCGCGGTGTTCAAGCTCGTGGGCCGCGGCACCGACGAGGTGATGGTGCGCACCCGCTCGGGGGACCACTCGGCCAGCGAGGTGGCCTCGATCCTCCTGCGCGACATGAGGGAGCGCGCCCAGCACCGCTTCGGCCGGACCATCTCCAAGGCCGTGGTCACCGTGCCGGTGCTCGCGCCGACCGCGGTGCGCACCAACATGGTGAAGCTGGGCCGCATGGCCGGCCTCGAGGTGCTGCGCGTCATCTCCGAGCCCGTGGCCGGGGCGCTGGCCCGCGGCATCGCCGGCGCCGGGGACACGGGCGAACCGCGCCTCATCTTCGACTTCGGCGGCGGCACCCTGGACATCGCCGTGGTGCAGCACGTGGAAGACCGGGTGAAGGTGCTCGCGGCCAGCGGCGACGACAGCCTGGGCGGCGACGACTTCGACACCGCCTTCGCGCGCTTCATCGCCAGCCACGTGTGGGGCCACCACCAGTTCGACGTCACCAAGGACGTCATCCTCTCCGACACCATCCACCGCACCTGCGAGAAGGTGAAGCGCGCCCTCTCGGCGAGCCCCAGCGCGCGGTACTTCATTCCCGAGGCTCTCGGCGTCCGCGGCCGCAAGTGGGACATCGAGCTCGTCGTCACCCGCGAGATGATGTCTTCCGTCTGGGAAGAATTAATCAGCCGCGCTGTCCAGGTGACGCGCGAAACCCTTGATGCCAGTGGGGTCGACCCGGCGCGGCTCTCGGTGGTGAGCCTGATCGGCGGCACCACCTTCGTGCCCCAGGTGCGCGAGGCGGTGGCCCGGGCCTTCGGACGACCGCTCGACGTGGAGGCGGATCCCCAGACCGCCGTGGCCCGCGGGGCGTCTTTCCTCGGCGCGTTCCCCCTGCTGGTCAGATAAATCACACACGCAGCAGGTGATCGTTTCGATGTCCGCTGGGTCTACAGTTCCCCCATGGGATTCCTCGGGGGCTTGTTCAAGAAGCAGAGCAATGTGGATCCACTCGACGCACTTCGGGAGAAGGTAGACGCGAACCCGAAGGACGCGCGGCTGGCGCAAGATCTCGCGGCGCAGCTCAAGGCGAAGGGCGACCTCGTCGGCGCCATCGAGTACTCGCGGCGCGCGGCGCAGGCGCACAAGGCCAACGGCTTCCTGCAGAAGGCGCTGGCGGTGCTCAAGTCGGCCCAGGCGTGGGACGTGCCGACGCCGGAGCTGCTCAACGAGCTCAGCGAGATCTACCTCGAGCTCAAGCACAAGGAAGACGCGCGCGGCACGCTGGTCAAGCTGCGGCAGCTTCAGGCGAACACCGGCAACATGGAGGAGCTCAAGCGCATCGACGCGAAGATCTCCGAGCTGGGGCCGGGGCGCTGACCGATACTCGCGGGCATGAACCGCGCGACGGTGCTGGTGCTGCTGGGGGGGCTCGCGTTGACCGCGGCCTTCATGCTCGCGCCGAAGAAGCCAGTGACCGAGGGGCATCCCTTCACGCCGCGGGCTGACTCGGAAGTCGTCGAGCGCCTCACCCCATGACTCCCTCGCCCTGCGCCAGCGGGGAGAGGGCCGGGGTGAGGGGCCCCCTCCTCCCCCTCCTCCCTCTCCTCCTCCTCCTCCTCCTCCTCACCCCGCCAGCGGCCCACGCCCACAAGGGCTCCGACGCCTACTGGCACCTGCGCGCCCACGACGCGCGGCTCGAGGGCCGCCTCGACGTGGCCCTGCGCGACCTCGAGCCCACGCTCCACTTCGACACCAACGCCGACGGCGCGCTGACCTGGGGCGAGATCCGCGCCCGCGAGCCGCAACTGCGCGAGGCCCTTTCCGCCGCGCTCCGCATCACCCAGGCCACGGCCCCCTGCCCGCTGACCCTGGGTGTGCTGGCCCTGGTGCACCACTCCGACGGCACCTACCTCGCCGTGCCCACCACCGCGCAGTGCCCCGCGCCGGTGGCGGAGGTCCTGGTGCACTACGCCCTCTGCTTCGACGACGACGCCCAGCACCGCGCCCTGCTCTCCCTGAGCTCGGAGGCGGGCGGCCACTGGGTGGCCTTCACCGCGAACCAGCGCACGCAAGCCGTGACCTTCACCACCACCTCGGCCCTCGCGCAGACGGGCCTCGCCTTCCGCCAGGGCGTGCACCACATCGCCATCGGCTGGGACCACCTGTGTTTCCTCTTCGCGCTGCTGCTGCCCTCGGTGCTGCGCCGGGTGGGCCCTTCGTGGGAGCCGCGCGCCGCCTTCCAGCCCACGCTGCTCGAGGTGACGAAGGTGGTGACGGCCTTCACCGTGGCGCACTCGCTGACGCTGGGCCTTTCGGCCTTCGAGGTGGTGACGCCCAACGCGCAGTGGGTCGAGGTGGCCATCGCCCTCTCGGTGGCCCTGGCGGCCTTCAACAACCTCGTGCCCTTCGTGCCGGACACGCGCTGGTCGCTGGCCTTCTCGCTGGGGCTGATGCACGGCTTCGGCTTCGTGTCCGCCATCCAGGACCTCGGCGCCGAGGGGCCATCCCTGTGGCTCTCGGTCTTCGGCTTCAACCTGGGGGTGGAAGCGGGGCAGCTGGGCATCGTCGCGGTCTTCGTGCCCCTGGCCTGGGCGTGGCGCCGGCGGGCCGCCTACCCCCGGGTGCTCCTGCCCCTGGGCTCGGCGCTCATCCTGGGCCTCGCGCTGTACTGGACCTCGCAGCGCCTCTGAATGCTAAAAGAGCCCCATGGACTCTAACATCGGTCACGTAGCACGCCAGCTCGCCGCCGCGCGGCGCGTGGTGTTTCTGTGTGGGGCCGGGCTCTCGGTGCCCAGCGGCATTCGGGCGTACCGCTCGGGGCCCAACGCCATCTGGTCGGAGAACGTGCTCGCGTGGGGCACGTTTCAGAAGTTCAGCGCCGACCCGGCGCTGTGGTGGCGCGAGTTCTGGCTCAAGGCGCACGGCGATCTCTTCCGCTCGTTCACGCCGAACGCGGGGCACCACGCGCTGGGGCGCTTCATGGGGCGTGGGCACGACGACCTGGTCATCACCCAGAACATCGACGGGCTGCACCGGCTCGCCGGTCACCCGGAGTCGCAGCTCATCGAGATCCACGGTCGCCACGATCGTTTCATCTGCGCGGGCGGTGCCGGCTGTGAAGGCATCGACCACCCGGTGAACGCGGTCGACCTGTCGCAGGTGGACCAGGGCGTGTTCCCCACCTGCGCGCGCTGCGCGGCGCCGATGCGGCCGCTGGTGCTGCTGTTCGACGAGAGCTACGACTCGCACGGCGACTTCCAGGCCTGGCGCGGGAAGAAGGCGCTCAACGACGCCGACGTGCTGGTCTTCGTGGGCACCTCGTTCTCGGTCGGCATCACCCACTACGCGGTGCGCTGCGCCGAGGTCTCCGGCGCGAAGCTGATCAACGTGAACGTCGAGCCCTCGCCGTTCCCGCAGATGGTCAACGTGCTGGGCGGCGCCGAGGTGCTGCTCCCCCAGTTGCTGGGGTGACGTCGCGCCGTGCTGGATCTCTGGGCGCCTCTGACTAGGGTGGCGGACACATGTCGACGGAACAGCGGGTCGTCTTCGCCTCGGGCTTCGAATCACTCTTCTCCAGGGACCTGCGCGCGCAGGTGACGCCGGAGCTCGATCGCGAGCTCAAGGCCTGCGGGGTGTTCCTCGACAAGCCCTTCCAGGCGGCCTACTCGATCGAGACCTGGGCGGCGGCGGTGGAGGCCACGGCCAAGCACCTCTTCCCGGGCGAAGCGCGGCCCGTCGCGTACTGGAAGCTCGGGCGCTCGACCATCGAGGGCTTCGCGGAGACGCTCATTGGGCGCGCGTCGTTCGGCTTCTTGCGGCTGGTGGGCCCGGTGCGCTCGGTGGAGCGCGCGGCCCGCACCTACGCCAGCACCAACAACTACACCAAGGTGACGCTCAACCGCGTCGGCCCCACGAGCTTCGACTTCCACCTGAACGAGAAGCACACGCTGCCCGAGTACGACATGGGCGTGGTGGAAGGCGTGCTGGAGCACGTCGGCGCCAAGACCCCGGTGGTGACGTTGAGCTCCCAGGACCCCGAGGGCTTCACCCTGCGCCTCGAGTGGACGTCGTAGGTCCCGCTCAGCGGGCGACGAGTTGCAGCGGTGAGCGCGAGCTCCCGGCGGCCTGCAGCTTGCGGCGCGCCTCGAGCAGCATCGCCTGGGCCGCCTGAAGCGCCGCGGCGGCCTCCCGACCGGCCTCGTCGGGCGAGACTTCCAGCTCGCGGGCCGACTGGAGCAGCGCCCGGGTGGTGACCTCGATGGCCGAGGCGGCGCGGAAGCAGAGGTGGGCGTTCCATCGTTCGTTTCGCATGGGGCCCATCATGCCGGGGGGGACTGACATGTCCCCGCGGCCCCCGGGATTTCGCGAAGTTAGCCCTGTCAGTCGCGCACCACCGCGTGCAGCAGCTTGAGCTGGATGTTGATCTTCAGCGACGCGCAGCGCTGGTGGATGACCTCCGAGAGGTTGTTGAAGAGCAGCGAGCTGTTCTCCTGCGTGTAGTACCCGCTGACGGCGCTGATCAGGCTCAGCAGGTCGGAGCACAGGCTCAGGTACTTGAGGTTCTCCGCGCGCTCGAGCGGCGGGGCCCCGAGCACGTCCTTGTTCGACTGCAAGAGGCCCAGCAGGCTGACGAGGGTGTTCAGCTCGTGGAAGTGCTTGCGGTAGGCGAGCACGTCGATGCCCAGCAGCGCGAGGAACGCGAGGCCGATGTTCACCAGCACCGAGAAGAAGGCGTCCACGCCCTGGAAGAGCTCGCTGGCCTCGCCGGAGCTCAGGTGGAAGCTGCGCTCGGCGATGGTGCCGGGGTGGGCCTCGATGAGCCCCTTGGCCTGGGTGAGCAGCCGCGGGGTGAGCCCCTCGCGCGCCACCAGCCAGGTCGACACCGAGTAGGTGTTCACCGCGTCCGCGGGCACCGGCGGGTCGAGGTGGAGGTGCGCCCGCGGCACGGTGACCGGCTGCAGGTAGTCGAAGCGCCCGGCCCGCGCACCCAGCGACGGCGACTCGAGGTGGAAGCCGCCCTTCGTCAGCCGCTCGGCGCCGAGCAGCGACTTCTCGTCACCGGGGTCCTTCACCACGAAGACCGCGTCGACGTCTGGCGGCACCACGAAGGCCTCGTTGGAGGTGACCTCCTTCCACGCGTGGACGAACTGCACCTCGTGGCCCCAGGCGCCGAAGAAGGCCTGGGCCACCGAGTGGCTGCCTTCGCCCTGCACCGAGGTGAGCACCTTCTTTACCTGGGCCGGCGCGGTGAGCCCGTCGCGCACGAAGTACAGCACCAGCTCGCGCGAGGGCGACTCGAGGCGCAAGAGCCGCGGGGGAATGGGCACCCCGCCCTGGATGAAGCCCAGGTCGACCTCGCCGTTGGCCAGCAGCGCGGCCGCCTCGCGAGACCCGGGCACTTCGACCACCTGCACGTTGAGGCGCGCGTCGGCGGCGAGGTGGTCGCGCATGGCCTGGGCGTCGCGGTCGGGCAGCGCCAGGGTCAGCGTGGAGACGCGGAAGAACTGCCAGTAGAGGAACGTGAGCACCGCCACGAGGGCCACGGCGAGGAACACCACCGGCAGGCGGTGCGGGCTCCAGGGGCGCCGCATGGAGGTGGCGACGCGCTCGGCGGTGCGCGCGGCCTCCACCATGCGCTGGCTGGCGCGCTGCAGGCCCTCGTGGGTGGGCAGCTCGTTCACCACGCGGGCGGACAGCGCGGTGGCCTGCTCGATGACGGGGCCAATGGACAGGCGCGTGGGGTCTGGCAACGCAGCAGGCATGGGCGCGCACCCTACTGCGCGAAACGCCCAGGTGACGTCGCGCGCAAAGAGGTCGTCAGGGGCCCCCAAAGTCCGCGAGAGTGCGCCCCTTCCCAATTCCTGGGAACGACATGGGGGTCTGACGAATGTTTCAGCTGCGACTGCTGGTGGTAGCGCTTCTGGGTGTGTTGGGGTCGGGGTGCATCACGACGTTGACCATCAAGAAGGACGAGGTGAGCGCGCTCAAGAAGGTCGCCCTCATCGGCTACGCGGGCCACTTCAACCTGGACAACGCTTCGTCGAAGAACAGCATCACCGCCACCATCGGCGCGGCGAAGAACATGGCCGACGTGAGCAGCGGCAAGCAGGCCGCGCGGCGCCAGGAGCAGGCCATGCAGGGCTACGCGGAGTTCACCAAGCAGTTCAGCCAGGCCTTCGGCTTCGAGTTCCTCGATCGCCAGGCCTTCACCGCCTCGCCCCAGTACACGGCGACGGTCGACAAGGCGCGGCCGGGCGGGACGCAGTTCATTCCCGGCGTGCTCTCGCAGCCGCAGGTCAACGTCTTCAAGCCGGCGGACCTCGCAGGCATGGCACAGGCGATGGGCGTCGACGCGCTCATCACGGTCGATCTCCGCTACGACATCGGCGCCACCGGCGGCGTGGCCATCGGCGGCATGGGCTCGACCACCAAGTCCCCCGTGGGCAACGCGCACCTCAAGGTCATTAACACCAAGGGTGAGATCATCTGGGAGGACTACGTGGCCCGCGGCCAGGTCACGACGGACAGCCTGCGCAACACCATGGGTGCGGACATCGTGGAGAACGAGACCGCGGTCATGACTGAAGCCGCGACCACCACCATCGCGGCGCTGCTCGAGCGCTACAAGACGTACGTGCCGCCGCCCCCGCCCGCCGCGGCGAAGTAAGCGACCGTTTCAACCCGCGAGCCCGTAGCTGGGCTCGCGGTTCGACGGCGTGAGCGCGCGGGCCTGGAGCGCCGCCTGCACCGCGTCGCGCGCCCGGGCCAGCGCCGCCTCGGCCTCCCGCAGCATCACCACCAGGTCATCAGCGCCGGCCGCTTCGAGTTCCCGCACCGTGGAGTGCACGGCCGTCACGCTGGTGTCGATGGCCGTCGCGGCGCGGAAGCAGGTGCGGGCCCGGCCCATCCAGGAGTTCCAGCGGTTGTCGGTGTGGTTGCTCATGGGCGGCACTATGCCGGGCACCACTGACAAGTGCGGGGGCTGGCCCTGTAACCCCTTGATCCTCCAGCCTCAGACGCGCAGGCCGAGCGGCTGACCGGTGCTCGCCATCGCGCCGCTGCCGAAGCTGGTGCGGGCGCCCATGCCCAGCAGCGAGAAGAGCTCCACGTGGAGATCCGACAGCGGGCGACGCGCGGCGGGCACGACTTCCTGGCCGAAGCGCAGGTCCGCGCCGGCGCCACACACCAGCATCGGGAGGTTCTCGGTGTGGTGCACGTTGCCGTCGGACATGTCGGAGCCGTAGAGCACCAGCGTCTCGTCGAGCAGCTGGGCGGCCTTGAGCTTCTCGAGCAGGTCGGCGAGCAGGCCCACCTGCACGCGGTTCATCTGCTTGAGGCGATCGATCGAGCCCTGGGTGTTGCCGTGGTGCGCGCAGGCGTGGTGCCCGTTGCCGGCGCCCAGGGCCTCGGGGAAGGTCATCTGCTCCGACACCCCCGGCCCGTACATCAGCGTGGCCACGTTGGTCAGGCCGCACTGCATGGCGAGCACGATGATCTGGTGCATGAGCTGGAAACGCAGCACGTAGTTCGTGTTGGGGCTCGAGAAGTCCTGGGTGGGCTCGGCGAGCGTGGGGGTGCAGGTGAAGCCGCCCTGCCTCAGGCCATTCTCCACTTCGCGCACGGTCTCCAGGTACGAAGTGAGCACCGGCCGGTAGCTCTCGGGCAGGCGGCCGGAGAGGCGCGTGGCGTCGCGGTGCAGGCTGTCGAGCACCGAGCGCTTGCGCGCGTGGAGGTAGGCGAGCTGCGCGGCGCTCCCGGCCTGGCCTCCGAAGAGCTTCTGGAAGAGCTGCGCCGGGTTGGGGATGGGCGAGCGGAACTTGTCGGGCGCCTGCCAGCTGATGCGGTTCAGGTAGTCGTTGGAGTAGCCGGGGTGATCGTTGAGCGGATGCACGTGGTAATAGATGCCGCCGATCTCCAGCGAACGGATCGACCCCGGGTACTGCTCGGCCACGTACTGGTCGACGGTCTTCCCACAGCGCGCGACGCCCGGGTCTCCGAGCACCATCGGCTCGCACGACAGGAAGCCCGCGCAGTTCTGCCAGTGCGGATCGTTCCCCGGGAAGCCGTTGAAGAGGTTGCGCACCACCATGGCGTTGCCCTGCAGGTTGCGCGCGACCAGCGGCTGCAGCGCCTCGCTCCAGGTCCAGTTCCCGTTGGCGCCGGCGGGCATGTACGCGCCGTTGGGCACGTAGGCGCCGATGAAGCGCTTCCGCGCGGGGGCCTGCTGGGCCGAGGCGAGGTGGGGGGCGAGCAGGGGCAGCGCGAAGGACGCCGAGAGCCACTGCAGCACGTCGCGACGAGAGGTCTTCATGGCGTCACCTCCGTCAGCTCGAGGGCCTTGAGCAGCGCCTCGATGGTCATGGTCTTGAGGCCCGGCGCCTGGCCACCGGCCGGGTGCGCGAGCTGCTGCGCGAGGCACGCCTCAGGCTCGAGCGGGCCGCGGTTGAGGCCGAAGGTGAGCAGCTTGGTGGCCACGCAGGTGCGGTACTCGTCGCCACCTTCGATGGCCGAGGCGAGCTCGGTGGGGTCGTGCACCACCACGCCGTCGAGCTCGAGGTCGGCGACGATGGGCGCGCCGTTCAAGTAGGTGTCGCGCCACTTCCCCTGCGCGTCGTACTTCTCGAGCGCGAGGCCCAGGGGGTCGATGAAGGCGTGGCAGCTGCCGCAGCGCGTGGCCGAGTTGCGGTGCAGCGCCATCTGCTCGGGCAACGGGAGGGTGCGGTCGATGCTCTCGAAGGAGGTGCTGATCTCCGCGAGCGTCGCGGGGTCGATGCGCGGCATCTGCCGGCACAACAGCCGCGTCAGCACCCACAGGCCGCGGTGAATGGGGCGGCGGAACTCGGAGCCGTTCGCGGTGCGCGTGAGGAAGGCCGCCTGCGAGAGCAACCCGCCGCGCGCGTCGGTGGGCACCCGGTACGTGGGCCCGCCCGCGCCCGGGGCCGGGAGCCCGTAGTGAGCGGCCAGCGGCGCGTCGACGAGGGTGAAGCCGGGAGAGAGGAGGCGCTCTGCCGGGAGCCCTTCACCGAGCACCGCGCCGAACATGTCGCGCGACTCGCGCTGCATCGAGGCCACCAGCGGCCCCTCCTGCACCGTGTCGCGGAAGTCGAGCCACTGCCCGCCGAAGTTCGTGGTGAAGCGCTCGCCGTCCTGCTCGAGCAACCGCACCGCCTGGGCACGCACCGACGCCGCGTCGTCGAGGCCGCCCGTGCCCGCGAGCATCCACAACTGCTCGTCGGCGATGGAGCCGCGGAAGAAGAGCCCCAGCCGCGAGGCGCGCCCAAAGCCGCGCTCTGCAGGGTCGAGGCCGCCGGGCACGAGCTCGGGCTTGAAGGTGAAGTTCGGCGAGAGGAAGACCGCCTGCAGCACCGCAGACAGCGCCTCGTCGACCGGCTCGGCGAAGCCCGCGGAGGCCGCGCCCTGCAGCGACGACTCGAAGAGCGCGCGGGAGTCAGCCAGCTCGTCGGCGCGCACCGGGCGGCGGAAGGCGCGGCTCGCGAGGCGGGCCACCAGCGGCTCCACGCAGTTGCTCCAGGTCCACCCGCTCTTGCGCGGCGTCGCGGTGAAGGGCAACGACGCGGAGAACGCGGTGCTGTCGTAGTTGGCGTTGGCCTTGCGGTTGATGACGAAGTCGAGGCGCTCGCCGCGGGCCAGGGTCAGCGGCAGGTTGAAGGCCGCCTGGCCGCCGTTGGGGATGTCCTGGGTGAAGACCGCGGTGCCGTTGCGCCGGATGCTCACCAGCACGCCGTCGCCGCCGCCCGGGTCGCCGTCGATGAAGGTGCCCGACACGGTGACGGTGCCGTCGACCGGGCTCTGCCAGCGGCGCACCACGTCGACGGTGGAGCCGGGGTGCGCGCCCAGTTGCCACAGCAGCGCCGTCTCGTCGGGCTCCTTGCGCCACAGCGAGCGCGCGTTGTCGAAGATCATCGGGGCGCCGCTGGAGTCGAGGTAGTTCCAGCACTCGCGGCCCTGGGAGTCGGAGAAGTCGTCGCGCGAGGAGTAGGTCGCCTTGAGCTCGCACGCCGGCGTCTGCGCCGGGGCGACGGCCGGACAGTGGGCGGTGAGTGACGGGGTGGCGAGCACCAGGCCCGCGAGCGCTTCGGCGGTGGCCAACTGCACCTCGAGGCCCTGCGCGTCGATGCGCGTCTCGCTCATGGTGTCGAAGCCGTAGACCTGCGCGACCGGCGTCCACCGGGCGAAGAGCGCCTCGTCGACCGGCACGCCCAGCACGTCGGCCACCATGGCCCGGTACTCGTGGTTCGACAGGCGCAGCAGCTTGTTCACCGGCGCGGCCGAGGGCTCGCACTTCGGGGGCCCGGCATCGACGACCACCGGAGGCGGTGCATCGGCGGGGCTCACCGCGGTCCGGGGACCCACGATGGTGCCTTCACACGCCACGAGCGTGAGCAGCACCCCGGGCAGGAGTCGACGCAGGGAGGCCATGAGCCGGGTTGTCGGCGCAAAGCCTGCAGGGTTGCGGATCATTTCCTCTCAGGACCTGGGAAAAACCGGGGCCCCATGGGCACGAAGTCGGTCAGGCCGGAGAAGCCCGGGTCGCGGGACGCATCCTGAGCTGCGTGAGCGGGCGCGCCATCTGCCGCGGTGGGAGCGCGCACCGCGGCTTGCTTGATCGTGGGTACGATCTGACGGCTGGCCTGATCCCTTGCGTCACTCGACGGCGAGCTTCAGGTGATGCCGGGCGAGGTCCACGCTCTCCTGTCGGTAGCTCATCGCGGTGACGAAGCCATCGGCGGTCAGCCGGCCCCCGCAGTCGGTCTTCTCCCCACGGCCCGGCTCGATGGCGGCAAAGAGGAGGTCGCCCTCGTGCAATTCCACCTTCACCTCGAGCGTCGCGCACACCCGCTTCAGGTCGGGCGAGGCGGGCTCGACCACGTCGAGCTGGTAGCGCCAGACGGAGCTCTGTCGCGCTTCGGCGGTGGCCGCAGGCTCGACCAGGCAGCAGCTCTCGCGGGAGGGGAGGCCCAGTGCGTCGCGGACGCCCACGACGCGGACGATCGCGAGCACCGGCGCCCGGCGGTAGCGGCCTGCGTGGTGCGGCCCCTCCCCCAGCGCAGTGACCCGCTCGCCGTTGATCTTCGAGGTCAGGTGATCAGGCCCGAAGTCCTGCACCCGGCGGGACGGCAGGTCGGGGGAGTTGATCATCTGGCGGGTGTCGTCGTCGTCGCCAAAGGTGGCGATGAGCTCACGTGTCCCGTCGGCGCGGTACCAGGTCCACGTGCCGGCGCGACGGCTGTCGCGGTACTCGCCGGCCTGGCGCAGGGTGCCCTTGCTCCACGACTTCATCGGGCCGTGCATCAGCACTTGCCCGTTGGCCGCTCTCTTCTCGCAGGTGCGGGTGACCTCGTCAGGCGAGGTCCAGAGCCTCTGCTCGGTGCCGGCGGGGCAGTCGAGCGGAGGTGGGAGCGCAGCGGTCAGGATCAGGGCGGTGAGCAGCACGGCCGCCCTAACGGGCGCGCCGGACGATCGATCTGCGGCGCCGCCCGAGGTCGGCGCTGCCAGGGATCGTGCGGCCATCCGGCGTGCGTCAACCGGGCGCGATGGTGCTGGCGCTCCCCCCAATCGACACCACCACTGGATGCCGCGCCGCCTGGGGACCTCTGACGTGCGGAGGTGAACAGCAGCCCGAAGGGTAGCGGTTGTTCGCTGCTCGTTGGCCGTGCGCATCGCGTGTGAGCCCCGCGAAGGCGCGGCGTCTCGTTTCGCCAACACTGACGGACTCCGTGGGGGTGCGCACCCCCGCCGAGTCCGTCAGTGTGATTGGTCCCAGACGAAGCCTGCACCGACGAGTCACCGGCGCACTCGAGGTGAGGGGCCGATCGACTGAAGCACGGCGCCGGGAAGGCGCATGGCACTTCAGCTTCGTGATGGATTCGCCCGCGGACGTGGACGGCTCGCGGCGAGCACCTATGACAAAATGGAGGTCACGCCGGGGCCGACCTCCATTTTGTCATAGGTGTTCGAGCCACCCGGCCCCAGGGCGTCACCACCCCATCGCTCCGTTCACTGCGCCCCCGGGAGCGTCGCGCCGAAGGGGCACGTTCGACCAAGGTGCGGCGCAGGCACCTCAACCCCCACTCCCCCTGGGCTTTGGGGGACCGCGCATTGCACGACGCGCAGAACCTGCAGGCTGTCGAGGCACTCGCTCGTCCACCTCGTCAGGTTTCAGGTCGTCCCTCCCGGGAACCACGTAGCGTCTGACGCTTCAATCTCGAGGGGGACAACTTGCGCACATTCGCCGTGGTCACACTGATGGCTTCGCTGTTCGCAGTGCCCGCCTTCGCAGGGAGGGAACCGTCCTACGCCGAGAAGATGGCCTGTCAGCACATGCTCGAGTTCCTCAAGGACGCAGATGAGATCCTCGGGAAGATGCCGCTCGAGAACTACACGACGTCCGTGGGCACGCGCAGCATCGAGGCGCCCATCACCAGGTCCAAGCAGGAGATGAGCCGGTGCCCCAAGGGCACTCCGGACATCGCCATCGCCGAAGAGCGCATCGCCACGCTCCGCGCCGCGGTGGCCGCCAAGACCGAGGAGGCGAAGGCGCTGGCGCCGGGCGCCAAGAAGGTCACCGCCGCGGTGAAGGTGTGGCTGGGGAAGCTCGAGGCCGCGAAGAAGAGCGAGCCGATGGCCTTCCAGGACCCGGGCCACAAGTCGGTGGTGTGGCTGCGCGACGATCTCGACGGCATCGAGAAGAAGCTCGTCGCCGCGGGCAACCCCGAGCACCCTGACGCGAAGGAGGCCGCGGCAGCCGTCGCCGACGCGAAGGCGAAGCTGCAGGCGGCCCTCGACGACGCGAAGAAGGCCGTGGAGTCCCTGGGGAACTGGCAGGCGAAGGCGAAGGAACTCGGGGACAAGCTCGACGGCCGCTACATGATGCACGTGCCCATCGACGACGCGAAGGTGGACGCGTGGATCGACCTGCTGCCCGAGTCGAAGGCCGACCTCGTCGCCGCCGAGGCGCTCAAGACGCTCGTCCACGACACCGTCAAGGACGTCGACGCCGTGCCCGCGTTCAAGGAACTGTCCGACAAGGTGTGGGCCGAGAAGAACGTCTTCGAGCGGGAGACCACCAACTGGTACGGGAACTTCATCAACGACATCAGCCTGGCCGAGAGCACGCCCACCGACTTCAAGGCGTTGAACATCGGCATCGACGGCTTCGACGATCCTCGCCGCAGAATCTCGAACGGCATCTCGGCCGCCAAGCACAAGGAGAAGTACCTGCGCGTCTTCCTCAAGGACGAGGCGGCCGCGGCGCAGGCAGCGGACGAAGTGAAGACGTACGAGGCCAGGATGGCGGCGCTCGACGCCACCGAGGAGAAGCTGCTCGACAGCGTGCGCATGCCCAGGCCCCGCGGCACGCCGGAAATGCAGAAGATCATGAAGCAGGTGATCTCCAGCAGCGACTTCGTCAAGCAGATGAAGTCGGAGGGCAACAAGGTCCTCCGGGTGATGGTGATCGAGGACTCGATCACCCACACCAAGACCACCGAGTGGTACCACGGCCGTTGGTACACCCGGGACTTCGACTCGTTCACCTGCCTGGCGGCGATGAAGGACGACAGGTACCACAAGGTCTGGAAGTGGCAGTTCGATGCGCGCTTTGCGCGCACGGAGCTCCCGGAGCTCAAGACCGGGGTGTGGACCTACGGTTCCTGGCAGCGCTTCGGGCCGATCCTCGAGGCGAACGTCAACAAGTAGGCGCTCCGGCGCGCGCTCAACTGGGAGACGCCACCCTCAGGGCGCGAAGACGGTCATGCCGTAGAAGCCCGGGTCGCGCGTCGAGAGCGAGGTGCTCACGTCGTGGTAGTTGAACCCGTTGGTCACCACGCAGAAGTCGTAGGTGCGGTTCGAGGGGCTCATCGTCAGCTGGGTGGGGCTCGCGCTGTACGACTCGGTGCCCTGCTGCGTGAGCGGGCGCGTCATCTGGCAGGTGCAGAGGTTGTTGGCGAAGGCGCAGGTGGCGCTGAAACCGACGGAAGCCGCGATGCTCGGCGCCTGGCTGCACAGGCTGGCGTTGGCGCACGTCCCGCCGATGTCGGCGGTGACGGTGAGCGTACCCGTGACGGCGCGGGTGATGCTGCCGGGGCTCAGGCTCACCGTGCCGCTGATGGTGCCGCCCTTGTTGCGCAGCGTGGTCGAGCCCGCGCCGCACAGCGAGGTGGCCTGGGCGACGAACGGGGCGAACTCCGCGTCGTCGACGCAGGCCGAGGCGTAGGCGAAGGTGCCCGTGGTGAGGCCGCCGCACGCGGTGAAGGTCGGGCAGGTGGCGGGGAACGTGAGCGCGATGACCGGAGGCGTGCCCGCGCCGCCCTGCGTGCACTGGCCGCTGCTGCTCTGGCAGGTCAACCCGGCCGGGCAGCCCGCGCTGGTGCACTTCGCGCTGCACTGCTTCGTCGCGCCCTGGCAGATCTGCCCGCTGATCGCGGCCGCGCAGAGCCCGTCGGTGGCGCACTGACAGAAGCCCGGGCTGTTGCTGGTGGGCGCCGACCCATCGAAGTGCGTGCAGGTCTTCTGGGCTGCGGGGCAATCGGAGGCGCTGGTGCAGGCCGACACGCAGGTGTTGAGCACCGGGTGACACACCGTGCCCAGGCCGCAGTTGGGACAGGTCGGGGTGGTGCCGCCGCCACCACCGGTCGAGCCGCTACCGCCGCCCATCGCGCCACTTCCTCCGCCCGTCGTGCCGTTGCCGCCGCCCGTCGACGCGCTGCCGCCGCCGGTGGAGCCATTGCCCCCGCCGGTCGACGCGCTGCCACCGCCCGTGGAGCCAGTGCCCCCGCCCGTCGACGCGCTGCCGCCGCCGGTGGAGCCACTGCCCCCGCCCGTCGAGGCGCTGCCACCACCGGTCGCGCCGCTGCCGCCCCCGCCGTTGGTCCCCGCGCACTGCCCGAGCACGCACTGCTGGCCCAGGCTGCACGCGCTGCACGCCGCGCCGTTCGCGCCGCAGGTGAGCGCCGAGGCCGACTGGCAGGCACCGTTGGTATCGCAGCAGCCCCTGGGACAGGAGCTCGAGTCACACGAGGTGGAGGTGGAGCCACAGCCGGCGAGGACTGCGAGGGCGAAGAAGGCCAGGACGAAGCGCATGGGGTCGGCCTCTTACGGCATTTCCCGCACGCTCGTTCTCCCCCTCTCCGAAACCGCACGACACGAGGGGCCCACGACACGCCGTTGACTCGCGAGGTGCGCTGGGCCACGTCACCGGGATGCGCCGCGTCGCCCTCCTGCTCCTGCTCGCCTCCGGGCCCGCGCTCGCGGCCGACATCTTCGAGATCCAGGTCTACAACTCGGAGACCGCCGCGCCCGGGCAGATCGGCGCCGAGGTGCACCTGAACCACTTCGCCGCGGGTGACGCGGTGGGCACCGACGGGCAACGCCCCACCGACAAGACCACCCACCTCACCGTCGAGCCCCACGTGGGCATCGCCTCCTGGTGCGAGGCCGGCGCGTACTTCGTCAGCGCCTTCCGGGCCACCGGCACCTGGGACTTCGTGGGCCTCAAGGTGCGCTTCAAGATGGCCCTGCCCAAGCGGCTCTTCGGGGTGTTGGGCCTCTCGTTGAACCAGGAGATCTCCGTCTCGCGCACCGACTACGAGGCGGATCAATTCGGCTGGGAGATCCGCCCGGTCATCGACGCCAACTGGCGGTACGGCTACCTCTCCTTCAACCCCATCCTCGACGTACCGCTCGGGGGACCGGGCGCGGGCATGCCGGGCTTCGAGCCGTCGCTCAAGGGCTTCCTCCGGCCCCTGCCGTGGCTGGGCATCGGCGCCGAGTACTACGCCGACTTCGGGGCGCTCTCGCGGTTGAGCGTGGTGGCGGATCACACGCACCGCCTCTTCGGCGCCCTCGACTTCGAGTGGAAGTGGGGCCGGCAGATGTTCGAGCTCAACCTCGCCGTGGGCTACGGCCTGCAGGGCGCGGAGAAGTGGATCGGCAAGGTCATCTTCGCCATCGACATCGACCCCACGCCCGCGAGCTGAACCGGGTAGATGCTCGTCGGATGACCACCTTCCGCGCCGTGATGTTCCTCGCAGCCAGTGCCTTCCTCGTCGCCTGTGGCGCCACCGACACCACGGGCACCGGTGGCGGCGGAGGCACGAGCTGCAGCAGCACCCACGAGTGCGTCAACGGCGCGTGCAAGTGCACCAGCGGCACGAAGAACGGCTCGTCGTGTTGCGACCCCAGCGACAGCTCCTGCTCGACCTCGCAGCAGTGCCCGGAGTTCTGCAAGACCTGCATGTGATCAGGCGCTGACGCCGGGCCTGACCCTGCGCACCGCGGCCGCGAGCCCGACCAGTACCAGGCCCGCGAGCAGCCCCACCCCGCCGTTGAGGGCTGCGGGCCCGAGGGTACCGACCAGGCCCTGGCGCGCGGCGAGCGCATCGACGAGGTGGCCCACGGGAGGCAGGCCGTGCGCGAGAATGCCGCCGCCCACGAGGAACATCGCGACGGTGCCGGCGATGGTCAGGGCCTTCATGAGGTACGGCGTCGCGCGCACGAGGAGCATCCCCAGCGCGCGCGAGGCCGCACCCGCGCGCTTGCTCAAGGCCAGCCCCGCGTCGTCGAGCTTCACGATGCCTGCCACCAGGCCGTAGACCCCAACGGTCATCAGGACGGCGATGGCCACCAGCACCGCCACCTGTTGCCCGAACGGCGCGTCGGCCACGGTGCCCAGGGTGATGACCACGATCTCCGCCGAGAGCACGAAGTCGGTGCGGATCGCGCCGGCGATCTTCTCCTGCTCGAAGGCGGCGAGGTCCACCACCGGGCCGGCCGCGAGGGCGTCGTGCTTCGCCTTCTGGTGCACCAGCTTCTCGAAGCCCTCGAAGCACAGGTACGCGCCGCCGAGCATGAGAATGGGGGTGATGAGCCAGTGGGCGACGGCGCTGATGGCGAGCGCCGCGGGCACGAGGATCAGCTTGTTCTTCGCCGAGCCCTTCATGACCGCCCACACCACGGGCAGCTCCCGGTCGGGGTTCACCCCGGTGACCTGCTCGGCGTTGAGCGCGAGATCATCACCCAGCACGCCCGCCGTCTTCTGCGTGGCCACCTTGGTCATGGCGGCCACGTCGTCCAACAGGCTGGCGAGGTCGTCGAGGAGGGTCAGGAGACTGGTAGCCACGGCCCCCCTCTAACGACGTGGCTGAGGAGTCACAGCCCGAGCAGCGCAGCCAGGCGCCCCTCGGCCGCGGCGAGCTCCACCTTGCGCACCTCGAGCTGCGCGCGGGCCTGGGCCGACGACGACACGGCGAAGAACCGCTTGCTGTCGATGTCGCTGACCTCGAGGCTGGTGGCGAGGCCCGCTTCGAAGGCCGAGCCGATCTGCTTCTGCGCGCGGGTGGCGAGGCTGGCCTGCGACTCGGCCTGCACCAGCGCGACCTGGGCCGCGGCGAGGTTGGCCTTGGCGCCCACCCACGTGGCCTTCGCCTTCTGCCGCGTGGCCTCGTACCTGGCTCGCGCCTCGACGGTCTTGGCGTCGTTCTCGTGCATGGTCACGTAGCGCTGCCCGCGGTCGTAGAGCGTCCACTGCGCGGCGATGACGCCGTCGAAGATGAAATTCGTCCCCGCGAAGCCCTTGTTCGAGTTGTAGCTGCCCTTGGCCTGGGCCACGAGCGACGGCAGCCACGCGAGGCGGTCGAAGTTGTTGAACGTCTCGGCCGCCTTGACGCCGAACTCGTTGGCCTTCACCGCGAAGGTGTCTTCCCAGGGGCGGTTGGCCTCGTCGGCGGCGGCGACCTCGAACTTCGTGGGCTGCCCGTCGACGGGTCGCACCGGCTCGCCGACAAGCGCCTCGAGCATCGCCAGCAGCGCCACCTTCTGGCCCTGCAGCGTCGCCAGCACCCCGCGCGCCTGGGCGGTCTCCGACTGCGCACGCAGCAGCGCGATGTCCGTGGCCATGCCCATCTGCTGCAACGAGAGCGCGTCGTGCTCGCGCTTGAGGGCCACCAACTCGGCGTCCTTCGCGGCCTCTTCGATGAGCGAGAGCCCCTCGATGCCCAGGTAGAGCCGCGCCACGGCCAGCAGCACCTGCTCGCGGGCCTCGAGGCTCCCGTACTTCGCGGCCTGGTTCGACTGGTCGGCCGCGGAGAAGAGGAACATCTGCGGCGCGAAGAGGGTCTGGGTGATGATCAGGTTCCCGTAGAGCGAGTTGCGCCCCACGATGGTGGTGGGCTTCAGGCCGTCACTGGCGCCCTCACGGAAGGCCGTCTTCACGCCGTCGATGACCTGGTCGTTGGCCGCCACGGGGAAGCCGTAGGCCGGGCCCGCGCCGCGAATGGAGGCGTCGATGACGCCCTCGAAGGCGGCGAGGAACGCCGACGGGTCGAACTTCTGCTCGGCGGTGGTGTGCACGTAGCTCACCGACGCGGTGACGTCGGGGAGCACCGCGGAGAACACCAGCCGGGCCTTGGCGGCCACCTGCTGCGCCGACGCCCGCGCCGCCGCGAGATCGTTGCTCTTCTGATCAGCCAGCTTGAGCGCGTCCACCAACGGCATCGGGGTGCGCGTGGCGACGTAGGCCGACTCGAGATCCGCCGTGGGCAGCGCCGCGGCCTTGGGCAACGGCACCTCGGCGAGGGCCAGGCCCGAGAACATCAGCACCGACACGAAGTACCGTTTCATTCCGTCACCTCCGTGACCTGCTTCGTCTTGCCGATGCGCAGTGATTTGGGGGTCAGCTTCTCGAACACCGCGAACACCAGGGGCACCACGAACAGCGTGAGGAACGTGGAGGTGATGACCCCGCCGATGACCGCGATGGCCATGGGCGCGCGGAACTCGAAGCCCTGCCCGCGACCGATGGCCGTGGGCACCATGCCGATGGCCATGGCGGCCGAGGTCATGAGGATGGGGCGCAGGCGCCGCGGCCCGGCGTTGAGCAGCGCGGTGTCGAGGTCTTCCCCGGCGCGCAGGTTCTGGAGCACCTGGTCGACGAGCAAGATGGCGTTCTTGGTGACCAGGCCCATCAACAAGATGAGGCCGATCATCGCGCCCATGGTGAGCGACCAACCGGTGACCACCAGGCCCAACAGCGCGCCGATGAGCGCCAGCGGCACCGAGACCATGATGGTGAAGGGGTGCTTGAAGCTCTCGAACTGCGAGGCGAGCACCATGTAGACGAAGGCGAAGGCGAGCACGAAGACCAGGGAGAACGCGCTGTTCTGCTCGTCGAGGATCTTCATCTGCCCGTCGAAGAACAGGCTGTAGCCCTCGGGGGGCGGTTCGACCTTGAGCTGCTTGCGCACCGTGCTGGCCACTTCGCCGAGCGACGCGTTGCCCGACGGGCCGGCGAGCACCATCACCCGGCGCTCGCGGTTGAAGTGCTCGATGACCGACGGGGCCTCCTTCATGGTGATGGCCGCCACGTCACCGATGGCCCGCGGGCCGGTGGGGGTGAAGACCTCCAGCGAGGCGAGCGACTCGGGGTTGGCCCGGTCCTTCTCCGACAGCCGCACCACGATCTCCGTCTCCTGGCTGCCTTCGCGGAGCTTGCCGGCCACCTGGCCGTTCATCGCCAGGCGCAGCTGCATGCCCAGGGCGCCCGCCGAGAGGCCGGTGTCGTTGGCGCGCGCGCGATCGATGTCCACCGCGAGCTCGGGCTTGGGCGGGTTGGTCACCACCCGGATGTCGCTCACCATGGGCAAGCCCTTGTCGGTCTTCAGGTTGCGCAAGAGCGTGGCGATGCGGTTCGCCTCGGTGGTCAGGCCGTCGAACTCGGGCCCCATCACGTAGATCATGATGGGGAAGAAATCGCCCATGCCCTCGATGTCGGGCGGGTCGATGATCGCCACCTCGGTGGAAGGCAGCGTGGCGAACTGCTCGCGCGCCGCCTCCTTCATCTGCTTCAAGGTCATCGAGCGGTCGGCGCGCTCCCTGGTCAGCACGCGCAGGCGCACGGTGTTCGCGTCGCCGCCCATGCCGTTGGGGTCGGCGCCCACCAGCGCGTAGATGTCGGTGACGTCGGGGATCGAGCGCAGCATCGCCTCGGCCTGCACCGCGCGCACCTGGCTCTCGGCCACGCTGGAGCCCTCGGGGAGCTTCAACTGCACGATGAAGGTCGAGCGGTCCTGCGGCACCATGAAGTCGTTGCCCAGGCGGCTGGCGGCGGCCAACGAGCCCCCGACGATGCCCAGGGTGATGAGCGCCGTGACCAGGCGGTGCGAGAGCGTCCACTTGAGCAGCCGCCCGTAGATGCGCTCCATGCCGTCGAAGAAGCGGCGCAGCGACCGGGCGACGACGTTCTCCTTCGAGTGGCCCTCGGCCCCCAGCTGCTTGGAGAAGCGCGCCGAGAGCATGGGGTCGAGGGTGAAGGAGATGAACATCGAGATGAGCACGGCCGCGGAGATGGTCACGCCGAACTGCTTGAAGAACTGCCCCACGATGCCGGGCATGAAGGCCACGGGCACGAAGACCGCGACCAGCGAGAGCGTGGTGGCGAGCACCGCGAGGAACACGTCCTTGGTGCCCCCGCTGGCCGCCTCGGCCGGTGACTGGCCCTGCTCGAGCCGGTGCGTGATGGCCTCGCGCACCACCACCGCGTCGTCGATGAGCAGGCCGATGGCCAACGACAGCGCCAGCAGCGTCATCTGGTTGAGCGTGTAGTTGAGCGCGTACATCACGAAGAAGGTGCCCACCACCGAGGTGGGCAGCGCCAGCGAGCTGATGATGGTGCCGCGCACGTCGAGCAGGAACATGAGGATGATCAGCACCGCCATGAAGCCGCCGAAGATCAGCGCCACCCAGACTTCCTTGGCGTTCTCCTCGACGAGGATCGACGAGTCGATGAGCATCGAGGCGCCGAAGCCGTGGCCCATCTGGGGCACCAGCTCGGTCATCTTCAGCTTCACTTCCTTCGCCACCTCCACGGTGTTGCTGCCCGGCTGCTTGACGATCTCGACGATCACCGCTTCCTTGCCGTTGAGGCGCGCGATGGTGCGGCGGTCGGCGACGCCGTCGATCACCGTGGCCACCTCGTTGAGGCGCACCTGGGTGCCCATGACGCTGCTGCGCGAGATGGGCAGGTCGGCGATCTCGTCGAGGTTCTTGAACTGGCCGAGGCTGCGCACCGTGAGCTCGGTGGGCCCCAGGTCGAAGCGGCCTGCGGGCACGTCCACGTTCTCCATGCCGATGCGCTCGGCGATCAACGCGGGCGCCACGCCGGCGGCCTTCGCCTTGTCGAGGTCCACGTCGACGCGCACCTCGCGCACGTCACCGCCCACGATGCGCACCTGGGCCACGCCTTCGATCTGCGCCATGGCCGGCTCGAGCTTGTCCTTGAGCAGCTGGCGCAGGCGGCTCGACTCCATGTCCGCGTTGACCGCGTAGGTCACGATGGGCGACGCGCCGATGTCGATGCGCGAGACCTTGGGCATGTCGGCGTCGCGCGGCAGGTTCGCCACCCCGGCCACCTTGTCGCGGACCTCCTGCACGGCGCGGTCGAGGGGCACGGTGAGCTTGAACTGCACGAAGACCAGGCCCACGTTCTCTCGCGAGAAGCTCTGGATGGTGTCCACGCCCTGGATGCCGGCCACCGCGTCTTCGATGGGCTTGTTGACCTGGGCCTCGACCTCCGAGGGCCCGGCGCCGCGGTACACGGTGGTCACCGCGACGAAGGGGAAGCTCACGTCGGGGAAGAGGTCGGTGCCCAGGCGCGAGACGCCCAGCAGGCCGAGCACCACCAACAGCAGCGACGTCATCGTCGTGAAGACGGGTCGCTTGATCGACAGGTCGGAGAGCGTCATCGCGAGACCCTGGCGCCGTCGACCAGGGCCGAGGTCGGGTAGTCCACCACCTGCGTGACCAGCACCTCGGGCTGCACGGTGACCGTGGTGTTGGCGCGCTCCATGACGTTGACCTTCACCCGCTTGATGACGCCCGCGTCGTCCACCGAGAAGACGTGCTCGCCGCCCGTGGTGCCCAGGGCCGTGGAGGGAATGACGATGGCCGCCTTGGCCTCGCCCAGGGGGATGGTGACGCGCGCCAGGGTGTTGGCCACGAAGCGGCCGTCGGTGTTGGGCACGGTGATCTCCAGCGGCACGCGGCGGGTCTGGGGGTCCGCCGAGGGCATCACGACCTTGATCACCGCGTCGTCGCTCGAGGCGCCGCTGCCCACCGCTTCCACGCGCACCTTGAGGCCGGAGCGCAGGTGCTGGCGCACGTTCTCGGGCACCGTCACCTTGAGCACCAGCGGATCGAGCTGCATGAGCACGTAGACGGGCGTGCCCGGGCCCAGCAGGCCGCCGGTGTTGTCGGGCGCGTCGACCACCGTGGCGTTGAAGGGCGCCGCGAGGAAGTGGCGCTTCTGACCGGCGCGGGCCTGCGCGAGGCCGGCCTGGGCCTGCGACACCTGGGCCTTGGCGGCCTTGGCCTGGGTGTCGGTCTGGCGGAACTGGAGGTCGGACACGCTGCCCTCCGCCTTCAACTTCTCGTTGCGCGCGGCCACGTCGAGGGCGAGCGCGGCGCCGGCCTCGGCGGCCATCACCGCGGCCTCGCCCTGCGCCACCTGGGCGTTGATGATCTCCGGGTCGAGGTTGCCCAGCGACTGGCCGGCCTTCACCACGTCACCCTTCACCGCGCGGCTCACCGCGAGCCTGCCCCCGACCTCGAAGCCCAGCGGCAGCAGCTTGGAGGGCCCCAGTTGGCCGGTGACGGCCTCGCGGGTGCTGGCGGTGACGGCGCGCGCGGGCACGGTGCGCAGCTTCGGGGCAGCGAGCGGGCCTTCGGCGAGCGCGAGGGAGGCGAGCAGCGGGACGAGCAGCACGAGACGGTTCATGAGCGCTTCTTCTTGCGGGGGAGGATGGCGTTGCGGCTGTTCTGCTTCTTCTGGGTCGACTTCTTCTTCGGGGGCGCCACGGGGATGCCGGAGGTGCCCTGGGCGATCAACGTCTGCAGCGCGCGCACCCAGTGATCGAAGTCGGGCTTTTCCTGCAGCGTCGACAGGCGGCGCGCCACCAGCAGGTAGGTGCCGACGATCATCAGGCCCAGCACGTCCGCGGGCACGTCGTCGCGCAGCAGGTGCGCGTCCTTCATCGCGCGGCACTCGAGCTCCACGCGGGCGACCTCGCGGTCGAGCATGGTCCACATCACGCCCTCGAACTCCGTGCCCTGGCTGCCGCGCAGCAGCACGTCGGTGACGTCGCGCCAGTCCCACAGCAGCTCGAGCAGCTTGCGGTCTTCGCGGGCGTCGATCTCCTGGAGCTCGGCGATGAAGGGGCTCGCCTGGCGCGCCGAGGGCACGCCGCGGCCGATCAGCTCGGCGTAGGCGTTCTCCCGCGCCGTCCGCATCACCTCGAACTGCACCTCGAGCTGGCCCACCACCTCGCGGAAGAGGGCCTCCTTCGAGTCGTAGTGCAGGTAGAAGGCGCCCTTGGACAGCCCGCAGGCCTGGGTGATGTCTTCGATGCGCGCCTTCTGGATGCCCGCGCGCACGAACTCGTGCCGGGCCGCGGCGACGAGCGAACTGCGAGCGTGGGGATCAGCGGGTCGGGCCATGGGGGCGTTTCGGTGACGCGTGTTAGTAACCCGCGAGTCAGGAACTGCAACCCATTTCTGAACTCTGGGTCACTCACCGCCGGAACGGGCTGAAAAATTGCCGCCGGGCCGGGGCCAACTACCTTGGCCCACATGCGAAACAGCCTGATCAGCACCTGTGTGTTCCTGTCGCTGACCGCCTGCGGGCCGGTGGCCGTGACGGACCAGCCCACGACGTCGGGCTCCCGGTGCCTCTCGCTCTCGGAGCCGGGCAGCTCGAGCCTCTCGGCGTCGTTGCCCTCGCGCGTGTCGTGGCTCTTCCGCGTGGACAGCTGCAGCGGCGAGCCGGTGATGGGCCTGTCGGCGACGCAGTTCGAGATCTTCGAAGACGGCAAGAAGGTCAGCGCCTTCGAGTCGCAGCAGCGCGTGGCGCCCAAGGGTGAGCGCTACCGGCTGTACTCGGTGATGCTGCTCGACCTGTCGGGCTCGATGCTGCGCTCGGGGGACTTCGCGCAGCTGCAGGCCGCGGCGCACCAGTACCTCGAGACGGCGCTCCAGGCGGGCGGCGACGGGCACCGGGTGGCGCTGATGACCTTCGACGGGCGCGAGCAGCCTCAGGTGCTGGTGCCCTTCAGCTCGAACCTCGCCACGCTGCGGGCGGGACTGGACTCGTTGTCCACCGCCGAGTGCAGCACCTCGTCGGACTGCGCGGGCTTCACCGATCGCCGCACCTGCGCGGGCTGGCGCTGCGTGGACGACTCGACGAACTTGAACGGCGCGGTGGTCAAGACCCTGGGCGCGCTGGAGGCCGAGCTGGCCCAGAGCGAGGTGCCGTGGCGTGACGGGGCGGTGGTGATCTTCACCGACGGCACCGACCAGGCCTCGCGCGTCTCGTCGAGCAGCGCGCTGGACGCGGTGCAGAAGTCGAAGCAGCACGTCTTCTCCATCGGCCTGGGCGGCGAGGTCGACGTGGCCACGCTGCAGGGCTTCGGCAAGGACGGGTACTGGCCGGTGACCAAGGCCGACCAGCTCGCGCCGGCCTTCACCGAGATCGCCGCGCGCGTCGCCGGCCTCGCCAACCGCTTCTACACGCTCGAGTACTGCAGCCCGAAGCGCAGCGGCACGCATGCCTTGAAGATCGTGGCCACCGTGGAGACCGAGCGCGAGGGGCGGCTGACCGGCACCCTCACCGGCCAGTTCGACGCCACGGGCTTCGCCAGCGGCTGCCAGCTCTGATCGGTCCAGACGTGCCATCATCCCGCGGCTGATGCCCGGGATCCCCTTGAGCGAGGTCGTCGAAGCGGCTGCCCGGCGCGGGCTGCGGCTGCCGCTCTTCCTGAGGGTGACGCTGGTGCAGGGCCTCGCGGCGCAGCTGGCCCTCGCCCACGGGCGGGGTGACGGCCGCGGCGCGGTGAGCCTCGAGACCGTGGAGCTGGGCTTCGACGGCGTGGCCCGCCCCCTTGCCTGGGGTCTCCCCGGCGACGACGTGCGCGCGGCGGCGACGCTGCTCGCGGGGCTGCCCGGGGAAGCGCCCGACGACGAGCTGGCCCGGGTGATCTCCGAGGCCGCCGACTTCCCCGCGCCCCTCGTCCTCGAGCAGCGCCTCGGTCACTGGCTGGTGAAGCAACGCCAACTGCTGCCCGGGCACGACCTCCCCGCCGAGTTCATGGCCTGGCTCTTCCCCGAGCGCGCGCCGGAAAAGGCCAGCGAGGTGGTGACCGCGTGGCTCGACGGCGAGTGCCGCGCCTCCCCGCTGCTCCCGCCGCCGACCCCGCGGGTCGCGCGGCGCCCGGTCACCGCGAGGCTGGTGCTCTCGTTGGTCGGCGCCGTGCTCGGCACCGGCGTGATGCTGAACTGGGCGGTGCATGGCCTGCCGGAGCGGCCCCCGCCCCCGTCGGCGCGCGTGGTGACCCCGCCCCCACCGCCGCCGGTGCCCGCCCTCGCGCGGACGCCGGAGGTGCAGGTCGCCCCGTCCGAACCTGAGCCCGCCCTGCCCCGCTGGGTACACGGCGCGCCCGCCCAGGCCGAACTCTCGAGCCGGACGCATGGCGTCGACCTCGCGCGCGCCGGCTTCGCGGTCCAGGGCCCGGGGCCGCGCTGGGCCCTGCAGACCCGCACCAGCAACCCCAGGACGCCGCCCCCACCCTACGCGGCGCTCTTCGCGGCGACCTTCGACCCCGGCGGCGGCCTGCGCGAGGTGACGCAGGTCAACAGCAAGACCTGGGCGAACTTCACCGCGCCTTCCGTCCGCGTGTTCGCCATGCAACCCGACGTGGCGCCCGATGAAGGCTCCTTCGGTCTCGCCGTGGCGAAGGTCAGCGGCCAGGCCCACCTCGAGACCTTCGCCTCGACCCGGGCCGACGTGCTCACCGAGGCGATGACGCAGCAGGAGACGCGGCGGCTGGTGGTCGACGGGCTGGTGGCCACGAACTCCTACGTGGTGGTGCAGCGCAGGGTCGGCTCGAACGCGCGCGTCATCGCCACCGCCACCGTCTCGTCGCGCACGGCGCGCTCGATGCGCGCCCTGGGCTTCCAGCGCAAGGACACGCCGCTCGACCAGGTCCTGCTCGAGCCCGGCGTGCCGGTGGAGGTCAAGGGCGTGACCCGCGTGTCCTTCGTGGTGCTGACCACCAGCGGCGCCCCCGAGCAGCGCGCGTGGGTCGAGGTCTTCGAGCGCGGCCGCACGGCGGGGACCGGCAAGGTCAACGAGCGCGGCGACGTACGAAGCCTCGAGCAGGAAGGGACGACGCTGTTGCTGCAGCGCAACGCGGGCGCGTCGTTCTTCTTCGAGCGCTGCCTGCGCCTGGAGCCGGGCAACCCGGAGTGCCTGGAGAAGTTGAGGAGGGCCTACGAGCTGCGGCCGTAACGTGAGTATCGTCGGCGCTTGCGCCCGATGACGTGTGAGAGACACCCGATGCGACGCGGCCTGGCTGTGGTCCTCTCCCTGTTCTTCGTGTGCTGTGCGCCGTCGCCGGGTGCCGACCCGGTGGCCGCCGACGTGGTGCGGCAGGCGGCGAGCACCACCGGCGTGATCAGCGCCCCCACGCTGGTGGGGGGCCAGGCGAGCACGAAGCTGGGCACGGCGGTCGCGGCCTGCCGCAAGGGTGGCTTCGTCGCGGGCGGCCCCGGTGGCAACCTCGGGGTGCTGTGGCTCCCCGATGGCGGCGGGGGACCGTTCGTCCCCACGGGCCTGGGCCTCGCGCAGGTCGGCACCTCGGTCGCGTGCGTCGCCGACCTGAACCCGGTGGGGATGGTCGCTGGCGCGGGTGGCGTGTGGCGGATGCAGGCCGTCACGGCTGACGTGCTGGGCAGCATCGATGGGCTCGCGGCCTCGAGCAATGGCTCGCTGCCGCTGATCGTCGCCAAGGGCAGCAGCACGCAGCTCTACTTCCCCTCGATGACGGGCACCTTCACGCTGCCTTCCAGCTACGCCACCTTCGGCAAGTCAGCGGCATGGGCCACCAGCGGCGACCCTCGCTTCGTGCTCGGGGACCCCGCGCTGCGCCAGGTGAACCGGTACACGTGGCTCCAGAGCTCGACGATGCTCGCCCCGGCCGGCGCGACCATCGTCGACCCGTCGACCGACCCCCTGAGCGACTTCGGCAGGGTCGTGGCCATGGGCGACATTCACCCCACGGACGGCGAGGAGATCATCGTCTCGGCCCCGGCCATCGGGAAGGTCTACGTCTTCACCGCGCTGGGCGTGCCCATCTACCGCCTCGACATGGGCGTGACCCCCGGAAACAGCAGCACGAAGTTCGGCGCGGCGCTGGCCGTCGAACCCGGCGACGCGGGCGCGGGCCTGCGCGCGCTGTGGGTCGGCCAACCCACCAACGACCGCATCTATCGCTTCGTCGGAGACGCGGGCAATTACTTCGAAGCACAGGCAGACGTCGGCCTGCCGCTGAACGCGGGCTTCGGCGCGAGCCTCGCGGTGGAACCGAGCGGCGCGCTGATCATCGGCGCTCCCGAGTACGGCGACCCGACCGGAACCAACGCGGTCCAGCAGGGCGCGGTGTACCGCCAGTCGTTGCCCCACTTCGGCAGCGGGGTGCTCAACGGCGTGCCCCAGGCATGCACGGTCGGCGCCGAGTGCCAGAGCAACTGCCAGGTCGGCTCCTGCTACGGCGGCGTGATGTGCATCAACCTCACCCCGGTGGTGTGCCCTGCGGGGTTCGTCTGCCAGGTCGGAGCGGGCTGCCAAGCCCTCGTCAGTGACGACGCCGGAGTCCCGGTCGATGCAGGCGTCACCGTCGATGCAGGCGTCACCGTCGATGCGGGCAACGCCGTCGATGCGGGCACCGCCGTCGATGCGGGCGCCGCCGTCGATGCGGGCACCTCCGTCGATGCGGGCGCCACCGTCGATGCGGGCACCACCGTCGATGCCGGCTCCATGGTCGATGCCGGCGCCTCCGTCGACGCCGGCCCGTCGAGCGACGCAGGAACGGACACCGTGCAGTTCGCCACCTGCGGTTGCCAGGGGACCCTCGCCGGCCCCCTCGTGCTGCTCGCGCTCACCCTCGCCCGCCGGCGCCGATCCTCAGCGCTCCAGGAGTGAGTACGTGAAGTTGTACGAGATGAGCCTCGCGGGGCCGACGTTGCGCGGCGCCCGCACCGACTTCATCGCCTTCTCGACACAGTCCCGCAGGGCCCCCTTGATGGCGGCGTCCTTCACCGTGACGCCGGAGAGCTCGCCACTCGGATCCATGGTGAAGCGCAGCAGGATCGCGCCCTGCTTCTCGGGGAGCGACGTGGGGTAGCTGTCCACGCAGGCCTTGAAGCGCGGCAGCGTGCGCTTGAGCGTCGCCTGCAGCTCGGTCAGCGCGCGGGCCAACGGCACCGGCTTGACGGGCAGCTTCAGCTTCACCGACGCGTCGGGCGTCGCCTCTTCCGCGGCGGCGACGAGCCCGGCGTCTTCCGCGTCGGGCACCGCGGCGTCAGGGGGCTCGGCGACGGCGAGCGCGGGGCCCGCGTCGACCACCACCCGCACCTCGGGCACGTGCACCACCACGGGCACCGGCAGTGGCGGGGGCGGCCTCGAGAGGAAGATCCCCCCGGCGGTCGCGGCGAGCGCCACGGAGACCACGGCCGCGATGAGCCCCCGGCGGGACCGCGGCGCGGACGCGAGCGCATCAGCCGGCTGCACCCGGGGCGAGTCGAGCTCCGTGAGCAACGCGTCCATCGACTGCGGCCGCTTCGCCGGGTCCTTCTCGAGGCAGCGCATCACCAGGGCCGCGAGCGCGGGGGGAATGGGCTCGCCCTTCAGCGTCACCGCGGGCAGCGGCGCGGGCGGCTGGGTGAGCAGCAGGGCGATCAACTTGCCGAAGGAATCGGCGTCGATGGGCAGGTGCCCCGACAGCAACTGGTAGAGCAGCACGCCCACCGCGTACACGTCGGCGCGCGCGTCGACGGAGCCCCCCGAGGCCTGCTCGGGCGACATGCTGGTGGGGGTCCCGATGATCGCCCCGTCCATCGTCGCCACGGTGGGCGCGTCGGGCGTCAGCTGCGTCAGCTTCGCCACGCCGAAGTCGAGCACCTTGACGTACTCGGTGTCCCCGCGCCGCTCGATGAGGAAGACGTTGTCGGTCTTCACGTCGCGGTGCACCACGCCCAGGCGGTGCGCCGCCGAGAGCGCCGAGGCGAGCTGGCGGATGATGTGCAGCGTCCGCTCGATGGGCAGCGGGGCCCTGGCGATGCGCGCCGAGAGCGTCTCGCCCTGCAGCAGCTCCATCACGAAGTAGACCGCCGACGGCTTGCCATCGGCGCCGAGCTCCTGGCCGAAGTCGGAGATCTCCACGATGTGCTCGTGGTTGATCTGGTTGACCGAGCGCGCCTCCTGGAAGAAGCGCTGGATCAGGTCTTCGCGCTGGTACTGCTCGGGCCGGAGCACCTTGATGGCCGCCTGGCGCCCCAGCAGGGTGTGCCGGCCGAGGAACACCTGGCCCATCGCGCCCTCGCCCAGCAGCGTCTCCAGGGACCACGGACCCAGCGTGCGCAGCGCGATGCTCGAGCGCCGCGCCGACGACGCCGGCACCACGTGGCCGCCCGAGACGCGCGTGCGGTTCGCATCACCCAGCGCCTCGAGGAACTCGTCGACGCTGCGGAAGCGGTCCGAGAGGTCCAGCCCCAGGCACTTCGAGAGCACCGCGCCGAGGTGAATCGCCGCTTCGGGGAGCTGCCCGATGCGCCCGTGCGGCACCTGCCCGGTCAGCAGCTCGTGGAGGAACGAGCCCAGCGCGGTGATGTCGGCCGCCACCGACGCCTTCTTGCCGCCGCTGAACGAGGGCAACAGGCCAAGGCCAAAACCGCCCAGCCGCACCTCGACCGCGGCGGGCCGGGCCAGCAGCGTCACCCACTCCGGGGAGAGGTCGCCGTGGAGCACCCCGCTGCGGTGCGCGGCGGCCACCGTCTGGGCCACCGACACGGCCACGGTGACCGCCTCGTCAGGCAACAACGGGCCCTTCTCGCTGAGCACGCGATCGAGGGTCGGCCCGCTGAAGCGCTCCCAGAGCACGGCCCAGCGGCCGGCGCCGTTGGCCTCGAGGGCCAGGGTGCGCGCGAGGCCCGGGTGTTGGAGCACCAGCGACTGGCGGACCGCGGCCGCGAAGGCCTCCGACGTCGCGTCGTCGGGAAAGAGCCCCGGGTTGGTGACCCCGACCGACACGGGCTGGCCCGAGGCGATGCCCGAGAGTTCCTCGAAGCCGGTGCGGTGACGAACGGGACTGAGCTGCTCGACGACGAGACTGGACTCCACGCGGCGCAGCCTAGCCCGAGGCCGACGCAGCGGCCCAAAACTGCGTCATGCCCGCCTGCGCGTCGCGTAACGTTGACAGATGGAGATGATCAAGACCCTGTCGGGGCTCAACTGGGCCATCGTCGCGCTGAACCTGTGCGGGACGCTGGTCTTCGGACTGATGAGCGAGAACCTGAGGTTCACCCTGGTCGCCTTCGCGGCGGCGCTGGTGGTCTCGGCCCCCCACGCCTACCTGGCGGTCAGCGTCGAGAAGGGGCGGGCTCGGCTGCTCCAGACCATCGTCGCGGTGCTGTGGCTCTTCGCGTTCCCCATCGGCACGGCCGCCGGGGCCTTTGCCCTGTGGGTGTGCTGGTCGGGCGATTCGCGGCAGGTGTTCGATGACGGCGAAGCGGGCCACCCGCCGGTGATGGAGCCAAAGGCCGACGCGCGCGACGACGACACGCCCCCGCCCCGGGCCGCGCGCCTGTCCCGCAGGGAGCTCGACGTGGCCAACGCCCCCACCGAGCGCAAGCCGGTGCTCCGCGGCTCGCGCCCTCCCCCGAAGCGAAGGGGCTGACCCCGGGCCGCGGCTCAGCGCATCAACCGCGCGAGGTAGAGGAAGGTGCCGCCCACCGTGAGGCTCGAGAGCACCGAGGCGAAGCGGTTGACGTTCTCCGACAGGCCGACGCGGAAGGGGTAGCCGGCGGCGTTCCCGGCGACGGGGCCCAGCGCGGTGGCGTCTTCGTCCCACCCGTAGACCTGGAGGTAGAGCATCGACCCGCGCCACAGGAAGACGCAGAAGAACACCACCCCGAAGCCCACGAAGCCCGGCCCGATGGGCGTGTCGCGCACCTGCTGGTGAATCTTGCGCAGCAGGTCGAGGTTGATCAGCACCAGGAACACCCAGCACGCGTTCTCGATGATGCGGATGTGACGGATCGCCGCCGTCGAGGGCACGGGGTTGATGAAGATGAAGAGCACCGAGGCCGCGAGCACCGCCGCGGTCAGGGCGTAGACCTCCCACTTCGCGCCGCCGGTCTCCAGGGTGCGCGAGAAGACGTAGTACTCCATGAAGCCGTGGGTGATGACCAACACCGCGATGGTGCCCACCACCGAGTGGAGCGCGATGAGCGAGGGGTGCTGCACCCACGGCGCGACGAGGTAGCCCTCGGAGATGAACACCAGGAAGAAGCCGGTGGAGATGCTCGTCCAGATGCGGGCGTTGCCCACGCTGAAGAAGAGGCTGATCAGCCCGGCGACGAGCCAGAGGCTGACCCGCACGACATCGAAGGCGTCAACGTGATCCATGGGTTCCCTTTGGGGCTCAGGGGAGCGGCGATTGCGGCGGCGCGAGCTGCCGGTCGATCTCGGCCTTCAGTTGGGTCGTCAGCTCTTTGAGCTTCGAGGGCCCGGCGACCAGCCGCGCGCCCTTCTCGAGAGCGGCCAGCGCCTCGGCGACCTGGTCGGGGTGGAGCAGGAAGCCCGGGCCTCCGCGCGCCGCCAGCTCCTTGGTCATCATCTGGCGGCCCATGGGGCCCAGGGTCTTCGCGGCGATGACGTGCAGCGCCTCGGCGAGCTCGGTGAGCTTCGACTCCTGCCGTTGGCGCTCGGCGGCCCGGGCCGTGGCGCGCAGCTCGTCGGCGCGGGCCTGGTTGGCGCGCACGGCCGCTTCCCAGACCTTCTGCACGTTGACCACCTCGAGGAAGTCGGTGGCCGGGAGCTGCTCGAGCGGGCGCGTGGACATCACGTCCATCTTCGCCCCCGGCTGGCCGGCGATCTTCTGCGAGTCGGTGGCGCCGGTCTCGATGGCCTGCGAGCCGTCGTGGAAGAAGCCGAAGCCCACCCCGTCCCGGTAGAAGACCAGGGAGCAGCGCTGGGGCGTGTAGATGGCCACGCAGCCGTTGAGCTTGCGCGCCTTGATCTTCGCCACCAGCGCGGTGACCTCGACGCTCTTCAGCTCCTGGGCGCGCACGTGGTACTCGCCCTGGAGCACCCCGCTGACGCGCGCCGCGAGCTCGGGCCCGAGCTGGTACACGTCGATGGTACCGGCCTCGACGGCCACGCGCTGGCACAGCTCGGCGATGGCCTCCAGCCCGGTCAAGCGGGCCTCGCCCCGGGTGGCGAGCACCGTCGTCAGCTTGCCGCCGGTGAAGACCAGCAGGACCTCGCTGGCGCCGAAGACGAAGCGCGCGTAGCCGGTGAACTGGCGCTGCGCGAGCTGCCCGAGGAAGTGGGGCACGTCCTGGTGGGAAGCGACGAGGCCCGTCGCCACCGACAGGCCGCGGGGAAGCGGAATCATGAGGTGGTCCGTAGCCCGAAGTTCCGGCCCAGTCGATTCCGTGTCGAGGCCGGGGCCCGGCGGTGCGGCAAAATCTGCGCGCGCTGAAGGGCGCCGCTTCCTTCAGGCCTGCGCCGCCTCGCGCCACCGCGTGGCGTCGACGCCCTTGATCAACAGCCAGAAGACGAACGGCACCTCGCCCACCAGCGCCGCGAAGCCCACGAACGACGCGAGCAGGGGCGCGCTCGCGGGCAGCGCCAGGTTGCCCACCGCGTTCGCGGTGTAGCCCAGGGCGGCCAGCGCCATCAGGCCCCCGAAGGCGCGCGGGAAGAAGCCGGAGCGGAAGACGAGGATGGCGACGAGGACGCAGTGCAGCCCGAAGAGGAGCTCCCACACGTGGGTGTTCTGCTCGTGCAGCCGCAGCAGGAACAGCACCAGCGCCTGGGCCTGCCCCGGGTCGAGCGCCGAGAGGTAGGGCGCGCCGCTGACGAGCTCCAGGGCCGCGAGCGAGGGCAGGAGGTTCACCGCCTGGAGCACGGTCATGCCCAGCCGGGCGAAGGTGGCCACCAGCGCCAGGGTGCGCCCCGCGGGCCGCAGCACGACGTAGAGCACCGCGGTCAGCGCGACCTCGAGCAGCACCAGGACCGCGTCGTCGAGCAACGCGAGGCGGAAGAGCGGCTGCGACGCGGCGAGGTGGCTCGCCGTCGCCGCGGCGTCGCCGGGCACCACGATGACCGAGGGCACGTACATCATGCTGAACGGGGCGCAGGCGGCGATCAGCAGGTACAGCAGGCCCGCGAGCCGCGCGGTGGTCTTGGGGTTGGAGATCATGGTGGGCGCACCCTGCCATGCATCGGCGCATGCGACTTCGGCCATGGACGCCTCTTTGGTATGCAGGACTGCATGGACTGGCGACGGGTGGAATTCGACTGGAACGCGGTGCGCGCCTTCCTGGCCACGGCCGACGAGGGCTCGTTCTCCGCGGCCTCGCGGGCCCTGGGCATCGCGCAGCCCACGGTGGGGCGGCAGGTCGCGGCCCTCGAGACGCAGCTCGGGGTGGCCCTCTTCGAGCGCGCGGGGCGGGCCCTGGCCCTGACGCCGACGGGCCTGGAGTTGGTGGAGCACGCGCGCGTGATGTCGGAGGGGGCGCTGCGGGTGTCCCGCGTGGCGGCGGGACTGGCGCTCTCGCTCGACGGGCCGATCTGCCTGACCGCGAGCGAGATGGACGCGGCCTTCCTGCTCCCGCCGCTGGTGGCGAAGCTCCGCGCGCTGCACCCGGGCATCGAGGTGGAGATCGTCGCCTCGAACGCCGCCCAGGACCTGCGGCGCCGCGAGGCCGACATCGCCCTGCGCAGCTTCCGCCCCACCGAGCCCGACCTCGTCGCGCGCCGGCTCCGCGACACGCAGGCCTACCTCTACGCCACGCCGAAGTACCTGCGCACGCTGGGGCCGCGCGTCACGCGGGAGTCGCTCTCGCGGGCGACCTTCATCGGCTTCGACCACACCGACACCTACCGCAAGGGCCTCGCCGTGCTCGGGCTGGACCTCACGCCGGCGCAGTTTCCCCTGCTCAGCCAGAGCCAGCACGTGCAGTGGGCGCTGGTGCGCGAAGGCGCGGGCATCGGCATCATGACCTCCGGGGTCGGCGACCGGGAGCCGGGGGTGTGCCGGGTGATGAAGGCGCTGCCGCCCCTCTCCCTGCCCCTGTGGCTGGTGATGCACCGGGAAGTGCGCACCAGCCGGCGGGTGCGCGTGGTGGCCGACTTCCTCGCCGGGGCGCTCGGGGTGCGGACCTAGGGCCGGAACAAGCCCGAGGGCGTCGAGGCCACGCGCGGCTTGAGCGGCCCGCGCACCACGCCCTCGGTGCCGAGGTCGAGGAGTTGCCGCGCCCCGGGGCTCCCACCTCCTGCCAAGCGCACCACCAGGGCGCGGGGCTTTGCGAAGAGCGCCGGGCTTCGCGCGCCCGACACGCTCTTCACCACGCGCCCGTCTTCCAGCGCGAGGAAGGTGCCCGGCGGGTAGAGGCCCAGGCAGTTGATCAGCACCTGGGTGAGCACCGGGTCGTAGTCGCGGCCCGCCCCCGCCGCGAGGTGGGAGAGCGCCTCGGCAGGGGTCATCAGCGGGCCCCCGGCGCGGGTCATGGTGTCGAGGTCTTCGGCGAGGCGCACCACGCGGGCCACGAGCGGGGGCCGGGCCGCGAGGCTCGCGTGGTGGTGCAGCGCCGCGTCGAGGCGCCGCACCCTGGCCTCGTGAAAGCCCAGCTGCCGCAGCAGCGCGCGGGCGCCGGCCATGGGGTGCCCGGGGAAGGTGACGTGGGGCAGCGCGTAGCCCACGTCGTGGGTGAGGGCGGCGACGCCGAAGTCCTGCTGCACGCCCGGGGTCAACCCCAGCGCCTCGGCCACCAGCAGGGTGATGTGCGCCACGCGCCACGCATGCCAACCGTGCGGGGTGGCGGGGCCGGGCTCGGCGAGCCACAGCTCCTCGTGCGTCGCGCCCCGCTGCAGCACCTGCGCCACGAGGCGCCGCAGCGCGAGCACGTTGACCTGGCGGCCGGCGGCCAGCGCGTCCCAGGCCTGCTCGACCTCGTGCACCAGGCGCTGCACCAGCTGGCCGGTCCCCTCTTCGGGCAGCGCGTCGCCGGACATGCGGAAGCGGTGCAGCCCGTGCAGCTCGACCGACGCCAGGCCCGCTTCCCGCAGCCGGCGGGTGACGGCCGCGCGCGGGTGCGGGGCCTCGGGGCGCAGCGCGAGGGTGGCGACCAACTGGCGCGCCTGGTCGGTGCTCAACGGGCTCGAGAAGGTGAGGCCGCCGATGTTGTGCCGCGAGAGCTCGGCGCCGAGGCTCTTCTGCGCGCCCTCGCCCGACACCTTGAGGCGCACGTCGTTGAGGTACACCTGGTCTTCGACGGCCACGAGGTGCAGGGGCCCGAGCAACCCCAGCAGCACGTCGAGCGCCTGCTTCAGGTCGATGCTGGGTTGGTCGAAGGCGTGGTTGGCGGCGGCGTGCACGTGGCCCATGCGCACCAGGCCCGTGAGCAGGTTCGCGAACTGCTCGCCGCGCTCGCGCACCTGCTGCGCCAGCACGCGATCTTCCCCGGCGCGCGCGCGGGCCACGGCGCGCCCCAGCGAGGCCTGGGCCTGGTGGAGCTCATCCATGTGTCTGCCCTCCGGCCGCGCCGGCCCGGCGGCGCCGCGCCAACGTGGCCAGGCAGTAGCGCTTGAGCACCTCGTCGGTGGTGTGCTCGGCGATGGCGCGCACTTCGGCTTCGGCCTCGGTGCCGGCCACCAGCCCGATGCCCGAGATGGCCACCTTCTGCAGCCACCGCTCGTGGGGTGGGTGCACCAGCCGCGCGAGGAAGCCTGCCCGGGGGTGCGCCCAGGGGCGGAGCAGGGCCAGCGCGCGCCGCGGGGAGAGCGTCACCAGCGCCTCGCCCACGGCGGTGGCCGATTCCCGGGTGAAGGTGTCGGCCGTGGCGCGCAGCTCGGCCTGCTTGACCAGCACCTCGAAGGCCTTCGCGTCGTGCAGCAGGGCGAGCACCTGGGCCGCGCGGGCGAAGACCGCGTCGTCGGGGCTCGCGGCGAAGCGCAGCAGCAGCGACGACTGCTGCTCGCTGCGCGGTGCGTGCTGCAGCAGGTCGAGGGCCTCGAGGTGCGAGGCGGGTTCGGCGCCCTGGGCCAGGCGCGCGGCGATGACCAGCCCCTGTTCGGGGTGGGCGTTCATCATCTCCGCCACCAGCCGGGCCGAGGCGCGCTTGTCGAGCAGGTGGAGCTGCGGGAGCACCAGCTCGGGCTGGCGCCGGGCGAGCGCGAGGAGCAGCTCCTCGAGCACCCGCTGCTGGCCCGGGTCTTCCAGCTCGCGCAGCCGCGCCGCGATGACGCTCACCGGCTCGCCGCCCACGGTGAGCAGCAGCTCGACGAGCGCCGGCGGAGGCGCCGCGAGGTCGGCGGGCAACGCCTCGAGCAACTGCGCGAGGTTCTCGGGCGAGCGCACCGCGCCCAGCACCGGCCCCAGGGCCTCGTGGCCGATGCCGTGCTGTGCGGAGATCACGTGGGCCAGCTCGAGCAGCGAGTCGGCGGCGCCGTCGGCGAGGCACGCGTCGCGCACCTCGGTGACCAGGGGGATGAGCTCGGCGTTCGACAGCTCCGAGGCGGGGCCATTGGCGGCGGTCAGCAGCTCGGCGGTCAACGCCAGCGCGGCGTGCCGCACGCCCGCGGGGGACTCCTCGGCGCGCAGTGCCAGGAGGTAGCGCTCGGGCACCTCGCGCCACGTGAAGCCCACGGCGGCCGAGGGCGCCAGCGGCAGGTCGAAGTCGGGGGGCGCCTGCACCGCCACGCGCGGCGCAGCCTGCAGCGCGTCGGGCGCGTCGTCGGGCTCGGGGTGCTCCTCCGAGGGAACGAAGCCTTCGGCGGCGGTGAAGGCGAGGTGCTCGAAGGCCGCCTTGCGCAGCAGCGTCACCACGTCGTCTTCGCGTTGGCGCGCCCCGGCGAAGCGCAGCGACACCAGCTCGAGCAGGCGCACGCCCTCGTCCCAGGTGAAGCCGGGGCGCAGCGTCAGCGTGCGCACCCCGTCGCGGAACAGGCGGAAGGCCAGCGAGCGCTCGCGGTCCTTTTCCCGGTACACCACGTCGCTGCCGAGCAGGAACTCGAAGGGGCCCACCAGCAGCGGCAGCTCGCCGTGGGTGCCGAGCGCGGCGTCGACGGCGGCGCGGTAGTCGGCGAGGAAGCGCAGCATGATGAGGTTCTTCGCGTCGTAGAGCGTGAAGGCCCGGGCGGCGCGAGAGAGGGCCCGGAGCACCTCGTTGGCGGCGCGGCTGCGCGGGTTACCGCCCAGTACCTGCTCGTCAGGGCCAAGTGCTGCCGGGTCGGTCGCGGGCGCGGGGCCGGTCATCACCCGGGGAGGTTACTCCTCGCGCAGCGCCGTGGCCCGCGGGGGACCAGGAGAAATTCTCAGCGCAGCCACGAGAAGCGGCCGGTGGTCAGCTCGAACGAGGGGCGCCGTAACCCCACCAGCGCGTCACTTCGCCGGCCGGCGCACCCACACCGACTCGGAGCCGTCGCGGGTCACCAGCTTGAAGACGAGCACCGCGGCGCCCCCCACGGGCACCGAGAAGCGCCCCGCCTCGTCGAGCGCCACCGGCTTGCCGTTGAGCGACAGCCGCGAGCCGAGCGGCGCGACGCCCGTGGCGTTGACCGCGCGTTCCCCGTCTCGCGGCGCGGCCAGCACCAGCCGGGTCACCGAGTTGTCGAACACGATGTCCATCTTGTTCATGCGGCCGCCCGGCGCCTCGACGCCCGCCTTGTCCATGGCGACGGCCGACCACACGTAGCTGCCCTCGCGCAGCGCGCCCGAGTCGACCACGGTGCGGTTCTCGTTCACCTTGCGCTCGACCAGCGGCGTCTTCAGGTCACTGACCGCGTACACCCGGAAGCGCCACGCGGCCGCGGTGTCCTTCGGGGGGAAGGTGAAGGTCAGCGTGGGCACGGCGCCTTGGAAGTAGACGGTGGCCTTGAGGCCGGTCTCGGCCACGGTGTCCGACTTGGCGCTCACCGCGCCCGCGGTCTCGTCCTTCTCGAAGCGCCCGCCCGACGGCTCGGCGTCGCCCTTGCGGCGCCAGAAGAGCTGCCCCTTGAGCGGCGCGGGCACCACCAGCGCGTCCCCGCCCTGGGCGCGCACCGTCACGTTCTGGAACGCGGCCTCGGTCGCCACCTCGAGCTCGCCGTCGCCCGGCGCGAAGGCCAGCGTCACCTCGGCCGGCCGGCCCCACGACACGCGCGTGGTGCGCCCGGCGGACAAGGTCAGCACCGGCGACGGACGCCGCGCACTCTGAAAGCCCTTGCCCACCGGCGTCGCCACGTCACCCGCCGCGAGGTTGCGCGGGAGCCCGTCGGGCAGCGCGGCTTCACCTTCGCCGCCGAGCAGTTCGACGCGGGGGCCCGTCTTCGTCGGCGTCACCAGCGCGGTGAGCGTGGTCTTCGCGCGCAAGGTCACGGGGTTCTTGCCGTCGAGCAGCACGCTCTGGCCGGCCTGGAGAAAGATGCGCAGCCCGCCCTGCGCGAGCAGCGCGCGGAGCTTCGGCTCGCCCGACTGCGGCTCGATGGTGCCCTTCGACGCGCCCTCGAACTGCAGCACGGCACCCGGCACCTCCGCGCGCAGCCCGCCGGCCTTGTCCACGGTGAAGGTGCCGGCCTCGTCGAGCGCGAGCCCCTCGGGCGCCAACTTCAGCGCCGGGCCCGACTTCGGCTTGAGGGTCACCGCGCCGTGGGGCGTGAGCTGCAGCGTGGGCCTGGGCACCACGGGCGCAGGCGGCGTCGGCGGCGGCTCGTCCACGGAGAACACGCCCGACCCCAACACGTAGCGCTCGCCGGCCTTCACCGCGCTGACGCCACCGTCCACGGGGTCGATGAGCTCGAAGCTCCCCGAGCCGACCTCGAAGCTGGTGCCGCCGTCGCGCAACTGCAGGCGCACCCGGCTGCCCGCCTCGGCCCGGGCCGAGCCCGCGCTGGTGTTGAACGCCCCGCCGTCGAGCTCTTCGAAGAGCAGCTCGCCCGAGGTGAGGGTCAGCTCGGCCAGCGACGCGCCCACCCGAAACGACGAGTCTTCGAGGAGCTCGACCTCGCGGCCGCCCGCCTTGAGCAGCGCGTGGCCGTCGGGGCCGGTGTCGATGACGTCGCCTTCGAAGACCGGGCCGGGCGCTGCCGCCGCGGGCTGGCCGTCGCGGGTGAGGGTCACGCGCCCCGCGAGCCCGGACACCTGGGCCACCGTGGGCTTGACCGGCTTGACCACCACCGGGGCTGACGGAGGCGGCCCGTCTTCACTGCACCCCGCCACGCCGAGCACCACCACCAGGCAGACGAACGCGCGCTTCACTTCGACACCTTCTGCAGTTCGCAGTGGAAGATGGCCTGGTCACCATCAGCGAGGACGACCTTCTTGGTCTGCGGCACGTAGCCCGGCGCGGAGATGAGGAACAGGTACGGGCCGCCGGGCACGGTGACCACGAAGCGTCCCTCGGCGGTGACCGGCACCTTCGTCGCGAGGCCCTTGATGACCACGGTGGCCACGAGCGGCTCACCGGTGCGCGAGCGGACGAGGCCGCGCACCGTGGCGGGGCTTCCCTTGCCGAGCGCGTCGAGGGAGACGTCGAGCTTCGCGGCGCCCTCGGGCGGCACCTGTGCCACCTCGTCGGCCGGGTTGAAGCCCTGGCCTTCGACGCGCACCTGCACCGGGCCAGGGCCCACGGAGACGAAGCGGTAGCTGCCGTCGGCGGCGGTGCGCACCTCGAGGGTGCCGATCTTCACCGTCGCGCCCTCGATGGGTGTCGAGGTGGCGGCGGCCTGCACCACGCCGGTCAACTGGCCGGGGCCGGTGAGCGCCTCGAGGCGAACCACCAGCACCGTCTCGAGGCCCTCGGGCACCTGGGTGCTGGCGCTCGCGGCGCGGAAGCCGACGAGGGACGCGGTCACGGCGTGCGCGCCCGGCGCAGGGGTGAGCACGCGCGCGCCCTGGTCATCGACGCCGACCGCCGCGGCGCCGTCGAGGGCCACCGACGCGCCGAGCGCCGGCAGGCCATCGGGCCGTTGCACCTGCACGCGCAGGGCGGTGGTCGTCGCGTCGAGCGGGCTGGCGCGCGGCGGAGGCGCGGGAAGGAAGGACACCCGCACCCCGATGCTCACGCGGTGGGCGACGCCGCGGTAGCCGCCGCTGGAGGGCTCGATGAGCGCGCCGTAGTCGACGCCGGCGGCGAGGCTGAGGGTGTCCAGGTCCACGAGGCGCCAGCCGACGAAGAGCTGGGGCTCCACGGTGCTGAGGCGCGCGCCGAGCACCCCCAGGAGGGCGGTGACGGAGAGCGTGCCCTCGAAGCGGCTCCGGTAGAAGCCCGCGCCGAGGCGGAAGGCGGGCCCGTGGGTGGTGAGGGCGTCGAAGTCTTTCGGGCCGTCGGTGGGCTGCGTCACCGGGTAGCGGATGACGGGCGCGCGCGAGAGCCCGTACCCCGCGGACCCGCTGACGATGAAGCCCGCGTCGTGGACGTAGCGGAAGCTGACGCCGAGGCGGGCCTCGAAGCGCGCGCTCCACACCGTGGTCACGGGGTTCTTCGCCGTGTTCTTGAAGACGTCGGTGGCGGCCTCGAGCTCGGCGCCCAGCCAGCGCAGGGGGAAGACTTCGCCACGCAAGCGCACCACCGTGGGCGAGACGCCCCCGAGGCTGGTCGTCAGGCGCTGGTCGGCCGCCGTGCTCGGCTCGAGACTCGAGTTGCGCGCGGCGAAGCCACCCAGCAACGAGACGGTGGCGTGGGGCGCGCGGAAGGGCGTCTCGTCCGCGCGGGTGGCGGAGCTGAGACAGGCCGCGAGGAAGAAAACGAGAGCGCGGACTGAAGACATGAGCGTCCGCGAAGGGTACCACGAGCGGTCGCAGCGACCGTGTTTCTGGCGAGTTGATGACAGCGCCCGGGGTGCGGGGCAGATTCCGGGGCCCGATGACGAGCGCTTTGATTGCGATGCTGTGCGCGGTGGCGCCACCGAAGGTTGCCAGCCCCCCGTGGAACGTGGTCGACGTGAAGCCCACCCTCGCGGCGTTCTACGCCGAGCAACTGGCCCAGGCGCTGCGGTCGGAGGGCCTGCAGGTGACCACCGCGGACGACATCGGCACGCTCCTGGGCGCCGAGCGGCAGCGCGAGCTGATGGGGTGCTCCAACGGGAGCAGCTGCCTCGTCGAGCTGGCCAACGCCCTGGGCTGCGACGCGACGTTGACGGTGAACCTCGCGAAGCTGGGCACCGCCTACCGCGGGCTGGCGAAGATGATGAGCTCGCGGGACGGCACGGTGCTCTCGTCGGTGAAGATCGACGCGTCGAGTGAAGCCGAGCTGGCCGACAAGCTCGAGGCCGCGGCGAAGGTGCTGGCCGGCCCGCTCAAGGCGGGGACGTCCGCACCCGTGGAGGTGGTCGTCGCGAGGCCGGCGAAGGCCGCGCCGAAGTTCTGGTGGGTGCCGGGCGCGGTGGGCGTGGTGGGCGTCGGCGCCGGCGCGCTGCTGCTCGGGCTCGCGAGCGGCAAGTACACCGAGCTGCTCACCAAGGGCAGCGCCGCCGAGGGCGCCGGGTTCGCGCGGGATGGAGCCACGATGCAGGCCGCGGGGTGGGTCGCCGGCTCGGTCGGCGTGGCCGCGCTCGTGGGCTCGCTGGCGTGGCTGGTGTTCGGCAGCACCGAGGTGCAACCGCAGGTCACGCTCGCGCCCGGGGGCCTGTCGCTGGGCCTGGGAGGGCAGTTTTGATGCGCTGGGGTGTGCTGGTGCTCGGAGTCGCGGCCTCGGGCTGCTGGAACTTCGAGCAGGCGTTTCGAGATCGGTGTGACGCGGGCGCGCAAGGCGACGATGCCGGCTTTCACGGCGACCTGGCCCCGTGTTTCCCCAGCGCGACGGGCGGTGGAAACGGCGGCGGCGGTGGTGGAAGCGGCGGTGGCTCGGCGGAGGTCGACGCGGGCCCCACCGACTTCAGCTCGGCTCCGTGGGCGTGGGAGCACCCGTTTCTCCGGGCGAACGATCTCTTCGCGGTGTGGGGCACCAGCGACTCCGACGTGTACTTCGCAGGCGCCGGCAACACGTTGCTGCACTTCGACGGCGGCCAGTTCGAAGATCAGTCAGCTCGACTGCCCCGGTTCGATGGAGGCCTGTGGGACAAAGACCCGGTCATCACCGCGGCCTCCTCCGGTGCCGGTGGCACGTGGCTGATCGGGGAGAACGTGGGGCTGCTGCACGGCACCGATGGCAACGTGTTCACCCCGACGCCGGTGCCCTCGCTGCGCGGCGCGGACTTCGAGGCGATCTCCGCCGCGACCGACGACCCGGTCTTGATCAGCCGAGGTGACTTCCTGTGGGCGCGGCTCTCGTCTACGTCCTCCAGCACGGCGCTCGCCGGAGTCAGCGAAGTGCGCTCGGTGCTGGCCGACGACGCGGCGTGCGTGGTCACCGTGGGCTACGACAGCCCGCCCCGTTCGGCGCTCCTGGGTTGCGACGGAGGATTGATCCACGAGGGCGCGCTCAGCGACGGGGGATCGAATCAATTCTGGAACCTGTTTCGCCTGCGCGACGGGGGGCTGGCGGTGGGAGGCAACGAGGGCCGCGTCTTCTCCGAGCAGGACGCCTCGACGCTGGTGGCCCGCACCGTGGGCTCGGGCTCCGACGTGGTGCGCGCAGCGAGCCAGACCGCGACCACCACCCTGGTCTGCGGCGACAACGGGCTCATCGCCGACGCCGAGACCGGCACGAACATCACCCGGAACGCCGACGGGCTCTACGCCGCCTGGGCCTCCCCGTCGGGAACATTCTGGGCCGCGGGCCACGGCGGCGCCATCATCCGCCTTGGGGATCACATGCCGCGCCCGCTGGGACCCGCGGGACTGGGACAGGTGCGCGCCATGTGGGTCGACGACGCGGTGCAGCTCGCCGTGGGGGACACCGGCACGACGGCTTCGGCCGCGGGCAACCTGGTACTCCAGCGAGACGGAGGTGCGTGGTCGAAGGTGGACCTGAGCGAAGAGCACAACTGGGTGGCCGTGGCCGTGTCGGGAGCCACCACCTGGTTGATGTCGCAGCAAGGGGTCGTGTACCGGAACAAGCGCGGGAACCGACAGCTCGTCGTGGTCGGCACCCTGCCCCTGGCCCCCGACAACCTGGCGGCCGCAGCGGTCACGGAAGACGGAGGCCTCTTGGTGGCCTCCGGCGGCATCCTGGCCCGGGGAGGGCCCGACGGCGGGCTCGACAGCCTCGGTGCCGATGGGGGCGAACTCCTGCCCCTGACGCCCGGAGGCGGCCTGTCGCAGATCATTGCCGTCACGGCGCGGGCCGGGAAAATCACCGTGGCCAGCCCCGGCGCGGTCTACCAGTCGGCCGACGACGGTCAGACCTGGGACCGACGGTACAACGCGCTGCAGAGCCCGAGCTCGGTGGTGGGCCTCGCGTCGTGCGCCGACGGCACGGTGATCGTGGTCGGAACCCATGGCCTGCTGGTTCGGGCGCTCACCGACGGCAGCCTCCAGGACGTGTACGCCCCCGGCGTGCCGGAGCACGTCAACTTCAGCGCGGCGTGGTGCGAGCCCGGGGGCACGGTGTGGACGGTGTCGGAGGAGGGCTTCGTCAACCGCTTCTCGCCCGACGGCGGCGTCTTCCGTCAATCGACCGGCTGGGGCCGTCGTGACGTCGCCCAGATCAACCCCAGCTTCATCGGCGGCAACTCAACCCACCTCTTCATCACCGGAGACCGCGGCGCCATCCTCTCGAGGCGCATCGGCAGCACCCCATGAATTCCCGAATCACCATCTCGCTCGTCGTCGTCGCCGCCCTCGCCGTGGTCGGCATCGTGGTCCTCCGCAAGTCGGGCAGCTCGTTCGATCAACGCGCCTGCACCGGCACCACCTTCACCCTCACCGGCGCGCTGCTGCCGACCTTCGACTACGCCGAGCTGCGCGAGACCGACAACGAGAAGCCCCTCGAGATGTCGGGCGAGCGGTGCCGTGGCGCGAAGGACAAGGGGGACTGCGAGCGCAAGGTCGCCAGCCGCAACTCGAAGGAGGGCTGGCGCAACGGCAGCGACGGCCGCCGGCCGGGCCACCACTACCTCGTGGCCACGCGCGGCGACGACGTCTTCCTCATCGACAACGTGATGATCAAGCTGCCGCTGGCGCTCGCGCCCATCGACTCGCCGGCCAAGGCGGCGGCCATCGCCTTCGTCGAGCGGGGCATCGCGCCTTCCTGCGAGGGCTCGGTGCGCGCCGTGGAGCAGGGCTTCGAGGTGCACCTGAAGACCGACAGCTGCCGCGGCCCGACCGACGAGATCCTTCGCGTCTCGACCGAAGGCGCGCTCGAGGTGGTGAAGTCGGACGTGAAGCCCCCCACCTGCGTCGGTGCGCGAGAGACGAAACAGCCGGCCGCCTCGGGCGTATGAGGGGGCATGTTTGAAGGTTTCGCCAACGTCTGGACCCCGGTCTTCCTCGCCCGGAAGCTGAAGAAGAAGCCGCTCCCCGTGATGCTCGCGGGCGAAAAGCTGGTCTTCTTCCGCGACGCGCAGGGCGTGGCCAACGCGCTGTTCGATCGCTGTCCCCACCGCGGGGTGGCGCTCTCGCTGGGCAAGGTGACCCCCGGCGGATGCCTCGAGTGCCCGTTTCATGCGTGGCAGTTCGATGGGAAGGGGCAGGCGGTGCACGTGCCGCTGAACCCCGACGCGAAGCGCGAGCGGCTCTTCGCGCACAACGTGCCGGTGCGCGAGCTGGGCGGCGTCATCTGGGCGTACACCGCGGCGGTGGCCGAGGCCCCTTCCGAGCCCACGGTCCCCGACGCGTTGACCATGAAGGGCGTGGCGCTGACCTTCCTCCAGCTCGAGTGGAAGGCGCACTGGTCGCGGGCCATGGAGAACATGCTCGACTCGCCGCACGTGCCCTTCCTGCACGCGAGCACCATCGGCCGCTTCGTGCGCCCGTACCTGAAGCCCGACTCGCGCATGGACATCGAGTGGGAAGACACGCCCTACGGGGGGCGCACCAGCTCCACCATCGACGAGCGCACCGAGGCCGGGGCCGCGCTCGACTTCTACAAGCCGAACATGATGGTCCTGCACATCCCCATTCCCGGGAAGGTGTTCCGCATGCACGCGTTCTGCGTGCCCGTCGACGACACCCACGTGCGCATGTTGATCATCGGCGCGCGAAGCTTCGCCACGCTCTCGTGGCTCAACCCGGTCTTCAACCACTCGAACGCGAAGATCGCCGAGCAGGACCGGGCCGTCGTCGAGTCGTCCTTCCCCGTGCAGGTGCCGAGGCCGGGTGACGAGGTCTCGGTGCGCACCGACAAGGCCACGCTGCAGTTCCGCAAGTACTACTTCGCCGAGCTGCACGGCTCGAGCTCGCAGCCGCGCGTCGGGCGACCCGCGGCGGAGGAGCCCCCGGGCCCCTGAAGGCAGCGCGGTGCGCATTGATGTTCGACCTCGCGTTTGCGAAGTCAGCCCGATGCCGATGCTGCCGCGGACCCCCTGGCTGTCTCTCGTCGCGCTCCAACTCGCGTGCGTGCACCATTTTCCGGGCCCCGGGGAAGTGCCCTCGGCGCAGCAGTACGAGGCCCCGGGGGGCGCAGCGAGCCCGCTCGCCGAGCAGGCGTGGGGCCTCTCGCACGCGAAGGACTTCGTGCACGACCCGCACCTCGACGAGGTGGCGCAGGTGCTGGCCGATGACGTGGCGGCCGCCTCGGGTGACGTGCCGGGCCCGCACTACCTGAACTGGCTCCTGGCGCGTCGCGGGGTGGCCAGCCGCAGCACGAGGGCGTGGTCGGGCTGGGTCCGCGGCAACAGCCGCGCCGCGCGCCTCGACGAGCAACTGGCCCAGGCGCTTCAGGAGTCGAGCGATCTTGCGGGCAAGCGCTTCGGCATCGCGCGTTCGTCGGAGCGGCCCCCGGGCGCCCAGGTGCTGGTCCTGGCGGAGTCGAAGTTCACGCTCGACCCCTTCAAGCGTCACGCGCTCCCGGGCGAGGTGCTCACCATTTCCGGGCGGGTCGCGGGCACCGACGACGTCACCGTCGAGATGTACGGGCCGGGTGAGCCGAAGCCCCGCCTGGTGGACGTCGCGGCGGACGGCGCGTGGGAGCCGCAGCAGTGGACCCTGCCGCAGCGCAGCGGTCGCTACTGGCTGGAGATCAGATCGAGCCACAAGACGGGCGTGCTGCTGCCGGTGCTCGTCGGAGACGCTGCTGACGCGCTCGTCGACGTCGGTGACAGCCCGGCCGAGCTCGAAGCGGCGGTGCGCGCCTGGGCAGCGCAGGTGCGGGCTGCGGCCGGGCTGGCACCGCTCGGGGATGACGCGGCAGCCGACGCGATCGTGCGCCGTCGCGCGGAGCTCCAGGCCGCGGCCCCCGGCGAGAGCGAGGCCTCGCTGCGGGCCCTGGGCTACCGGGTGGTGCGCTGGACGTACCAGAGCAACGACCGCGCGCGCGGCAACGAGCTGGTGTTCGACGCCATCGACCGGCCCAGCGAGATGGGCATCCTGCTCGACCCCCGCGCCCAACACCTCGCGATCGGCGCGGCGCGCAACGGCCAGGCGTGGTGGCTGGTGCTCGAGACCCTCTCCCGGTAACGGCGTCGCCGAGCCTCATCGCCCTCGACTGGGCTGGAGACTCGGCGTTGAATCGACGCCCTGAGCATGCGCACCGACTTCCCGCCCGAGTCTCCCCTCCACCTCTTCACCGACGAGGAGCTCCGCGCGGTCTTCGCGGCGGGCTCCGAGAAGACCTGCGCCGTCGACGAGGTCATCGTCACCGAGGGGCAGCGGGGCGACTCGATGTTCTTCGTGCTCGATGGCTACGTGGGCGCGCGCCTCGACAGCGGGGCCATGGTGCGCAGCTACGCCCCGGGCAGCTACTTCGGCGAGCTGTCCTTCATCAACCCGGGCCACCGGCGCAGCGCCACCATCATCGCCACCACCTCGGCGAAGCTGCTGGTGGTCGACCAGGCCAGCGTGCAGTCGCTCCTCGACACGCACCCCCGCGTGGTCTTCACCCTGCTCCGCCGCGCCTGCGCCTTCATGGTCGACGCCGAGCGCAACCTCATCTCCGACCTGCGCCGCCGCAACACCGAGCTGCAGGACACGATCAAGAAGCTCGAGTTCACCCGCCGGCGCCTGAGCGAGGAAGAAGAGACCTCGCGCACCGACACCCTCACCGGGCTCTACAACCGCCGTGCCTTCGATCTCGAGGTGCCGGGGTTCATCGAGCGCGCCCTCGCCCTGCGCAGCCCGCTGGCGATGCTGGTGATGGATCTCGACGCCTTCAAGCCGGTCAACGACACCCTGGGCCACGCGGCCGGCGACGCGGTGCTGTGCGGCGTGGCGAAGGTGCTGCAGCAGGGCGTGCGCAAGAGCGATCTCCCCTGCCGCTTCGGGGGCGACGAGTTCGTCATCGTGCTCGCCGATCTCGACGAGGCCGCCGCCCGGGAGCGCGCCGAGGTGTTGCGCGCGGCCATCGGCACCATGCCGCAGGTGGGCAGCGAGCGCGGCATCTGCGTCACCGCCACCATGGGCGGCACCCTGCTGCGTGAAGGCGAGACCGCCGAGGCCTTCCTGCACCGCGCCGACGAGGCCCTCAACACCGCCAAGCGCGCCGGCCGCGACCGCCTCGGCTGGAGCTGACACAGCCCCGCCGCGCCGCCCCGTGGCGAGGTGCATCGCATTTGCGATACAAGTTGGCGCATGAAGACGGCCACGTTTCCTCCGCTCCGTGTCGAACCGAAACTCCGGAAGGACGTCGAACGGCTGCTCGGCCCGGGTGAGACCCTCTCCATGTTCGTGGAGAACGCGGTGCGCGAGGTCGTCGAGCGGCGCACCGCCGACGCCGAGTTTGGGGCTCGCGCGCTCGCTTCGCGGGAAGTGGGCCGGAAGACCGGCCGCTACCAGGGCGCCGCTTCGGTGCTGCGCGACCTGAAGGCCCAGGCGGCCCTCGCGCGGCGACGGCAGGACAAGCGCAGGTGAAGTTCGAGGTGCGTGTCACCGAGGCCGCGCGAGAGGACCTGCTCGAGTTGCACGCGTTTCTCGCCGAGCACTCACTCGACGCTGCCGAGGCTGCGCTGGGGACCATCGAACGGGCGCTGTCGTTCCTCGAGGAGTTTCCCTGGGCCTGCCGCGCGTCGAGCGCCGTCCCTCGCTCCCGCTTTCGTGAGCTGGTCATTCCCTTTGGTCGGCGGGGGTACGTCGCGCTCTTCGAGATCGAGGGCGACGACGTCGTCACCGTGCTGGCCGTGCGTCGCCAGAGAGAGAGCGACTACCACTGAGCCAGTGGGAGGTCGTTCGTCCTTCGCTCAGGCCTCGGGGCAATCGAAGCGCGTCGCTTCAGAAGCTGGAGACGACCCGGCCGATGGGCGGCAGGCGATTGGGAGAGCTGAGCTGCGGGCACTTCACGATGGAATACGGGTTGTGCACCGCGACGAGGCCCCGGACGCCGATGGCCAGGCGCGGCGAGTGCGGCCACCAACTGGCCGACTGCGAGCTGCCCGGGCAGCTGCTCCCGGTGTCGGGGGCGATGGCCTGGGCAATGGAGCCCGCGGTGTCGATGCCGGTGGGCACGCTCCACGCGGCCGCCGTCTCGCAAGTCCCCTCGCAGGTGCGCAAGTGCACGTCGAAGTCGGCCGTCGTCGCCAACGCCAACGCGTCGCCGGCCGGCTCGAGCCAGAGGCCCGAGGCGCCTTCGTCGAGCGCCCCGAGCGAGAACGACGACCAGGTGTTGAGGTCGAGGCACCCCGCGCCCAGGCAGCTGTTGATGAGGACCTTCCGCGCGTCGGGCGGGTTGCTGGAGAGGACCCCCTGGTTGAAGGCCATGAACACGCGGCCCGCCGCGGAGACCGCGAAGGCGCCGGTCCACAGCGGGGTGTTGGTGATGAAACCCAGGGGAGAGACCTGCCACGAAGCGGCGGCGGTGCAGTTGCTGGCGCAGCGCGCGTAGAAGAGGAGATCTTCGTTCGCCGTCGACCTGCCCTGGGCGAGCATCACGTGACGGACGCCGGCCCCGTCGAGCACGGCGTGCAGTGGGTTGCCGTTGAGCACCGCGCCCGCCGACCAGTTGGAGAGCGTGGTGCAGCCGCTCGCGCACGAGAGGAAGCTCGCCTGGACGCTGTTGAACTGGCCCTGGTTGAGGAAGGACACCTGGCCTGCGCTCGAGACCATGAAGGTGCTCGTGGTGCCGATGGGGCTGTGGTTGGGCGCGAGCGACGAGAGGTCGAGGAAGGACCAGCTGGCGACGTTGCCGCAGCTCGAAGCGCAGGTCGCGTAGACCATGGTGTTGGCCGTCTGCCCCAGGGGCGCCACGCCGGCGATCAACAGGTGCACGCGGCCGCTGGCATCGACCTCGAGGCCCATGGGCCCCGCCACCGTGGTGCCCAGCTGCGCCGCCGAACGCAATTGCACGACGTTCCACGCGCTGTCCGTGCCGCAGTTGGCGCCACAGCTCCCGTAGAACACGCGCTCCGCCGCGCCTTCCTCGAAGGCCAGGTGCATGGTGCCGTCGGGCCCGGCCGCAATGCGCTGCGAGTCGAAGCCCACGCGAAGGAACGTGCCGAGGCCGCCGGTCGAACCGCTGCCACCGCCCGTGCTGCCGTTGCCACCGCCCGTGCTGCCGTTGCCGCCACCGAAGACCGTACCGCCGCCGGTGTTCGTGCCACCACCCGCCCCCGCATCCGCGACCCCGCCGCCACCACAACCGGACAACACCACGACCAACCCTGTCAGCAACCCGCGCATGTGTGAGCCCCCTGGAGCGAAGGCCATAGCATCGCCGCGGACACCGCCCCATGCCGGGGCCCGAATGAGGTCTACCGCGAGGGCCCGAACATCCAGTCGATGAGCTGCGCGCGCTTGTTGCCGCGCACCGAGGCGCTCGCCGTGACCCTGGGGCTCCAGGTGACGCCGAGGGTGCGCTGGGCCCGGGCCAGCCACTGGGGCAACTCGGCCAGGGTGCAGGTGCCCAGGCCGAGATCATCACGCGCGACCCCGTCATTCCTGAAGGAGGTCCCCGGGTACGGCGGCTGGAGGCTGGATTCGGTGACGTACACGCCGAGCCAGGTCGCGCGGGTGCTGTCGATGTTCACCGAGGCCTGGATGCGCGGCACCCGGGAGGTCGCTTCCTCGCTCCCGAACGAGACGCGCAGGGAGAAGGTGTCGACCTCGAAGCCGAGGCCGCGAACCCAGTCGAGCACTGGCGAGGCGTCGTTGCGCGCGTCGAGGCGAGCCCTGACGGTCGCGAGCATGGCCTGCATTCCCGGGGTGGGCGCGGCGTACTTCGAGAGTCGCTCGAGGCGGTCGAGCATCGCGGACTGGTCCTTCTCGGCGCGGCTGAAGTGCGGCAGCAGCGCGTCGATGGAGGTGTCGGAGCCGTCGAGGGCGAGCACCGCGAGCATGTCGAGTGGCGGAGCGTCGCAGCCCACGACCGCCGCCTGGATGCCGGCGAGCAGCGCGGGTTGCGTCGCGAGGCCCTGGAGCTTGGCGCGGCGCTGCTTCGCGCCCCAGGCGTAGGTCGTCTGCAGGTCGAGCAACGCGACGAGGGCCGCGCGCCACGACGGGACGCTGACGGGTGGGACCACCTCGCGCAGGAACACGCTCCAGGCGACGCGGGGGTGTGTGGCTTCGAGCTGCGCGAGCACCGCCTCGATGACCGCGAGCGGGAGCACCTGGGCCTTGCGGGCGAACAGCCAGCTCGATTCTCCGCGCACGAGGGAGACCGCCGCGTCGGCGGCGAGCCGGGGATCGACGTCGTCGGGCAGGCGCTGCAGCGTCTCGAGGAGATCTCGGCGCCCGGTCTCGCGCAACCGGGCCTCGGCTTCGGCCCGGGGGATCGGTTTCTTCGAGCTCATGGGAGGCTCATCTCGTCGAGAAGCACACATCGGTTTCTAGCGTGACGCTCCGCACTTCGGAGCCCCTTTGCGCCGCGCGCTTCGTACGATGCGCGCCGTGAATACCCCGACCTCCGCCGACCCCGTCTTCACTGGCCTGCAGCCTTCCGCCGTGTGGGCGCACTTCGCCACCCTGTGCCGCATTCCCCGCCCCTCGAAGCACGAGGAGGCGTTGCGCGAGCACCTGCACGCGTGGGCGAAGCAGCAGGGCCTCGCCGCGCGCGTCGACGCCGCGGGCAACCTCATCGTCTCCAAGCCCGCGAGCGCCGGCTGCGAAGCGGCCCCGGGCATCGTGCTCCAGGCGCACCTCGACATGGTCACGCAGAAGAACAGCGACACCACGCACGACTTCATGCGCGACCCGATTCGCCCGGTGCAGCGCGAGGGGTGGCTGGTGGCCGAGGGCACCACGCTGGGCGCGGACAACGGCATCGGCGTGTCGCTGATGCTCGCGGTGCTCGAAGACCGCGGACTGGTGCACGGGCCCATCGAGGCGCTGTTCACCGTCGACGAAGAGGCCGGCATGGGCGGGGCGCAGGGCCTCGAAGCGGGCACCCTCAAGGGCCGGCTGATGCTCAACCTCGACACCGAAGAATGGGGCGAGTTCTACTTAGGCTGCGCGGGAGGCATCGACGTCAACGTGTCGCGGCCCGGGGGTGCGGCGCCGATGCCGACCGGGCACACCGTGCAGACGCTGACGCTGCGCGGCCTGCGCGGGGGCCACTCCGGGGTGGACATTCACGAGGGGCGCGGCAACGCCATCAAGCTCCTGGTGCGGGTGCTGCACGGGCTGGTGCCGGAGTGCGGGCTCAAGCTGGTGGCGCTGCAGGGCGGCACGGCGCGCAACGCGCTGGCCCGCGAGGCCTTCGCTACCGTGGCGGTACCTACCGGGTCGCTGCCGGCGTTGAACGCGGCGCTCGGGCGTTGGGAGACGTTGCTCCAGGGCGAGCTGAGCGGCGTGGAGACGGGCCTGAGCCTGAAGGCGAGCGCCCCCGAAGGCGCGATGCCCACCACGGTGATCGACGCGGCCGAGCAGCGCATCTGGCTCGAGAGCCTCCACGCGGCCCCGCACGGGGTGAAGCGCATGAGCGTGAAGGTGCCCGGCGTGGTCGAGACCTCGAACAACCTGGGCGTCATCTCGCTCACGCCCGAGGGGGGCAGCGGCAACTTCATGGTGCGCTCGCTGCTCGACAGCGGAAGCCGGGCGCTGGCCGAGGAGATCGTCAGCCTCTTCTCGCTCACCGGCACCACCGCGCAGACCGAAGGCCACTACCCGGGCTGGGCGCCGAACCCCCAGTCGCCGCTGCTCGCGCTGTGCCAGCGCACCTACTCGGAGCGCCACGGGCAGCAGGCGCACGTGCAGGTGATCCACGCCGGGCTCGAGTGCGGGATCCTCGCGGCGGGGCACCCGGGCATGGACATCGTGTCCTTCGGGCCGACGATTCGCGGGGCGCACGCGCCCGGTGAGCGGGTGGAGATCGAGTCCGTGGGGCGCTGCCACGCGCTGCTGACGGCCATCCTCGCGGAGACGACGCGCCTGCGTTCCTGAACGCGAGGGGCCGGGTCAGCCAACCTCGGCCAGGGGCAGTGACAAGGTGAAGGTCGTGCCCCGGCCCAGCTCGCTCTGCACGTCGATGGACCCGGCGAGCCGCGAGGCGATGGCCGCCACGGTGGTGAGGCCGAGGCCGGTGCCACCTTCCCGTTCGCGGGTGGTGAAGAAGGGGTCGAAGACGCGGGCGCAGGTGGCCGCGTCCATGCCTCGGCCGGTGTCGGCCACGCGGAGCACGGCGCGCGGCCCCCGGGGCGTCATCTGGATGCCGACCTCCACGCGCACCTCTCCGGTGTCGGCGATGGCGTGGCGGGCGTTGAGTACCAGGTTCATCAACACCTGCTCGAGCAACACCTGGTTGGCGCGCACCGGCACGGGCTGCGGCCCGACGTCGACCACCAGCCGGGCCGGCGGGGGCACCAACCGGGCGAGGAGCCATTGGGAGGTGCGCGTCACCTCGTCGAGGGACACCACCTGCAGCGGCGCCACGCGGCTCTTGCTGAAGGCGAGCAACTGCTGGGCGAGGGCGGCCGCGCGCTCGGTGGCCTCGAGCGACTCGCGGAGTTCGTCGGCGAGCGGCGAGCCGGCGGGGAGGTCTCCCAGGACCGACTGGGTCGAGCTGGCGATGACCGTGAGGAGGTTGTTGAAGTCGTGGGCCACGCCGCCGGCGAGGTGCCCGAGGGCCTCGAACTTCTGTTCGCGTTCGCGCTCGAGTTCGAGGCGGTGTTGGGCGGTGACGTCGCGCGAGAAGAGCACCAGGCCGTGTTCGTGGGGGTTGATGCGCACCTCGAACCAGCTCTCGCCGCCCCCGGCAGGCGTGAACGGGGTGAGCACCGTGCGCGGCTGGCCGGTGGCCAACGCCTCGGCGAGCCGGGTGACCAGCTCGCTGTGCGCGAGCTCGGGGTACACCTCGAGCACGGTGCGACCGAGGAGCGCTTCGCGGGTCTTGCCTCCGTGGCGGCACACCGCCTGGTTCACGTAGAGGTAGCGCCAGTCGGGGCCGAGCAACTGCACGCCCTCCCACAAGGCGTCGAAGGTGCTGGCGAAGCGCACCAGTTGCTCTTCTGCCGTGGAGCCAAGCAACCGCGTCACGTCGGTGCTGTTCACGCCAGGCCTCCCGGCCAACCGTCTGGATCTCGTCTCGCTGCCCCCACCGTCTTGCGGTAGGCATCGCAAGCCGATGCGGGCTCGCTGTCAACCCCGGAGGTTCGCGGGTGGCTTCGATGGGAGGCGTGCGTCTCCTGCGATCGGCACCGGTCGTCTCTGGGTTTGGGTGCCCAGGGTCGCCCCAATCCCGTCCTTTCCCCCCGGGGAAGGGGGAGCGCTCATCTGCCGCGCGGGCTCGACGAGCGCACAGAAATCCGGGGCGTGGCCTCGATTTTCAGGAACGAATCGGTGTTGCTTGAGCCACCGTCGGCCCTCGACGATTTTCGTGAGCGGCGACGCGGGGCGCTGAAGCAGCAGCATCTTGAAGCAGCAGGTGCTGCCCTTCGGCAGCCACGACAGGAAGTCAGATGTTGCTGCCTGGGCGGTTGCTCCGGCGCATGCCAAGACCATCGAGAAGAAGCGTCGGTGTCCTGCGCTGCGAGCGGTCCTGCACATCGAGGCCACGCCGCGTCTCCCTCTGAATCCCGTCTGGCCCCCGCGGCGAGCGGTCCCCTTTCCCCGGGGGGAAAGGAAGGGATTGGGGCGAACCCCGGCACCCACACAAAGAAGCGAACTGTGCCGATCGCAGGAGACGCAATCCTCCCATCGAAGTCGCCGCGCGCCTGGTCAATGCGCGCGATGACGGCGCGGACACCGGACTCGGCGTTAGGGTGCCACTCGTGAGTACGGCTCGAAGACCAACCGAAGAGCGCCGCCAACAGATCGCCGAGGCCGCGCTGCGCATCATCAGTGGCAAGGGAGTGCATCGCCTCACCGCCCAGGAGCTCGGGCGCGAGGTGGGCATCGCCGACGGCACCATCTTTCGTCACTTCAAGGACAAGGCGGAGATCGTCCGTGCGGCCATCGCCCACCTCGAGGGCGTGCTCTTCGAGCAGTTCCCCCCCCAGGCCGAAGACCCCCTCGAGCGCCTGCGCCTGTTCTTCGTGGGCCGCCTGACGCTGGTGCAGCGCATGCCGTCGGTCTTCCTCGCGGCGTTCAGCGATCGCCTCGAGGAGGCCGCGGGCGAAGACGCCGGCGCGGTCCGGTCGATCATCGAGCGCTCCCAGGCCTTCGTGCGGCAGTGCCTCACCGAGGCCCAGGAACGCGGCCAGATCGACCGCCGGCTGTCCCCTGATGCCCTGACGTTGATGGTCGTGGGCACTCTGCAGGCAGCCGCCTTTGGGCACCGCCGGGGGGCCTTGAAGAGTCAATTGGACCCCACGACAGTATGGCAAACCATTGAAATCATGCTGACGCTCGGCGCCAAAAAATAAACAACCAGCTCAGACTTGCAAGTAAGCACTTGCAAGCATACTCATGAGAGGTCTCCTCCAAGGAAGCCTCCATGCGCGCTGCGGCCCCGTTGCTCTGGCTCTTGATGATCGCTCCCGGCGTGGCCGTGGGCGGTGAGGTGAAGCGGCTCACGGTCGCCGAGGCCCTTTCGCTGGCGGCGGAGCACAGCCCGGCCCTCGCCTCGCGTCGCGCCGGCCTCGAGGCCGCGGACCACCGCTGGAGCGCCAGCACCGCGCGGCTGTTGCCGAAGCTCTCGCTCAACGTGCGCTACACGCGGCTGAGCTACGTCGCGCCGGGCGAAATCACCCTGCCCTTCAGCCTGCCCAACCAGCCGACGCCCGACCCGATTCGGCTGGGGGACGCCATCGAGAACCAGTTCGCCTCGAGCGTGGTGCTCGAGCAGCCGCTCTTCACCGGGCTCACGCTCATCAACACCCGCGCCGCCGCGCAGCACGCGACGACCGCGGCCGCCGAGCTGGTGCGACAAGAAGCGCAAGACCTCGCGCTGCGCACCGAGGAGACCTACTTCGGGCTGCTCAAGGCGCGGCAGTTGCTCGAGGTCACCGAGCAATCGAACAAGGCCCTGACCGCGCACCTCGAGCGCCTCGAACGCCTGGCCCGCGAAGGCGCCTCGACGCCGCTCGACGTGAGCCGCACCCGCACCCGCCTCGCCGCCCTGCGGGTGCAGCGGCTCCAGGCGCAGGCCACCGAGGCCGTGGCCCAGCAGGGGCTGCTCACCTTGCTGGGGCTGGAGGCCGACGTGACGCTGGTGCTGACGCCAGACCTCGACGCCGAGAACGAGGTGCCGCAGCAGGAGCTGCTGGCCCAGGCGCAGGGCCGCCCAGACCTCGCCGCCGCGCGGGCCCAGGCCGAGGTGAAGGAAGCGCAGGCCCGGGCCGCCGCCGGTGGGCTGTGGCCCCAGGTGGTGCTGCGCGCCGCGGCCCAGTTCGACAGCCCCAACCAGCGCTACTTTCCGCTGCGCAACGAGTTCAACCCCAGCTGGGACGCCTCGGTGGTCCTGGCGTGGACGGCGTGGGACTGGGGCGCGACCTGGCACACCCACCGCGCCGCGGCCCTCGACGCGGTGGCCGCGCGGCACTGGGTCGCCCAGCTCGAAGACGCGGTGCGCTCCGACGTCGAGCGCCGTCGCCTCGAGGTGACCACCGCGGCTGCGCGCCGCAGCGCATCGGCTGAAGCAGTCGACGTCGCCGCCCAGTCGCTCGAACGGGCCCAGCGCCTGTGTGACGCCGGCCAGGCCCCGTGCATCGGCGTGCTCGACGCGGAGGCCGAGCTCACCGCGCTGCGCGCCGAGTGGGTGCAGGCCCGCGTCGACCAGCGCCTCGCCGGCAGCCAGCTGCGCCGCGCCATCGGAACCCTGTCGCTCACCCCGGAAGGCAAGCCATGAACTCCTCGCAACTGCTGTGGGTCACCCCGTTGTTGGCCCTCGCCGCGTGTCAGCCCCCGCCCCCCACCTCGGCGCCGCCCCGCGCGGTGCGGGTCACCGCGGTGACGCTGCGCCCGGTGGCCCACGCAGCCCGCTACTCGGGCGTGCTCGAGTCGAAGACCCAGTTGGACCTCGCCTTCCGCGTGCCGGGGCGGGTGGCCAGCGTGGGCCAGGTGCTGGTGCCCGGCGCGGCCCCGCGCGCGCTGCAGGAAGGGGACGTGGTGAAGGCCGGCGAGGTGTTGGCCACGCTGGACCTCGACGACCTCAAGAGCCAGCGCAGCGTCGCGGCCTCGGGGGCGGCGAGCAGCGCGGCCCAGGTGCAGACCGCGCGCACCGGCCTCGCCCAGGCCGAGCGCGAGGTCGCCCGGGCGCGCAAGCTCTTCGCGCACGGAGACCTGGCCCAGGCCGACCTCGATCGCGCCGAGGCGGGCTTCGCCACCGCGGGCTCGACGCTGGGCTCCCTCGAGGCCCAGAACCAGTCCCGCCTCGACCAGCTGGCGCTCAGCCGCAGCACGCTGGCCGACGCCACGCTGCGCAGCCCCATCGACGGGGTGGTGGCGCGCAAGACCATCGACCCCGGCGAGCTGGTGCCGCCCAACGTGCCCGTCTTCAGCATCGTCGACGTCTCGGAGCTCCGGGTGGTCTTCGGCGTGCCCGACACGCGGGTCAACCTGGTGAAGCTCGGCGCCGCGGTGAACGTGGTGGCCGAGGCGTTGCCGGGGCGTACCCTGGCCGCGACGGTCTCGAAGGTGGCGCCCACCGCCGACGCGGCGCTGCGCACCTACGCGGTGGAGCTCACGCTGCCGGGCACCGCGGGCCTGCGCCCCGGCATGACCGCCACCGCGCTGCTCGGTGACGAGGCCCGGCAAGACGTGCCGGTCCTGCCGCTGTCGGCGGTGGTGAGGAACCCCGGGGGCACGGGCTACGTGGTCTTCGGCCTCAAGGATGACGGCACGGTGGAGGTGCTCCCCATCGAGGTCACCGAGCTGCTGGAGAACGACGTCATCGCCTCGGGGCTCAAGCCGGGGCAGCGGGTGGTCGTCGCCGGGGCCCAGTTCCTGCGCGCGGGTGAAGCGGTCGAGGTGGTGCCGTGAACCTCGCCCGGGTGTTCGCCGAGAAGCCGCAGATCGGCTGGGTGGCCATGGTCGGGGTGCTGGCCTGGGGCGCGGTGTCGTACGTGCAGATGCCGCAGCGCAAGGACCCGGAGATCAAGATCAAGACCGCCGTGGTCAACACCCTGTGGCCCGGCGCCAGCGCCGAAGACATCGAGAAGCTGGTCACCCGGCCCATCGAACAGCTCGCCGGCCAGGTGGCGAACGTCGACGTCATCACCTCCACCTCGCGGGCGGGGCGTTCGACGGTCTTCGTCACGCTCGACGACGCGGTGCGGCCCTCGAACGTCGACCCGGTGTGGGAAGACCTGAGGGCGCGCCTCGACACGCTCAAGGGCCTGCCTTCGACGGCCCAGCGCCCGCAGCTCAACTCGCACTTCGGGGACACGGCGACGGTGGTCTTCAGCCTCGCCAGCCCACCGGCCGACCCGCTCGAGATCTCGCTGCGAGCCGACGTGCTGCGCCGGGTCATTGCCCCGCAGCGCGCGCTCTCGGCCGACCCGGCGACGCGGCAGACGACCATCATCATCTTCCCCGACGGGGTGGAGCCGACGCGGGTGGCTGCGGGGGCGGCCCAGTACGCGGCGCGGGGGCGGGCCTCGGGGGCGCTGGAAGACGCGGCCATCCTCGCGGGCGCGCGCTTCGTGGCCATCGACTTCACGCCGCGCTCGGAGGTCGCGCTCACCGCGCTCGACGAGGGGTTCCTGCGCGACGTGGTGGGCCCGGAGCAGCCGCACCCCGACCTGTGGGGGCCGGTGCGCGTGGGCGCGTTGTCCACGCTCGAGGCGCGCCTGGCCGCCATCGCGCCGGACAAGTACAGCTACCGGGAACTCGACGAGGCCGCGCGGCTGACCCGCGACGAGCTGGCGCGGGTGCCGGGCGTGGGCCGGGTGGAGCTGCACGGCGTGGTGCCCGAGCGCGTGTCGCTCTTCTTCTCGCAGGAGCGCCTGGCGTCGCTGGGCGTCAACCCGCGGTTGATTTCCCAGGCGCTGCGCAGCCGCAACGCCGCCCTGCCCGGGGGCACGCTGAACACCGGGCAGCAGCTGCTGCTGGTGGACCCCGGGGCGAACTACGACGACGGCCAGGAGATCCTCGACACGGTGGTGACCAACACCCCCGACGGCAAGGCGATCTACGTGCGCGACGTGGCCGAGGTGCGGCGCACCTACGACCCCTCGTCGGACACCACGTGGCTGGCGTGGCGCGGCCCGGGCGGCGACTGGCGGCGGACCCGCTCGGTGGCGGTGGCGGTGCAGGCGCGCTCGGGCGTGCAGGTGACCCAGCTGGGGGCCTCGCTGGACACGGCGCTGCGCGGCCTGCGCGGGCGGCTGCCGGAGGACCTCGAGGTGGTGCACACCACCGACCAGCCGGAGCTGGTGCACGACAAGATCTCCGAGTTCATGCGCAGCCTGCTGGAGGCGGTGGCCATCGTCATCGCGGTGGCGCTGCTCTTCATGGAGCGCCGCAGCGCGCTGCTGGTGGCCGCGAGCATTCCCCTCACCCTGGCCATGACCTTCGGGATGATGCGCCTGCTGGGCATCGACCTGCAGCAGGTGTCCATCGCCTCGCTGATCATCGCCCTGGGCCTGTTGGTCGACGACCCGGTGGTGGCCAGCGACGCCATCAACCGGGAGATCGCCCACGGGGTGCCCCGGGTGCGCGCGGCGTGGCAGGGCCCCACCAAGCTGGCCAAGGCCATCTTCTTCGCCACCCTCACCAACGTGGTGGCCTTCGCCCCGCTGCTGCTGATCGAGGGCAGCATGGGCGAGTTCATCTACTCGTTGCCGGTGGTGGTGACGGTGGCGCTGTTCTCGAGCCGCATCGTGTCGATGACCTTCATGCCGCTGCTGGGCCGCTACCTGCTGCGCGGGCAGAAGGGCTACGAGGCGGCGCTCGAAGGGGGCGGTCGTTCGGCCGAGCTGGCGCGCCAGTACAACGCCATCACCAGCTGGATGCTGGACCACAAGAAGCTGAGCTTCGCGGGGTTCGGGATCTTCCTCGTGGTGGGCCTGGCGCCGGTGGGGCTGGTGAAGACCCACTTCTTCCCCGAGGAGTCGATGAACCGCTTCTACGTGCACGTGCGGTTGCCCGAGGGCACCGACGTGCGCGCCACCCAGCGCGTGGCCGACGAGGCGCGCGCGCTGTTGGTGAAGACCGAGGGAGACGAGCTCGAGCGCGTGACGCTCTTCGTGGGTGACGGCGGGCCGCGCTGGTGGAGCAACGTGGCGCCGGAGCCGCGCAACCCGGCCTACGCGCTGCTGATCATCCAGACCCGCGACGACCGGAAGACGCGCGCCCTCATTCGCCGCACGCAAGACCTGCTGACGCGGTCCATCGCGGGCGCGCGGTTCGAGGCGTTCTACCTGTCGTCGGGTGCCCCGGCGACCATCCCCGTGGAGGTGCGCCTGAGCGGGCCGGACATTCCCACCCTCAAGCGGCTGGCTGAGCAGGCGCGCCTGGTGCTGCGCGGGCTGCCGGCCACCGGCGACGTGACCGATGATTGGGGCGCCGAGGCGCCGAGCCTCAAGGTGGCCATCGACGACGTGCGCGCGAACCGCGCGGGGGTGACCCGGGAAGACGTGGCCACCGCGTCGATGTTGGCGCTCTCGGGCCAGACGGTGACGCAGCTGCGCGACGACGACCGGTTGATCGACGTGAACCTGCGGCTGCGGCCCAGCGAGCGTACCAACGCCACCAGCCTCCGGGAGCTGTCGCTGTGGAGCTCGCGCACCAACCGGCCGGTGCCGCTGGAGCAGGTGGGCGTGGTGCAGCTGGACCACCAGCCGCAGAAGATCGTGCGCTACCGCCAGGAGCGGACCATCACCGTGGGCGCCCTGCCGCGGCCCGGGGAGCTGCCCTCGGTGCTCTTCAACGATGCGCGCGTGCGGCTCTCGAAGCTCGAGCTGCCGCCTGGCTACCGGCTGAGCTACGGCGGGGAATTCGAGCAGCAGTCGCGGGCCTTCGGGCACGTGCGCATCGCGCTGGTGGTCTCGGTGCTGCTCATCTTCCTGGTGCTGGTGTGGCAGTTCGAGAGCGTCTTCAAGCCGATGATCGTCTTCGCGGCGATCCCCTTCGGGTTGGTGGGCGCGGTGTTGGGCCTGGTGCTGACCAACACCCGCTTCGGCTTCATGGCGTTCCTCGGCGTGGCGAGCCTCATCGGGGTCATCGTCAGTCACATCATCGTGCTCTTCGACTTCATCGAGGAGTCCCGCGAGCACGGGGTGCCGTTGCACCGGGCGGTCATCGACGCGGGCCTGGTGCGGCTGCGGCCGGTGCTGGTGACGGTGCTGGCGACGGTGGGCGGGTTGGTGCCGCTGGCCATCGAGGGCGGGCCGAAGTGGCAACAACTTGTCTATGTCCAGATTGGCGGGCTCTTGCTGGCCACGCTGGTGACCAAGGGCGTGGTACCCCTGCTCTACGTGGTGCTGGTGGAAGAGTTGAAGTGGATCCCCTGGGAACCGACGCGCGACCCGGACGAGGTGAGAGAGGCCGTTGAAGACGCAGCGCCGCACGCTGCACCGGAGACGCCCCTGGGATGAAGGTATCCGGTCGTCGGGCGGTGACGTCCGTTGGGCGCAGGTGGGATGAGGCTTCGATGGGAGGTCTTCGTCTCCTGCGATCGGCGGAGGTCGCCTGGTCGTTTGGGTGCCCGGGAACGACCTGTGCCGATCGAAGGAGACGCTCAGCCGACTGCGACCGCGGGAACGCGAAGGCCGGTGATGCTCTTCTGTTGTCGATGGAGGCCGTTGATCACCGTCAAGTGATGCGCGAGGTCAAGGCGCACCACCGCCGGGGCCTGCAGGGTGCGCCGCTCATGAACCTCGACCATCGAACGCTGTATCGCCTGCCGTGGAACGCCTCCGACAACGTGCTCTCGTGGCTCGAGCCCACCAACAAGTGCAACCTCTCGTGCGACGGCTGCTACCGGGAGAACGACGGCACCCACAAGTCGCTCGCCGAAGTGCAGGCCGACCTCGACGTATTCCGCAAGTGGCGCACCTACGACAGCGTGTCCATCGCCGGGGGTGATCCGCTGCTCCACCCGGAGATCGTGGAGATCATCCGCCTCGTGGTGGCCGACGGGCACAAGCCGATCATCAACACCAACGGCGTGGCCCTGACCCGCGCGTTGCTCGAAGACATGAAGCGCGCCGGCCTCGTCGGCCTCACCTTCCACGTCGACTCACACCAGGGCCGGCCCGGCGCGTGGCGCGGGAAGAATGAGCTCGAGTTGAACTCGCTGCGGCTGGAGTACGCGCGGCTGGTGGCGAGCGTGGGCGGGCTGTCGTGCGCCTTCAACGCCACCGTCTACGAGGACACGCTGCACCACGTGCCGGCGCTGGTGCAGTTCGCGGCCGACCACATCGACCTCATCAACTCGGTCATCTTCATCATGTACCGGGCGGCCACCACCGAGGGCGAGTTCGAGTATTTCCGCAACGGCCAGGCGGTGGAGGCGACCCCGCTGGTCTACGCGGTGGACCAACTCAAGCAGCGCAGCGACATCACCGCGCCGGAGATGGTGGCGCTGATTCAGCGGCGCTTCCCCGACTTCGCGCCCTCGGCCTACCTGGGCGGCACCGAGAAGCCCGACAGCTTCAAGTGGCTCTTCACCGGGCGCTTCGGGTTCCCGAAGAACGGCACCGACAGCAAGGTGCTCGGCTACGTCGGCCCGCGCTTCATGGAGCTGGTCCAGAACGCCCACCACTTCGTCAAGGGCACCTACCTCGCGTACGCCCCGAAGTGGACGCTGGAGGCGGGGCGCTCGGCCATGGCGATGGGGATCGTCGAGCCGGGCATGCGAGGCATCGCGCGCGCCTGGGCCGCGCACCTCGCGCGGCACCCGCTCGACGTGCGCAAGAAGGTGCACTTCCAGTCGGTGATGATGATCCAGCCCATCGACGTGCTCGCCGACGGCCGGCAGAACATGTGCGACGGCTGCCCGGACGTCACCGCGCACGACGGGCAGATCGTCTGGAGCTGCCGCCTCGAGGAGTACCGCAAGTACGGCGGGCTGGTGAGCTGCGCGCCGAAGGCGCAGGCCTGCGCCAGCGCGAAGGGGTGCTCCACGGCGGCGAGCTGCGCGCACGTGGGGGAACGCCCGGCCGCGCCAGCCCGGGCTGACGTGGTGGCCTGACGGCCGGGGCCCCTCGAAGCGATGTTCTTCGGCATCAAGGCCGTGGTGGGCGTCAGCTTGAACCGCTCGCGCTTCTTCCCGAGGCGCGTGCTCTTCGGGCGGGTCGACACGTTCACCGCGGGGCGATGGTGAAGACCTTCAGCTGAAGCCGGGCCGAGACCGAGCAGCTCCAGAGACGGGTGGGCGAGCGGACGCTCGAGCGACGGGAGGCTTCGATGCGAGGATTGCGTCTCCTGCGATCGGCAGCGGTCGCTTCGTTGTTCGGGTGCCCGGGATCGCCCCTATCCCTTCCTTTCCCCCCTGGGGAAAGGGGACCGCTCGCCGCGGGGGCCAGACGGGAGCCAGAGTCGAATGGGGCAAGGCCTCGATCTGCAGGACCGCTCGCAGCGCAGGACACCCACGCTTCTTCTCGATGGTCTTGGCATGCGCCGGATCCACCGCCCAGGCAGCAACATCTGACTTCCTGTCGTGGCTGCC
>CAIVGN010000128.1 GCA_903905455.1 uncultured Archangium sp.
CCGCTTCAACACCTCGGTCTACGCGAGCTGCAACACCACCGGCGCCGTCTGGGCCTTCAGCGTCAGCCTCTACCCGGGCACGTACTCGGTGACCGCGCGGCGCAACACCAACAACACCGACAACCTCCCGAGTTGGGAGACCATCGTCTCCCCGTCCTTCGCAGTCAGCGCGCCGCAGTCGAACGTCACCTTCGACATTCCCGTGCCCGTGCAGCACGTCGTCGCCGGCAAGGTCACCCGCAACGGCGTCAACCCCGCGGCGACCTACTGCAACAGCACGAGCTACGGAGAGCTGCTGGAGTTCACCCACCTCACCGACACCCGCTTCAACACCTCGGTCTACGCGAGCTGCAACACCACCGGCGCCGCCTGGGCCTTCAGCGTCAGCCTCTACCCGGGCACGTACTCGGTGACCGCGCGGCGCAACACCAACAACACCGACAACCTCCCGAGTTGGACGACCGATGTCTCGCCGTCCTTCGTGGTGAGCGCGCCCCAGTCGAACGTCACCTTCAACATTCCCGTGCCGCCGCAGACCGTGGTGTCAGGGACGGTCACCCGCAACGGCGTCAACCCCGCGGCGACCTACTGCAACAGCACCAGCTACGGCGAGTTGCTCGACTTCACCCACCTCACCGACACCCGCTTCAACACCTCGGTCTACGCGAGCTGCAACACCACCGGCGCCGCCTGGACCTTCACCGTGAGCCTCTACCCGGGGACGTACAAGGTGACCGCCCGGCGCAACACCAACAACACCGACAACCTCCCGGGTTGGGAGACCGTGGTGGTGGAGCGGCTCACGGTCCCCTGAGGGCGCAGCGGGACCCCGGTCAGCGGAGCGCGTGGCGCTTCTTCCCCGAGGTAGCCTGCCGCGCCATGACCCAACCGAGCGTGTACGCGGTGCAGAAGCCGCTGAAGGCGAAGTACCAGTCGGCCCCGGAGCTGGCGACGGTGGTGGACCACGCGAGGACCTCCGGTGACGTCGCGGAGGATCCGTTTCACTCGCGGGTGGAGCCCATGGACGGCTGCGGGGTATCCATCCCGGTCGGCGTGCACGCGGGGGTGGGCGGCCTGCACGACGCGCCGACGCCCGGTGACCTCCTGTGTGCCGCGCTCGCGGCGTGCCAGGACTCGGCGATTCGCATGGTCGCGAACCTGCTCGGCATCGAACTGACCGCGCTGGAGGTCCGGGTCAGCGCGACCGTCGACCTCCGGGGCGCCCTGGGCATGGAGGCTTCGGTGCCGGTGGGCTTTCAGTCGATGACCTGTGACGTGCAGCTGAAGGTGAAGGAGGGAACTTCACCGGCGCTGCTGGAGAAGCTGCAGGTGGCCGCGCAGCGGTGCTGCGTGGTGCGGCAGACGCTCCACGCGCCGCCGCCGATCGTGACGCGCTTCTCGACCTGACGCCGGGATCTACCGCGGCAACGCCCAGGGCTACTTCGTGACCGCCGACTGCTCCGGCAGCATCGCGGCGTCGACGGCGCGCACCTCGTTGCCGTCGAACCCCCGGAAGGCCACCGTGCGCGGCCCCCGCAGCTGCGCCAGCTCATAGAGCTCGTTGTACGCCTCGAACACCGGGGCGGACTTCGCCAGCCGCTCCAGCGCGCGCCCCACGGCGAGCGGGTACTGCGCCTTCGCCTCGGCGACGAGGGAGGCGACCTGCTGCGCGGTGTTGGCCTCGAGCTGGGCCGCGTCGAGGCGCCCCTCTTCGAAGAGCACCGCCCGGGCCTGCTCGAGCCGCGTGGCCACCATGCCGAACACCTGCCGCGAGACCTCGGGGGTGAGCGCCACGTTGCGCACGAAGACCTGGTCGACCTTCACGCCCCAGCGCTCGGTCTCGGCGGAGACATCGCGCTGCAGCTGCGCGCCGAGCTCGCTGCGGTCGTCGAGGATCTGCTGGAAGTCGCGGCTGCCGAGGATGGACATCGCCGCGTGCACCACGAGGTTCTGCGTCGCCTGGTCCCAGTCTTCGACGGCGAAGAGCGCCTTCTCGGCGTCGATGACCCGCAGCTCGACCCACAGGTCGGCCACCACCGTGGTGCCCCGCGCGTCGTTGACGTGCAGGTCGTGAATCACGCGGAAGTCGCGCGCCAGCGACACCTGCTGCACCTTCACCCACGGCAGCCACTTCGTCGGCAGCACGTGGAGGCCCGGCTTCTCGAGCCTGGCGATGAGCTTGCCGAAGCTGGTCACCAGGGCCACGTGCTCGTCCTCCACGCCCACCCCGAAGCCGCTGGCGAAGAGCCCGAGCAACGAGCACGCCACCACGCCCGCCGCGGCGCCGCCAAACAGCATCATCCAGTCCTGGGCGTTCATGACGTCCCCCCTTCCTTGACGAAGAGCGTGCGCGCCTCGGACCACACCTCGGCCTTGCGCCGCGAGCGGTACGCCGGCAGCACGCCGGCCACGTGCAGCGCGCCCAGGTGCCGGCCGAGCACGTCGATCTCCGACTCCACCGCGGCGGCCTTCGCCGAGGCGATCTGCACGCCGCGCTCGGCGGCCATCACCTTCTGCGCGCACTCGCTCTCGGCGCGGAAGCGCATCGAGTCCGCTTCGGCCCGGGCGCTCATCACCGCGTTGAGCGCGTCGGCCAGCTCGTCGGGCGGGTGGATGTCGGTGATGTCCACGGCCTGGAAGTCGACGCCGTAGCGGTCGTTCAGCTGCTTGCGCGCGAAGTCCGCGATGCGCTGGTTGACCAACTGCCGGTCCTTGCGCACCACGGCGAAGGCCCCACCCAGCGCCTCGCCCTGGGCCGCCTTCACGTTGGCGATCTCGTTGCGCAGCAGGCTCGAGAACAGGCCGGCCACGTGCTCTTTGCGGTGGTGCAGCCCGAAGAGGTACTTGGCGATGCCCTCGCGCCGGGGCGCGTAGCGCAGCATCGACTGGAGCCGGATGACCGTGCCGTCGTTGAGCATCACGTGCTCTGCCGACTCGCCGCCCAGGGTCACCAACTGCTCGCGCAACGAGACGATGTGCGCGACCTCGAAGGGCCACTTGAAGTGCAGGCCGGGGCCCGCGAGGGCCAGCGCGCCGTCGGGGCCGTGCTTCGCCGCGCCGAAACGACACAGCACGCCGACCTGCCCCTCTTCCACGCGGAAGTAGCTGTCGCGCGCCTTCCACACGAGGAAGAGCGCGATGCCGATGATGATGCCCAGGAAGAACATGCGACCTCGCCTTGCTTAGAAACGTTCGTTGGAGGGGCGAGCCCAGCGCTCGTCCCAGGATGCGGGCTCGTCACCACCAGCGTCGAGACGCGGCGGCGGGTGCCCGGCGATGACCAGCCGGCGGTACGCGGCGGCCAGCCCGCGGTTCACGTCGACCACGTCTTCATTGAAGTGCCGGTGGGCCTCGGTCGAGGGCGGCAGCGCGTCGGCCTTGGCCTGGGTGTCCACCACCGTGCCCGCGGGCACGTGGCGCCCGTCCGCCACCTCCACGCCCACCACCACCGCGGCGATGCCCACCGAGCAGCCGCTGCCCAGCACGGTGTCGTGCACCACGGCCTTGAAGCCGATGAAGGTGTCGTCGCCCACGTAGCTGGGCCCGTGCACCAGGGCGTCGTGCGCGATGGACACGTTGCGGCCCACGTAGACCGCCCACTTCTCGCCGCCGACCTCCACGTGCTTCTGCTTGAGCGCGTGGATGACGGCCCCATCCTGGATGTTGGAGTTGGCGCCGATGAAGAACGGCGTGCCCTCGTCAGCCCGCACCGAGCTGCCCGCGGCGATGTGCACGTTCTCGCCGAGCACCACCTGCCCGATGACGCTCGCCTGCGGGTGCACGTAGGCCGTGGCCGGAATGTGTGGGCGGCTGCGCACGTGGCTGAGCCATTCGGCGGCGCTCCCCGTGGTGTCGACCGTGGGCCGCCGCGCCAGCGCCCGCTCGTGGCCCAGCTGCGCGCGCACGCCCGCCTCGAGCTGCGGGGCCTCTTCGGGCTCGGTCTGGTTGCGGTGAAAGAGGAACCAGTCGACCCCGTGGAGCGCGAGGCCGGCGAGCAGGCCCAGCATCAGGTGCCCGCCCACGGTGCCCACGCAGGTCACCACGAACGCCAGCGCCTCGAGCTTCGACTCCTTGAAGAGGTGCCCCAGCGTCGCGAGGTCGACGAGGCGCACCCCGATGACGCACAGCAACCCCGCGAGCGCCGCCAGCGGCACGCGCGCGATGAGGCTGCTCATCAACAACACCGCCGCGCCCAGGAAGAGCGCGTGGAGCACCGTGGCCACCTTGGTGCGCGCGCCGCTCTGCACGTTGACGCCGCTGCGCACCACGACGCCCGTCACCGGCATGCCCGCGAACAGGCCCACCACCACGTTCGCCAGGCCCTGGCCGAAGAGCTCGAGGCTCGGCTGGTAGGGCCGCACCGCGTCCTTGCCCAGCATGCGGTCGACGGCGCGCGCGGCGAGCAAGGACTCGGCCGAGGCGAGGAAGGCCAGCGGCACCACCGCGAGCAGCAGCTCCCCGAAGCGAGCCAGCTCGATCTGCGGGAACACCAACGGAGGGAAGGTGCTCGGCACGTCGCCCACGCGCGTAATGTCCCAGCCCACGTAGTTGGCCACGAAGGTCACCAGGCCCACGCCGACGATGGCCGCGGGGAAGCGCTTGAAGCGCGCCATGCCCACCACCAGCAGCGCCACGAAGAGCCCCGAGACGACCGCCAGCCACTCCACCTCGTGCAGCCAGGAGGGCCGGCCGATCATCGCCGCCAGCTCCGACACCCGGTAGTCAAAGCCGAGCAGCTCAGGCAACTGCTGGTCGAGCAGCTTGAGGCCCACGCCGGTGGTGAAGCCCGCCAGCACGCTCTCGGGCACGTGCTTCATCAGGTGGCCGGCGCGGGTGAAGGCCAACACCAGCTGGAAGGCCCCCACCAACACCGCCGCCAACGCCACGCCCACGGGCCCGAAACCCAGCGCGATGGCCGCGACGATGGACGCCAACGCCGCCGCCGGCCCGGTCACCTGCAACGGCGCGCCGCCCACGAGACCTGCGATCAGCCCGCCGATGGCCCCGGCCACCAGCCCCGCGGACGGAGGCAACCCGCTCGCCACCGCCAGCGCCAGGTTGAGCGGCAGCGCCACCGCGGCGACCGTCAGCCCGGCCAGCACGTCCTGCGGCAGGCTCTTCTGCTGGTGGATGTCGGTGAAGGTTCCCCAGAAGCTCGAGCGCATCTGGCGCCAGTCGGCGACGAGGGGCGTCCAGAAGGACAGGACCGGCGGTTTGAGGCCCCGGCCGATGCGCCGGATACGTGGGGCTTTTTGGGACACCACGCCAAGCTATCTAGATAACTAGGTTATTGCCAGTGAGAATGGGGCACATCACCCCGGAATTCGGCTGGGAGCGCGGGAAGCGCGAGCACCTGCACCACGAGGCCGAGGCGCCGAAGCGCACCTGTTCCCCGTGCTGAGCTTCGTTCGGCCCACACCATCGCGCGGAGCCCACTGCGTGACCGTTACCTCGAGCGGTGTCGCCATGTGAGGGGTCAGCCTGCGCGGTGGCCGAGGCGCTGGCGCCGGTTCTGCTGACTGCAGCGGTCGACCGCGGGCGGGCGTTTCGAGGCCTTCGATGGAGAGCTTGCGTCTCCTGCGATCGGCAGAGGTCGTGTGTTTGTTTGGGTGCCCGGGATCGCCCCAATCCCTTCCTTTCCCCCCGGGGAAAGGGGAGCGCTCATCTGCCGCGCGGGCTAGACGAGCGCACAGAAATTCGGGGCGTGGCCTCAAGTTTCAGGAACGGTCGGTGGTGGTTCATCCACCGTCGGCCCTCGACGGTTTTCGTCAAGTGGCGACGCGGGGCGCTGAAGCAGCAGCATCTAACGGCTGCCGCTGCCCTTCGGCAGCAACTGCGGGAAGTCAGATGTTGCTGCCTGGGCGGTGGATCCGGCGCATGCCAAGACCATCGAGAAGAAGCGTCGGTATTCTGCGCGGCGGTCGGTCCTGCAAATCGAGGCCTTGCTCCATTCGACTCTGCATCCCGTCTGGCCCCCGCGGCGAGCGGTCCCCTTTCCCCAGGGGGGAAAGGAAGGGATAGGGGCGATCCCGGGCACCCGAACAACGAAGGGACCTCGGCCGATCGCAGGAGACGCGACCCTCCCGCCGAAGTCGCCGCGCGACTCAACAGACCAACGCGCAGTCAGCTCGCGCGCTCGTGCGCACCGGCGACGGTGCCGTCGAGGAGCGCGTCGGCGAGCGACAGGATGATGCGCTGGGCGACGGCCATGTCTTCGGCGTTGGCCTTCTTGAGGATCTTCTTCACCGCGCCTTCCACCGAGAAGTCGACCGGCGTGGCGTGCTTCTCGCCCGAGCGGGTCAACGAGAACAGCGCGCGGCGGCCGTCGGCCTTGTCGCGCGAGCGCGCCAGCAGGCCCTGGGTCTCGAGGCGCTGCAGCACGCCGGTCAACGTCGAGGGGTGCACGTGCAGCACGCGCGAGAGCTCGCCGGAGCTGATGTTGGGGAAGGCGCCGATGATGCGCAGCGCGAGGCGCTGGGGCCCGGTCAGCCCGCCCTTCTTCGCCATCGCCTTGCTGCGCGCGTGGAGCGCGTGGTCGAGGGCCCAGATGCTGCTCAAGAAATCGAGCGTCTTGCCGAGCTGCAGCTCCACCGGGGCCCCATCTTTTGCGCTCATGAACGACGGTGCATAGGCAGGCGCTCAGCCCAGAAGCGAATGCCAATTCTGCGCGTCCCCTGGGTCATTTGCGGCGAATTGCCACGGAGGTTCCGGGGGCCTGATTTTCCTCGAGGCGCCTGAAGCTGTGGTGATGCCCCCGTGAACGACGGCCGATTCGTGGCCCACCAAAAGTCATCTCGGCCCCGATTTCCTGATAGTTGGAGCCGCGATGAATCCGATCCTCGTGACGGTCTTTCTGTTCTGCGGGCTGAGCTTCTTCCTCGTCACCATGCTCGGTCGCATCAAGGCGATCCGGTCGCTGGCCATCGAGCCGGGCAACCGCATGGACCGCACCTCCGACCGCATCAAGGCGCTGCTGCAGTTCGGCTTCGGCCAGAAGCGCATGGTCGACCGCGAGGAGTTCGTGCCCGGCCTGATGCACGTGATGATCTTCGCCGCGTTCCTGACGGTGCAGGCGCGCACCATGATGCTCTTCGCCATGGCGTACTCGAACGACGCCACGGTGCTGCTGACCGACCTGGGCGCCCCCTTCTGGATCGAGGCGCCCGCGCTGGCCGCCGTCTACAAGGCGTACCTCTTCGCCAAGGACCTCATCGCCGGCCTGTCGGTGCTGGCCGTGGCGTACTTCTTCTGGCTGCGCATCGTGGTCAAGCCCAAGCGGCTCACGCAGTCGGGTGAGGCCCTGCTCATCCTGGGCTTCATCGGCGGCCTGATGATCACCGAGTTCATCTTCGGGGCCTCGCACTTCCGCGCGCAGGGCATCACCTGGTCGTCCTACGAGCCGGTCACCTCGCTGGTCACCCGGGCGTTCTCGGGCTGGTCCACCGAGGCGCTGCACGAGCTGGGCATCCTCTGCTTCTGGACGCACCTGCTGATCGTCGTGACGTTCCTGAACTTCCTCCCCTACGGGAAGCACTTCCACGTCATCGTCGGCCTGCCCAACGTCTTCATGAAGAAGCTGGCGCCGCTCGACAAGCCGAACATCTCCTCGAGCGCGAAGCTGTCCACGCCCAACCTCGAGAAGGAAGAGTTCGGCGCGAAGGTCATCACCCAGCTCTCGTGGAAGCAGGCGCTCGACGTCAACACCTGCACCGAGTGCGGCCGCTGCCAGACGCACTGCCCCACGTACATCACCGGCAAGCCGCTGACGCACAAGGCGGTCAACTCGGCGCTCAAGCACTTCCTGTGGGACCACGAGGCGCAGCTCCCCACGGCGAAGAAGACCGAGGACGGTCGCTTCGTGTGGAACGGGCTCGACGGGAAAGAGACCGAGATGCCCCCGCTGGTCGCCTCCGAGGGCGGCATCCTCAAGCCGGAGACCGTGTGGGCGTGCACCACCTGCGGCTGGTGCGAGACGGCCTGCCCGGTGTTCATCGAGAACGTGCCCCGCCTCATCGACATGCGCCGCTACAAGGTGCAGGTCGAGGCCGACTTCCCGCCGGAACTGCAGCGCGTCTTCGAAGGCGTCGAGCGCCAGGGCAACCCGTGGGGCATCGGCCAGGACAAGCGCGACGAGTGGGAAGGCGAGTTCCCGCTGCCCAAGTGGGGCGACGGCGGCGAGTACGAGTACCTCTTCTACGTGGGCTGCGCGGGCTCCTACGACGACCGCATGAAGAAGGTGTCGCGCGCGGTGGCCAAGATCCTCACCGAGGGCGGCGTGAAGTTCGCCACCCTGGGCAAGGACGAGACCTGCAACGGTGAGCTCGCCCGGCGCGGCGGCAACGAATACCTGTACCAGACGATGGCGAAGATGAACGTCGAGTCGTGGAACGCCAAGGGCGTCAAGACGATCGTCACCCAGTGCCCGCACTGCTTCAACACCATCAAGAACGAGTACCCGGAGTTCGGCGGCAACTACCGCGTCATCTCGCACACCGAGCTGATCAACGAGCTCATCCAGACCAAGCGCATCAAGCTGGGCAAGGTGATGAACGAGAAGCTCACCTTCCACGACCCCTGCTACCTGGGCCGGCACAACGGCGTGTACGACGCCCCCCGGCAGGCGCTGGCGGCCATCCCCGGCCTCGAGGTCGTCGAGATGCAGCGCAGCAAGCGCGAGTCCTTCTGCTGCGGCGCCGGCGGCGCCCGCATGTGGATGGAGGAGCACGAGGGCACGCGCATCAACCACAACCGCGCGAACGAAGTGGCGCTGACCCTGGCCCACGCCAACGACGCGAGCGTGCCGTTCCCCTCGGCGACCGACAAGGCGCACCCCGGCCAGGTGGGCGACTACGCGGGCCCGGCCGAAGGCACCGTCGCGGTGGCCTGCCCGTTCTGCCACACCATGCTCAAGGACGGCCTCGCCGACACCCAGCGCGAGCAGGTCAAGGTGCGTGACGTGGCCGAGCTGGTGGCCGACGCCATGGACACCAAGGCGGCGTCCCCGGCGTGACCGGAATCAGCCCCACGTTGCTCAAGCGGGGTGACCTCGCCCCCGACTTCGAGGCGCTCGACTGCCGCGGGCAGCGCATCGCGCTCGCGGACTACCGGGGCAAGAAGAAGGTGGTGCTCTTCTTCTTCCCCCGCGCCTTCACCCCGGCCTGCACGCTCGAGGTGCGCAACTTCCGCGACAACCACGTGCGCATCACCAACGCGGGCGCCGAGCTGATCGGCGTGTCCGTGGACAAGAGCGAGAAGAACTGCCGCTTCGCCGAGGCCGAGGGGCTGCAGTTCCGGCTCATCGGCGACGAGTCGCGGGTCATCAGCGAGAAGTACGGCGTGGTGTGGCCGGTGCTGCGCATCGACCGCCGGGCCACCTTCGTCATCGATCAAAAGGGAATCATCGAAGAGGTGATTCACCACGAGGTGCAGGTGTACCGGCACCTCGAAGACGTGCTCGAGCGCCTGGGCGCCGAGACGCCGTAGGCCGTCACCGCAGCCAGTCGACGACCTTCAGCCGTGGCACGCGGCGAAGCTCGCGGGTGTTGTTGGTCACCACCACGGCGCCCAGCGACAGCGCGTGCGCGGCGATCATCGTGTCCAGGGGTCCGATGGGGGTCCCCGCGGACGCCAGTTGGTGGCGAACCTCGCCGTAGGTCCGCGCCGCCGCCTCGTCGAAGGGCGCCAGCTCGAACTCGGCCAGGAAACGATTCAGCTTGGCCTCGTTCGCCGCCGGCCTCGCGCTGTGCGCCACGCCGTAGAAGAGCTCGCCCGCCGTCACCGACGAGACGAAGACCTGCGCCCGCTCCACCTCGTCGAGGTGTCGAGCGACCTTGAGGAAGTGGTGCTCCTGGTTGACCAACGCGATGCAGGTGTTGCTGTCGAGCAGCCAGCGCTTCACGGCCGCTCGGCCCGCTTCGGCTGCTCCCGGGTGAGTCCCATGGGGCCCAGCTCGCCGAGCAGCTCACGGAAGGCCCGCGCCGAGAACTTCCGGGGCAGCAGCATCACCACGTGCCCCACCTTCTTGATGACCACCTCGGCCTCGTCGAAGCGGAACTCCCGCGGGAGCCGGACTGCCTGGCTATTGCCACTCTTGAAGACGCGTGCGGTCTGCATGATGACCTCCGTATTCACGGAGTATATACGCGCGTCACGAGTTCAGGGACAGGCCTCGACGTCGAGTACCCAGGTGAAGCTGTCCACGCCGCCGTCGCCCGCGGTGACCGTGCCGTTGACCACCTCGTCGACCACGAAGACGCTCAGCAGGTGGAAGGCACGGGCCCAGCCCCGCACCCGGCGAGCAGCAGCCCCAGCAAGACCCGCCTCACCGGCGGCCGTCGAGCTCGCGCCGCGCTTCGTCTCGCTGATCGAGGATGAGCAGCATCTCGCGGTGCAGCGACTCGTACTGCCGCTCGACGTGACGCCACTCGGTGGTCGCGGTCTCGAGCTGCGCGGTGAGCGCGCCGACCTGCGCGTGGAGCTCGCGCACCGACGCCTCGTGGGCGCGCTGCGTCTCGTTGACCGCGAGCTGGTGCGCGGAGGTCAGCGCCTCGACCTCGGCGCTCAGCTCGGCGTGGCTGGCGTGGCTGCGGTGCACCGCGTCCTCGAGCTCGCGCTGCTTGCCGCGGGCCTCGAGCAGCTTCTGCGCGGTGATCTGGTGCTTCTCCTTCTCGCGCGAGAGCTGCAGCTCGAGCTCCGAGCGCTGGTGGTGCGCGGCGTCGAGGGTGGCCCGGTGCTCGGCGGTGAGCTGCTCGCGGACCTGCTGCGCGGCCTGCTCGAGCTCGGCGGCCCGGTTGCGCGCGGCGTTGCGCTCGTTCTCGACCTTGCCGATCTCCACGTTGAGCTCGTCGCGCCGGCCCTTGAGCCCGGCCATCTCGACCTCGAGCTGGGCGATGCGGCTGGTGGCCTCGAACAAGCGCATCTGCTCGTTGCTCGAGCCCTGCTCCAGCGAGCGCAGCTGCTCGTCTTGCGCCTGGGTGCGCGCGCGCTCGGTGGTCAGCTCGGTCTCGACCTGGCTCAGCTGCCCGGCGAGCTGGTCGAGCTGCGCGAGCTCGTCGTCGGCGGTCTGGCGGGTGGCGATGAGGGACTGCTCGAGGTCCTGGCTGCGCGCTTCCCAGGCCTGCAGCCGGGTGAGGAGATCCGCCCCGCGCGCCTGCTCCACGATGAGCTGCTGGCGGGTGTTCGACAGCTCGTGCTCCAGCTCTCCCTGGCGGCGCGTCGACTCCAGCGACTCGCGCGGAGTGGCCAGCTCGGCCTCGAGCGAGGCCACGCGCCCGGCCGCCTCGTCCCGCTCGGCCTCCAGCGACGAGACCCGGGCGCCGAGTTCCTCGCGCGCGGCCTGGGCCTCCCCGAGCTGCCCTTTCAGCGCGCGGCGCTCGTCTTCGAGCACGGTGAGCTCGTCTTGCAGCCCCTGCACGCGCTCGCCCATCAACCCCGCATCGTCGCCGCCGACGCTGGTCTTCTCGTCGCGCGCGAGCGGCGACTTCATGAAGGGGGTCGTCTTCAGCGCACCGGGAGGCAGGGTCACCTGGCCCACCCCGGCCGAGACGCGGCGCTCGTCGACCAGCGCCCGCTCGGAGGCGGCGAGCTGGTCCTGCAGCGACTTCACCTCGGCGCGGGCGGCCAGGGTGTCGCGCTGCGAGCCCTTGAGCTCATCGGCCGCGCGTTGCAGCAGCTCGAGCAGGTGCTGCGCGTCGGGGAGCGGCGCCATGGGCCCCGCAGATCTACACCAGAAACCCACCGCCCAGCCGTGCTACCTCTCGGGCCGTGACTCGCGGACTCGTTCTCCTCGCATGCCTCTGGGCGCTACCGGCGCTGGCCCAGGCCGATCTCCCCGACGCGGGGCTGCCCGACACCGTGGTGGGCGGTACCGGCGCCGAGCGCGCGTCCGAGGAGCAGGACACCACCTCGCCGACCTCCACGCCGTGCCAGTCAGACAACGACTGCGACCGCGGCTTCCAGTGCCTCAACCTCAAGTGCAGCTACCGCCAGTACCGCGACGCGACCTTCCGCGGCTGCGAGGCGACGCCCGGCCTGTGGCTGGCCGGGCTGGTGCTGCTGCTGCGCCGCCGTCACTTCTTCGAAAAGTTCACGAAGTAGTTCTTCGCCGCGGCGTCGAGCAGCTCGGGCGTCAGCGCCGGCACCTCGCCGCGGTAGTGCGCGATGTCGATGACCTGCCCCAACAAGTCACGGGGCTGGCAGGCCGCGAAGGGGCGCTTGGTGGGGCGGTAGTGGGTGTTCACCAGCCACTCGATGGCGTCGCCGTCGTAGGCCACGCGCTTGGCGTTGCAGACGGTCGCCCAGATGTCGTGGAACTGCTGCTCGTCGGGCGGCTGCACCGCGAGCTTGTAGCGAACGCGCCGGAGGAAGGCGTCGTCCACCAGGTCCGCCGGGTCGAGGTTGGTGGAGAAGGCCACGAAGACGTCGAAGGGCGTCTGCAGCTTCTTGCCGGTGTGCAGGGTGAGGAAGTCGATCTCGCTCTCCAGCGGGACGATCCACCGGTTGAGCAGGTCCTTGGGGCTGACGCGCTGGCGACCGAAGTCGTCGATGAGCAGCATGCCGTTGGTGGCCTTGAGCTGGAACGGCGCCTCGTAGAACTTCACGTCGGGCGAATAGATGAGGTCGAGCGTCTCGAGGGTGAGCTCACCGCCGACGACCACCAGCGGCCGCTTGCAGCGCACCCAGCGCGCGTCGTTGGCCGGGGCGTTCTCGTCCTGGGGCACGGCCTCGTGGAGGTTGGAGTCGTAGACGCGGATGATGAAGTCGTCGACCAGCAGCGCGTACGGCACCCAGATGTCGCCGTCGTAGCAACGCACCAACGCCTGGCAGAGCGCGGTCTTGCCGTTGCCGGGGGGGCCGTAGAAGAAGATGGCCTTGCCCGAGTTCATCGCCGGACCCAGGCCGTCGAAGACCGCGTCCTTCACGATGAGGTTGGTGCCGAAGCGCTCCTTCATGCGCTCCTTGGTGATGCGCATGCCGCGCACGGTCTGGGCGGTGACCGCCTCGAACCAGTCTTCGAGCCGCACCGGCGCCGGGCCGTTGTAGCGGTTGCGATCGAGGATCTGCCGCAGCACGTCGGTGGCGAACGTGGTCAGGGTGTAGATCATCGACGACTTGCCGACGCCGAGGCCGGCGCCGCCCTTGAGGTCGACGAACTTCTGCTTGCGCAGGCCCTCGATGATCTCGTCGACGATCAACTGGGGCAGCTTGATGCGGTTGCTGATGTCGGCGCCGCGGAGCTCACCGGCGAAGAACAGCGCCTTGAGCACCAGCTCCTCGCCCATGGTCTGGGAGATGCCGGCCTCCTGCAGCGAGCGCGGCTGCGGGGGGAAGAACTTGGCGTTCGAGCGGGCGGGACCACCGGTGTTGCCCGTACCCGGCACGCGCCCCGAAGAGGACGGCTGCGACGACGGCGGTCGCGGCGGGAGCCGCTGGCCCTGGGCGGTCGAGTTGGGGCCCGGCATGCGGCCTGACTGCGGCGCGCCGAAGCCGGAAGACTGCTGCCCGGTGCCGCGACGCTGCGGGATGTTGGTCGTCGGCGGCATCGACGGCCGGGGACCCGTGGGGCGCAGATCGTCATCGTCGGGAGGGGGCGAACCGACGAACGTGTTTTCCTTCACCATGGGCGTCAGCGTACCCGCATTCCCCCACGCACACGCGCCAGTCGTTTGTCCCACATCAGCGCGGTGTGTCACGGTGTCCGCCATGAACACCCTCGTGCTGCTGTCCTTGCTCGCCGCCGACCCTGCGCCGCTGCTCCCGCTGCCCTCGCAGCTCTACAAGGCCGTGAGCGAAGCGGCGGGGGTGCTCGAGCTCGAGGTGCCGCTGATCAGCGAAGAGCGGCCCACGCCCCGGTGGGAAGACGGGGTGAAGAAGGCGAAGGTGCTCGGCCTCATCGCCACGCGCGCGCCCATCGACCCGCCGGTGGGGCTCTCGCTCAAGCCCTGGGAGATCATTCGCAGCTGCCTGCACCGCATGGACGGGCGCTCGTCGGTGAAGGTGCTGCTGCTCGTCGCGCCGGGCACCGGGGCTCCGATGGTCTTCCCGCTCTCGGAGTTCGGCTTCGCCCTGGAGTCGACCAAGGGCTACGCGCCGCTCAAGGCCGCGCTCGTCGAGTCCTTCACCTGGCACGAAGAGCGGATGCGCGCGGTCGGTGCGGGGCAGCTGTGGCAGGCGCAGCGCAAGGCGCTGACCAGCGACAACCCGTACCTGCGTCACCTCGCCGCGGAGTTCCTCGCGCAGCACGAAGCGCAGGACGTGGTCGACACGGCGTGGGGACTCAAGGGAACGCCCGAGCGTCAGAAGAACGAGGCGGCCTCGAAGGTCGTCCCCGACTGCCGCCCCTGAAGCTCAGTGGGACTCCAGCTCGGCGAGGTCCACGGGCTTCAGGCTCGCCTGCAGCACGACGATCAACACCAGCGTCACCCCGAGCACGGTGAGCAGGTCTCCGAACGCGAGCACCCAGGCCTCCCGGGCCACCGCGCGCGTGGTGAGCAGCACCGAGCGGGCGCGCTCGCGCAGCATCGAGTCGTGAAAGCGCTGGCTGTGCCCGAGGAAGGTGCCCATCAACGCGACCCCCAGCGCGTTGCCGCCCGCGCGGATGAGGTTGGTGAGCGCCATGGCCGTGGGCCGGTGCGCGTCGTCGAGGTCCTGGGTGAGCAGCAACAACAGCGGCACGAAGAGCAACCCCTGCCCTGCCCCGTGCAGCAGCACCACCGGCAACAACTCCTCGACCTTCCACTCGCCGGTCAACGCCGCCGCGCGCAGCAGCGCCATGCCCTGCAACGCGATGGACGTGGCGAACACCAACCGCGGCTCGAGGCGCCGGGCGAAGCGCGCGAGGCCCAGCGGCAACACCACCTGGGGCACGGCCATCACCAGGAACAACACCCCGAAGTCGAGCGGCCTCAGCTTCTGCGCGCGCACCAGGAAGTCGGGGATGACGGAGCCCACCACCATCAGCGAGAGGCGCACCACGCCGTAGGTGCCCAGGGCCACCATCAGGTTGCGCTGCGTGAGGACGTCGTGGGTGTACGCCGCGCTGGGGTGCTTGCGCGTGTGGTGCCACGCGAGGCCCAGCAGCATCGCCCCGGCGGCGAAGAAGCCCGTCACCCAGCGCGCATCGAACCAGTCGAGGCGGAAGGCCTGGTCGGCGCCGAGCACCAGGCAGGCCAGCCCCAGGCCCACCGAGCTGAGCCCGACGAGGTCCACCTTGCGCGCGTTCTCCCAGTGAAACGGCAGGTGCGGCATGCCCCACGTGCCCCCCGCGGCGGCCAGCAACGAGAGCGCTGCGGGCGCGAGGAAGATGGCGCGCCAGGAGAACGACTCGGTGAGCGCGGCGTCGAGCGCGGGCCCCAGCGCGAAGGGCAACGTCGCGGCCATGCCGTACAGCGCGAAGGCCGTCACCCGCGGCCCCAGCGGCAGCTTGCGCCGGAAGGTGGGCGTGGCCATGGGAATGAGCGCGCCCCCGGTGAGCCCCTGCAGGAAGCGCAGGGCCACCAACTGCTCGATGCTCGTCACCCACATCGCCGCGAGGCAGCTCAGGGCGAAGAAGAACGCCGCGGGCACCAGCACGCGCCGAATGGTGCCGACGCTGCCGAACCAGATGGCGAAGGGGATGACGACCACCTCGCCCACGGCGTAGGCGGTGTTCACCCAGATGGTCTCGTCACGTGAGGCGCCGAGGCTGCCCTGCACGTCTGCGAGCGCGAAGCCCACCAGCCGCGCGTTGAGCACCGCCGCGAAGACGCCCGCGAGGACCGCGCTGACGGCGATGAGGTGCCGCACCGGAGGACGCCAGGGGTTGAGCTCTGTCGTCATCGCTCAGCTCTTCTCGAGGGAAACCACGGCCGACATGCCCGGCAGCAGGCGACCGCGCAGCGCCTCGGGCACCTCGAGGGTCACCTTCACCGGCACGCGCTGGACGATCTTCGTGAAGTTGCCCGTGGCGTTGTCCGGCGGCATCACGCTGAACTGCGCGCCGCTCGCAGGCGAGAGGCTGTCGACGGTGCCCGCCAGGGTGACGCCGGGAAAGGTGTCCACGGTCACGCGCACCGAGGCGCCGGGGACCAGCGTGGCGAGCTGGTTCTCCTTGAAGTTCGCGGTGACCCACACGGTGTCGAGCTCCACGAGGGTGATGACCGGGGTACCCGCGCGCACGAGCTGACCCACGTGTACCCCGCGCTCGCCCACCACTCCGTCGGCCGGCGCGACGATGCGGGTGTACTCGAGCTGCAGCCTGGCGAAGGTGAGCTGGGCCTCACACGCGGCGAGCTGGGCCGCGGCTTCCTTGACCTGCGAGCGCAGCGTCGAGACGTCGGCGTCGGCCTTGTGGCGATCGGCCGTGCGGCGCCGCAGCTCGGCCTCGGCGCGCGTCACCTCGAAGGTCGCGCGCTCGAGCTCCTGGCCGGTGGTCAGCTGCTGCGCCGAGAGGGTCTTCTGCCGCGTGGCCTCGAGCGTGCGCTGCTCCAGCTCGGCGTGCGTCTCGTCGATGGCGGCCAGCGTGGCGCTCACCGTGGCGCGCTGCGCGACGGCCCGGGGCTCGAGCGTCTCGAGCACGGCCCGCGCGGAGGCGACGTGGGCCTCGGCCTCCTGCGCGCGCGCGGCCCAGTCAGCGGGGTCGAGCTCCACGAGCACGTCACCGCGCTTCACGCGCTGGTGGTCCTTGACGCGCACCGCCAGCACGAAGCCCTCGACGCGCGCGGCCAGCGGGGTGATGTCGGCGCGCACGTAGGCGTCGTCGGTGGAGTCGCCCCAGCGGGGCAGCCGCACGAGGCGATCTCCCGCGGCGGTCCACGCAGTGAAGAGGGCCAGGCTGAGGATGAGGGGGGTCAGGAGTCGGCGGCGCATGGAGAGCTTTCAGGGAAGGAGGAGCTGGCCACTGGAGGCCAGGACTTCGAGGCCGGCGACGCGCACGGCGTCTTCGGCGAGGGCCACGGCGATGTCCGCGTCACGCGATTCCCGCAGCGCGTCGATGACGTCGAGGTCGGTGCCCACGCCGGTGCCAAAGCGCGCCTGCGTCAGCTGCAGCGCCTGGAGGGCGAAGGTGTCGGCCTCCTGGGCTCGCTCGAGGGCGGTGCGGGCGCGACGCTGCTCTTCGAGGCCGGTGCGGGCCTCGGCCTGCGCGGTGCGCGCGGCGTCGTCGAGGCGGGCCTGGGCGAGGGCCTCCAGCGCGAGGCGCTCGTGCTGCCGGCCATAGCGGCGCCCACCGTCGTACAGCGGCAAGCGCACCACCACCTGGGCGATCCACCCCACGCCCGTCACGGGCAGCGAGGGCGTCGGCAGGTCTTGCAGGAAGCCCTGGGCCACCACCGCCACCGTGGGCAGGTAGTCGGTGTACCCATGCCGCACCTCCTCGTGGAGCGCGTGCGCCGCGCGCTCGGCCTGCTGCACGTCGGGGCGCGTGCCGGTCCACTCCGCGGCCTCGAGCACGTGGGCGTCGTCGGCGTCGACCTCCACGGCGTGGTCGGCGCCGACGAGGACCCCGAGACTCTCCCGGGCAGCGACCAACTGGGCCTCGGCGCGCTCGACGAGGGCCGCCACGGCCGCGCGTTCCCGCTGGGCTCGGGCCAGCTCGAGCTGGGTGGTGGCGCGCTGCTCGAGGCGGCCGCGGGTGTACGCGAGGTGCGCCTCGGCGGTGCGCAGCGCCTCTTGCCGCGAGGCGAGCACGCGGGTGTGAAAGACCACCGCGGTCCACGCGCGGCCCGACGCGAGGGCGACGCGGCGGCGTAGGGCAAGCGCCCCCGACTCGGCGACGTCGACGTTCTCCAGCGCCTCGGCCCAGTCCGCCCAGGCGCGCGGCTCGAACAGCGGAAAGCGCACCGTGGTGCTCGCCAGCGTGGCGCTCAACTGCCCGCGGGTGGCCGTCGGGTCGAGCGAGACCGACTGGAGCCAGACGTGCGAGAGCCCCACGTCCCAGCTGGGCAACGACTCGGCGCGCACCTGCTCGACCTGGCTCCTGGCCCGCGACACCTCGGCCTTCGCCGCGCGGGCGCGGGGGCTCGCCTCGAGCGCGCGCGTGATGGCCTGCTCGAAGGTGAGCGGCTCGCTCCACGCGAGCGCGGGGGTCAAGCAACAGAGGAAGAGGAGGCGGCCCATGCCCTGCCCTTGAGCAGGGGTCGTGCCGCGTCAGGCCGGCCGTGATTTCGGTGGCTTGCGTGGTTTGTCGCGCCCCTATGATGCAGCTCTCGCAGGGGCTGCATGCGAGGGTTGCAGGTCGCCGCCCCAGCGCTGGAGGCGCGCGTAGAGCGTGCGCAGGCTGATGCCGAGCGACTTCGCGGCGGCCTCGCGAGACGGGGAGTGGCGCAGCCGGTCTTCGATGAGCGCGCGCTCGGCGTCTTCGAGGGTGACGGTGGCAGGGAACTGGAGGGCCACGCGCTTGCCATGGTGGTGGTCCGCGAAGTCGCTGGCCTCGGCGTCGGCCTCGGTGATCTGCCGGCCCTCGGCCATCACCGCGGCGCTCTCTACTGCGTTGCGCAGCTCGCGAATGTTGCCCGGCCACTCGTGCCGCAGGAAGCGCGAGAGCAGGCCCGGGGTGATGCCCGTCAGGGCCACGCGGTTGCGCCGGTTGAAGTCGCGGAGGAAGGCGTCGACGAGCTGGGGGATGTCGTCCTTGCGCTCGCGCAGCGGGGGCACGCGCAGGGTGACCACCTTGAGGCGGTAGTAGAGATCGTCGCGGAACCGCCCGGCCTCGATCAACTCGGGGAGCGACTGGTTGGTGGCGGCGATGATGCCCACGTCGACGCTGAGCACCGTGGTGCCGCCGAGGCGCCGGAAGCGGTTGTGCTCGAGCACGCGCAACAGCTTGGCCTGGGTGGCGAGGTCCAACTCGGCGATCTCATCGAGGAAGAGCGTGCCGCCGTCCGCCACCTCGAAGAGCCCGGCCTTCTGGGTGTGCGCGCCGGTGAAGGAGCCGCGCTCGTGGCCGAAGAGCTCGCTCTCCAGCAGCTCGCGGCTCAGCGTGGCGCAGTTCTGCGGCTCGAAGCGCTCACCGCGACGCGGTCCCTTCGCGTGCAGCGTGCGGGCGAGCAGGTCCTTGCCGGTGCCGCTCTCGCCGAGCAGCAACACGTTGGTGCGGTAGCGCGAGATGCGCTCGATGGTCGCGAGCACCTGGCCCATGGCCTTCGAGGTGCCGAGCATGGGCACCACCGGGAGTTCGAGGCCGACGCGCGGGGACTTCATGCAGCGTGAACATCACGGAGCCGGGGTGTTGTCGATGGTCTCGACGACACATTACGGACTCATGCATGAGTCCTAAACGCATCCAATGGCTGATATATGAGTCCTTCAGATGCGCTCCTCGGTCCTCAACCTCCTCCCGCCCCCCCTGCGCCGCTCCCTGACGAAGATGGGCGGAGACCTGGCGCTGGCGCGGCGCAAGCGGAGGCTCACCAGCGCGATGATGGCCGAGCGCGTCGGCGTCTCGAAGAGCACCTACCTGCGCCTCGAGAAGGGCGACCCGACGGTGTCGCTGGGCGCCTATGCGATGGCGCTCTTCGTGCTCGGCTTCGGCGCGGCGTTGGGTGAGCTCGTCGATCCCGGGAGGGATGAGCAGGGCCTGCTGCTCGACGCGCAGCGGTCTCCGAAGCGAGTTCGGGTGAAGAAGGAACCGACCGCCCTATGAGACGAACCATCGGAGTCTTCATCGGCCAGGGCCCGCGGCGCGTGGGGTCGATCCACTTCGACGCAGCCGGAGCCAGGGAGAGCGCGGCCTTCCAGTACGACGCCGCGTGGTTGGAGGCGCCCGACCGCTTTGCGCTCGCGCCCACCCTGCCCCTGGTCGCCGGCGCCCAGTTCCACCGCAAACCGAAGGACGGCTCGGTCTTTCACGCCCCCATCGCCGACACCGAGCCCGATGGCTGGGGACGTCGGGTCATCCTTCGGGACTCCGCCAAGCAGCGACAGGCCGCGCGTCGCAGTGGCACGCGAGACGGAGCGAGGGCCCCCCTGGGGTCGCTCGACTTCCTGCTCGCGGTCGACGACTTCAGCCGCGCCGGAGCGCTGCGCTTTCAGGACGAGCAGGCGGTGTTTCAGCGCGCCCCGGAGGACGGTCGGCGCACCGCGCCTCCTCTGATCGAGTTGGGACTGCTGCTCAGCGCGACGCGCGCCGTGGAGAACAACACCGAGACAGCGGCCGATCTCGCCTTTCTGCGCGGGCGCGGCACCTCGCTCGGGGGCGCGCGACCGAAGTGCAGCGTGATCGACGAGAAGGGCCAACTGTCCATCGGCAAGTTCCCGAGCGTTACCGACGAGCGGGCGGTGACCAGGGGAGAGGTGCTCGCGCTGCGACTGGCCGCCGCGGCGAAGATCCGGGCCGCCGAGGCGCACGTCGTCGACAGCGATGGGAGCCCCGTGGCGCTCATTCGCCGGTTCGATCGCGCGCCGGGCGGCAAGCGGCTCATGTACGTCTCGGCGGCCACGATGCTGGGGGTCGCGCCGGGTGACACGACGGAACACACCTACACGGAGATCGTCGACGCCCTTCGCGTGCACGGCGCCGCGGCCCAGGAAGACATCGAGGAACTCTGGCGACGGGTGGCGTTCTCGATCTTGATCACCAACGTCGATGACCACCTGCTCAACCACGGCTTCCTCCACGTCGAGAGCGGCAAGTGGCGCCTGTCGCCGGCCTTCGACCTGAACCCGTTTCCCGAGCGCGTGCGGGAGTTGAAGACGTGGATCTCCGAGGACACGGGGCCGGAGGCGTCGGTGGCGGCGCTGCTCTCGGTCATCAAGTACTTCCGCATCTCGTCGGCACGAGCGAAGCAGATCCTCAGGGAGGTCGAGCACGCGGTGTCTGGATGGCGGAAGACCGGTCGCGCGCTCGGCATGAGCAGCGCTGAGCTCGATCAGTTCGAAGAGGCCTTCGAACATTCAGAGCGGAGCGCTGCCGCCCGCTGACGCGCCCTCGTTGCTCAGGCCGACAGCCCGGACAGAAGCAGCGACCAGACTTCGTGCCGCTCTCGCTGCCCATCCGTTGAAATGCCCGCTGCACGCTGCTGGACGCGGTGCGCCACCACCGAACTCACGGTCGACTCCGCGGCTTCGTGGGCGCGACTGAGGCTCTTGATCGGTACGCGCCAAACTTCGAGGCATGCGTCGAGTTCCTCGACTGCATCCATGAGCTCTTCCGCGCCGGGGAACGCCCACTCGGCAGCCACGATGATCTGAGGCGTCGTGCCGCTGACGACGCCGCGGACGGGCGTGAAATCCCAGCTCGAGTTCAGCTCCAACTGCCCGATGGCGCGGACCATCAGCTCGCGAAGAAACTGCTCGAGTTCCCTGCGTGTCATCGCCGCGAAGAGCGCCACCAGCGAACGTTCGCTCGGGCCCGCGGCTTCCCACGACGATTGCTCGAGCGCCGACCGAAGCGCTGCCTGCACCGAGGCCTCGCGGAGGTCGCTCATCGTCGCTGCAGCGTCCGCGGCCCGGAGACCATCTTCGGCATGTCGTCGGCGTCGAGCTCGTATTCGGCTTCCTGCCAGCACCCGCGCGCGAGGTAGCGGTTGTCCGTGCCGGGAACCACGCTGACCTTCACCCCGAACGTGTGGCAGCCGAGATCTCGCGCCGCGCGCTTGCGCAGCCGCGTGCTCTTGAACGCGCAGCCCGAGAGTACCAGCGCGCCCACGCACGCCCCCACCGCCAACCGTCGAAGCCTCATCCGGCGCTCTTAGTGCCCCGAGGCCTTCTTTGTCTTCTCGTGGGCGTGCACCCAGCCGTCGTAGTGCCGGATGGCCGAGTCACCGACCTGCTGAATGTGCTGGTTGTTGAGGTACGCAGAAATCGGCGCCGCCACCAGCGGCATGGCCTTGGACAACGACTTGAGGCCGCCCTTCGCCAGCAACATCGCCGCGACGCTGCCCAGCACTCGCGGGCTCGCGCGCTGCACCGGGCCAATGCCGTTGGCGTAGCCGAGGAGATCGATGACCTCCTGCCGCTCGCGCTCGCTCTTGAGCGGCATCTTGAACACCGTCGCCACCTCGGTGAGCAGCGCCACCTGCAGGTACAACATGCCCACCAGGTCCAGCGGCACCGTCACCGCGCCGAACACGCCCGACACGCCGCCCACCAGCGACGCCACGCCCTTCTTGCTGTCGATGAGGTGCTGGCTCAGCTCGCGCGGGCCGGCCGAGGGGTAGCGCTTCTGCAGCGCGTCCACCCGGGTGCGCGCGCGCACGGCCTCCTGGTCGATGAGGTCGGACAGCTTCTCGTTGCTCAGTTGGCGCAGGCGCCTCGGCGACAGCTTGCGGACCACCTTCACCTGTTCGAGGAGCGGATCAAAGAAGCCCATGGGCTTGAGTATGTCGCGACGGGGCGAAACAGTTCCACCTGTCCCGCCCGGTCGCTCAGGAAAGGTGCTGTTTCACTTCGGCGCGGGGAAACAGCGGTGCTCGCCCGACGGGAGCTGCTCCAGCGCAAACGAGATGAGCGAGCCGAGCCCACCATCACCGGGCCGGCCGAGGATCGCCTCGCCCGACTCCGCGCTCGACAGCAGCAGGTCATGGTTCACGGCGTGAAGGCCGGTGGGAAAGGGGAACCTCGCCAGCGCCACCTGGCCCAGCGTGAAGACGTGGCCGTTGCTGTAGCGCCCCTCGAGGCGGCCGGAGAGGTCGATGCTGAAGTCCAGGAGCAACCCCATGGGGTAGCCGTCCTGCGCGAGGAAGCTCGTCGTGCTCGGCGACGAGAACCCGGTGACGCCCTCGAGCCCGCCGCCGCCGAGCGAGGTCGGGAGGCCGAAGTCGAAGGTGAGCGCTTGAGGCGCGCTCGCGCCCAGCGGCGTGAAGTCGCTGCGTTGCGACACCTGGCGCAGTCTCCCCTGGTCATCGAAGTCGAGGCTGCCGGTCGCGACCTCCTGCAGCATGCCCGGCGCGCCTCCCTCCAGCAGGACGCCGTCAGCCATGGCGTGAAACGCCCACGAGCCGGGGCCCGTCCGATTCCAGAACAACTCCACCTCGTGCGCGCGGCCCAGCAGGTCGTAGATGGTCAGCGTTGACGAGGAGTTCGCCGTGACCTGGGGACCCGACGGGTCGAAGACCTGCACCGGTGCGCTGGCATCGAGGTTGGCGTGGACCGTGACGTTCTGGGTGGGCTGCGGCGGCTGAACCGAAGGGCCCACCTCGAGCGCCGTCACGAGGGTCGAGCCGGCCATGAACCCCTGCAAGCGGTAGGGCCCGGCGCCGCGCAGGAAGCCCTCGCCGTCGACGTCGAAGTGGCCGTTGCGCGTGTAGACGACCGAGCCGCGGTCCTCGAGTTGGAAGAAGCCGGAACCCGACAACGCGAGGTCTGTGGGGTGCATCGTCTCCACGAGAGCCCCCTGGCGGTAGGCGTCGCTGCCCAGCAGCAAGCTGCAGCCCGCCTCGACGGCCCAGGCAGGTTCAGCGGTCGAACCAGGAAGCACCGCGCCGCACCCGCTCAACAACACCACCCAGGCCCACCTGTGCATGTTCCCGCTCCGTGTCGAAGACGGCGTGGACCAGAGCAAGCGGTGGACCATCTGCGGATCTCGCGGACATGCATCGTCATGCGTCAGGGAGCTGTCGCGCAGAGGTCACTGCGCTGACCGCAGACGGCGAGGCCCGGTCTTGCAGCCTTGTCTTGCGCCCCTACCCCGCCCGGGCTGTCATCGCCCCGGTGAGTGACCTCTCCGCCGCGCGCATTCGCCTCGAAGGGGCGCTGGAGATCGTCGAGACGGTGACCACCTCCCTCGAGCGCGCCGAGGCCGACCTGGCGCTGGGTCACACCGAGCAGGTAGCCGCGACCCTCGCGCTGCGCGACGAACCCCGCACGCTGCACGCGCGGGCCGCCCTCGAGCGGTTGCTGGACGACGAGCCCGCGCTGGGCCCGGTGCTGGAGCGCTTCTCGAGCGCGAAGCGGGCGCTCGACGGCCGCGTCAGGGCACGGGCCGCGCTGCTGGGCCTCGAGGGCGAAGCGGTGAACACCGCGCTCGAGACGCTCCACGCCGAGCCCCTGCTCTACGCGGGCCGCGTGGGCGCCTGGGGCCTGCTGCTGGTATTGGGCGTGGGCTTCGTGGTGATGGGCGTGGTGACCTGGGGAGAACGCGGCTGGGGCCTGTTCATCGCCGTCGCCGCGGCCGCCATGGCCTACGTCTTCTTCGGTGCGCCCCGCGTGGTGGTGACGCGCCGGCGCGTGTGCATCGGGCCCCAGGTGGTGCTGCTGGCCGAAGTGCGCAGCGTGCAGGTGGCGCGGGTGATCACGCGAGGCGCCAGGAACAACAGGCACGTGCACTACGAGCTGAGCTTCGAGGGCGACCCGTCGGGGCCGCGCACCTTCCGGCTCCCTGCGTTCCCCTCGAGCCTGCGTCGCGCGCTCGAAGCGACGGGCCTGCCGTGCCACTGCGCGTGGTGAGGCGAAACCGCGAAGGTCAGTACCCGTGCTCGGCGATGTAGAGGTCGACCAGCGCGCCCTCTTCGAACCAGAACTGGCTCTGCTCGTGGCTGAACCACTTCGACTCGGGCTTGCTCTGGCGAATCTCCACCAGCACCCGGTTGGTCGCGGTGTCGACGATGGCCGCGCGCGACAGGCAGGCGCCCGTGGGCTCGTCACCGAAGCCGCCCTCGAGGCAGATCTCGTCACCCGACGCGAGGCGCCGCACGTAGATCTCCGCGAGGTACTTCGACTCGGCGCAGTTCGCCGCCGGGGCGCCGCCCGCCTTGTACCTGGCGCAGCGCTGCTCCTTGGGAGCCGGGTAGCTGGCCGCGCGGTGGGACCAGTCTTCGACCCCGCGATCGCGCGTGGAGATGCAGCCCACGCCCACCAGCGTCGTCACCACCAGCACCAGGACTTTCACACGCCCTCCAGGAACTCGCGCGCAAAGGCCTCGAGCAACGCCGCGTCACCGGGCGAGAGATCGAGGAACCGGATGCCCATGCCGTAGCCGCGCTTGTCGGGCACGTTCACCACTTCACCGTCACATCGGATGGCTTTCTGATCGCCGGGCAGCGTGAACGCGAGCTGCACGCGGGCGCCCACCTGGTGCGGGATGGCGCGGTCGAAGTACAGGCCGCCGCTCGACACGTCGCGGGTGGAGTGCAGCGAGAAGCCGCGGGCGTCACGCACCTCGACGGCGATGACGACGTTGGCGCGGAGGGCTTGGCGTCGCTCGAAGGACATGGGGAACGCAGACCTTACCTGAACGCGCTACTTCACGAGCTTGTGAATGCGGCGCACGGCCTCGAGATCCGGCTTGAGGAAGCGCACGCGCACCCCGCCGTCGGCCCCCAGCGGCCCCAGCACTTCACCCTCGAGCAGCAGGGGCTCGGTGGGCTCGTCGGGGAGGAAGAGCTTGAGGGTCAGCCGGGTTCCCTTCTTCGGCGTGGCGCCCCCGCTGATCGACAAGCCGAAGGTCGACAGGTCGTGCGTGATGAGCCGCATCGTCTCTTCGCCCGAGCCGGCGTCTGCCTCGAGCGCGAGACCCACGTTCACCCTCGGCGTGGCCCGGCGCTCGCGGAAGCTGCGGCGCTCACCTTCGCCCTGCTTGATGCGGTCGAAGAGCTTCACCATCGCCTCGCCGGTGTTGCTGCGGCGGTCGAGCGTCTGGGGGAGCTTCGGCGTGAGCAGCGGCAGGATCGCCTCGGGCTGAGACTTGGTGCGGGTGCGCTTCGTCGCCATCGACGCCAAAGGTTACGCCCTTCAGCGCACGGACACGAGCGTCGCGGTGGAAACTCCGCGGGGGCGGACCACCTCGACCTCCTCGCCTTCGTGGTGCTCGAGCAGGGTGCGGGCCAGCGGAGACTCGACGTTGATGCGTCCGTCCTTGCCGTCGGCCTCGTCGGGCCCCACCAGGCGGATGACCTGCGTCTTCCCGTCTTCCCACGAAAGGGTCACCACGCTGCCGAAGCGCACCGTGCCGTCGGCCAGCGGCAACTCGACCACGCGCACGCTCTCGAGGGTCGCCTGGAGCAACGCGAGGCGGTGATCGAGCTGCGCCCGGGCCTCGGGCTCCTTGACCTGGGGCCGGGAGCTCGCGAGCTGCTGCTGTTCGGCGACCAGCGCCTTGTACCCCCCGGGCGTCATGGGGCGCTCCTGGCCCCGCGCGGCGCGCGTCACCGGCCGGCCGAGCACCGGCGCCTCGGGCGTCTCTTCGCTGGTGAAGGCCTTGGACACGAGGTGGAGTGTAGCCCCCATGAAGCTCGAGACGCCGCTGTCGAAGAAGCTGGGCCTCAAGTACCCGTTCGTCGCCGCCCCCATGTTCCTCATCTCCAACAAGGAGATGGTGCTCGCCTGCGCCGAGGCGGGGATCCTGGGGTGCATGCCGTCGCTCAACGCGCGCACCCCGGAACAGTTCCGCGAAGACCTCGCGTGGCTCCGCGCGAAGACGGACAAGCCCATCGGCATCAACCTGACCATCGGCCTCACGCCGCCCGAGCGCATCGAGCAGGACCTCGCCGCGTGCCTCGAGTTCGACGTGCCGGTGCTCGTCACCAGCTACGGCAACCCCACCGAGCTGGTGAAGCGCGCGCACGAGAAGCAGCGCCTGGTGTTCCACGACGTCATCTCGCTGCAGCACGGGAAGAAGGCCGTGGGCGCGGGGGTGGACGCGATCATCGCCGTGGGCGCGGGCGCCGGGGGCCACGCGGGGCGCATCTCCCCCTTCGTGCTCGTGCCGTGGCTCAAGGAAGAACTCAAGGTGCCGATCATCGCCGCCGGCTGCATCAGTGACGGGCGCCAGGTGGTCGCCTCGCTGAGCCTGGGCGCCGAGCTCTGCTACCTGGGCACCCGGTTCATCGCCTCGACCGAGTGCGGGGCCGTCGACGCGTACAAGAAGATGGTCGTCGACGCCGGGCCGGAAGACGTCGTCTACACCGACGCCGTGTCGGGCATTCACGCCAACTTCTTGAAGGCCACCGTGCCCGAGAACTTCGTCGCCGACCGCTCGCACGAAGGCGCGAAGCGCTGGAAGGACATCTGGAGCGCGGGGCAAGGCGTGGGCCTCATCCACGAGATCAAGCCCATCGGGGCCATCGTCGAAGACCTCGCGCGCGAGGCCCACGACACCCTGCAGGGGTTGCTGTGAGGGTCGCGCTCGTCGCGCTGGTCGTGTTGAGCGGGTGCGTGAAGTCGGTGCCGGGAGGCAAGGTCATGGAAGAGAACCCCATCGTGCAGACCGGGGCCCCGGTGCTCCGCGCGAAGGCGCAGGACGTTCCCGTCGAGCAGATCGCCACGCCCGAGTTCCAGGCGCTGCTCAGCCGGATGATCGACACCATGCGCCAGGCCCCGGGCGTCGGGCTGGCGGCGCCGCAAATCGGCGTGCCCTGGCGCGTGCTGGTGCTCGAAGACCGGGAAGAGTTGATGGCGTCGCTCAGCGAGGCCGAGCGGGCGGAGCGCATGCGCGTGGTGGTCCCGGTGCGCGTGTTCATCAACCCCACGCTCACCCTCATCGGAGAAGAGAAGGCCACGTTCTTCGAGGGGTGCCTCTCCGTCGCCGGGTTCGCCGGGTTGGTGGAGCGGTCGCTGGAGGTCGAGGTCTCGGGGCTCGACGAGAAGGGGCAGCCGGCGACCTGGCGCGTGCGGGGCTGGCCCGCGCGCATCCTGCAGCACGAGGTCGATCACCTCGCGGGCACTCTCTACGTCGACCGCATGATGACCCGGAGCTTCGGGACGTTGCCCCAGGTCAAGGCGCGGTTCGGCGGGAAGCCCATCGAGCAGGTGCGGCGCGAGCTGGGGCTGTAGTCAGTAGGTCTGCAGCAGCGCGCTCAGCTCGGATTCTTCGGGCCGGCCCTGGCCCGAGAGATCGACCTGCTGGTGCGGGTCGCTCAGCATGTCGTAGAGCCGGTGAATCGGCCGCGTCTTCCCGGGGATCTCGATCAGCTTCCACCGCGCGGTGCGCACCATGCGGTCCTTCGCGGCGATGACCGCGGCCCGGTACGAGGGCGTCAGCACCAGGTTGTGGTGGAAGGTCGCGTCCACCTCGAGCGTGTCGGCGGCGCCCGCGAGCTCCACCACCTCGGCCCGTTCGGCCTCCGTCAGCGAGGTCATCGCCTTCGCCTTGGGGAAGAACAGGTAGCAAGTCTCGGCGAACGAGGAGAGCCCGAGGTCCTTCACCTCGCCGCGCAGCAGCGGCGTGAGGCTCGTGCCCTGCATGACCTTCGGCACCGCCTCGCCCAGCAACGTGAGCAGCGTGGGCGCGACGTCCACCGAGCGGGTGAGCGCCTCGACCCGGCCCGGCGCCTGCCCCGGCACGCGGATGAGGAAGGGGATGTGCGTGCTCTGGTCGCCGCCGAAGAAGTTGGTGCCGTGGCCCAGCGTCGAGCCCGGGTCGTAGAGATCTTCGCCGTGGTCGGTGGTGAGGATGACGATGGTGTTCTTCGAGAGCCCCCGCTGCTCGAGCTCGGCGAGCACCGTGCCCACCGTGTCGTCGAAGTCGCTCACCGCGCCGTCGTAGAGGTCGCGCACGTGCTGGATCGCCGCGGGGGCCAGCGTGGGCGCGAAGCCGGTGGTGATGAGCTCGTGCGCGTTGACCTCCACCTGGTAGCGGTGCGGCCCGTCGTAGTTCGGCGCCGAGTACTTCACGTTGAAGGGCGAGCGGGCGTTGTACGGGATGTGCGTGGGGCTCAGGAAGAGCAGGCCGAAGAACGGGCGCCTTGCCACCACGCTCTGGTCGATGTCGTCGAAGAGCTGGTCGACCAGCGCCGCCGGCCGCGCCGCCGACGCGAGCGACGACCGCCCCGGCACCAACACGTCACCGAGGATTCCGGGCATGGCCCCGAAGAACAGCGGCACCAGCGGGTGCGCCCGCACCGTGGCCTCGAGCAGCAGCGCCTCGAAGTTCTGCACCCGCCCCACCTGCGACTTCGTGAAGCCCAGGTCCACCAGGTCGAAGCAGTTCCCCACCCAGTCCGACGAGACGAAGGTGTCGTAGCCGCGCGCCGCGAGCAGGCGCGGCACTACCTCGGCGCGCGCGGCCACCGCGGCCACCTCGTCGCGGCTGGGGTACATGCTGCGAATGCCGTGGGCCGGGGGAAAGAGCCCGGTGAAGAAGGTCACCCACGACTCGAGCGTGCTCGCCGTGGCCACGTGGTGGTTGGTGAAGTCGACCGCGGTCTTCGAGAAGGCGTCGATGTTCGGCGTCAGGTCGGGGTGCGCCGCGCCGTGCACGCCCACGCGATCGAAGCGCCACGAGTCGGTGGCGATGATCAACACGTTGGGCCGCGGCACGTCGGTGGCCAGCGGGGGGGCCGGCTTGCGCATCGACAGCAACCCCAGCGCGACGAAGGCCACCGCCGAGACGAACCGCGCGCGGCGGCCCTGCACGACGTGGAGGAAGGCCACCCCGGCCAGCAGCAGGAACAGCACGGTGAGCCCCTGCGGCACGTGCCAGCGCTGCAACGAGTACAGGTCGATCGAGGGCAGCTTGCGCGCCACCGTGTCGAGCAGCCCCGGCGCCGAGAGCAGCACCGGCCCCAGCGCGACGAGCAGCAGCACCCCGTCGGCCAGCAGCACCTGCAGCACCAGGCCCACGCGCGTTCCCGCCCGCAGGAAGGGCCGCGAGAGCAGGGTCAGCCCCAGCGCGAGCACCGCGTATGCCGGCAGGGCCCGCGCCTGGCTGAGCAACACCGTGCCCAGGTACGGGCCCCGGGCCAGGGCGGCGAAGCGATCGGCGATGCCCTCGGCGAGCGTGACGAAGGCCACCAGCGACGCCACGTACAGCGCCCCCATCAGCAGGCACTGGAGCGCGAACAACTGTCGAAAGGAGGGCCGCGGCGACAAGGGACGCGGCTCGTACTCCTATTGCGCGGCCCACGGCGCGCCGATCGACGTCAGCCCCCGAGCTCTTCCCCGGTGACCAGGGCCCGCAGCTCGCCGACCACCCCGCGGAGATCGCCGGCCTGCTTGTTGAGCTCCTCCGACGCGCTGGCGCTCTCTTCGGCGCCCGCGGCGTTGCTCTGGGTCAGCTTGTCCATGAGGGTGACCGAGGTGTTCACGTGGCTGATGCCCTTGCTCTGCTCGACCGACGCCGAGGAGATCTGGGCCACGAGGTCGTCGACCTGCCGCGCGTGGGCCACGATGGCCGCCAGCCGCTCGGACACCTTGGCGCTGAGCGCCACCCCCGCGTGGGTGCGGGCGATGGAGTCTTCGATCTTCGTCGCGGTCTCGCGCGCGGCCTCGGCGCTGCGCAGCGCCAGGGCCCGCACCTCGTCGGCCACCACCGCGAAGCCCTTGCCCGCCTCGCCCGCGCGCGCCGCTTCGATGGCCGCGTTGAGCGCGAGGATGTTGGTCTGGAAGGCGATCTCGTCGATGGTCTTGACGATCTTCGCGATGTTGTCGCTGCCCTCCTTGATGTTGTGCATCGCGCTGTTCATTTCCTGCATGTCGCCGGCGCCGGCGTCGGCGGCCTCGCGGGTCTCGGTGGCCAGCCGCTTGGCGTTCGCCGCGTGGCTCGCGTTGAGCTCGGTGACGCTGGCGATCTCCTCGAGCGCCGCGCTGGTTTCCTCGAGGGAAGCGGCCTGCTGGCTGGCGCCGTTGGCGAAGGCCTGGCTGGCCGAAGAGACCTCGACCGACGAGCTCTCGAGCTGGTCAGAGCCCTCGTTGAGCCGCAACATGGTCGCGTTGAGGCGGCTGTTGATGTTGCGCACGACGACGAGCGCGGCGAGCAACACCAGCAGGCCGGCCGGCAGCACGAAGGCCGCCGACTTGAGCGTGCCCGACATCAACGGGCCGTCGAGGTCACTGACCGGCACGGTCAAGATGTACGCCCCGCGGCGCTCGCCCGTCTTCCAGTTCTCCATGCGGTAGCCCAGCGGGTCCTTGCCGTCGCCGCTGCGGCTGGTGGCGGGGTCGCCGTGGCAGCCCATGCAGCTCTCGCTCATGACGATCGGCCGCGCGTAGGCGATGAGCCCTGCGCCGCGATCTTCGATGAAGACCTCCCTGGTCGCGTTGTCGTTGAGGGCCGTGAGGATGCGGCGCTGGAGCTCGGTCTGGGGCTCGTTCTTCTTGTTGCGCGCGCCGTCACGCGAGATTTGGAACTCCATGGAGGTGCCGTCGATGGCGCTCTTGATGGCCTGCCACGCGGCGACCACGGGCACGGTACGGAAGAAGGTCGTCTCCTTGACCCGGCTGGGATCGACCTTCTTGAGCTCCGCGGTGAGCTTCGGGTAGTCGAAGGCCCCGTCGCGCGAGAGGTCGCCCACCGAGTTGGTCATGCTCTCGGCCTGGAGCAGGACCCCCCGCATGCGGCCCTCGATGTCAGTGGAGATTTGTGTGCGCATGGTGGCGCGCAGCACGAAGATGCAGACCAGCAACGTGACCACGATGCCGACGGCCGAAATGGCCATGATTCGCCCCCCCAGAGACAGCGCGAAACGAGATTGGTGCATTCCGATCAGCTAACGGTGCAGTCCATTATTTTGCACGCCGCAGAAATGACGCTGATCAGGTCGGCGCCCCTGCGCGGTGGGTGACACCCGCCAGTGACACCCGCGGCCGCGCGACGTTGTGTGAACACGAACGATCCGGCGACCCTATGTGCATGAGAATGCTCAAGCCGCTGCTGCTGGTGGTCACGCTCGCCGCGTGTGGACCCGCGGTCGAACTCGACGCGGACGAGTATGGGACGACCTCTCAGGACCTCGTGGTCTGCGCCGCCGGCCCGACCGTTCAGGGCATCGACGTGAGCACCTACCAGGGAACCATCAACTGGGCGCAGGTGCACGCCGCGGGAAAAGAGTTCGGGATTGCCCGCATCGGTGATGGCCTGGGCAAGGACCCGACCTTCCCCGGCCACTGGGCGGCGATGAAGGCCAACGGGATGATCCGCGGCGCGTACCAGTTCTTCCGCCCCACGCTCGACCCCATCGCCCAGGCCGACCTGGTGGTCGCCGCGGTGGGCCGCCTGGGGCCCGGCGACCTCCCGGTCACACTCGACGTGGAGGCCGGCGGCACCCTGCCCGCCCCCGCCACCTACAACACGCGCATCCACCAGTGGGTCGACCGGGTGCAACTGGGCACGGGCAAGAAGCCCATCATCTACGTGGGCAAGTACTACTGGCCGAACATCAACACCGCCGACTTCGCCGGCTACCCGCTGTGGCACCCCCAGTACACGACGGCTGCCTGCCCCAACATCGCCAACGCCTGGAGCAGTTGGAAGATGTGGCAGTACCGCGGCGGCCCGGTGTCCGGCATTCCCGGGGGCACCTGCCCCGGCATCAACGGCTACGTCGACCTCGACGTCTTCAACGGCTCGCTCACCGACTTGAAGGCCTTCGCCGGCGCGCAGACCTGCACCGCCCACTGCGAGGGCACGGTGATGGTCGACGCCGCCTGCGGGCGCGGGGACTGCGGCGCCTTCGGCTCGGGTTGCGTCAACGACGCCCTGGGCCTGCGCTGCGTCTTCAGCGCCTGCCCCGCGACCGGCGAGCGCGACGTGTGCCTCGACGACCAGCGCCTCGCCCACTGCAAGAACGGGGTGCTGCAGCCGCCCGGTGACTGCTCGGCCTTCGCCGCGCGGTGCTCGACGGCCGACGCCCCCACCGGCGCGCGCTGCGTCTCGCTGTTCTGCGCGGCGAGCATGACCGAGGTGCCCCAGCCTGGCGAAGGCTGCTGGCCGCAGAGCCCCGCGCGCATCGCCACCTGTGATGCCACCGGAGCGTTCAGCTTCACCGACTGCGCGGCCGGCGAGCAGTGCTCGGTGGTGGGCGGGGTGCACTGCGAGCCGAAGTTCTGCCCTGCCACCGGCACCCTCGACGTGTGCGACGGCGACACCGTGGCCCACTGCGCCGGGGGCCAGGTGGTCTCGGCCATCGACTGCGGCGCCTCGAGCGCGCGCTGCAGCCCGGCGGGTGGCGTGGCCCGCTGCGTGTCGCGCGACTGCGTGAGCGACGTGTCCCAGGTGCCGGTGGCTCACACCGCGTGCCTGCCCACCGGCTGGCTGGCCACCTGCGGCGACGACGGCCGCGTCACCCAGGCCGCGCCCTGCGACCCGGGGCTGAGCTGCGTGGCCCTCGAGGGCCAGGCGAGCTGCACCGTGGGTCCCCCCGACGCGGGCGCGGCCATGGGCGCGGGTGAGACCGTCGACGGCGGCGTGGAGCCCATGCCAGTGAAGGGCCAGGGCTGCGGCTGCACCTCGGGTCCCGCCGCGGCGGCGGGGCTCCTGGCGCTCGGGCTGTTGCGGCGACGTCGCTGATCAGGCGGCGCGGCGCCCCCCGACCAGGGTGCTCAGCTCGCGCACCCAGGCGTTGAGCTGCTCCGACTGCGCGCTGAGCTGCTCGGCGGCCGCGGCCGACTCTTCGGCGGTGGCGGCGGTGCGCTGCACCACCTGGTTCATCTCGCCCATGGCGATGCTCACCTGTCCCAGGCCGTCGGCCTGCTCCCGCGAGGCGGTGGCGATCTGCCCCACGAGGGTCGAGGTGCTGCCCCCGGTGGTGGAGATGTGGCTGAGCGCCTCGCTCAGGTGCTGGAGCACCGTGGCGCCGCTGCCGGTCGTCTTCATCGCCTCGCCCACCTGCTCGGCGCTCTCGCGCGACGCCACGAGGGCGCGCTGGGCCAGCGAGCGCACCTCCTCGGCCACGACCGCGAAGCCGTGCCCGTGTTCACCGGCCCGGGCGGCCTCCACGGCGGCGTTGAGGGCGAGCATGTTGGTCTGGAAGGCGATGTCGTCGATGGCCTTCATGATGCGGGAGATCTCCCGCGAGGCGCGCGTGATGTCGGCCATCGCGCCCTCCATCTCGCGCATGGACTGGGTGCCCGAGGCGATGAAGCCCGCGGTCTGGGTGGCCGCGAGGTTGGCCTCCTGCGAGCTCTGCGCGTTCTGGGCGCTGCGGTGCGAGACGTCGCCCAGCGAGCGGGTGGTCTGCTCGAGCGCGGCGGCCTGCTGCGTGGCGCCGGCGGCCAGCGACTGGCTCGAGGCGGCGATGCTGCCCGAGGCGTCGGCCACCTGCCGCGAGCCCTCGGACAGGCCCTCGATGACCGCGTTGATCGGCGCGACCACCTTCACCCGAATGAAGCGCAACACGAACATGAAGGTGCCGAAGGCCAGCACGACGAGCGCCGCCGTCAACCACAGGCTCCCCTGGGCCGACGAGGCAATGCTGGCCGCCGAGCGCCGGGAGAGCTCGCCCACCGCGGCCGAGACCGCGAGGCTGGAGTCGATGGCCTTCGTCGACCGGGCGATCCACTCCTGGCCGGTGAGCGGGTACGGGGCCTTCGCGTCGCTGGCGGCGTACACGCCCAGGCGCAGGGCCTGGTACTCGCCGAGGAACTCGCGCTCGAAGTTGCCCACCGCCACCTTGAGCTCGGGCGGGGTGGAGGGGCTCTCCTTGAGGCCCAGCACCTGCGCCGCGGCGACGTCGACCACCGCGCGGAAACCCAGCAGCGTCGAGCGGAGCTCCGGGGAGATGGGTTGGTTCGAGGCAATGACGCCGCCCAGGTTCGCGCGCTCGCGGCCGGCATATTCGGCCAGGGTGGCCACGTTGGCGCGCAGCACCGCGTTGAGCAGCAGCACCCGCTCGCGCTCGTCGGCGGGGCTGAGCACCGCGCCGCGCAGCTCGAACTCGCGCGAGATGGTGGCCGTGGCCGAGCCCACCCACTCCTTCGCCGACACCTGGTGCCCCAGCACCCGCTCGCGATCGGCCCGCGTGGCCACCAGGGCCTTGCGCCACTGGGCGGCGGCGCGGGTCACGCCTTCGTCGGGGGCGAGGCTCGCGAGCACGGCGAGGTGCGCCTCCGCCTGGCTGGTGGCGAGGTCGGCCCGGGCGCCGACGTCCTTGAAGCGATCGACCAGGGGCTGCGGGGGCTTCTCGGTGTTGAGCAGCGTGGTGCCGGTGCCGCGCTCGATGGCCTGCCACCCGGCTGCGTCGTTGAGCGCGCCGGCGATGGCCTCGAGTTCCCCGTAGCGGGCGGCGAGCGTTCGCGCCTGGAGCGCCCCGTTGACCTGCACGCCCATCAGGATGAGGGACACCGACAGCAGCAGCGACAACATGAAGGTCAACCTGGCCTGGAGCCCCATGGTGAACGCTAACGCCGCCGCCCGGGCTGACCCTGCCAATCACGTGGAACCTCAACGGGCAGCGCCCTGACCTGCCCGTGAGGCGTCCGCGAAACGGGCCCCTGCGCCCCAGGCGCGAGGAATGCGCTCCGGGCCCGGCGGTCGCCGCGGCGCGGCGTCTGCGAGCTCAAGGAGTTGGGCAGGGTACGAGCGATGCACACCCCGCCGGGGTGCAGCCGGAGGTGGCCATGAACCAGCCCTACCCACGCGAGCGAAGCCGGCTGCGCTGCTTCCTCGCGGCGCTGGTGAGCGGCTTGATCTTGATCACGGCCAACGCCCACGAGGCCTGGCGCCCCTGGCTCGGCGGTCACGTCACCGCCGACTGGGCGCGGGTGCTGTGGGTCATCAACCTCGGGGCCGGGGCGCACGTGGCGGCGAACCTGCTGCTGCTGGTGACGTGCCCCCCGCTGCTGCGGCGCGTGTGCGAGTCCTTCTTCGCGGTCACCGCGCTGATCACCGTGGCCGTGCTCTCCGCCGTCTTTCCCTTCGAGGGCATCACGGTGCTGATGCGCGGGGTGTTGCTCTTCGGCTTCGTGGCCGCCTCGGTGCACCTCATCAAGAAGCTCTTCAAGCTGACCATGGGCGGCACGAAGCCCAACCCCGTGCACCACTGACGGCGCCGCAGCGAGGCCGTGGTAAGGCCCGCGGATGCGGTCCGACGTGAAGGCCTGGGGGGTGCGCGCGCTGGGCATCGCGGTGCTGTTGGCGCTCGTGGGGGGCGAGGCCGTGCTCCCCGGCACCTACCTCTCGCGGCGCGACACCTTCCGGCTCCACCTGCCGCTGCGCGAGTTCGTGGTGCGCGAGCTGGACGCCGGGCGCTTCCCCACGTGGAACGATCTCGACGGCCTGGGGGTCTCGGTGCCGGGCACGGCCATCGCCGCGGTGATGCACCCGCTGCAGGTGCTGCTCGCGGTGCTGCCGCCGGACGTGGCGCTCAAGTGGCAGGTGCTGCTGTGCCTGGTCTTCGCGGGACTGGGCGCGGGGCTGCTCGCGCGCCGCCTGGGAGGCACCGAGGCCACGTGGTGGCTGGCCGGCATCGCCTACGCGACCAGCGGGTACCTCGTCTCGAGCACCGACAACTTCACCTACCTCCACGGCGCGGCGCTGCTCCCGTGGGCGCTGTTGACCGCCGAGCGCCTGGCGCAGCGGCCCTCGCTGGCGCGCGCGGTGGGCCTGGGCGGGGTGCTCGCCCTGGGCGTGCACGGCGGCGACGTGCAGGGGGCGCTGGTCGCCTCGCTGCTCGCCTCGGTGTGGGCCGTGGCGGTGAGCGCCCAGCGCAAGGCGACGGCGCTGCACGTGGTGGCCGCGGGCGTGGTGACGGTGCTGCTCACCGCGCCGCTGCTGCCGGCCATCGCGGCGACGGCCCTCGACTCGGGCCGGGCCGCGGGGCTCAGCGCCGACGAGGTGCTGCGCTGGAGCCTCAACCCGCTGCGCCTGCTGGAGCTGCCGCTCGGGCCCCTGGTGCCCATCGAGCTGCTCGACTTCCACGGCGTGCTGCTCTCGGTGCCGCTGGGCGGGCACACCGGCGCGCTGTGGTCGGCCTCGGAGTTCGTCGGCGTCGCGGTGCTGGTGCTCGCGCCGCTGGGGCTGGTGCGGAGCCCGTCGCCTTCGGCCCGGCGCTTCGGGGTCCTGGCCGTGGTGGGGCTGTCGCTGGCGCTGGGCAGCGCGGGCGGGATCTACCCCCTGTTGCTGAAGCTGGTGCCCGGGTGGAGCGCGTTTCGTTACCCCGAGAAGATGATGCCCCTGGCGGTGCTGGGGCTGGCCGTGCTGGCCGCGCGCGGCGCCTCGGTCGAGGTGGGGCGCGCGCACCTGTGGAGCGCCGGGGTGCTGGGCGCGGCGATGCTGCCCTTCGCCGCGGCGATGACCCCCGACGCCGTGGCCTGGGCCTTCACCCGGCTCAACACCGCGAACACCACGCTCTCGCCGGAGCTGGCCGAGGCCCTGGCCGACGGGCTGCGCGCGCGGGGCTCGGCGGCGCTGCTGGTGTGCCTGGCGCTGGGCCTGGTGGCATGGCGAAGGCCGGCGTCGCTGGCGTGGGTGGCCGTGGGCGCGATGACCCTGCAGGCCGCGTGGTGTGCGCGGGGCCTGATGGAGACGCGGCCGCGGGAAGACCTCGCGCTGACCCCCACCCTGCTCGGCGCGGTGCAGGAGGCCGGCGCCGCGCGCACGCGCCTGGCGGCGTGGCCCGAGCGGTACACCTACAAGGGCGAGCGCTTCGCGGCGACGGCGGCCTCACGGCGCGGCGACTTCGAGGCCCTCGCGCCGGATCACAACGTGCGCTTCGGCGTGGCCAACCTCTACGCGTACATGCCCGGCGCGGTGGGGGAGATCGATCGCGCGTGCTCCGTGCGCCCCCAGTGCACCAGCGCCTGCGCGCGCCGTCTCGGGGCGCAGCTGTGCATCGTCGCCCAGGAGCTGGTGCCGCCGATGGTCGAGCGCGGCGCAGTGGTGTTGGTGCGCACCGAGCAACCGCGGCTGGCGCTGCTGCGCGACGAGCGGGCGCGGGCCTGGGCCTCGTTCCCCGGCATCAAGCGGCTGGAGCGCCCCGAGGACCTGCGCGCCGCGTTCTCGGCAGAAGGCGACGCGATGCCCGCGCTGCTGCTGGGCGCCACGCACGACTCGCCGCCGGTCGCCGACGGCGTCACCGGCTGGCAGCGCCTGGGCCCGGCGCTGGCCGAGGTGCAGGTGACGCTCGAGGCGGAGAACGTCCTCGTGGTCGCCGAGCAGTGCGCGCGGGGCTGGCGCGCCCGCGTCGATGGGGAGCCGGTGGCCCCGCTGCGCGTCGACGGCGGGCTGTGCGCGGTGCCGGTGCCCGCGGGGAGCCACCTGGTGCAACTGCGCTACGTGCCGCCGGGGTGGCCGTGGGCGTGGGGCGCGTTCGTGGCCGGGGTGTTGGGCTGCGCGGTGATCCTCGCGCGCGCCCGAAGGCCGTAGTCAGGGCGGCTGGGTGGGCAGCGCCGAGAAGTCGCCGCCCGGGAAGAGGCCCACCTTGCGGTTGTTCTCGGTCCCCAGCAGGCCGCAGTTGCCCTGCGTCGCGTACACGTCGGAAGTGCCGTCCGTGTACACGCAGTAGTTCTGCGCCACGTTGTGCAAGCGCATGGGGAAGTTCGGGTCGAAGCCGCTGGTGGTGTAGCGCTCCCCGGTCCACTGCTGCGCGCCGCTGCCGAGGTCGCAGGGGCTCATGCCGATGACGCCGGCCCAGGTCTGGGCGGTGAGGCACTGCTGGGTGCCCAGGTTGCGGAAGGCCGAGTGCCCCCCACCGACGTCGAGCACCTCCCAGCGCTGGTTGGGCTGGCCCGGGTCGCAGGCCGAGGTCGAGCGCACGTCACCGCCGTTGTCGTAGAGGCACCGCCCGAGGCGCACCTTGATCAGCGAGAACGCCGGCTCGCCATTCGGGGTCGGGTCGCACGCGTCGCCGGCACCGTCGAGATCAGCGTCACCCTGCGTGGGGTTGGCGGCCGTGGGGCAGTTGTCGCGCGCGTCGATGACGCCGTCCTGGTCGGTGTCGGGGTCCACCGTGGGGTCGCAGGCGTCGCCCAGGCCGTCGTGGTCGGTGTCCTGCTGCGCGGGGTTGGCGGCCACGGGGCAGTTGTCGCCGTCGTCGGGCACGCCGTCCTGGTCGGTGTCGGCGGTGCTCGTGGAGGTGTCGCACGCATCACCCAGCGCGTCGAAGTCGGCGTTGGCCTGGGTGGGGTTCGCGGTGCTGGGGCAGTTGTCGTACGGGTCGAAGACGCCGTCGCCGTCGGGGTCCTTCAGGGGCGGCGGCGGGGCAGCACAGGCGCCGGGCTGGCACGCCCAGTCGGGGTACACGTAGTTCACGAAGAGGTTGTTCGGCGCGCACTGCGCCTGGTCGAGGGGGTCGGCGATGCAGGCGACCGAGAAGTAGCTCCCCGCGGCCCGGTCGGTGCTGTTGATCAGGACGTGCGAGGCGATGGTGCCGGTGAACGCGCCGGTGACGGTCACCGTGCCGCTCTCGTTGCCGGTGCCGTTGAAGTCCGTGTCCTGCACCAACTGGCCCTCGAGCACGAGCGGCAGCGACAGGGGCACGGTCGCCGCGGGGTCGGTGTTGGCCGGGTCGGTGGCCCAGTCGTGCACGTCGACGGTCACGGCGTGCGCGCAGCCGCGGTAGGTGAAGGTGCTGATGGCGCGCAGCCCGTTGAGGGTGACGGCCCAGTCTTCGGTGCCCGCGCCGTCGCAGTCCGTGTGCCACGAGCCGGTGCCACCGGGGTTGTTGCAGCCGTTGAGGCGGCACTTCATCTCGTCCTTCCAGGTGACGAAGGCACGGGCGAGCACGTCGTTGTCCCAGGGGAGCGGCGGCGGGCCCCGCGGCGTGGGGTCGCAGACGTTGCCCAGGCCGTCATGGTCGTCGTCGCCCTGGCTCACGTTCCACACGTTCACGCAGTTGTCCGCGGTGTCGGGGCGGCCGTCGCGGTCGGCGTCGGGGGCGCCGTTGGCCTCGCACACGTTGCCGATGCCGTCGTGGTCGTCGTCGGCCTGGTCCGCGTTCGCAGTGACCGGGCAGTTGTCCTGCGCGTCGTCGATGCCGTCGCCGTCAGCGTCCACCGGGGCCTTCGTGCAATCGAGCGCGAAGTTCCCCGACACGGTCTGCACGGTGGGGCCGCTGCGCCCGGGCCAGTCGAAGGCGAGGCGCAGCCCGACGATGGCGTGGGTCGAGAGGTCGCCCGGGGCGCAGGCGACGGTGACGACCTTGCCCTCGGGGAGCGCCGCGGTGGTGCCGCCGGTGCACGTGCCCTCGGCGTACGCAGGGTCGCTGCCGTCGGTGGTGAAGCAGACGGTGCGGCCGTCGAGCGCGTCGATGCGCACCGCGCCGGTGACGGCCTGGAAGTCGTGGTTCGGGTCGGGCTCGAAGATCTCCTCGGGCGTGGGCACCGCCGGGGGCGAGGCGCAGGAGACGGACAACGCGAGCGCGCAGAGGAGCGCGAGGGGCCGCAGGGCGTCGGGGTGGCGCACGGCGCGAGGCTACGCGAACTCGCGCCGGGTGCGGGGTGAGACGTGGCCTCGCCTACAACAGGTAGTCGGAGCTCAAGACCGCCGAGAGCCGCCCGGTGAGGATGTCGCGCACCGCGCGCTTGTTGGCCTCGGTGTTCTTCGCTGCGATGAGGGTGCGGATCGAGAACACCCGCAGGGCGTCACCAATGGACAGGGTGCCCTCGGCCGAGTCCTTGCGCCCGTTGAAGGGGAACGAGTCGGGCCCGCGCTGGCACTGGGTGTTGAGGTTCACCCGGCCCACCTGGTGCGCGGTCGAGTCGATGAGGTGGCCCAGCTCCTTCGGGTCGCGGCCGAAGATGGACAGCTGCTGCCCGAAGGGCGACTCCACCACCGCGTCGATGGCGTCCTGCACGTCGTCGAACACGCCGATGGGCACGATGGGGCCGAACTGCTCCTCGTGCCACAGGCGCATGGCCCGCGTGACCGGGTACACCACGGCCGGCGCGAAGTGCGTGCCGGTCACCTCGCCGCCGCCCTCGTTGATCACCCGGGCGCCGTGCTGCTGCGCGTCGGCCACCAGGCCCGTGAGGTACGCGGTCTTGGTCGGCTCCGGCAGCGGCGTCAGCGACACGCCCGCCTCCCACGGCATGCCCGCGCGCAGCTTCGAGACGGCCGCGGTGAGCTTCTGGGCGAAGACCTCGGCGACGCTGCGGTGCACCAGCAGCAACTTGAGCGCGGTGCAGCGCTGCCCGTTGAACGAGAGCGCCCCGGTGACGCACTCGGAGACGGCCTCGTCGAGATCGGCGTCGGCCATCACCAGGCCCAGGTTCTTCGCGTCCAGCCCGAGCACCGACTTGAGCCGGTGGAGCCGCGGGTGGAGCTTCTTCAGGTCACTGGCGGCCTTGCTGGTGCCGATGAAGGCCAGCACGTCGACCTTGCCGCTCTCCATCAGCGCGCCGACCGTCTCGCGGCCGCGGCCGTAGATGACGTTCACCACCCCCGGGGGGAAGCAGTCGCGCAGGGCCTCGAGCAGCGGCTGCACCAGGAGCACGCCGAACTTCGCCGGCTTGAGCACCACGGGGTTCCCCATGAGCAGCGCGGGGAACATGGTGCTGAAGGTCTCGTTGAGCGGGTAGTTGTACGGCCCCATGCACAGCGCGACGCCCAGCGGCACGCGGCGCACCTGGCCCATGATGCCCTGCTCGTGCAGCAGCTTCGTCGAGTCGCGGTCCACCTCCTTGAGCGCGGAGATGGTCTCCACCACGTAGTCGACGGTGCGGTCGAACTCCTTCTCTGCGTCCTTGAGGGTCTTGCCGATCTCCCACATCAACAGGCGCACCACCTCGGCCCGGCGGGCGCGCATGGCGACGAGGAAGCGCTCGACGTGGTCGATGCGCGCGGCCACGCCCATCGTCGGCCAGGCCCCGCGGCCCAGGTCCCAGGCGCGCACCGCGGCGTCGAGGGCGGCCAGGGATTCTTTCGAGGTGAGCAAGGGCGTGCTGCCCAGCACCTTCGGTACGAGGCCCGCGGGCGTCTGCATCAGCACCGGAGAGACGACCTCGTTCTGCGGGCCGTCCCAGCGCAGCAGTTGGCCGCCCACGAGGTACTCGCGCTGCTCGAGGGGCGCGCCCAGCCGGAACGCTTCGGGGACTTCGGCCTCGGTGGGGAAACGGATGTTCATGGCGCGCAGCGTGGGCACCGCGCGCGCGGGATTCAAGCGGGCTTTCGAAACGCGCTACGCGTCGGCGAGCTCGCGCAGCAAGGTGTACGAGCGCAGCCGCGCCTCGGGCACCGCGGCCGTGCACAGCACCATCAGCTCGTCGGCGCGCGTCTCCTCGAGCAACTGCGCGAGCTGCCGCTTCACCGAGCGCGGCCCGCCGATGACGTTCTTCGTCATCCAGTCTTCGGCGAAGGCGCGCTCGGGGTCCGTCCACGCGTAGCGCTCGGCGTCCTCCACCGTGGGGTACGGCCCCGCGCGGCCCGTGTGCAGCCGGAGCATCGCCAGCGCGCTGGGCAACGCGAGCCGCAGCGCCTCGCCGTCGGTCTCGGCGACGATGACCATGGCGGCCACCAGCGCGTACGGCTGCGCCAACGCCTTCGAAGGCGTGAAGCGCGCGCGGTAGGCCTGCAGCGCGGGCAGCGTGTTGGCCTGGCTGAAGTGGTGGGCGAAGCCGAAGGGCAGGCCGAGTTGGCCGGCGAGCCGCGCGCTGAAGTCGCTCGAGCCCAGCAGCCACACCGGCAGCTCCGAGGCGCCCTGGGGCACCGCCTTGATGGGGAGCTCGCCGCGCAGGTAACCGAAGACCTCCGCGAGCTGCTGGGGGAAGTCTTCGGCCGAGAGGTCGCCGGTGCGCCGCAGGGCGCGCGCGGTGCGGCCGTCCGTGCCCGGCGCGCGGCCGATGCCGAGGTCAATGCGCCCGGGGAAGAGGGCCTCGAGGGTGCCGAAGGTCTCGGCCACGGTGAGCGGCGCGTGGTTGGGCAACATCACGCCTCCCGAGCCCACCCGCAGGGTGCGCGTGGCGGCGGCGACCTGGCCGATGAGCAGCGAGGGCACCGACGAGGCGATGCCGCCCATGCCGTGGTGCTCGGCGAACCAGTAGCGGCGAAAGCCGAGCTGCTCGACGTGCTTCGCCAGGGCGAGCGTTTCCTGCAGGGCGATGGCGGCGGTCGAGTCACGGCGCACCGGCACGACGTCGAGGACAGAGAGGGGAACCATGGGCGCGGGAGCACTAACGCGTTCGAGGCGTCGACGCCCGCGCCGGTGCTGGCACAATCACTTGGTGGACTTCTCCATCGGCTGGCAGCACGCGGCGGTGGGTGGCGCGCTGTGGAAGCGGCACCAGCCCATCGTCAAGGGCTGCGTGCGCGTCGAGCAGGGCGCGCGGGCTGCGGAGGCTGCGCTGCCTCTACGTGGTCGATGCCCTCCCCCGCTCGTTTGGCGACGTGGGCGCGTGGCTCGAGGCGCGCGTGGCCACGGACCATGACGTCGAGCGCTTCGCCGGCCGCGTCGGCCGCAGCCTCCCCCAGGTGATGCCGCTGGTGCGGGCGGTGCACGCCCCGCACCACGACACGGCCCGGCTGGCGATCACCGTCGCCCGCTGGTTGCCAGTGCACCGCCAGGTCAGCCTCGGGTTACGGGCAGGAGACGTCGTTGTACGTGTTGACCGCGATGCCACCGGGGCCGTTCTGCGAGTCCGAGCAGGTGCTCGCCGCGACCGTGAGGGTCACGCCGCCACCCAACGCCCAGATGTCGTCGGCGCTGTCGTTGTCGACCGTGCCCGCGGCCATGGCGACGAAGGCGCCGTTGGAGCCGGTGACGACGCCAGGGGCCGCGGGGGCCGTGGGGACGCCGGGCTCGAGAGTGATGGAGGGGGTCGAACCGACGCCGCCGGTGGTCAGCGAACCGCCGAGCTTGTACGAGTCGATGTTGATGATGTTGAAGCCGTTGGTGCTGGACGGCGACGAGAGGGTCGCGGCGGCGCGCGTCTGGCTGTTGGTCGAACCGAGGTGGTACGAGTAGCGGTTACCACGCTCCGGGATGTAGCCGATCTGGTTGAACGCCGACGAGTACGAGTCCTTCTCGGCGAAGTACGACTTCTGGGCCTGGAAGATGCCCTTGAG
>CAIVGN010000129.1 GCA_903905455.1 uncultured Archangium sp.
ACCGCCTGAGCCGCGCCGCACCGCCCCTCGTCCCTCGGCTCCTCGCGCCACGGCCCCTCGCGCCGCGCCGGGCCCCGTGCCCCCGGAGATCGCCGCCCTCCGGCACAAGGGCAGCGCCGCCAACAGCAGCGGCAGCGTGAAGTCGACGCCCAGGAAGGGCCCCAGCAACCACCGCAGCGAGCCCGACTTCGAGGAGTTCTGAGCCGTGAGCGAGACGCCCTCCACCGATCTGCCGCCCCTCGGGGCGAGTGAGTTCCAGGCCCTGCGCGGCCTCGTGCTCAGGGAGACCGGCGTCTCGCTGACCGACTCGAAGCGCATGCTGGTGCAGACCCGCCTGGGCCGGCGCGTCAAGGCCCTCGGACTGTCGTCCTTCGCCCACTACGTCGAGCTGCTCGAAGGGCCCAGCGCCGGCGACGAGTACGACCAGTTCGTCGGCGCCATCACCACGCACACCACCCACTTCTGGCGCGAGGCGCACCACTTCGATGAACTCCGCGATCGCGTGCTCGCCCCGGCCCTCAAGGCCGGCCAGCGCAAGCTGCGCATCTGGTGCGCGGCCTCTTCCACCGGCGAAGAGCCCTGGTGCCTGGCCATGACCGTCGCCGACGTGCTGGGCAGCGACCTCGGCCGGTGGGACGTGCGCATCCTCGCCACCGACATCGACCACGCCAGCCTCGAGAAGGGCTCCCGGGCGGTCTACCAATACGAAGTCATCGAGGAGCACCCGAAGAGCAAGCAGTACTTCCTCAAGGGCGTGGGGCCGCGCTCGGGCGAGGTGCGCATTCGGGATTCGCTGCGCTCGCTCGTCACCTTCCGGCGCATGAACCTCATCGAACCCGACTGGGCGCCCAAGGCGAAGTTCGACGCCATCTTCATTCGCAACGTCCTCATCTATTTTTCACCCGAAGCGCAGTTGGCGGTGGTCTCGCGCCTGGCGACGTTCATGGCGGACGGCGCGATCATGGTGCTCGGCCACGCTGAGTCGATGGTGGGTACGAGGGCTGGGCTCCGGGCGGCGGGGCGTGGGGTCTTCCTGAAGGACACTCGGCCGTGAGCGACGAACCCGAAGACGTCACGCTGTACATCGGTGGTGTATTCGCGAGCAACGAGCCCGCGATCGTGCGCACGACCCTCGGCTCCTGCATCGCGGTCTGCCTCTTCGACCCGATGACCGCGGTGGGCGGCATGAACCACTACATGCTGCCCGACTCCAGCGCGGCCGTGGGCGAGCCGGGCCGCTACGGGGTGCACGCGATGGAACTGCTCATCGGCGCCATCCAGCGCGCCGGCGGTTCCCGCGGCCGACTCATCGCCAAGGTCTTCGGCGGGGGTCACGTCATCGACACCCGCGAGCACGACGAGAGCGTGCCCTCGCGCAACATCGCCTTCATCCAGAAGTTCCTCGCGGAAGAGAAGATCCACGTGGCCTCGCTGGACGTGGGCGGCTACCTCCCGCGCAACGTGAAGTTCGAGACGTGGACGGGCAAGGCCTTCTGCAAGCGCCTCTCGAAGCCCGCGGTCAAGGAACTGCAACTCGAGGAGAAGATGGCTCGCAAGGCGCCGCTGGCTGACACCGGCGGAGACCTGGAGCTCTTCGATTGAACGCGCCCCTCAAGAACATCCGCGTGCTCATCGTCGACGACTCGGCGGTGGTGCGCCGCGTCCTGACCCAGCAGCTCGCGCTGCAGCCGGGCATCGAGGTGGTGGGCACCGCGCCCCACGCCGCCGTGGCCTGGAGCAAGATCGAGGAACTGTCGCCCGACGTGGTGACGCTCGACGTCGAGATGCCCGACATGGACGGGGTCTCGTTCCTCAAGGTGCTGATGCGCGAGCGCCCCACCCCGGTGGTGATGGTCTCGTCGCTGACCAAGCGCGGGGCCGAGGTGACGCTTGACGCCCTCGACGCGGGGGCCGTGGACTTCGTGGCCAAGCCGGAGATGGGCGTCGATCGCAAGCTGGCCGACCTCGTGCCGGAGATCGCCGAGAAGATCCGCATCGCCGCGAAGGCGAAGCTGCACCGCCGCGTCGAGCGCAAGCGCGTCGAGCAGGCCCCCAGCCTCGCGCTCGCCAAGACCACGCACCGCGTGCTGGCCATCGGCGCGTCGACCGGGGGCACCGAGGCGATCCGCGAGATCCTCGAGCGGCTCCCCGCCGACGCCCCCGGCGTGGTGGTGGTGCAGCACATGCCCGAGGCCTTCACCGCGTCGTTCGCCAAGCGCTGCGATCAATCGTGCGCCGTGCGCGTGAGCGAGGCCGTCGACGAGGCGCGCGTGCTCCCGGGCCACGTGTTGATCGCCCCGGGGAACCACCACATGCGGCTGGTACGGCGCGGCGGCAACTACCACGTGCAGATCACCCAGGACGAGCACGTGAACCGGCACCGCCCCTCGGTCGACGTGCTCTTCAAGTCGGTGGCGCAGCACGCCGCCGGCAACGCGGTCGGCATCATCCTCACCGGCATGGGCGCCGACGGGGCCAAGGGCCTGCTCGAGATGCGGCTGGCGGGCGCCCACACCATCGCCCAGGACGAGGCGACCTGCGTGGTCTTCGGCATGCCCAAGGAAGCGATCATCAACGGCGGCGCCGAGCTGGTGCTGCCGCTGCCGGGCATCGCGGAGCGCGCGCTCAAGCTGTTCTCGGAGTTGCCGTGAACAAGGTCCCGGGGGAGGACTCATGAAGGTCCTGGTCATCGACGACGAAGTGATCGCACGCACCCAGCTTGCCGCGGCCGTCCAGCGCGCCGGGCACATCGCGTTCCGGGCGTCCGACGGCGCGCGCGGTTGGGCCGTGCTCGAAGACAACCCCGACATCGGGCTGGTGGTGACCGACATCGGCATGCCGGTGATGGGGGGCGACGAGCTGCTACGGAAGATCCGCGCCTCGCGAGAGCACCAGCGCCTGCCGGTCATCGTGGTCACCGCCGTGGAGAACGTCGGCGACCACGTGCGCTTCCGGCAGATCGGCGCCAACGACCTGCTGGTCAAACCCATTCGCAGCGACCGGGTGGCCGAGGCCATCGAGGCGACGCTCAAGCGCGTGCCCACCAAGCCGAAGTTCGAGGTGCCGCGCGAACTGGTGTTCAACTACAAGGACCTCGTCACCCGGCTGGGCGGAGACCACGATCTCGCCCGCGAGGTCATCGCCGCGTTCATCGAAGAGCAGGGCGCGCTGTGGGCCGAGTTCGAGCGGGCCCGCGAGACCCTCGACCCCGCGGTCATCGGCAAGGCGCTGCACCGCATCAAGGGCTCGCTGCTCAACCTCGGCGCGCCGCGCACCGCCGCCGTCGCCGCGGAGATCGAGCTCAGCCTCAAGTCGAGCCCCCTCCAGGCCAGCGCGGTGCAGTCCTTCGCCGCGGCCATGGCCGAGCTGGTGGCCGAGCTCAAGGCGCCCAAGCCCGGGGTGGTGCAGCAGGCGGGCTAATCCTGGCGCGCCTGCATTCGTGGACCGGGGGGTCGCCAAGGCGATATTCCGTGCGCCCATGCTCCCCATCCTCGACGTGGCGAAGAAGCTCGGCCTCACCGCCGACGACGTGCACCAGTACGGCCCGCTCGCGAAGTTGACGTGGCCGACGCTCAACCGGCTCCGTGCCCAGGGGCCCCGCGGCAAGCTGGTGCTGGTGACGGCCATGACGCCGACCAAGTACGGCGAGGGCAAGACCACCACCTCCATCGGCCTGGTGCAGGGCCTCTCGCGGCGCGGCGTCAACGCCATGGCCGCGCTGCGCGAGCCGTCGCTGGGGCCCGTCTTCGGCGCCAAGGGCGGCGGCACCGGCGGCGGCCAGGCCGTGCTCGAGCCCAGCGCGCGCATCAACCTCCACTGTACCGGCGATCTCCACGCCATCACCGCGGCCAACAACCTGCTCGCCGCGCTCGTCGACAACGCCATCAACTTCGACCAGCGCCGCTTCAAGTCGGTCACCTGGAAGCGCTGCATCGACATGAACGATCGCTTCTTGCGCAGCACGGTGATCGGCCTGGGCGGATCGGCCAACGGCGTGCCCCGCGAAGACGGCTTCGACATCACCGCGGCCTCCGAGGTGATGGCCACGCTGTGCCTGTCGGACGGCGTCAAGGATCTCAAGGCGCGCCTGGGCCGCCTCATCGTCGGCACCGACAAGGACCACAAGCCGATCACCGCGGGCGACCTCAACGCCGCGGGCGCCATGGCCGCGCTGCTGGGCGACGCGCTGTTGCCCAACCTCGCGCAGACCAACGAGGGCGTGCCGGCGCTGGTGCACGGCGGTCCCTTCGCCAACATCGCCCACGGCTGCAACTCGGTGATGGCCACCCGCTCCGCGCTCGCCCTGGCCGACGTGGTGGTCACCGAGGCGGGCTTTGCCTTCGATCTCGGCGGCGAGAAGTTCCTCGACCTGAAGTGCCGCATGTCGGGCCTCTGGCCGTCGGCGGTGGTGCTGGTGGTCACCGCGCGCGCCATGCGGGCCCACGGCGGCGACGAGGCCGGCCTCGCGTCCATCGAGCGCGGCTTCGCCAACGTGAAGCGGCACATCGCGGCCATTCGCGGCTTCGGCCTCGAGCCGGTGCTCTCGCTCAACGTCTTCGCCCAGGACACCGAGGAGGAGCTCAAGCTCGTGGAGACCCTCGCCCGCACCGAGCACGTCGGGGTGGCGCGCAACAGCGGCTACCTCCAGGGTGGCGTGGGCAGCGAGGCCATCGCCGCGCTCGTCGAGGAGGCGATCAAGAAGCCCATCTCCACGCCGCGCTTCAGCTACGAGCTCACCGACTCGTTCGAGAGCAAGGTCAGCCAGGTCGCGAAGAAGGTCTACGGCGCGAAGGGCGCCGAGCTCGCGCATTCGGCCCAGAAGGACATCGAGCGGCTGCGCTCGTGGGGCCTGGGCGACTTGCCGGTGTGCATCGCCAAGACGCACCTCTCGCTGTCCGACGACCCCACGAAGGCCGGCGCGCCCAGCGACTTCACCATCACCGTGCGGCACGTGCGGGCCTCGGCAGGAGCCGGTTTCCTCCTGGCGCTGTCCGGGGAGATCCTCACCATGCCCGGGCTCCCAAAGGTTCCGGCCGCTTACAACCTCGACCTCACCGAAGCCGGCGAGGTCGTCGGCGTGCAGTGAGTGGCGTAAGCCTGCAAAAGACCTCGGAAAATCACGTTGACTCTGTGAAGTGCGGTCCCTAGAAGAACCGCGCTTCTTTCTCTTCCAGGGACTCCACCGTGAGCACTTTCGCGCTCGATCAAATCCAGGCGCAGATCCCCCAGGCCATCGTCGAGCGGTACACCGATCGCGCAGGCGATGCGTGGGCCGTCATCGCCCGCGAGCACATCGTCGAAGTGGCGAAGCTCGTCAAAGACCGGCTGGGGTTCCGCCTCTTCATCTCGATGGACGCCGTCGACCGGCTCCACCTCGAACCGCACGAGCAAGACCCTCGCTTCGAGGTGCTCTACTTCCTGCGCAACATCGAGCGGAACGAGCAGCTGCGCCTCAAGGTGCGCGTCAACGAAGACCAGCAGATCCCGTCGATCATGAAGGTCTACCAGGGCGCCGAGTGGGGCGAGCGCTTCGTGTGGGACTTCTACGGCGTGACCTTCGACGGCGGCCTCAAGCGCCGCGTGCTCATGTACGAAGAGTTCGTCGGTCACCCGCTGCGCAAGGACTACCCGTTGCGCGGGCGGCAGAACCTGATCCCCGAGCGCCCCATCAAGGACATCTTCCGCGGTCCTGGCACCAACGGCGTGCAGGACTGATCGCCCTCCCCTTTCAAGGCTTCACTTCGAGGAATTCACATGGCTGCTGCCGGTGACGAATACGATCCGACGCCGAGCGAAGACGAGCTCGAGTCGCATCTCCAGACGCGAAACATGGTGGTCAATCTCGGGCCTTCGCACCCCGCGACGCACGGCACGGTGCGCCTGAAGATTGAGCTCGACGGTGAGACCATCGTGAAGATGGACACCGAGATCGGGTTCCTCCACCGCGGCTTCCAGAAGAGCTGCGAGAACGTGACGTGGACGCAGGTGCTCCCGTACACGGACCGCCTCGACTACGTGGCCTCGCTGCAGAACAACTTCGGGTACCTCGCGGCCGTCGAGAACCTGATGGGCGTCGTGATCCCCGAGCGCGCGCAGTACATTCGAGTGATCGGCTCCGAGCTGCACCGCATCGCCAGCCACCTCACCACCGCCGGCGCGCTGTCGCTGGAGCTGGGCGGCTTCGGCGCCTTCCTCTACGCCATCGAGGCCCGCGAGCTGATCATCGACCGGGTCACCGAGCTGAGCGGCGCCCGCCTGACCACCAGCTACGGGCGCATCGGCGGCTTGAACCGCGACGTGCCCGAGGGCTGGACGGACAAGGTCCTCAAGAGCCTCATCAAGATCGAGGAGCTCGCGGGCGAGGTCGAAGGCCTGATGACCCGCAACCGCATCTTCACCGACCGCACCCGCGGCACCGGCATCATCACGAAGGAAGACGCGCTCGACTTCGGCTTCACCGGCCCCTGCCTGCGCGCCTGCGGCGTCAGCTACGACGTGCGCAAGGCCAAGCCGTACTGGGTCTACGACAAGCTCGACTTCGAAGTGCCCGTCGGCGTCAACGGCGACAACTACGATCGCTACTACCTGCGCGTGCTGGAGATCGCCCAGTCCATGAAGATGATCCGCCAGGCCATCGCGCAGATGCCGCAGGGCCCGGTGATGGTCGACGACTGGCGCATCGCGCTGCCGCCCAAGGAAAACGTCTACAACTCCATCGAAGGCGTGATCGCGCACTTCAAGCTGGTGATGGAAGGCGTGCCCGTCCCCCCCGGCGAGGCGTACCACGCGACCGAGTCGCCCAACGGCGAGCTGGGCTGGTACCTGCGCAGCGACGGCTCCGGCCGCCCGTACAAGATCCACGTGCGCGCGCCGGGCTTCCAGATTTTGAGCGGGCTGGGTCGCATGTGCGAAGGGCGCATGCTGGCCGACCTGATTCCCACCTTTGACACGATCAACATGATCGGTGGCGAGGTCGAGCAGTGAGCGACGAGAAGAAGGTCGAGGCCCCGAAGCCCCCCCCGCCGGCTGGTCCCCCGGCCCCTCCGCCCCCCAAGAACCCGGGCATGGTGACCTTCACGGTCGACGGCAAGGAAGTCGTCGCCAAGCCGGGCACGAACATGATCGACGCCGCCAAGTCGGTGGGCGTGGACATCCCGTACTACTGCTACCACCCGCGCCTCACCGTGGCCGCCAACTGCCGCATGTGCATGGTCGAGTCTTCGGCCGCGCCTCCGGGCAAGCTGGTGCCGGCCTGCCAGACGGGCATCGGCGAGGGCGTGAGCATCAAGACCGACACCGACAAGGTGCGCGCGCAGCAGAAGATGGTGATGGAGTTCCTGCTCCTCAACCACCCCGTCGACTGCTCGATCTGCGACCAGGCCGGCGAGTGCAAGCTGCAGGACTACTACATGAAGTACGACTTCGAGCCCTCGCGGCTCGAGGGCGCGAAGGTGATGCGCCACAAGCGCAAGAAGCTCAACGACCTGGTGGTGATCGACCAGGAGCGCTGCATCCTCTGCACCCGCTGCGTGCGCTTCATGAAGGAAGTCGCCAAGGCGCCGCAGCTGGGCATCTTCGGCCGCGGCTCGCACGAGGTCGTCGACCTCGACCCGTCGCTGACCAAGCTCGAGTCGAACTACTCGGGCAACATCGTGGACATCTGCCCGGTCGGCGCGCTGCTCAACACCGACTTCCGGTTCCGCGCCCGCGCGTGGTTCCTCTCGGCGGCGCCCTCGGTGTGCACCGGCTGCTCGCGCGGCTGCAACGTGTACGCAGACTTCATGGGCCAGGACACGTACCGCTTCCGCCCCCGTGAGAACGACGCCATCAACAAGAGCTGGATGTGCGATTCGGGCCGGCTCTCGTACAAGACGCTCAACAAGCACCGCGTGCTGCAGAGCGGCGCGGGTCGCGGCACCGCGATCAAGGACATCACCCGGGCCGACGCCCTCCAGCAGGCCGTGGAGAAGCTCCAGGGGTTCACCGGCAAGGTCGCCTTCATGGCCTCGCCCGTGGCCTCCAACGAGGACCTCCTCGCGGGCCTCGCCTTCGCCCGCGACGTGCTCAAGGTGAAGGTGGTCTACGCCTCGGGTCGCCCCGACGGCCAGGCCGACAACTTCCTCATCACCGCGGACAAGAACCCCAACCGCAAGGGCCTCGAGGCCATCACCCGCGCCTTCGGGCTCGAGCTGAAGGCCTTCGGCGAGCTCACCCGCGGCATCGACGGCGGCACCATCAAGGCGCTCTTCGGCCTGGGTGCCGAGGTGCCCGAGAACGACGAGACCTTCGCGGCCCGGGCGCAGAAGCTCGAGCTCTTCGTGGTCACCGCGACCACCGAGTCGAAGGTCACCGAAGCCGCGCACCTCGTGCTCGCCGCCTCGTCGCACGTCGAAGACGAAGGCTCGTTCACCCAGGGTGACGGCACCACGCAGCGCTTCCGCCGGGCCTACCCGCCCAAGGGCGACTCGCAGCCGAACTGGAAGTGGGCGGTCGATCTCGCCCGCGCCCTGGGCCTCGAGATGAAGGCCACCTCGTCGCGCGAGCTCTTCAAGCAGCTCTCGCCGTCGGTGCCTGAGCTGGCGGCCTTCGAGTGGGACAAGCAGGCCCCCATGAACCAGAAGCGCCCGGGCATCAGCACCATGCCGGCCGGCTCCGATGGTCGCCCCCCGGGTTGGCGCGAGCAGGGCGTGCCCAACCTCCGCGGTCTCACCCTCCCGCAGGGAACCTGATCATGCGCATTGGCTTTCTCTTCGTCAGCGCCGCCCTCATCCTCGGTGGCTTCTTCAGCCTGATGGCGGCGGCCTACGCCCTCTCCGGCTTCCTCGAGGGCGTCGGCATCGAGCACCTCGGCATCCACGGGCTGTCGGGCATCGGCGTCATCGCCGTGGTGATGCTCGGCGGCGTGATGGTGCTCTCCACGCTGCTCACCATGGCCGAGCGCAAGTGGTCGGCGCTCATCCAGAACCGCGTGGGGCCCAACCGCATCCACCTCCCCATTCCCGGCCTCAAGGACAACGCGCTCTTCGGCCTGCCGCACATCGCGCCCGACGTGCTCAAGATGTTGTCGAAGGAAGCCTTCCGCCCCAAGGCGGCGAACAAGTTCCTCTTCGACCTGGCGCCCATGCTGGCCTTCGGCCCGGTGTTCGCGCTCTTCGCCATCGTGCCCGCCGGCCCCACGCTCGACATCTTCGGGCACCGGGTGATGATGGCCGTGGCCAGCCCCGACTTCGGCCTGCTCTACCTCTTCGCCATCGCCTCGCTCGCGGTCTACGGCACCTCGCTGGCCGGCTGGTCGTCGAACAACAAGTTCGCCCTGCTCGGTGGCGTGCGCGCCAGCTCGCAGATGATCAGCTACGAGGTCGCCCTCGGCCTGTCGCTGGTGGGGATGATGATCTCGTTCTCCACCGTGCGCCTCAGCGGCGTGGGCGGCATCGCCGAGTCGCAGGCCGCCTACCTCTGGTCGACGCACATCGGCAGCCTCGACGTGGGCCTGCCCATGTGGGGCATCTTCATCCAGCCCCTGGGCTTCGTGCTCTTCTTCGCGGCGTCCTTCGCCGAGACCAAGCGCGCCCCCTTCGACAGCCCTGAAGGCGAGTCGGAGATCGTCGGCTACTTCCTCGAGTACTCGGGCATGCAGTTCGGCATGTTCATGATCTCCGAGTTCGTCGAGGTGGTGGTGCTCTCGGGCGTGCTGGTGACGATCTTCTTCGGCGCCTGGCACCTGCCCTTCGGCAACGAGGCGCTGCAGCAGGTGCAGTTCCTCCGCGACTACCCGATCCTCATGGGCGCGCTGTTCGGCACCGTGTTCTGGCTCAAGGTGCTGGCGCTGATCTTCCTCCAGCTCCTCATCCGCTGGACGTTCCCCCGGTTCCGCTACGACCAGGTGCAGAACCTCGGGTGGAAGATCCTTCTCCCCATGGGCCTCTTCAACCTCTTCGTCACCGGCGCCTTGATCCTCTGGGACCCCTCGCTGCGCTACCTGGCCCTCTTTGGCTTCGTGGTCATCGGGATCTTCCTCTTCCTCTCGCTCACCCCCCCGCGGCAGGTGCGGCTGGCCGAAGCGGCCGCCGACGATCACGGCGGCGGACACGGCCACGGTGGCCACGACGATCACGGCGACGCTCACGCGCTGCCGGCGAACACGCACTGAGACAACCACATGGCCAACCTCACTCACCACGGCGATCACGGCCACGGACCGCTCGAGAAGAAGCAGCTCATCGAAGTCGACGTCCGTGAGCGCAGCTACGTACCCGAGCTGGTCAAGGGCCTCGCGGTCACCGCGAAGTTCTTCTTCCAGAACCTGATCGGCGAGCGCGACACCAACACCAACATCCTCGAGCGCAAGGGCCCCTCGAAGGTCGTCACCGTCAACTACCCCGAGGAGAAGGTCGACTACCCCGAGGGGTACCGCGGCCTGCACCGCCTCGTGCCGCGCGACGACGGCAAGCCGCGCTGCGTGGCTTGTTACATGTGCGCCACCATCTGCCCGGCGCAGTGCATCTACATCGAGGCCGGCGAGTACGACTCGGGCGACGACTCGGCCGAGTCGCGCGTCATCGAGAAGTACCCCAAGCAGTTCGTGATCGACGAGCTGCGCTGCGTGGTCTGCGGCCTGTGCGTCGACGCCTGCCCCAAGGACGCGATCCGCATGGACACGTACATGCACACGCCCAGCGAGTACAACCGCCAGGCCTTCGTGTACGACATCCCCCGGTTGCTCAAGGGGCCGGCCGTCTCGCACCCCTCGGACCCCTGGTACAAGCGCGGCAACTCCGAACAGCCCGAGCACCAGCACAAGGAAGCGCACACGCGCATCGGTGAGGGTGGCGCGGCGCTCTCGCGGCGCCCCGCGCAGAGCCCCGTCGAGGTCGTGAAGTTCCAGAAGCCCTGACGTGGCTGAAGCACCCGTGAAGTCGAGCGTGCTCCGGCTCTTCACCAGCCGGCGCATGTTGATGGTGGTGCTCTCGGGGTTCTCCTCGGGCCTGCCGCTGGCGCTGACCTCCAGCACCATGCAGGCCTGGCTGAAGGACTCCGGGGTCGACCTCACCACCATCGGGGCCTTCGCCCTGGTGGGCATCCCCTACTCGCTCAAGTTCCTCTGGGCCCCGGTGCTCGACCGCTACACGCTGCCCTTCCTCGGGCGCCGCCGCGGGTGGATCCTCGCCTGGCAGCTCTTCCTGGTGGCGGCCATCGCGGCCATGGGCCTGGTCGACCCGAAGGAGCACCTGGGCCTCCTCGCCCTGCTCGCGCTCTTCGTCGCCTTCGGCAGCGCCAGCCAGGACGTGGTCATCGACGCGTGGCGCACCGAGACGCTCACCGTCGACGAGTACGGCGCTGGCGCGGGAGCCCAGACCATCGGCTACCGGGCGGCGATGCTCGTCTCCGGCGCCGCGGCCCTCGCCCTGGCCGACGCCCTGCCGTGGCGCACCGTGTACCTGCTGATGGCCGGCGCCATGGCGCTGAGCGTCGCCTACACCGTCTTCGCCGACGAGCCCAAGGCGGTCGCCCGGCCGCCGCGCACCCTGTCCGAGGCCGCGGTGTTCCCCCTCGTGGAGTTCCTCGAGCGCGAGGGCTCGGTGGAGAACCTCGCCTTCATCGTGCTCTACAAGCTCGACGTGGTGATGGCCCTGGCGCTCACCACGCCCTTCCTCCAGGAGCTCGGCTTCACCAAGACCGTCATCGCCGGCGTCAACAAGGGCGGCGGCCTGGCGGCGGTGATCCTCGGCACGCTGGCCGGCGGGGCGCTCTTGCCGAGGCTGGGCATGAAGCGCGCGCTGTGGGCCTTCGGCGTGCTGCAGGGCGTGGCCACGCTGTCGTTCCTGGGCCTGTCGGTGGTGGGCAAGAACTACGCGCTGATGGTCTTCGCCATCTGCGCCGACAACTTCTTCAGCGGCATGGGCACCGCGGCCTACGCGGCCTTCCTCATGAGCCTGTGCAACCCGAAGTTCACCGCGACCCAGTTCGCGCTGCTCTCGAGCCTGATGGCGCTGACCCGCACCGTCGCCGGCGCGCCCACCGGGTGGCTGGCCGAGCACCTGGGCTGGTCGAACTACTTCGTGCTGTGCACCCTGGCGGCGATCCCTGGGCTGGCGCTCCTCACCCGCTTCGATCGGTGGAAGGGCCCCACGCTCGACGTTTCGGAAGATCCCGACCTCCCGGCTCGTTAGGAGCGGACCCATGTTGTTGCCCAGAATCCTCTTCGGAGCGCTGACCCTCGCCGTGTTCGCCGGCGCCAACGTGTTCGTCTACCGGCGCACCGTGCGCGACACGGTGCACTCGCCGTGGGTACGCCGGCTGATGGCCTTCGGGCTCGGCCTGCTCCTCCTCTCGGTGCCGGCGGTGCGCTTCGCGTTTCACGACACCATGCCGCCGCCGATGATCACCACGGTGGTGCTCATCGGCTGGGGCATCTTCATCTACACCCTGATGGCGCTGATGGTGGTCGAGGCCGGCAAGTGGGTGCAGCGCCGCCGGCAGCAGCGCAGCGTGCCCCCCGCGCCCGTGGCCGAGAACCCCGAGCGCCGGCTCTTCCTCTCGCGCGTCGCCGCGGGTGGGGCGCTCACCGTGGGCAGCTCCGTCGCGGCCTTCGGCTCGTGGCGGGCCTTCAACCCGCCGGAGGTGACCGAGGTGCCCATCCGTCTCGTGGGGCTCCCGAAGGCCCTCGACGGCTTCACCATCGTGCAGCTCAGCGACATCCACGTGGGGGCGATCATCCAGGAGAAGTTCCTCGACCAGCTCGTGGCCACGGCCAACGCCGCCAAGCCCGACCTGGTGGCCATCACCGGCGATCTCGTCGACGGCACGCCGGCCGCGCTCGGCCGCTACGTGGCGCGCCTGCGCAACCTCCAGTCGCGCTTCGGCACCCACTTCGTCTCCGGTAACCACGACTACTACTCGGGCTGGGAAACCTGGGCGCGCGAGCTCGAGGGCCTCGACTTCGAGGTGCTGCGCAACCGCACCGTCACCATCGGCGACCCGGGCGCCTCCTTCGATCTCATCGGCGTCGACGACTGGGGCGCGCGGTGGTCCCCCAACGGCTACGACCTCGAGGCGGCCACCCTCGGCCGCGACCCCTACCGGGCCTCGGTGCTGCTGGCCCACCAGCCCACGGGCATCGAGGGCGCGGCGCTCAAGAACATCGGGCTCCAGCTCTCGGGGCACACGCACGGGGGCCAGATGTTCCCCGGCAACCTCGTGGGCGACGTCATCTGGGGCAACCGCAACGCGGGCCTCAGCCAGGTCGACAGCACGTACCTCTACACCTCGCGGGGCTGTGGCTTCGTGGGGCCGCCGCTGCGCGTGGGCGCCCCGCCCGAGGTGGTGAAGCTGGTCCTCATCGCCGCCTGAGGCGGCGCTACGGGCACTTCAGGCCGGCCTGCCCGCTCGACAACGCGCGGGTGCAGGCGGCCTTCACGGTGACCTCGTCCTTGAGCTCCTGCGCCAGCTGGGCGGTGCGCACGTGCAGCTCGACGTTGCGCTGCTGCTCGCTCTCCTCGCTCAGCGACCTGAACAACGCCAGGGCATCCTTCTTCCGGCCGACGGAGGCGAGCAGCTCGCCCAACTCCATGGTCTCGCGCAGCTCCTCGCCGGTGGAGGTCTCGAGCGCGCGGTCGAGCTCGGCCTTCACGCAGGCCTCGTCCTTCCTCGCCTGGCACATGCGCGCCAGGGCCACGTGCACCACGCCCCGATCCTTCACCTTGAGCGACGCTCGGAAGGACGCCTCGGCGTCGGCGGTCTTGCCCAGCTTGCGCTGCACCTCGGCTACCAGCTCCCAGAGGCTCGGGTCCTTCGGGTTCGCCTTCGCGGCGTCGGTGTACGCGGCCACGGCCTCCTCGAGGCGCTGCGCGGCGACGTAGCGATCGCCCAGGTCGTTCGAGAGCGCCGCGCCCTTGACCCCGTTCTTCACCGCGGTCTCGAGCAGCGCCAGCGCCTCGTCACCGCGCTTCGCCTTGTCGAGCTCGGCCGCCGCGCGCAGCGCGAAGTCCGACCCGTCGATGGCGAACTGGCTGGCCGACACCAGGCTCTTGATGGCCTCGTCGAGCTTGCCCTCGCCCAGCTGCAGGTCCGCCAGCGTGTCGAGCGCGTTGAAGTCCTTCGGGTTCGCGGCGAGCGCCTTGTCCAGCGCGGCCCGGGCCTTCTCCTTCTCACCCTTGATCGAATACAGGTAGCCGAGGCGGCTCCAGGTCGTGCCGCGCTTGCCGTCGAGCTTGGTGGCGGCCTCGAAGGCCTCGATGGCCTCGGGGATCTTCACCTCGGCGAGGAAGACCTCTCCCTCGGCCGCGGGCAGGCGCGGGTCGGCCGGGTTGAACTTCTTCACCTCGGCGAACGACAGGTGCGCCGCCGCGAAGTCACCCTTCAGGAACGCCGACTGGCCGGCGAGGTAGTGACCGTCGGCCTTCACCTTCGGGTCGACGCCGTCGCCGTCCTTGGGGCACCCCACGAAGAGGAGCGCCGCCAGCAGCAGCGACCGCTTCACGCCCGGCCCATCTTGTGGAGCGTGCTGGCCCGGCTCTGCACCGCGGGCGCGAAACCCGGGGCGAGCTTCAAGATCGTGTCCAGCGTGCTCAGGCACGGCACCAGCTGGTTGAGCGCGTGGAGCGCCGCGGCCCGGTTGAAGAGCGAGGGCACGTGCTTCTCGTCGTTCCGGCACCCCACGTCCGCCGCGGCCAGGGCGCCCTTCGCGTCACCGGCCGCCAGCCGCGCGAACGAGAGGTTCGCGTAGACGTCGGGCAGGCTCGCGCCCCACTGCACCGCGAGCTCGAGCTGCTCGAGGGCCCGCTGGCCGACCGAGGCGTCGCCGGCCTTGAGCTTCTCCAGGAGCGCCGCCCCCAGGTTCGAGCGGTACTCGGCGATCTCCGGCTCGCGCTGCACGGCCTTCTCGAGGGCCGCGACGGCCTCGTCGAGCTTGCCGGCCCGCACCGCCATCGCGCCCCGCGCGTAGTGCCAGGCGCCGGTGCGCTCGGTCTCCGGGGCCTGGTCGAGCACGCCCACGGCGCCGGCGAGATCCCCCGCCTGCTCCTTCTTCCTCGCCTCGGCGAGCACGGCGTCGATGGTGGCCATGATCAGAAGGTCCACGCGAAGGTCGACAGCGCCCACTGCTTGAGGTTCGTGGTGAACGACTCCTTGTTCAGGTCGGCCATGGCCACCGGCACGGTCTGCTTGAGCCCCGAGGCGAAGCGCTGCTCGAGGGCCTTCGCCGTGGAGTCGTCCTGCACCGCCAGCGCGACCTCGGCGTCCTGGTTCTTCGAGCGGCCGTTCATGTTGACCGAGCCGACGACGCTGAACTGCCCGTCGAAGGTGGCCGTCTTCGCGTGCAGCGTGCCGCCCTGCTTCTCGAAGATCTGCACGCCGGCCTTCATCATGTCGTCGTAGAAGTACCGCGCCGCGTCAGACACGAAGCCCATGTCGTTCGACGCGCGGCTGTTGGTCATCACCTTGACCTCCACGCCCCGCTGGGCAGCGGCGGTCAGCGCCTTGCGGATCTCCGGGGGCGGCAGGAAGTACGCGTTCTCGATGGTGATGCTCTTCGTCGCGTTCTCGATGGCGCGCAGGTAGAGCTTGTCGTTGGTGCCGACGAGGCCCTTCACCTCGGGGTTCGACTGCACCACGCGCACCGACGACGCGCCGCCGGTCACCTCGGTCAGCTTGGGGAAGAGCTTCTGGCGGTCGCCGTCGCTCATCTTGCCGGTGAGCTCTTCCCAGTTGCGCACGAAGGCCTTCATCGTGTCGGCCACCGCGGGGCCCTCGAGCTTCATGTCGGCGTCGCGCCAGGCCTCGCTGCCCTGGGCCCCGCGCGAGAAGACCTGCTTGCCCGAGCCACCGAAGGCGTACTCGTTGGCCACGTTCATGCCGCCCTGCACCGACGCGCGCCCGTCGACGATGAGGTGCTTCTCGTGCCAGCGATCGTTGGCGTCCCACACCTTGTACTTCTCGCCGTAGGGCTGCACGTCGACGCCCGCCTTCTTCATCATCTCGAACATCTTGGGGTCGGCGCGGCCGCTGCCCACCGCGTCGTAGATGACGCGCACCTGCACGCCCTCCTTGGCCTTCGCCGAGAGCTTGTGGGCGAGCTCCCAGCCGGTGTCATCGCTGTTGAAGATGAAGGTCTGGAAGCAGATGGACTCCTTCGCGCCGTCGATCATCTTGTTGCGCTCGGCGAACGAGTTGACGCCGTCGAACAGCATCTGGACCTTGTTGCCGGCGAGGCTGCGCGAGCTGGTCTCGCGATCGAGCTGGGCCTCGAACACCGCGCTGCGCACGCCCGCCCTGGGTACCGCGCTGGCCGTGGGGGCCCCCGGGGCGACCGGGGTGCTGGCGCGCGTCGCCGGGGCGGCGCCCTTCGCGGCCCACGCCTTCGACGTCGAGGGGGCGGCCGGTGCTCCTGAAGGCGTCTTCGTCTGCGAGGACTGCGGTGAAGCGACGCCCTGCGCCTGACTTCGCTGGATCTTCATTGCCGCCCACCCTACCAGATGGGTCAGGCCGAGGTCGTCATGCGCAGCACTTCTTCGAAGGTCGTTTCTCCGAAGGCCAGCTTGCGCACCGCGGCCTCTCGAAGTGTCTGCAGACCCTCTTTCCGGGCGATCTCCGCGAGCTGCTCGGGGGCCGCCTTGCGGGCGATGCCCTGCTTGAGCTCCTTGGTGGCCGAGAGGATCTCGAAGACCGCGGTGCGGCCGAAGTACCCCGTGCCACGGCACTTCACGCACCCCAGGCCCTTGGCGAAGCGAGGCCCTCCCGGGACAGGGGGAATGGGGGCACCCAGGGCCGCGAACTGCGCGGCGTCGAGGGTCACTGGCTGCGAACACTTGGCGCACACCTTGCGAACCAGCCGCTGGGCCATCACCCCCAGCAACGCCGAGCTGAGCAGGAACGAGGGCACCTGGAGATCCTCGAGGCGGCTGATGGCCCCCAGCGCGTCGTTGGTGTGCAGGGTCGAGAGCACGAGGTGGCCGGTGAGCGCCGACTGCACGGCGTTCTCGGCCGTCTCCGCGTCACGGATCTCGCCCACCATGATGATGTCCGGGTCCTGCCGCAGGATGTGGCGAAGCGCGTTGGCGAAGTCGAGCCCCAGCTTGGGCTGCACCTGCACCTGGTTGAAGGCGTCCCACACCATCTCGATGGGGTCCTCGATGGTGGTGACGTTCACGTCCGGGCCGGCGAGCGCCTTGAGCGCCGAGTAGAGCGTGGTGGTCTTGCCGCTGCCGGTAGGGCCGGTGACCAGGATGAGCCCGTGGGGCTCTCCGATCCACGACTCGAAGACGTGCTTCTCGGCCGGCTCGAAGCCCAGCTGCGCGACGTCGACCACCAGGCTCTCGGGATCGAAGATGCGCAAGACCACCTTCTCGCCGAAGGCCGTGGGCAGCGTGGAGACGCGGATCTCGATCTCCCGGCCCTCGCGTTCGACCTTGATGCGCCCGTCTTGCGGCTTGCGCTTCTCGGAAATGTCCAGCCGCGAGATGGTCTTCACGCGCGCCACGATGGGCCCGTGGAGCAGCGCCGGCAGCGAGTAGACCTTGTGCAGCACGCCGTCGATGCGCAGCCGCACCACCGATGCGTCGCGCTTGGGCTCGAGATGCACGTCGCTGGCCCGGTTGTCGAAGGCGTAGCGCAGCAGGTAGTCGACGGCCTGGATGACCGGGCGATCCCCCGCGTCGAGCTCGCGCCCCGACGACAGCGAGACCAGCTGCTCGAAGTTGGTGATGCCCTGGGTCGAGTCGGCGTGCTCCACCGCGGCCGCGGCCAGGGTGCGCTTGAAGCCGTAGACGTCGGCGATGCCCTTGAGGATGTCGGCCTTCGCCGAGAGCACCGGCACGATGGGCGTGCCCGCCAGCCGCTCGAGGTTCTCGAAGAGCTCGCGGTCGAAGGGGTTGGCGACGGCGATGATCAACGGCACGCCGGGGCTGCTGGCGCCCTCGAGCGCGAGAATGCAGTGCTTCTGCGCGTAGGGCTTCGAGACCGTCTTGGCCGCGAGGTTCATGTCGAGCTTGAGCGGGTCGATCTTCCGGTAGCCCACCCCCGCGGCCTGCGCCGCCAGCTCGGTGATGCGGTCCTGGTCGAGGAGCTCGGCCGGGCGATCGGCGCGCTGCAACATGAACCCGGCGACGATCTCCACCGGGGACACCGCGTAGCGATCGTTGCCCGAGGCCTTCACCACCCGCGCCCGCACCAGCGATTCCTTGCCGCCCACGTCGGAGGCCTGCTGCGCGCTCATCGCCCGCCCGGAGACCAGCACCTCCAGCAGCCACGGCAGCGAGAAGTCCTGCGCGCGCCTGGGGTCGCTCACGGCCCCCGCCAGGCGCGGCGCCGGCGCAGCACGCTCAACAGCCCCAGCGCCGCGAGGCCGAGCGCCGGGTCGACGCTGGTGCAGCCACAGCCACCGCTGCCACCCGAACCCGTGCCTGCGTCCTTCGGGATCACGATCACCGGCTTGCCCGCGTCGGGTAGGTTGCACAGCGAGCCGCAGCCGGCGTCGGTCTCCGGCGCGTAGCACTCGCCCAGCGTGCAGTACTGGCCCACGGGACAGTTGTTGTCGCCGGTGCACCCCGGCTGGCAGCCCTTGCCCACCGCGGTGTCGGCGCAGCGCAGCCCGGCGGGACAGGTCAGGGGCCCGGTGCACTCGCGCAGGCAGAACAGCTCGCCGCGCGTGCCGGGCGTGCAGATCGACCCGGCCGGGCACATGCCGCAGCCACGGCCACAGCTCTGGGTGCACTGCTTCACCGTGCTCGTGGAGTCGGTGGCGCGGCAGCTCTGCCCCAACCCGCAGTCGGCGTCTCGCGTGCAGCCGTCGCCGATCTGCGCCCCGATGCTCTGGCGATCCACGCACAGGCCATCGCAGGTGCGGCAGCCCTGGGCCGCGGTGTTGGCGCAGTCGGTGTCGGCATAGCAGCGGGGAATGCACACGCCGGTGGTGCCGACGGCGTCGATCGGCGCGCAGGCATACTGGGCGCGACAGTCGGCGAAGCCCACGCGGCAGCTCTGCGCGCACCGCAGGCCGGTGTCGAGCGGCACGCAGGTCGAGCCCGCCGGGCACGCCGGGTCACCGACCTCGCACGACTGGGTACAATAGCCGTCGACCCAGGCGGTGTTCCCGTTGGCCGCCGGCTCCGGGGGGCGACAGCGCGCGAAGGAGTTGTTGCAGTCGGCGTTCTGCACGCAGGCCTTGCCCACCTCGGTCACCGCGCTGCCCGGGAGCAGGCAGGCCCCGGTGTAGCCCGCGAAGGCCATGGACGACTGGCAGGTGAACGGCACGTCGCAGTTGGCGTTGGTGTTCACCGCGCAGCCGGCGGTGCACAGCTTGAGCGTCAGGCCCCCGGTGGTGGGCTGCAGCAGGCACTTGTCGGTGCCCGTCAGGCAGCCGCCGTCCCCCAGGCAGGCCGCCCCGCTCGCGCCCGGCAACGGGTAGCGGTTGCAGAGCATGGTCACGTCGGTGGGGGTCAGCACGCGGACCGACTCCCCGGGGCTCACCACCTGGTCCATCACCGCGTCGTAGGGAACGAAGTGCCCCAGGCCCAGGCAGTGCCCGGCCTCGTGGAGCGCCACGGTCTCGAGATCCATGGTGTCGGCCGGGGTCACCGGGTCGGTCGACCACTGGGTGTTGAAGGCGTTGAAGTAGGTGTCACACGTCTGGAGCACCCCGGCGTAGGCGCGGGGCATGGTGATGCCCACGATGAAGCCCGCGTACCCAAAGAGTTCCTTGGCGTCGGCGTCGTTGGTCAGCATCCAGATCGGCGCCACCGAGGCCGAGTCGATGGTCGAGACCGGGTTGGGCACCGCGCCCCCCGAGGGCCCCAGCGAGCGGGTCTTCACCGTCGCGCACTGCACCGCGTTCCAGCTCGCCCAGGCGCGCTCGACGGTGTTCTGCATCACCGTGTAGTCGACGCCCGCGGGGCGGTTGCTGCGCGAGTCGACGTAGAAGGGGAAGGGCTGCGCGGCGTTGCTGAGCATCTTGAACGGCAGGTAGTCGTCGGCCCGCGCGGAGAGCGAACCGAAGCACAGGGCCAGCACCCAGAGCTGCTTCATCGGGCCGCCCCCGCCGGCATGGCCAGCTCGCCCACCAACTGCGTCAGCGTGCGGCGCCCCCACTTGCCGGTCTTCAGGTCCTGCACCAGCACGTCTTCGCCCGCGACCTCGAGCTTGCCCGCGCCCATGGCCACGAGGTGGCAGCGATCGACGGCCAGGCGGCAGCGCAAGAACACCACCGCCGTCTCGCCCAGGTAGAACTTCGCGTCCCCGGGGATCTCCATCGACGTCGCGCCCACCGTGCCGCCGATCTGAACGATGGTGAGCTCGGCGGGGCCCGTGCCGCGCAGGTTCGTGCCCACCGCGACCGTGGTGTACGTCTTGATCGGGAACTGCGCCCCCGGCGTCTCCTCGACGCGCTGCGAGAGCACCTGCACGAGGGCCACGCGGTCGGCCTGCTCCGCGCGCTGCAACAAGGTGTGGGGCAGCAGGGTCGTCGCGATGGCGACGGTGGGCAGGGCGAGGAGCCCCGCGAGCAGACGAATGGGTCGCATACGGACCTGGAGCCTAGCCCGTCAGCGCCTCGAGCGCGGCATCGACCACGGCGTCGGCCGAAGTACCGCGCGCCGTCGCGTACACCTCCACACCCAGCGACTGCAGCGCCTCGGCGGCCGCGGGGCTGCTGGCCACCACGCGCAGCCCCAGGGGCACGGCGAGCACCGGCCCAGCCAGCGGCGCGTGCTGCTCGTTGGGCCCACAGCACGATTCACTGGGCGGGTGCTGCACCGGCGCGCCCCGCGTCAGCTCGGCCCAGGCCTCACCGGCCGCCGCCGAATGAACGATCACCACCCGGGCCTCGTTCGCCAGGGCCGCGTCGACCGCGGGCGCCCGGGTGAGGATCTCCACCAGCGAGAAGTGCAGGCCCGCAGCGTCGAGCGACTCCACGAGGATCTCCGGCACCTCGCCCTCGTGGAGCACCAGCACCTCGTCGTCGGCGGTCAGCAGCCCGGAGAGCGCCGAGGTCCACTTGCCGTCGCCCGGCACGCGCACCACCCCGCCCTGCCGCCCGATGACCCGGGCCGTCGCCGCGTCGGAGGCCAGCCACTGCACCTTGCGCAGCCGGTTCCGCGTGCCGGCGCCGTTCACCGCCTCGAGAAACGCCCGCACCGGGGCCCGGCCGATGGCGATGATCCACGTCAGCCGCTGCAGCTGCTCGGCGACCGCGCGCAGCCCCAGGGGGAGCTCCGGGGCGACCGGGACCACCGGCAGGAAGCAGGGCTCGTGGCCCTCTTCTTCGAGGAGAAACGCGAGATCGCGCGCCTGGTCAGGCGGCGTGAGCAGCAGCACCTGGGCCACGGCTAGAGCTTGTCGAGAATGAAGGCCGCGAGGAGATCGGCCTCGGGCGACGCCGACTTCTTCTTGGCCTCGGCCTTGGTGGGCGCGGTGGCGATCACCTCGGTGACGTAGCCCTCGACCACCTCGTAGGCCGTCTCGCCCACGATGCACGAATCGGCGAAGTGCTCGGCTTTCAGGTCGGCCAACTGGGCGCTGGTCTTCACCCGGCCCAGCAGCCCCTGCACGTCTTCACCCGAAAGCAGCTTCTGGAAGTGAACCGCGGGCGCGACGGGGTGGGAGGTCTTCCCCTCGGAGACGACGAGCTTGCCGTCGAGGAGATCGGCCTTCTCGGCCACCGACCAGTCCTCCAGCGTCTTGTGCGGCAGAAAGAGCTTCACGTGCGTTCCTCTTTTTCACTGCCCTGCGTAGTGCGGTCTTGGGTATTAAATCCCAACCCCATGAGCAAAGACACCGTGACCGTCCTCGACGCAACCTTCAAGAGCGAAGTCATCGACTCGCCCACCCCCGTGCTCGTGGACTTCTGGGCCACCTGGTGCGCCCCCTGTAAGGCCATCGCCCCCGCGCTCGAAGAGCTGGCGACCCAGTACAAGGGACAGGTGAAGATCGCCAAGGTCGACGTCGACGACAACCAGCAGATCGCCCAGCAGTACGGGATCCGCTCCATTCCCACGCTCCTCATCTTCAAGGGCGGCAAGGTGGTCGAGCAGCTCGTGGGGGCGATGCCCAAGTCGAAGCTCGAAGACAGCCTCAAGAAGTTCCTCTGAAGACCGGTCATCGGAGGCTCCCGTGCTCGGTCATCTGCTGAAGCCCGAGTACGAAGAGCTGATCCGCAAGAAGGACTGGGAGTCCCTGCGGATCGCCTTCGAGGAGGTCGACCCCGCCGACATCGCCGAGATCCTCGAAGATCTCCCCGCCGCCGACTCGGGCGTCATCTTCCGCATCCTGCCCCGCGACTCCGCGGGCGTGGCCTTCGAGTACCTGCCGCTCGACCAGCAGACCGAAATCGTCCAGACGCTCGGGAGCGAACAGCTCAAGAACGTGCTCAACGAGATGGCCCCCGACGACCGCACGCGCCTCTTCGAGGAGCTGCCCGCCGAGGTGACCAACCGGGCCCTGGAGCAGCTCTCGGCCGAAGAGCTGAAGGTGGCCCGCGAGCTGCTGGGCTACGCCGAGAACTCCGCCGGCCGCCACATGACCCCGGAGTACCACGCGCTCAAGCCGGGCATGACCGCGCGCGAGGCCCTCGACTCGGTGCGCAAGCACGGCAAGGGCCGCGAGACCCTCAACAGCCTCTACATTCTCGACGAGAAGCGCGTGCTGCTGGGCGACCTGCGCCTGGCCGAGCTGGTGATGGCCGAGCCCGACGCCCTGGTGCGCGACCTGCCCACGCGCGCCCTGGTGGCCATCCCCGCCACCGCCCAGAAGGACGAGATCATCTCGACCTTCGAGAAGTACGACCGGGTCGCGCTCCCGGTGACCGACTCCCGCGGCGCCATGGTGGGCATCATCACCGCCGACGACGTGCTCGACGTGGCCGAAGAGCAGGCCACCGAAGACATCCAGAAGATGGGCGGCATGGAAGCCCTCGACGCCCCTTACATGGAGATCGGCGCCTGGGAGATGCTGCGCAAGCGCGGCGGCTGGCTCTCGGTGCTCCTGGTGGGCGAGATGTTGACCACCACCGCCATGACCCACTTCGAGGGGGCCATCGAGCGGGCCGTGGTGCTCGCACTCTTCGTGCCGCTGATCATCTCGTCGGGCGGCAACTCCGGCAGCCAGGCCACCTCGATCATCATCCGCGCGCTGGCGGTGCGGGAGATCGACGTGAAGGACTGGTGGCGGGTGCTGGTGCGGGAGCTGCGCAGCGGCACCATGCTCGGGCTGCTGCTGGGCACCATCGGCATCGTGCGCATCCTCGCGTGGGAAGGGCTGCACACCACCGGCGTGATCCACACCTCGTACGGCGAGCACTACCTGCTCGTGGCCTTGACCGTGGGCATCAGCCTGATGGGCGTGGTGCTCTTCGGCTCGGTGACCGGCTCGATGCTGCCGTTCCTGCTGCGGCGGCTGGGCTTCGACCCTGCCACCGCCTCGGCGCCCTTCGTGGCCACGCTCGTCGACGTGACGGGCATCATCATCTACTTCACCGTCGCGACGATGCTCCTGGGGTCGACGCTGCTCGCGCCGTGATCATCAGGTCGGGCCCCACGCGCACGGCGTCGAGCGACTCGAAGCACAGCGCCTTGGCGGGGTCCTTCACCCCCAGGGCGCCCGACCAGGTGAGCCCGCCCTTGCCGAACAGCTTGGGCGCCATGAACAGCACCAGCTCGTCGACCAGCCCGGCCTCGAGGAACGCGCCGTGCACGCTCGCGCCGCCCTCGACCAGCACGTGCAGCACGCCCGCCTTGACCAGCCGCGCCAGCAGGGCCTCGAGCCGCAGCTTTCCCTTGCCGCCCGGCATCTGCCAGATCTCCACGCCCCGCCGGGTGAACAGTTGGGCGCGCTTCGAGCCCTCGGGCTCCAGCGTGGCCACCACCGTGCGCGCGGCCGAGGTGTCGTAGATCTTCGCGCGCGGGCTGGTGCGCAGGAACGGGTCGAGCACCACGCGCAGCGCGTTGCGCCCGCCGCTGGGCAGCCGCGTCGTCAGCACGGGGTCGTCGATCTCCACCGTCGAGGCGCCGACGACGATCGCGTCGACCATGTCCCGCAGCTGGTGCGCCGCGCGCCGTGACTCTTCGGAGGTGATCCACTTCGACTTGCCGGTGGAGGTCGCCAGCTGGCCGTCGAGCGTCAGGCCCGCCTTGGCCGTCACCCACGGCAGCGCGTGCCGCATCGCCTTGAAGAAGGGCCGGTTGAGCGCCTCGGCGGCGACCTGCAGCACCTGGCCCGTGACCTCGAGGCCCGCCTCCTGGAGCCGCCTGGCGCCCTTGCCGTCGACCACCGGGTTGGGGTCGGTGGAGGCGTAGACCACGCGCTTGATGCCCGCGGCGATGATCGCCTCGGTGCACGGCGGCGTGCGCCCGTGGTGGTTGCACGGCTCGAGGGTCGAGTAGAGCGTCGCGCCCTTCGCCTTCGCGCCGGCCCGCTGGAGCGCGTTGGCCTCGGCGTGCGGGCCCCCGACGGGCGAGGTGTGGCCGACGGCGATCACCCGCCCGGCCTTGACCACCACCGCGCCGACGGCCGGGTTGGGGTGGGTGCGCCCGAGGGCCTTCACGGCCTCGGCGAGCGCGAGCGACATGGCGGCTTCGTCGTTCAACCTTTGCCCTTCTTCAGCTCACCGGCCTTCTTCGCCTGGCCCTGGATGATGTCCTTCAGCTCGTCCATGAACTCCGCGATGTCGCGGAAGCTCCGGTACACCGAGGCGAAGCGCACGTAGGCCACCTCGTCGAGGGCCGGCAGCCGCTCCATCACGATGGTCCCGATGGTGGTCGAGGGCACTTCCTTCTCGCCCATCTCCTGCAGCCGGCGCTCGATGCCGGTGACCAACTGCTCGAGCTGGTCGGCCGACACGGGGCGCTTCTCACAGGCCTTCTTCAGGCCCGCGAGCAGCTTGTCGCGATCGAAGCCCTCGCGCCGACCGTCCTTCTTCACCACCAGCGGGTTCAGCTCTTCGACCCGCTCGTAGGTCGTGAAGCGACGCTTGCAGGTCTCACACTCACGACGACGGCGAATGATGGTGCCTTCCGCGGAATCGCGGGAGTCCATCACGCGGGTGTCGACCGCCGGACAGAAGGGACAGCGCATCGTCTCAGACCTTGCGCAATCGGGACTGGTAGAGCGGGAAGCCCTTGGTGAATTCCTTCACCTCGTCGCGGATCTTCGCGAGCGCCGCGGCGTCCGCGTGCGAGTCGATGGCCCGGCCGATGAGCTTCGCCACGGTGGCCATGTCGGCGGTCTTCATGCCGCGGGTGGTGATCGCCGGCGTGCCCACGCGAACCCCCGAGCTCACCGTCGGCTTCTCGGGGTCGAAGGGGATCTGGTTCTTGTTCACCGTGATGCCCGCGTGCCCCAGCACCTCTTCGGCCAGCTTGCCGGTGACCTTCTTGGGCCGCAGGTCGAGCAGCATGAGGTGGTTGTCGGTGCCGCCGGAGACGATGCGGATGCCCTGCGCCTGCAGCCCCTCGGCGAGCGCCCGGGCGTTGTCCACCACCTGCTGCGCGTAGACCTTGAAGTCGGGCTTGAGCGCCTCCCCGAAGGCCACGGCCTTGGCCGCGATGGTGTGCATCATCGGCCCGCCCTGGATGCCCGGGAACACCTGGCTGTTGATGGTCTTCGCGTACTGCTCCTTCATCAGGATCAGGCCCGACCGCGGCCCACGCAGCGTCTTGTGGGTGGTGGTGGTGACGATGTCCGCGTACGGAATCGGCGAGGGGTGCACCCCGCCCGCCACCAGCCCGGCGATGTGGGCCATGTCCACCATCAACGCGGCGCCCACGCCGTCGGCGATCGCCTTGAAGCGCGCGAAGTCGAGAATGCGCGGGTACGCCGAAGCGCCCACCACGATCACCCGCGGCTTGTGCTCCTTCGCCAACGCCTCGGCCTGCGCGTAGTCGAGCTGCTCGGTCTCCTTGACCAGCCCGTAGTGCACGGCCTTGTAGAGCTTGCCCGAGAAGTTGAAGGCCGAGCCGTGCGTGAGGTGACCGCCGCTGTTGAGATCGAGCCCCAGCAGCGTGTCACCCGGCTTCATCAGCGCCATGTACGCGGCCATGTTGGCCTGGCTGCCCGAGTGCGGCTGCACGTTCGCCGCCTGCGCCCCGAAGAGCTGCAGCGCGCGGTCGATGGCCAGCTGCTCTGCCTTGTCGACCTCTTCGCAGCCACCGTAGTAGCGCTTGCCGGGGTAGCCCTCGGCGTACTTGTTGGTGAGCACGCTGCCGACCGCTTCCATCACGGCCGGGCTGACGAAGTTCTCTGAGGCGATCAGCTCGAGCCCTTCTTCCTGACGCCGGGTCTCGGCGTGGATGATCTCGGCGATCTGCGGGTCGAGCTGCGTAAGGGTCGCGGTGTTCTCCATGGCGCGGTGCCGTAGCCCCAAAGGCCCGTATTCTCAAGCGGTTCGCGTCGTCACAATCACGCAACGGGACGGTTGCCAGCCGAGCGGTGGCGGCCCTACACGACGGCACCATGGTCCTGCGGACACTCGCCTGTTGCGTGGTCGTGACCTCGACGTGGTCCTTCGCCGAGGAGCCGTTCGACGCCGGCCTGCCGGAGGAGGCAACCACGGGTGCCGGGGGCCTCACCGAAGCCCTGCCGCAGCCCGATGCGGGTGTTCCCCCGGGTGTCGCGGCCCCCGTGGACGCCGGCGTCGAGGCCCCGAAGTTCACCCTCTCGGCGAAGCTGGGCGAAGGCGTCACCTTCCGCTCGGGCGACTACAGCCTCAACTTGCGCGGCCGGGTGCAGGTGCAGGCCATGGCCCTGGTGCCCACCGAGGGCAGCACCGCCACCCGGGCCAACACGTTGACCGTGCGCCGGGCCCGCCTCAACTTGAAGGGCGAGCTGCCCTACCACCTCTCGTGGGCCCTGCAGCTGGGCTTCGCCGGCAACGATCTCGAGGCCGACGCCCCCAACCCGCTGCGCGACTTCTACGTGACGTGGAACCGCTGGCGCGACCTCTCGGTGCGCGGGGGGCAGATGAAGGTGCCCTTCGACGTGCAGCGCGTGGTCTCGTCGGCGAACCTGCAGATGGTCGATCGTTCCGCGGCCACCCTCGAGCTGAACCTCGATCGCGACGTGGGCCTGGTGCTCTTCTCCGACGACCTCTTCGGCTGGGGGCAGCGCCTGCGCTACGCCATCGGCGTGTGGCAGGGCGACGGCCGCAACCGCATCGGTACCAACATCGGCCTGCTCTACAGCGCGCGCCTCCGCTTCAGCCCCTTCGGCGCGCTCGACGACAAGCTCGAGGGCGATCTCGAGCGCTCGTCGAAGTTCCGCCTGGCCATCGGCGGCGGCGTGGCGCGCAACATCGCCAGCAACCGCCCGCGCAGCACCTCCGGCACCCCCTTCAAGCTGCCCGGCGGCTTCGACCTGACCCACGCCACCGGCGACGTGCACCTCAAGTGGTACGGGCTCTCGCTGCTCGGCGAGCTGTACTGGCGCCAGGCCGACACCGACTCGCGCACCGGCACCGTCTCCGGCGCGACCCTCACCGAGTACTCCCGTTCCGGCTGGGGCTGGTTCGTGCAGGCCGGCGGCTTCGTCACCCCGTGGCTCGAGTTCACCGGGCGCTACGGAGACCTGCAGCCGCTGGGCATGACCGACCCGACCTTCACCCGCACCCGCGAGGTGGGCGGCGGCGCCAACTTCTTCCTCTTCAAGCACGACCTCAAGCTGCAGGCCGACTACTTCTGGCTCGACGACGGCACCGGGCACAACGGCCGGCACCAGGTGCGGGTCATCGCCCAGCTGTTCTTCTGAACCCCGAGGCGCTCAGGGCGTCGCCCAGGCGCTGGCCTCGAGCTCCACCGGCGGGTCGGCCACCGACGCCCCCGACGCGCGGTTCCAGTGCATCTGGCTCATCGCGTCGCCGCCCATGGCGCAGACCGCCTGGCGCAGCTTCTCGAAGGTGGCCTCGTCGGTGGCCTGGTGCTCGACCTTCACCCAGCCCAGCCCCTTCGAGCCCGCCGGGAGATCCGTCGCCGTGGGGTAGTCGCGCACGCTGCACTCGCCCTCCACGAAGCGGGCCTTGCGGGCCACGGGCTCCTGCTTCACCAACGGCTGGATCTCGGTGCGACAGCCGGCGACCAGCAACAGCACCACGAGGAGCTTGTTCATCGCTTCGCCTCCACCAGGCGGATCTTCTCGACCCGCGCGGCGTGCCGGCCCCCCTCGAAGGAAGCCCCGAGGAACGCCTTGAGGATCTCGATCGCCAGGCCGCCGCCGGTCACCCGCTGCCCCAGGCACAGCACGTTGGCGTCGTTGTGCTGGCGCGAGAGCCGGGCCTCGTACTCGGTGCGGCACAGGGCAGCGCGAATGCCATGCACCTTATTGGCGGTGATCGCCATGCCCATGCCCGTGCCGCAGATCAGCACGCCCAGGTCGGCGCGCCGCGCGTTGACCGCGTCGGTCACCTTCGTCGCGTAGTCGGGGTAGTCGACGGAGTTCGGCTCGCCCGGCCCGAGATCGGCCACCGTGTGGCCCTGCTTCTCCAGCTCCAGGACCAGCTCCGTCTTGAGGGCAAAGCCGGCATGATCCGACGCAATCGCGATGGTCGACATGCCCGCGATCTACCCCGAACCCGGGGCCGTGGGGCAGCGCGTGCGCTCAGCGCACAGGCTCGTTGTCCGCGGCCCGCGTCCACCGGCTCTCGACCAGCTTCCAGGTGCCCTCGCGGCCGCAGCCCGAGACCTTCACCTTGGTGGTGCTGATCAGGCGGTCGAGTTCCTTGTACTTGAGCTGCTCCTCCGAGCAGCCCAGCTCCTTCGACACCCGGCGCCCCAGCTCGACCTTGAGCTGCGAGAGCGGCGTGGAACAACCGGCGAGCACCAAGGCGAACGGCAGCAGGCGCTTCACGGGGTCGACCCTCCGGGCTCGACCGTGGGGGGCACGGTGTCGTTGAGGTACAGCGCGCCCCCACCGGTCTCGAGCCGCACGTAGACCGCGCGCCGGCGGCAGCCCGTGACCCCGAGGTACACCGGGCCCGCTTCGTCACTGGCCAGTTCCTGCACCGCCAGCCTGTCCGGCGGGCACGAGAACTCGAACGAGGCGCGCAGCAACACCCGCTGCCGCGCCTGGTCGAAGGTCACCGGCGTGACGCAGCCGGAAGCAAGAACCACCACGGCGAGGGCCAGCACGGGGCGCGTCATCACTGGCAGCGTTGCATGATCAGCACCGCGTTGGTGCCGCCGAAGCCGAACGAGTTCGACATCGCCGCGTTCACCCAGGCCTCGCGGGGCGTGTTGGGCACGTAGTCCAGGTCGCACTCCGGGTCGGGGTTCTGCAGGTTGATCGTCGGGGGGATCACCCCGCGGCTGAGCGCCAGGGCGGTGATGATCGCCTCGGCGCCGCCCGACGCCCCCAGCATGTGGCCCATCATCGACTTGGTCGACGAGACCATCAGCTTCTTCGCGTGGTCGCCGAAGACGCGCTTGATGGCCTTGGTCTCGTGGAGATCGTTGAACGGCGTCGAGGTGCCGTGGGCGTTGATGTACCCGATGTCCTCGGGCTTCAGCCCGGCGGACTTGAGGGCCAGGCGCATGCACCGCTGCGCGCCCTCGTGCTCCGGGGCCGGCGCCGTCTCGTGGTACGCGTCGCTGTTGGCCGCGTAGCCGATGACCTCCGCGAGCAGGGTGGCGCCGCGCGCCTTCGCCGACTCGTACTCTTCCAGGGTCACGATGCCCGCGCCTTCGCCCATCACGAAGCCGTCGCGATCCCTGTCGAACGGGCGGCTGGCGGTCGTGGGATCGTCGCAGCGCGTCGAGAGCGCCTTCATGGCCTCGAAGCCGCCGATGCCCATGGGGGTGATGGCCGCCTCGGCGCCGCCGGCGATGGCCGCGTCGAGCTCGCCCCACTTGATCTGCCGGTACGCCTCGCCGATGGCGTGGGCCGAGGTGCTGCACGCCGAGACCGGGCCCCAGTTCGCGCCCTTGCAGTTGAAGCGCATCGAGATGCGGCCCGGCGCCATGTTGGAGATCATCTTCAAGATGAAGAAGGGCGAGAGCCGGTCGAAGCCCTTGGTGTGGCCGGTGACGAAGCCCTCGTCGAACGAGGCGAGGCCCCCGATGCCCGAGCCGACGATCACCCCCACCCGCTCCGGGTCGTAGCCGTGCGCCTTGTCCAGGCCGATGGGCATCTGGCTGTGCCGCATGGCCAGCTCCGCGGCGGCCAGCGCGTACTGGCAGTAGGGGTCCATGCGGCGCGCTTCCTTGCGCTCGATGAAGTCTTCGGCGTTGAAGTCCTTGAGCTCGCCGGCGATGGACGTCGAGAGCTTGCCCGTGGGGAACCGGGCGATCTTCGCGATGCCCGACTGGCCCGCGAGCAGCGCCTGCCAGTTCTTCTCCGTCCCCGTCCCGAGGGCCGAGAGCAGTCCGGTTCCTGTGATCACGACACGGCGGGGTGCGTTCACGACGACCTCACTCAGGGGTCCAGAAACGACTCGCCCGGGCGAAACCCGGGCGAAGTACGACAGGCTGACGAGAGGGCGGTTAGGCCTTCTTGTGCGTGGTGATGTAGTTGATCGCGTCACCGACGGCCTTGATGTTCTCGGCCTCCTCGTCGGGGATCTCGATCTCGAACTCTTCTTCCATCGCCATCACGAGCTCGACGATGTCCAGCGAGTCAGCGCCCAGGTCCTCGATGAAGGAGGACTCCGGCTTGATCTCGTCTTCGCTCACGCCGAGCTGGTCGGCGATGATCGACTTGACCTTCGCTTCGATGTTGGTGGCCGTCATGGAGGTGTTTCCTTGTGTGGTGCTGCAGGGGTGAAAAGTGGGAAGGCGCGTACCACACGGCACGTGCCCTGACCAACGTCGAAACTACATGTACATGCCGCCGTTGACCTTGAGGACTTCGCCCGTGATGTAGGAGGCGGCGTCCGACGCGAGGAACGCCACGGCGGCAGCGACCTCCTCGGCATTCCCGATGCGAGACAATGGAATCGAGGCCGACATCTTCTCCTTCAGCTCGGGCGAGAGGCTCGCCGTCATGTCGGTGGTGATGAAGCCCGGGGTGACCGCGTTGACCCGGATGTTGCGGCTGGCGAGCTCGCGGGCGATCGACTTGGTCAGGCCAATGAGGCCCGCCTTCGACGCCGAATAGGCCGCCTGGCCCGCGTTGCCCATCTCGCCGACGATCGACGAGACGTTCACGATCGCCCCGCCCTTCTGCTTCATCATTGGGCGCGACACGGCGCGCATCAGGCTGAAGGCGCCCTTCAGGTTCGTGTCGAGGGTCTTGTCCCAGTCCTCGTCCTTGAAGCGCATCAGCAGGCCGTCGATGGCCACGCCAGCGTTGTTCACCAGCACGTCGATGCGGGTGAACTCCTTCATCACCTCGTCGATGGCCGCGCTGCAGGCCTCGGAATCGGCCACGTCGAAGCGGATCGCCTTCGCCTTGCCGCCCAGGTCGGTCAACGCCTTCACGGTGTCGATGGCCGCGGCCTCGTTGCCCGCGTAGCTGATGATCACCGTGGCGCCGCGCCGCGCGAACTCGAGCGCGATGGCCCGGCCAATGCCGCGTGAACCGCCCGTGACCAGCGCAACCTTGTTCGAAAAATCACCCATGGTGGGCCCCCAGCGCGGTCAGCGTCTTCTCGAGGCTGGCCGGATCTTCAACGTTGAACAGCTCGATCGACTTCGAGATGCGCTTGACGAGGCCGCACAGCACCTTGCCGGGGCCCAGTTCGACCACCTGCGTCACCCCGGCCTTTTCCATGGCCTGCACGCTCTCGATCCACCGCACCGACCCGGTGACCTGCGCGAGCAGCAGCGCCTTGATCCGCGCGCCTTCCGAATTGGGCGCCGCCTCGACGTTGCTCACCACCGGCACCACCGGGTCCTTGAACTGGCCCAGCACCGCCTCGAGTCGCGGCACCACCGGCTGCATCAGCGCGCAGTGGAAGGGGGCGCTGACCGGCAGCGGCAACACGCGCTTGGCGCCCGCGGCCTTGAGCAGCTCGCCCGCGCGCTCCACGGCCTTCACGTTGCCGGCGATCACCGTCTGCGAGGGATCGTTGAAGTTGGCGCAGCTGACCACCTCGCCCTGGGCAGCCTGCGCGCAGAGCTCGGCGACCTTCTCGGGCGGCAGTCCCAGCACCGCCGACATCGCGCCGACGCCCGCGGGCACCGCGTCCTGCATGAAGGTCCCGCGCGAGCGCACCGCGCGCACCGCGTCGGTCAGGCTCATCGCCTGGGCGGCGACCAGCGCCGAGTATTCACCCAGCGAGTGGCCCGCCACGAAGGCCGGCGCCGTCGGGAAGCGCTTGCTGAACACCACGTGCGCCGCCACCGACACCGTGAGGATCGCCGGCTGGGTGTTCGCCGTCAGCTTGAGCGCCTCGTCGGGGCCCTCGAAACACAGCGTCGAGAGCTTCTCGTTCAGCGCGTCGTCGGCCGCGTCGAACACCGCCCGCGCCTCGGGGAACGTGTCGGCGAGCGCCTTGCCCATGCCGACCGACTGACTGCCCTGCCCTGGAAAGAGGAACGCGATGCTCATGTGATCAGACCCTCACCAGCGAACGACGCCGCTGCCCCACGACATGCCCGCGCCGATGGCCATCATGGCGATCGAGTCGCCCGGCTGGAGCTTCCCGGCCCGGTTCGCCTCGTCGAGGGTGGTCGGCAGCGAGGCCGAAGAGGTGTTCCCGAAACGGTCTATGTTCAGCCACGCCTTGGTGCGGGGAATGGCGAGGCGCTCGAGCACCGCGTCGATGATGCGGATGTTCGCCTGGTGGGCGATCACGTGCGTCACGTCGTCGGCCGTCATCTTGTTGTACGCCAGGCCCTCGTTCACCGCGTCGGTCAGCGAGCGCACCGCGAACTTGTAGACCTCGCGGCCGTTCATCGAGACCTTGTGCAGCTTGGCCTTGAGCGTCTCTTCGCTCGTCGGGTGCTTCGAGCCGCCACCACGAATGCACAGGATGTCGGTCTGCGCCCCGTCGGTGTGCAGGTGCGTCGAAAGGATGCCGCGCGTCGGGTCGTCCGAGGGGCCGATGACCATCGCCCCGGCCGCGTCGCCGAAGAGCACGCAGCTGTTGCGATCTTCCCAGTCGATGATGCGCGTCAACAGCTCGACGCCCACCACCAGGGCCCGCTTCACCATGCCGCCCTGTACGTACTGCGCGGCGATCGACAGGCCGAACAAAGAGCCGGCGCAGGCCGCCGAGATGTCGAAGCAGAACGCCTTCTTCGCCCCCAGCTTGTGCTGGAGAAACGCGGCGCAGGCCGGCATCGGCATGTCGGGGGAAATGGTGCCCACGATGATCATGTCGAGATCCTCGGGCCGGCACTTCGCCATCTCCAGCGCCCGCAGCGACGCCTGGAGCGCCATGTCCGAGGTCACTTCCCCCTCGGCGGCCACGTGGCGCTGCTTGATGCCCGTCCGCTCGAAGATCCACTCGTCCGACGTCTCGACGATCTTGGCGAGATCGTCGTTGGTCATCACCTTCTCAGGTGCGTAGCTCCCCGTTCCGATGATGTGTGCGCGCGTCACGAGGCGGCCCTCTATCCACAAGCGCCTGCCCTGTCACCGCGTACCATTTTTCGCACACTGGGAATCTGGCGACGCAGCGGCCTCAGGCCCCAGTCGGCGGACGCACGAATGCCCGGCGGTGATGAACGATCACCGCCAGGCATGGGTGCTCTCAGGTCTCCCCGTGAAGGGAGATCAGTCGGCTGAGCCCTTGAGGACCTTCTTCCCCTTGTAGAACCCGCAGGCCGGGCACACGCGGTGGGCCTGAACGGCCGCACTGCAGTTCGGGCACGCGTTGAGCTGCACAGGAGACTTCAGCTTGTTGTTGCCGGAGCGGCGCATGTCGCGACGCATCTTCGAGGTACGCTTCTTCGGAACACCCATGGAACTTGTCCGTCCTTTCGACTGCTAGTTCTTCAGTTTGATGTCCTTCAGCTTCGCCAAACGGACATCGACTTCCTTCACCTTGCCGTGACCGCAGTCCTGCAGGTTGAGGTCTTGCCCACACGTGGAGCACAACCCCTTGCAGTCCTCCGAACACACCACCGTCACCGGAAGAGCAAGCAATACCTGCTCACGTACGACCGGGTCCAGATCGATCGTCTTTCCGTTGAACGGCTCGGCGTCGACCTCATCCAACTCGAACGACGCCGCAAACTCTGCAAGCCCGTCGTCTTCCTTCTTACTGCCACCGCGGCGCTTCTTCGGTTTCGCGGGCACCCCGGCGGCGTCGACCACGGCGTCTTCACGCGGTGCGGTCGGCTCGGGAATCATGCGCAGCGAGAAATTGATGTCGATGGGGACCGCGACCGGCGTCGTGCAGCGACGACAGGGGCACGAGAGCTCGGCGGTGAAATCACCCTTCACGAACACGCGGCCAGAGACTTTTTTGAAGTTCGCGGACAGCGGCGTCGAGGACACCAGCGTGAAGCCTTCGGAGTCCGTAAGGGCGGCTTCGAGCACCTCTGGCTTGATCTGCTCCGTGCGCTTGAGCCCGGGCTCTTGAATTTCTTCAATCTTTACAAGCATTTATCGACCAACCCGCGAAAGGGGGCGGACCCTACATGATGACGACAAGGCGAGTCAAACCCGGTGTGGTAGGACTCACCTCCGTGCGTCTCCCGATTGTCGCGATGCTGAGCCTGTCCCTGGTGGCCCGCGCAGCGCTGGGGACCCCGCTGGACACCCCGTTGGCGCTCTCGACGGGCCAGGTGGTGCCGAAGAACGAGGCCCTTCAAAAGGCGCTTCAGCAGGTCGACGAGGGCGACTTCGAAGACGCCATTCGCACGCTGGAAAAAGGCATCGAGCAGCCCGACCTCACCGACGACCAGCTCGCCGAGCTGTACCGCCTGCTGGGCCTCTCGCACCTCTACCTGGGCAACGAAGAGCGGGCCCGCGACGCCTTCGAGAAGCTGCTCCAGGCCCGGCCCGACTACGAATTGCCGAAGTCCGCGCCCCCGAAGATCCGCTCGCTGTACGCCCGCATCAAGGAAGACATCCGCAAGCGGCGCGTGCGCCCGGTGACCTTGACGGTGACCCCGGTGACCGAGGCCTCGGGCGGCGACGCGGTGGTGGTCGAGGCCCGCATCGACGATCTCGCCCTGGGCGCGAAGACCAAGCTCTTCTACCGCCGCGCCGGGGCCCAGAGCTTCAGCTCCATCGACTTCGTGCGCGGAAAGGTGTCCCGCGGCGACTACAGCGCCACCGTGCCCGCCTTCGAGGTGCCCGCCGAAGACCAGTCGTACGAGGTCGAATACTACGTGGAGGTCGCCGACGCCGCCCAGCGCCGCCTCGCCGGCCGCGGAGACCCGTACAACCCCCTCACCTTCCGCGTCGCCGCGAAGAAGGTGGCCGCCGGCGTGGTGGCCGAGAGCACGCCCTTCTACAAGAGCCCCTGGCTGTGGATCGGCATCGGCCTGGGCGCCGCGGCGGCCACCACCGGCATCGTGCTCCTGGCCACCAGCAACCAGACCGCCACCTTGCCGGTGACCATCCAGATCCAGGGGCAACCGTGAACCGCGCCATCGTCGTCTTCGCCCTGGCCCTCGCCGCCTGCGGCCCCGACACCCAGGGCCCCACCTTCCCCATCGAGTTCTTCGTCAGCGCCGGGCTCAACGACCAGCTCAGCGCCTTCCAGGTCTCGCTGGTGAAGAACGGCAGCGCGTTGGACTGCGTCACCGTGCAGAAGAGCTGCATCAAGGACCAGGTCGACGCCGCGCACTTCGTGAAGCTCAAGGACGCCAACGGGAAGGACGTGCAGTCCCTCACCTTCCCCCTGGGGCTCGTCGCCGGAACACCCAGCGCCCAGGACGTCTCGCTTCGCGACCTGCCCCTGGGCAAGGACTTCGCCCTGGTGATCGAGGCCCTCTCGAAGGACGTCACGCCCAAGCTCTCGGGCAGCTCCTGCAACTACATCAAGGAATTGACGGCCGGGAAGAACCCCGGCGTGTTCGCGAAGATCGAGCTGCTCACGCCGCAGCCCGCCTGCGACCCGCGGCACTGATCAGCGCTTGGCCAGCTTGAGCACGGCCTTCTCGAGGCGCGCGCGATCGTGGGGCACCAGGCCCACGAACTGCACGCCCATGCCCAGCTCCTTGGCCGAGACGATGTCGCCCTCGCAGACGATCTCGTGGGTGTCGCCGGGCAGGGTGAACTTGAGCGAGACCCGCGTCCCCATCGGCAGGGGGATGGTCTGCACGAAGAAGGCCCCCCCGACCGAGAGGTTCGACGCGCGCTGGTAATACAACTCACCGTCGCGGGCGGCCTCGATCCACAGGTCCACGGGGATACGCGTCTGCTGTCTCTTGTCGTTCTCGGAGGCCATGAGGACGCGCGGCTTATGCCACGAGACGGGATGCAGTAGGAAGCCGCGACATGGCGCGCATCCTCGTCATCGAAGACGAGCAGGACCTCGGGACTCTCCTCGAATACAACTTGCGCGCCGACGGGCACGAGGCCGAGGTGGTCACGTCCGGCGCGGCCGGCGTCTCCCGCGCCCGCACCTGGAAGCCCGAGCTCATCCTCCTCGACCTGATGCTCCCCGACATCGCCGGCAGCGAGGTCGCGCGGCTCATTCGCCAGGGAGAGCCCCGGCGCACCCCGATCATCATGGTCACCGCCCGCGGCGAAGAGAGCGACCGGGTGAAGGGCCTCGAGCTGGGCGCCGACGACTACGTGGTCAAGCCCTTCTCCGTGAAGGAGCTGCTCCTGCGGGTCAAGGCCGTCCTCCGGCGCCAGAGCGACGATCCCCGGGGCGAGGCCCGGCAGCTGGGCAAGGGCGAGATCCTCCTCGACGTCGACCGCCACGAGGTGCGCGTCGCCGGCAAGCCGGTGGTCCTCACCGCGCTCGAGTTCCGGCTCCTCAAGACCTTCCTGGAGCGGCCCGGCCGCGTGCAGACCCGCGAGACGCTGCTGTCCGACGTGTGGGGCATCGACGCCGACATCACCACCCGCACCGTCGATACCCACATCAAGCGCCTGCGCGAGAAGCTGGGCCCCGCCGGCGACATCATCGAGACCATTCGCGGCGTCGGTTACAAGCTCGTGGCTTGACCGCTTCCCCGCGGTCCGCGCTACGAGTGGGCGCATGAACCGCCTCGTCCTCTGGGTGTGGGGCACCTTCATCGGCCTTTCGTCGGTGACGCTGCTGCTGACCAACTCCGTGTCGCTCTCGGTGGGCCTCGCGGCCATGGCGGCCGGTTGCGTCTGGCTGTCGACGGTGCGGGTGACCGACCAGTGGCGCCGCCGGGCCGACGCCTTCTCGGCCGCGGCCCGGGGGCTGATGGTCGACCCCGGCGTCTACCTCGGCAGCGGCGAAGACCCGATCAGCCTCGCCCGCGAGATGCAGACCGCGGCCATCGTCAACCGCGACAACGCCCGCAAGCTCGCGGTGCTCCGCGCGGTCATCGACGGAATGGCCGAAGGGGTGTGGATCACCTCCGAGGACGGCACCGTCGTCGAGCACAACAACGCCCTCAAGGAGTTCCTCTACACCGGCCAGGAGATCGTCGGGCACCGGCCCCGCGACATCGTGGGCAACGCCGAGCTGCAGACCGCCGTCGAGAAAGCCTGCCGGGAAGGCCACTCGTCCCGCCTCGAGCTCAACGTCGACGGGGTTCGACCGTACGTGCTCTCGGTGCACGTCTCTCCGCTGGGCCGCGAGCTGGGCGGCTCGTCGGCCGTGTTCTTCGACGTCACCGAGCTGCGCCGCCTCGAGAAGGTCCGCAAGGACTTCGTGGCCAACGTCTCCCACGAGCTGCGCACCCCGATCACCGCCATCCGGGGCTACGCCGAGACGCTGCAGTCGGGGGCGATCAAGGACCCCCTCGCCGCGCCCAAGATGGTCGACATCATCCACCGGCAGTCCGAACGGCTCTCGGAGCTGGTGGAGGATCTCCTCGAGCTCTCGCGCCTCGAGTCCAGGCAGATCCAGCTCGCCGAGAAGCCGGTCGATCTCAACGAGGCCACCCAGCGCGCGCTCGAGGCCGTGCGCCCCAAGGCCCGGGTGCGCGGCACCAGCATTCACGTGCACCTCGCCCCGGGCATCTTCGCGCTCGGCGACCAGCGCGCCATCGAGCAGATCGTGCTCAACCTCGTGGACAACGCCGTGAAGTATTCCCCGCCCAACGGCCACGTCGACCTGAGCGCCAGCGTGCGCGACAGCCACGTCGAGCTGCGGGTCAAGGACGACGGCCCGGGCATCGAGGCGCGGCACCTCTCGCGCATCTTCGAGCGCTTCTACCGGGTGGACAAGGGCCGCTCGCGCGAGATGGGCGGCACCGGCCTGGGGCTCTCGATCGTCAAGCACCTGGTCACCACCATGAAGGGCGACGTGCGCTGCGAGAGCGCCCCCGGCCAGGGCTCCACCTTCTTCGTCGAGCTGCCCATGCCCGACCCCGAGCACCCCGCCCCGCCCGCGCCGGGAGCCCCTGAAATCGACGCGGCCCGTTCGACCACCTAAGCTCCGCCAACGATGCGCGTCGCGGTCCTCGCAGACATCCACGGCAACCTGGCCGCCGCGGAAGCAGTGATGGAGGACATCGAGCGCCAGGCGCCCGACTTCGTCGTGGCCGCGGGTGACCTCGCGATGCGCGGGTCCCACCCCGCCGAGACCTTCGACCTGCTCGCCGATCGCTGCGACGCGATGCTCATGGGCAACACCGACGCCTACCTCGCCGATCTCTACCTGGCCGGCGCCTACCGCGAGACCGAGCACTGGAAGACCGAGCTGCTGATGTGGACCCGCCAGCAACTCGGCCCCGCGCGCCTGGCGCAGATGGCCCAGCTGGCCTTCTCGACGCGCTACTCGCCGCGCAAGGGGCAAGACCTCTTCGTCTGCCACGCCAACCCGAAGAACCTCGAAGAGTCCATCGAGCCCACGCTCGACGAGAGCACCGTGCGCCGGCTGCTGCAGAACGTCGACGCCACGGCCATGGCCTTCGGGCACCTCCACTTCCCCTACCGGCGCCGCGTGGGCCGCCTGGTGATCGCCGACGTGGCCTCGGCCGGCATCCCCCGCGACGGAGATCTCCGCCCCGCCTGGGGCCTCTTCACCTGGACCCCGCGCGGCTGGCGGGTGCAGATCCGCCGGGTGCGCTACGCGGTGCGCAAGGCCACCCAGTCCCTGACCGCGCGCAAGGTGCCCGGCGCCCCGCTGCTCATCCACAAGATGATCGAGTGCCGCTACCGGCACCACGCGCTGCTCGCCGAGGCCGCCCGCCGCCACTCCGGGCTCCCGCCCTACCTCAAGCCCCCGCCCGGCGCGCCGCGCACCCTGCCCCCGCCGATGCTGCCGCCGCCCCCGGGCCTGGTGCCCGCCCCCGGCCAGTCGACCCAGCTCGACGAGGCCGCCGACGACCTCCTCAGCCAGGGCAGCTTCGAGACCCACGCCCCCGAAGAGACCGAGGCCGACGGCGACGACGGCTGCGGAGAACTACCCGAAGGGTCGGCGGCGCAAGGCGAGTAACGCGGTTGTCACACGGCCTCCACGGGGCCGTAGCCGACGCCCGCTACACCGCCCACCATGGCTCACGTGCTCATCGTCGACGACGAAAGCGATCTCGCTTCGCTGGTGGAATTCAACCTGCAGCAGGCCGGGCTCGAGACCTCCATCGCCCACACCGGGACCCAGGCCATCTCGCTGGCCAGGCAGCGGGTACCCGACGTGGTGCTGCTCGACCTCATGCTCCCCGACATCTCCGGCAAGGAAGTGTGCCGCCAGCTCCGCGCCGAGCCGCGCACCCGCCAGGTCCCCATCGTGATGCTCACCGCCCGCGGCGAGGAGCTCGATCGCGTCGAGGGCTTCGAGGTGGGCGCCGACGACTACGTCACCAAGCCCTTCAGCCCCCGCGAGCTGGTGCTGCGCATCAAGGCCATCCTCCGGCGCGCGGCGCCTTCCGACACCGCGGCGCGGCTCAAGGTGGGGCTGCTCTCGCTCGACACCAGCGCCCACCGCGCGTGGGTCGAGAACGAGCTGCTCGAGCTGACGGCCCTCGAGTTCAAGCTGCTGCACCACTTCATGACGCGTCCCGGCCGGGTGCAGTCGAGGGAACAGCTGCTGTCCGACGTGTGGGGCATCACCTCGCCGCTCGAGACGCGCACCGTGGACACCCACGTGATGCGGCTGCGCGACAAGCTGGGCGCGGCCCGCGAGAGCGTCGAGACGGTGCGCGGCGTGGGCTACCGCATGTCGGACCAGGCCGACCGCGCGTCAGCGACGGCCTGAGAGCGACACCTGCAGCGTCTTGCCGAAGACCTCGCGGAAGAGCTCGACCTCGTGCTGCAAGTCCCACAGCTCGAGGTCCACCGAGCCCCGCGCCTTGACCGTCAGCGCTACCGCGCGGCCCTTCACCACCGCCGAGAGCCCCTTGACCGGCTGGTGGTGGCTGCGATCGAGCGAGTCGGCCACCCGCAGCAGCGTCGCGCACTTGCGCACCACGCGGTACTCGGCCGGCGTGAGATCCTTGAGCAGCTCGTGTTGCGGCTCGGGGTTCGAGCGCCGGTGGAAGCGGGCGATGAGCGCCACCAACTGCCGCTCGCGATCGGTGAGCCCCGGCAGGTCGGAGCTCATGATCAGGTAGTGCGAGTGCTTGTGGTGCTTCTGGTAGTTCACCGCGTGCCCCAGGTCGTGCAGCAGCGCGGCGACCTCGAGGTAGGGCCGGGCGGCGGCCGGCAGCTGGTGCAGCGTGGCCAGGTCGTCGAACAGCGTCAGCGCCAGCTTCGCCACGTGCCCGCCGTGCGCCTCGCTGAAGGCGAAGCGGCGGCCCAGCGCCAGGGCGGCCTCGGTCAGCGAGTGGTCCTCGACGTCCACGCGGCGACGCTTGATCAGGTCGTAGAGGATGCCCTCGCGCAGGCCGCGGTCGACGGCGGTGATGGTGTTCACCTTGAGGCGGTTCATCACCGCTTCGAGCACCACCGCGCCGGCCACCACGATGTCCGCGCGCCGGGGGTCGAAGCGCTTGCGGCGCTTCTCCGAGTCCATCTCCGCCAGCGACTCGACGGCCCGGGCCACCTCGTCCCGCGTCGCGTGCCCCACGCCCTCCGACCGGGCAAAGGCGACGATGGCCCCGATGGTGCCCGACGACCCGATGGCCGCCGTGGGCAACCCCTTGGGCACCGCCTTGAGCCGCTCCTCGAGCATCTCCCGGGCGAAGTTGCGCACGAGATCGAGCTTCTTCTTGGGCACCGCGTCCTTGAGATCGAACAGCTCGGTCAGGCGCACCGCCCCGAGGTCGACGCTCCACAGGTCCTTCGGCTGGTCGCCGTGGGCGAAGATGACCTCGGTGCTGCCACCGCCGATGTCGATGCACAGCGACTTCTGGTGGGGCTGCTTGCCCTGGAGCACCCCCAGGCAGATCAAGCGGGCCTCTTCCCGGCCCGAGACCACGTCGAGGGTCAGCTCGGCCTCGCGCTTGACCCGGCGCACGATCTCGTCGCGGTTGCGCGCCTCGCGCAGGGCGCTGGTGGCCACCGCCCGGACCCGCGCGCCGTAGCGCTTGCACAGGGCCGAATAGCGGCGCAGCGTCGCCACCAGCCGGTTGGCCACTTCGCGGGAAATCACCCCGGACCGAAAGAGCCCCTCGCCCGGCCGCACCGGGTCGCGCTCGGTGTGCAGGCCCTCGATGGAGCCGTCGGGGAGCACGCGCGCCAGCTCGAGGCGAACGGCGTTGGTGCCCACGTCAATCGCACCCAGGATGTCATCGGCTACTTCGGTTCGGCTGCGTCGCGCCATGAAGAGTGGAAGCACCATACACAGTCCCCTTCGGCCGGGCAGCGCTCACGTTGCTTGCCGCCGGGGGTACGTGTGAGACAACGGAGCCCTGGGGGTTGAACGTGGTCGAATCGAGCAGCACTGACAGGCACTTGTTCATCAACCGCGAGCTCTCGTGGCTCGCCTTCAACGAGCGCGTGCTCGCCGAGGCGCGCAACGCCTCGTTGCCCGTGCACGAGCGGCTGAAGTTCCTCGCCATCGTCACCGGCAACCTCGACGAGTTCTTCATGGTGCGCGTCGCCGGCATCAAGCAGCAGATCCAGAGCGGGGTCTCCGATCTCCCGGCTGACGGCATGTTGCCCGGCGAGCAACTCTCGGCCATCGCCGAGCGCACCCACAAGATGGTCGACGAGCAGTACCGGGTCTGGCAGCGCGAGCTGTTGCCCCTGCTCTCGGCCAACGGCTTCGCCGTGCTCAGTCGCGACGCCTTGACCACCGAGCAAAAGGCCGCGGCGAAGATCTGGTTCCAGTCGAACGTCTTCCCTGCCCTCACCCCGCTGGCCGTCGACCCCGGCCACCCCTTCCCCCACCTGCGCAACAAGTCGCTCAACGTCGCGGTGGTGGTGCGCCGCGGCAGCCAGCGCCGTCGCAAGGAACTGGGGGAGTCGGCCCTGGCCGTGGTGCAGGTGCCCTCGGTGTTGCCGCGCCTGGTGCCCATGCCCTCGGCCACGGGCACGGCCTTCCTCCTGCTCGAGGAGCTGATCCTGCTCCACGCGGCCGAGCTCTTCCCCGGCTTCGCGGTCGACCAGGCCTGCGCCTTCCGCCTCACCCGCAACTGGGACCTCGACATCGACGAAGAAGAATCCCAGGACCTGCTGGCCTCGATCCAGCAAGAGCTCCGGCGGCGAGACCGTGGGGCGGTGGTGCGCCTCGAGCTCGACGCCACGGCCTCCGCGGCCATCGAGTCGCAGCTGAGCGCGGCGCTCAAGGTCGGCGTGATGGACGTCTACCGCATCGCCGGCCCGCTCCAGCTGCAGGACATGACGGCCATCGGAGACAACGACCCGCGCCTCGAGAACCGCGTCGAGCCGCTCGCCCCGGCGACCCAGACGGTGATCAGCAACGCCGACTCGATCTTGCAGCTCGTCGGCCAGCGAGACCTGCTGCTGCACCACCCCTACGAGTCGTTCGACCCGGTGGTCCGCTTCCTCGAGGAGGCCGCCGACGACCCCAGCGTGCTGGCCATCAAGCAGACGCTCTACCGCACCACCGGTGACAGCCCCGTGGCCCGGGCCCTGGTGCGCGCCTCCGAGAACGGCAAGCAGGTCGCGGTGCTGGTGGAGCTGAAGGCCCGCCTCGACGAGGCCAACAACATCGCCTGGGCGCGCCGCATGGAAGAGAACGGCGTGCACGTGGTCTACGGCCTCATCGGCCTCAAGACCCACTGCAAGGTGACGCTGGTGGTTCGCCGCGAGGGCAACGGCATTCGCCGCTACGTGCACCTGGGCACCGGCAACTACAACTCGGCCACCGCCCGCGCCTACACCGATCTCTCGCTGTTCACCGCGCGCACCGAGATCGCCGACGACGTGACCGCGCTCTTCAACCTCCTCACCGGCTACTCGACCCAGCCCAACTGGAAGCGCCTCGCCGTCGCCCCGGCCACCCTGCAGAACAAGGTGCTCGAGCTCATCGAGCGCGAGACCCAGCGCGCCAAGAAGGGCGAGCCGGCGCGCATCCTCGGCAAGATGAACGCCCTGGTCGACCCGGTGGTGATCCGCGCGCTGTACGGCGCCAGCCAGGCCGGCGTGGAAGTCGATCTCCTGGTGCGCGGCGTCTGCTGCCTGCGCCCCGGGGTCCCGGGCATCTCGGAGCGCATCCGGGTGCTCTCGGTGGTCGACCGGTTCCTCGAGCACACCCGGGCCTTCGCCTTCGGCGTGGGTCCCCAGGCAGACGTCTTCATCTCGTCCGCCGACTGGATGCCCCGCAACTTCCACCGCCGCGTCGAAGTCATGGCCCCCGTAGAAGAGCCCGCGCTCAAGGCACGCATCCTCGACGAGGTGATCGGCCTGGGCCTGCGCGACAACGTCAAGGCGCGCCAGCTCCAGAGCGACGGCACGTACCTGCCCATTCCCCTTCAGCTCGACGGCCAGACCGTGCGCAGCCAGACGGTGTTGATGGACCTCGCAAGGCGCAGCGTCACCGGCACCGAGTCCGTGCTCCGCCACGTCGCCTCTCCGGTCGAGAAGGCCCCCGGGCTTCCTGCCCCACCCCCGGCCCCCTCGGCCTAACTGACTGGAATGACGCCCCGCGCGCTTGCATGGGTCGCCGCGAGGTGAGACACGCAGGGCAAGGGGTTACACTGCTCATTGGAGGCGCAAGGTGCCACGCATGGGAACTCAAGAACTGATTGTCGTTTTCCTGATCATCTTCCTGCTCTTTGGAGCGTCGCGACTGCCGCAGCTCGGCTCTTCGCTCGGGTCGGCGATCCGCAACTTCAAGAAGGGCTTCGCGGGCGAGGAAGAGAAGGCCGCCGCCCCCGAGGAGAAGAAGCTCGCGCAGGGCGACGCCAACACCATCGCCGCGCAAGACAAAGTCACCAGCAAGCAGGGCTGAAGCCGTTCGCCTGTCCCGCTGACCGACGCCGCGACTCCCGAAGAGGGGGCGCGGCGTTTTCATTTCACTTCAGCGCGTCGTCGATCTTCGCCGCGAGTGTCTTCGCCCAGGCCTTGACCCGCCTCGCCTCGGGCGGGTCGTAGTCTTCGGCGCCGGTGAGCACCTTCTCGATGGCCCCCTTGGCGCCCTTCGCGTCGCCGTCCTTCAAGAGCGTGTCGGCCAGGAAGTAGTAGTTGCGCAGGTGCTCGGGGTTCTTGTCGATGGACTTCTGCAGCTCGGCCTTCGACTTCCCCAGGTCGCGCTTGGGCCACGGGAGCTCCCAGTGGTACCGGCCCTTCGCGGTGTGCCCGCCGCTCCGATCGAAGGCCTCGTTGTTCTTGATCGAGAAGTCGAGGTTCTCGACGAACTGGCCCTCGAGCCCCTCGCCGAGCGCCTTCAAGATGCCCACGGCCTGCGAGTACGCGCCGATGTTGATCGCCGTGTAGTACTTCGCCTCGGGTCCCTGCGGCTTCGCCTCCACCGCGCGCTTGGCGAAGTTCCACCCCTCCTTGGCGACCTGCTTCTTGAGCTTCTCCTCGGTGATCCCGTCGGCCGCCCACCAGCGGATGCGCGCCGCCCGCCAGAGGAGCTCGTAGTCGGCGGGGAACGCCTTGAGCCCCTCGCGGATCACCTCGTCGTTGAGCCGGTTCGCGTCAGCGGAGTCGCGCGTCTTCCACAGCTCGTCGAGCTTCCCGGCGAAGGAGGCTGCGTCTTCGCCCTGCGCCAGGGCCGGTACGGACCACGACAACGCCACCACGAGTGCCAGCAGTCGCATGGCCGAATGGTGCCCGCGCAGCCCGCAAAAGAAAACGCGCGACGCATGACGCGCCGCGCGATGCCTGGTCGACCTTCACCCCTGGAGGGGGCTCAGGCCGCTTCCTGCAGCTCCGTGAACTCGCCGTCGTCGTTGACCGACGCGAGGTAGCGGGCGAGGAACGACTTGGTCTTCAGCTCCACCTGGCGCACGCGCTCGCGAGAGACGCCCCAGCGCTGCCCGAGCTCCTCGAGGGTGCGCGGCTTGTCCTGGGTGAGGCGCTCCTGGAGGATGTCCCAACCGAGATCCCCGAGGCGGCGGCGGACACGCTGCAGCGCCAGCGAGACCTCTTCGTCGCGCTCGAGGGTGAGGAAGTTGATGTCGGGCGTCGGCGAGACGTCTTCGAGGCGGTCCATGTACGAGCTGTCCGACTCGTCATCGAGGGGCGCGTCGAGCGAGAAGTCGCTCATGGAGACGCGCTCGTGTTCGCCACCACGGACGTGGCTGCGGTTGTCCTTGAGGTAGCGCGTGATGTACGCGCGAATCCACCACACGGCGTAGGTGGCGAACCGAACCTGCTTCTTGGGGTCGAAGTGCTCGATGGCCTTCATCAGGCCCACGTTGCCTTCCTGGATCAGGTCGTCCAAGCGGGCGCCGCGGGTCGCGAACTTCTTGGCGACGGCGACGACGAAAGGCAGGTTGGAGGTCGCCAGCGTGCGGCGGGCCATTTCGTCGCCTTTCCGGGCGCGGCGCGAGAGCTCGTATTCCTCTTCGCGGGTCAGCTGCTTGTGGCCACCGAGGCCCCGCAGGTAACTGGAGAGTCCATCTCGTTCGGTCGTGCGCATCTTCTTCTCCTCGGGTCCGAACAAGGTTTGTTCAGAGTCGGGTGAAAGATGCGCATCGAGGGAAACGGTTTCGAAGAAAGCCATGGTGACCTCCCCTTCAGCTGCGGGGTGTGTGGTTCACGCATGGGTGAGCAAGGGAGGTGCCGTCCGGACCCTTGTTCCTAACTGACTGCGATCACGGAAAAACTCAGGCGTCCGGGAAGATTTTCCCGGGGTTCAGGATGACGTCCGGGTCGAGCATGACCTTGAGGGCCCGCTGGAGATCGATCACCCCGGGCGACTGCTCGAGGGAGAGAAACCGCTTCTTCGCGATGCCCACCCCGTGTTCGCCGGTGATGGTCCCGCCAAGGTTAACGGTCTCCTTCATGAGCCGCTCGAGTGCGACCTCGACGCGGGGCCGGTCGGCGGGCGAGCGGTAGAGCACGTTGGTGTGGAGGTTCCCGTCGCCGGCGTGGCCGTAGGTGGCGACGGTGAGCCCCAGCTCGTCCCCGATGGCCTTGAAGCGGGCGATGGCCTCGGGCACCCGCGAGCGGGGCACCACGATGTCTTCGCTGAACTTGTACTTCTGCAGCTCACGCAGCGCCGGCGAGACCATGCGGCGGGTGGCCCACAGGCGCTCTCGCTGGTCGCGATCGACGGCGATCTGCGCGTCGAGGCTGCCGTGGTCCTTGGCGATGCTGGCCAGCAGGTTGAGCTCCGCGAAGACGCCCTCCTCCGACGACCCGTCGAGCTCGGCGATGATCACCGCGCCTGCGCCCTCGGGGAACGGCACGCCCTTGCCCTTCACCGCGGCGAGGGCCACGTCGTCGAGCAGCTCGAGGCAGCGGGGCAGCAGGCCGCCGAGGAGCACCGCGTTGACCGCGCGGGCCGCCGCGAGCACGTCGGTGAACGGCAGGAGCGCCGTCATGACCACCCGGGGCCGGGGGAGGAGCTTGAGGGTGATCTCCGTGGCGATGCCCAGCGTGCCCTCGGAGCCGACGAAGAGGCCAACGAGATCGTACCCGGCGACGCCCTTGATCGTCTGGCGCCCGACCCGCATCACCTCGCCCGTCGGGAGCACCCACTCGAGCCCGAGCACGTAGTCGCGCGTCACGCCGTACTTCAGCGCGCTCGGGCCGCCGGCGTTCTCGGCGATGTTGCCGCCCAGAGTGCAGTTGGGCGCGGAGTTGGGATCGGGCGGGTAGAACAGCCCGCGTTCTTCGACGGCGCGCTGGAAGTCGCCGAGCACCACGCCCGGCTGCACCGTGGCCGTGAGATCGCCCGGGCGGATCTCGACGATGCGGTTCATCTTCTCGAGCGAGAGCGACACCCCGCCCTTGATGGGCAGCGAGCCCCCGCTCTTGCCGGTGCGCGCGCCGACGGGCGTGAGCGGGACCCGGTGCTTGACGCAGGCGCGAACCACCCGCGACACCTCGGCCGCGTCCCGCGCGAAGACCACCAGCTCGGGAAGGAAATCCCCCTGGTCCGACTCGTCGTGGCCCCAGGTGGCGCGGCTGGCTTCGTCGTCGCGCAGCTCGAGCCCCTGCAGCTCCTCGCGCAGGGCCTTCATCGGCCGGCCGCCGGCTTCGAGTCACCGAGGCGCGCCCAGAGCTCGGCGCGCAGGGCCCGGTCCTTGAGGGCTCCTTCGTAGGCCTCCGAGAAGGTCAGCGCCTGGTGCTGCTCTTCACCCCGCAGCCGGAAACACGACTGCTCGGCGCGAATGAGACACGCGGCGCCCTTGCTGCCGAGCTCGTCCTGGAGCGCGACGGCGATCTGCCGGGCCAGCTCTTCCTGCAGCACGAGGCGGTGCGCGAAGACGTCGACCAGCGCGGCGAGGCGCCCGAACCCCACCACCTCGCGGCCCGGCACGTAGGCGAGGTGGGCGATGCCCGAGTACGGCATCAGGTGGTGCGGGCACATCGAGCGAAAGTGGAGGTTGGTCACCACCACCAGCTCCCGATCGGACTTCTTGGAGACGGGGAAGCGGTCGGCCAGGGCCGTCGCGGCGCTCTGCCCGTAGCCCGAGAGGAATTCTTCAGCCCAGGCCTCGGCGACGCGGCGGGGCGTCTCGAGGAGGTTGGCGTCTTTCAGGTCGAGGCCGGCCGCGCTCAGGAAGTCGCGCACCGCCGACTCCATCTTGCGACGATCGACGGCGGGGGCGGCTCGGGTCTTGCGGGTGGTCACTTGCGATACGTAACGCAGTACTCGGGGGTCTCCCAGAGCATCAGCTCCTCGAGGCCCGGCACCAGCGGCTCGAGGCGTTCCCACATCCACACCACGATGTTCTCGGCGGTGGGGTTCTCGACGATGTCGTTGAGGTAGTAGTGGTCGAGCTTGATCAGCACCTCGTCCCACACGGTCTTCTTCACCTCGTCGAAGTCACGGATCATCCCGTCCTTCGGCTGGGGCCGGCCGGCGAGCGTGAGCCGCAGCACGTAGTTGTGGCCGTGGAGCCGCTTGCAGGGCCCGTCGTAGAATGGGAGCATGTGCGCGGCGCTGAAGTGGAAGTCGACGGAAAGCAGCATCTTCATGACGCGCCCGCCGTACACCCACCCAGCCCTCGAAGTCGACCCCTAGAAGAAGCGAACGGCCTCGGGCCGGGTGAGCTGGCTGACCGGCACGTCCACCTCGACCTCGTCGGTGTGGATGAACGCCGGCCGGTCGATGCACATGAAGCTCTGCTCGATGTCGGTGAGGTTCTCGTAGCGGTGCGGGAAGCCGCGCGGCCAGGTGTGCGCCAGGCCTGCGGCCACGGGCTGTCCCTGGAGCAGGAACCCGCTGCCCAGCACCAGCTCCGACTCGTCGAGATGCTGGTGCACGTGGGTGGGGAGCACCGTCTTGGGCGAGATGCGCTCGCGGTACACCCCGCATTCCCGGGTCTCGAAGACCACGTCGACGAAGCCGAAGGTCTTGGTCTCGGTCTTCATCGCGAAGTCACCCTGGCACCGGTGGATCTCCAGGGTGGGCACCGCGGCGCCCGAGAGCGCCACCAGCTTCGAGAGCCGCACGTCGACCTCTTCCACCGCGGGCCGCGGCGCGTCGGCGCTGGGAGGCACGAGGATCCACGCGGCGAGGGCCTCGGCAGCCGACTCGAGGAGGCGGAACCGGCTCGCGGTGAGGATGAAGCGCAGCTCGCCCAGCAGGCGCGAGTAGTCCACGGTCTGCACCAGCTTCCCGTGCAGCGCCGCCTCGCGGGTGTCGAAGTGCAGCGTGACGTCGAGTTCGACGGGCTGGGGGGTGTTCCGCTCGAAGTCGAACAGACCCACGATGCAGTCGAAGCGCATGCCGCGCAGGGAGAGTCTGTCGAGTTGCCGGCTCATGCGACGCTGAGGCCTCCGTCTACGCGAATGGTCTGCCCGGTGATGTACGGCGCCTGCGCGAGGAAGACGACCGCCTGAGCCACGTCCTCCGGACTGCCCTCGCGCCGCAAGGGAATGCGACCCAGGATGTCGCTTTTCTGCGCGGCCGTGGTCTCCGCCGCCATGGCCACCGGCCCGGGGGCGACGGCGTTGACGCGGATCTTCGGGCCCAGCTCCAGCGCCCAGGAGCGGGTGAGCTGGTCCAGGGCCGCCTTCGAGGCGAGGTAGTGCGAGAAGAAGTGCGTCGCGGTGTAGGCGTGGCTGACGGCCATGTCGGTGATGTTGATTACGCACCCCGCCCCGCTGGCCTCGAGCGCCGGTCGCAGCGCCTGGGTGAGCAGAAACGGAGCCACCACGTTCACCGAGAGCATGCGCTCTAACTGCGCGCGGGTGACGTCCGAGAAGTCGACGTGCTCGTAGGCCGCGGCGCTGTTGACCAGCACCTGGAGCTCGCCCACGCGCGCGGCCAGCGAGCCGGGGCCATCCGGCGAAGAGAGGTCAGCCTGCTCGACGCGCGCGGTGCGGCCCAGGGCGACGAGCTCGGCCACCACGGCCTCGGCCTCCATCACCGATCGGTGGGCGTGCACGATGACGTCGAAGCCGGCCCGACCCAACGCGAGCGCGATGGCACGACCCACGCGAATACCGCCTCCCGTCACGAGCGCCGTGGGCATGGGCCGTGGAGTAGTCGCCACGGGGGAGGACTTCAATGGACTGTTGACGCCGGGGCGTGGATCTCTGCCGGGCCGAAGGCCACGAGGGCGGCGAGCCCCAGCTCGCAGGCCGCGACCACCCCACCGATGGCGAGCGCGAGCGGCAGCCCGGCCTTCTCGGAGAGCGCGGCGATCGACATGGGTACGAAGGCCGCCGGCACCGCCCCCAGGTGGTACACGAGGCCGACGCTCTTCGCGCGCAAGTGCGCCGGGAAGAGCGACGTGAGCAGCAGCGGCGTGGTCCCCGAGTAGCCGGCGCCGAAGAGCCCTCCGAGGAAGGCGCCCAGCGCCAGCGCGCCCGGGACGGCCCCCACGAAGAGCGGCGTGCACAGCGCCATGGCCACCGTGGGGACGATGATCGCCAGGGCCACGCCGCGCTTCATCGCCAGGGTGCCGCAGGCGATGGCCCCGACCATCATCCCCACGTTGAAGAGCGCCACGTGAAAGGCGATGCCGCTCGCGTCCTGGCCCAGGCCCCGCAGGAGCGTCGAGTACAGCCCGTTGAGGCCGTAGTACCCGCCGAAGCCCAGCGCCAACACCCCCGAGCCCCAGGCGAGGCGCTTGAGGACCCCTGGGGTCGTCACCAGCGCGGAGAACGACGTGTCGGGTACCGTGGCCGAGGGCTCGGCGCGCGGCGGCTCCTTCACGAGGAAGCGCAACGGCAGCACCAGCACCGCCGGCACCGCCGCGACCAGGAAGAGCGCTCTCCACCCGAAGCGCGGCACGACCCAGGCCGAGGCGAGCGCGGCGAGGAGGTAGCCCACCGCCCAGCTCCCCTGCAGGACGCCCGAGGCGAGGCCCCGGCTGCGCTGCGGCCAGCGCTCCATGGCGAGGGTGACCCCGGCGGTCCACTCGGCGCCCATGCCGAAGCCGAAGAGCGTGCGCAGCACGAGCACCACGGTGAACGAGGGGGCGAAGGCCACCGCGCCGTCGCAAGCGGCGAACCAGACGATCGAGAGCAACAACGGCAACCGGCGGCCCCAGCGATCGGCTGCCCAGCCCGCCGCGACACCGCCCGCGAGGCGAACCAGGAGGGTCAGGGCAATCGAGAGCGTGGTGGTGGTGGCGGTGACCCCGAACTCCTTCATCAGGTCGGGCATCACCAGCAGGAACACCGTGAAGTCGAAGGCGTCGAGCACCCACCCGAACCAGGCCGCGCCAAACGCAGCCCATTGATCGCGGGACGGCTCTTTCCACCAGGGCTCGGGATGCGCGGCGACCACCGCGCGGCACCATCGCACACCGGCCCTTCAGAACGACCCGCGGAGTGGGAGGCCTCCCCCAGTGACGCGCCCCCCACTCCGCCCCTCTTCCCTTAGCGGACGATCTTGAAGTTGAAGGCGCCGGTCTTCATCGTGCCGTAGAGCCGCAGCCAGATGGGCAGCACCGACTCGGTGGCGCGCGCGGCGGTGATGTCGCCGACGTCGACGATCTCCTCGGGCTTCCACCCGAAGCTCTGCAGCAGGCCCTTCACCGTCTCCTTCGCCGCGGCGTCGTTGCCGGCCATGAAGGTGTGGTGCGACTCGGGCAGGAGCCGCGGGTTCACCATCAGCCCGCACCACATGGTGTTGAGCGCCTTGACCACGCGCGCCCTGGGGAACTCGCGCTGCAGCGCCTCGCCCAGCGAGTCGGTGTTCGAGAGGAACAGGCTCGGGGGCATGCCCTTCGAGAAGTCGAGCGGGTTGGACAGGTCGATAATCACCTTGCCCGCGGTGTGCTCGGCGCCGGCCATCTTGAAGGCCTCGATGGTGCCCGCGCCCAGGGTGGCGTTGATGACCAGCTCGCCGAACTTCGCAGCCTCGGCGAAGGCGCCGGTGCTCGCTTGGGGCCCCGACTTCTTCACCCACGCGAGCGCCTTCTCGTTGCTCGCGGTGCGGCTGCCCATCTTCACCTCGTGGCCGAGCTCGAGCAGCTTCGTGCCCAGGGTCTCACCCACGCTCCCGGTTCCAAAGACGCAGATCTTCATGGGGCGGAGCGTAAGCCCTGGCGATGGCCACCAGAAGACGCCCTCTGGCCATAGGACTCATTCCAGACTGGAATGAGTGGATGGACCGACTGCAGCAGATGCGGGTGTACGCGCGGGTCGTGGAGCGGGGCAGCCTCTCGCGCGCCGCGCAGGATCTCGCCACCACCCAGCCCACGGTGAGCAAGGCGCTCTCGGAGCTCGAGCGCAGCCTCAAGGTGCAGCTCCTGATGCGCAGCACCCGCCGGGTGACGGTGACCGATGCGGGGCGGCGCTTCTACGCGCGCTGCCGCACCATGCTCGAGACCTGGGACGAGGCGGCCCGCGAGGTGGGCGAAGAAACCTCGCTGCGCGGCGTGCTGCGCGTCCACGGCCCGGTGGTGCTCGGGGAAATGTACCTGGGGCCCATCGCGGTCGACTTCCAGCGCAAGCACCCGCTGGTGCGCTGCGATCTCACCTTCCTCGACGGCTTCGTGGACCTGGTGGCCGAGCGCGCCGATCTCGCCGTGCGCCTGGGGACCATCAGCGATCCCTCGGTGGTGCGCCGCAAGCTGGGGATCATGCGCCGCCTGTTGGTGTGCTCGCCCGAGTACCTGCGCGGCAAGGGCGCGCCGAAGAAGCCGCAAGACCTCAAGACCTGGGACTGGGTGCGCTTCTCGGGCCTCGCGGGCGGCGACTCGCAACAGGTGGGCAAGGAGACCGTGGCCTTCACCCCGACCTTCGTGGCCAACAACGCGGTGGTGCTCAAGGACGCGCTGCTCAAGGGCCTGGGGGTGGGCATCGTCACCGAGTGGCTGGTGACCAGGGAGCTCAAGACCGGGCGACTGGTGGAGGTGTTGCCCCGGCACCCGGTGGCGAACCTCGAGACCAGCGTGGTGTTCCCCTCGCCGCGCTTCGTGCCGCTCCGGGTGCGCGCCTTCGTCGAGGCCATGGAGAAGGGCCTCAAGACCGCGATGATCGCCCCTCAGCCCTGAGGCTTGCGCCGGGCGAAGATGCGACCGTCCTCTTCCTTCACCTCGAAGCACTCCACCTTCGCGCCCTGGGGAAAGAAGGCCTTGCCGTCGCGCAAATCGAAGCTCCACGCGTGGAGCGGGCAGTACAGGTGGTAGCCCTGCAGGTCGCCGCGGCCCAGCTCCCCGTTGCGGTGCGGGCACACGTTGTCGATGGCGTAGACCACCCCGTGGACGCGGGCGAGGGCCAGGTCGCGGCCCTCTGCGTGCACCACGGTGCGCTCCCCTTCCTTCAGCTCCGACGAGGCGAGCAGCGGGACGAACATCAGACCGCGTAGCCCATGGCGCCTGACTTCTCGGGGGCCTGCGGGTCGATCATCACGTTGACGCAGGCCACCGTGTTCGACTTGACGGCGCGCTCCAGGGCCCCGCGGATCTCGGAGGGCTCGGTCACCAGCTCCCCCCACCCGCCCATGGCCTTGACGATCTCGTCGTAGCGGGTCGGCGCGAGCAGCGTGGCCGGCGACTTGTCTTCGCCAAACATCTGCACCTGGGGCACGCGGATCTGGCCCCACGCCGCGTCGTTGCCCACGACGATCACCATCGGCAGCTTGAACCGGATGGCCGTCTCGAAGTCGAAGCCGTTGAACCCGAACGAGCCGTCACCCTGGATCACCCAGATGGTGCGCTCGGGGAACAGCGACTTGGCAGCCAGGGCGAAGGGCGCGCCCACGCCCAGGCAGCCCAGCGCCCCGGGGTCGAGCCAGCGGCCCGGGTTCTTCACCTCGAGCACCTTGGCGGTCATGGCCACGTAGTTGCCGCCGTCGCAGATGAACATCGGGTCGCCGCTCGAGTTGGCGACGTCGTTGATCTCCTTCGCCAGCCGGTAGTGGTGAATGGGCTTGTCGTCGGTGAACCACTTGGCGATGCCGGCGACCTTCTTCTTCTCCGCCTCCTTGAGCGAGGCGAGGTGGGCCGAGCGATCGGCCTTCGGCACGGCGGCGGTGAGCTGGGTGAGCGCCAGCGCCACGTCGGCGACGATGCCCACCTCCACGGCGCGGTTGCGGCCCACCTCGGTGGGGTCGATGTCGATCTGGATGATCTTCGAGTCGGCGCTGAACGTCGGCTCGCCGCCGTAGTTGAGGCGGAAGTCGAAGGGCGTGCCCACCACCAGCACCACGTCGGCGCCGGTGAGCGCGTCCTTGCGGGTGTGCTGGAAGAACGAGGGGTGATCCGAGGGGAGGCACCCGCGGCCCGCGCCGTTGAGGAACACCGGCACGCCGGTCTTGTCGCAGAAGGCCTTGAGCGCCTCGGTGGCGTTGTCCCAGTAGATCGACCCGCCGGCGATCATCGCGGGCTTCTTCGCGTTGGCCAGCAGCGCGGCGGCCTGCTCGATCTTCCTCGGGTCGGGCGCGATGCGCGCGTCGGTGCGGTACTGCACCACCGGCGCCAGCACCTCCTCGTCGGCGAAGTCACACAGCACGTCCCAGGCCAGTTCGAGGAACACGGGGCCGGGCCGGCCGGTGAGCATCGTGCGGAAGGCCTTGGCGAAGTACGAGGGAATGAGGTCGGGCCTGGGCACCCGGTCGCTCCACTTGGTGATGCGCTGGAAGAGCTCGATCTGCGGGATCTCCTGCAGCGAGCCGCGGCTCTGGTTCGAGATCGGCGCGGCGCCCCCCAGGAGCAGCATGGGCGAGTTGGCGAGGAAGGCGTTGGCCACGCCGGTCAGCGCGTCGGTCACGCCGGGGCCCGCGGTGACCACGGCCACCCCGACGCCGCGGGTGAGGCGGGCGTAGGCGTCGGCGGCGTGGGCGGCGGCCTGCTCGTGGCGGGTGTCGATGATCTTGATCCCCTCCTCCACGCAGCCTGCGTAGATGGGCGCGATGTGGAGCCCGGAGAGCGTGAAGAGGTGCTTCACGTTTTCCTTCTTGAGCATCTTCGCGACGAGCTGACCGCCAGTGAGCATTGCCATGGTGGCGAGACCGAAGACCACTCGGCGGGGCGATGCAACGAGCAGATCGAGAAACGAGGCGCCCCCCCGGGGTGCGTCGCTGTAGAGAGGCTTCATGAAGAAAGCAGTCGCAGTCGAGGTGATCGCGTCTGAGCACGGGCTCGTGGTGATCGGCGGCCGGGGGCCGGGCACGCGGGTGTGGTTCCGCCCCGCGAACAAGGCGCGCCTCTCGGAGCGGCTGACCGAGTTCAACATGCCCTTCGAGGCCCCGCGCGGGGTGCCGGCGGCGCTGCTGCCCTCGGGCAAGCTGCTGGTGGTCGGCCGCAACTCCGAGTCGTTGACGGTGGAGGTCGATCGTTCGCCGCAGCCTGGCCCGCGCGTCGGCCCGGTGGAGATCGAGGGGCTCTCGCCCGACGGCGTGGCCTTCGGGCGCGGGCCCCAGTTCTTCCGCTACGTCGAGGGGTCCTGGCGCGCGGAGGGCCCGGCAGCCGGCCCCGAGCCGCGCCCCGTGCGGGCGGCCGACGGCGGCCTCGCGATCGGCGCCGACGGCGACGCCTGGCTGGCGCCCACGTGGAAGAAGGTTCCCTTGAAGACCAAGGCGAAGCTCAACTGCATCGCCGGCGCGTGGATCGGTGGCGCCGGGGTGGCCCTCGAGCGCAAGGGCAAGCTCTTCAAGCTCCACCAGATCGGCAACGAGGTCACCGCGATCTGCGCCTGGAAGAAGGGCGCGTTGCTCGTGGTCGGGGGGTTGCTCTTCGACCTTTCGGGCAAGCCGGTGAAGGCGCCCCCCAACCTCACCTCGATCAGTTCGTGGAACGACGAGCTGTGGTGCGTGAGCCGGGGCGGGCTGTACTCGAGCACCGACGCGCGCGCCTGGCGTCGAAAGGCGTTGCCGAAATGAGCCGGGGCGGTGACAACTCCCGCCCATGAGCCTGACTGAAAAAGAACGAGCGGACCTGGTTCACGCGCTGACGTGGGACGCGAAGCGCTTCGGCCAGGAGCTCGCCGACACCGCCTACGCCCGCGGCCTGGCCGTCACCAACAAGGACGACGGCACCACCAAGCCCATCCCCATCACCGCGACGCCGGTGATCGTCGACGCCGAGGAACTCCAGCGCCGGCAGCAGCTGGCGGCCCGCCTCGCCTCGGCGACCCTCAAGATGTCGCGGGCGGTGCTCGCCAACCCCGATCGCCAGGAGATCGTGCTCGGGGGCCTCTCGCCCCTCGAGCGGGAGCTCGCCGCGGCCACGTTCTCGCGGCTCGAGACCCTGGTGACCACGCGCGTCGACTTCTTCGTGGGCGACGTGGTCAGCGCCCTCGAGGTCAACGCCACCATCCCCGCCATGCAGGGCTACTCGGACATCGCGGCCAACACCTTCCTCGAGGTGGTCGGCCGCACCTGGGGCGCGAAGGATCACGTCATCGCCGCCTGGCAGGCGAAGAACGGCAGCAACGCGCTGGCGCTCTACCGCGCGCTGCTCCAGGGCTACGCGCAGGTGAGGCCCGGCAAGACGCCCGAGCGCATCGCGCTGCTCTCGCGGCGCAACGACGCGCAGCTCACCGAGCAGAACTACCTCTGCGAGCGCTTCCGCGAGTGGGGCGCCGACGCCGACATCGTGCACCCCGATCAGCTCTCGGGCACCGACGCGGTGATGGCCCACGGAAAGAAGTACGACCTGGTCTACCGCCACGTCTTCGTGCGCCGCCTCGAGGAGCCGGGCCTGGAGGGCGCGGCCTACGTGAAGGCGCTGCTCGCCGAGCCCAACGGCACCCGGGCGGTGGTGCTCAACCCGCCGGCCTCGCAGGTCGAGGTGAAGGCCGTCTTCGCGCTGCTCTCGCAGGCCCTCGACGACTCGCGGCTCGCCCAGGAAGCGCGCCTGAGCGACGTGGAGCTCGAGGCGATCAAGGAGAGCGTGCCGTGGACGCGGCACTTCCGCGGGGAGGCGCTGGCCGCGGAGGTCGCGGCGAACCCCGACAAGTACGTGCTCAAGCGCAGCTGGGACTACGGCGGCCGAGCGGTCTTCGTCGGCCGCACCCGCGGCGAGCCGGGCTTCACGGAGCGGGTGAAGACCGCCTACGGCGAGGCGCTCGACTGGGCAGGCCTGTGCGCCCGGGCGGTGGTCGACCCGGTCGGTGGCGGCTTCGTGGTGCAGCAGGTGATCGACATCCAGCCCGAGGCGCACCTGCTGTGCAGCGGCCCGGCCCAGATTCCCACCGAGCTGTATGTCGATTTCTCGACCTACGCGTCCGTGGGGCTCGGTGACCAACCCAGATGGGGGGGCGTGTGCCGCGGTTCGATCTCGCACATCGTGAACATCGTGGGCGGGGGCGGTGTTCTCCCGTTGATCACCACCGAGGTCGCGCGCAGCCTGCTCATGGCGTACCGCGCCTGGGGTCAGTAGATGGAGCCGTCACCTCTTCTCGAAGGAGCCCTCGCACATGCGTAACCCCAACCCCGGCTACTCGTATTCGCCCTCTGCCAACGACGTGCTCGCGGAAGAGTCGTCGCGGGCCTTCATGCAGCGCGTCTACTGGTGGATGTCGGTCGGCCTGGCCCTCACCGGCGGCATCGCCTTCACCGTGGCCTCGAGCCAGCAGCTGACCGCGCTGGTGCTGCCCTTCTTCTTCCCCCTGCTCATCGCCGAGCTGGCGGTGGTCTTCCTCTTCTCGTTCGTGCAGTCGAAGGTCAGCGGGGCCGTCGCGGCGGGCATGTTCCTGCTCTACGCGGTGCTCAGCGGGCTCACGTTCTCCACCATCTTTCTGCAGTACCAGCTGGGCAGCATCGGCACCGCCTTCGCCATCTCGGCGGGCACCTTCGGCGCCATGAGCCTCTACGGCACGGTCACCAAGAAGGACCTCAGCGGCTGGGGCTCGTTCCTGATGATGGGCCTCGTGGGCATCATCATCGCGGGCATCGTGAACATCTTCGTGCAGTCGGACATGCTGGGCTTCGTCAAGAGCTGCGCGGCCGTGCTGATCTTCGCGGGCCTGACGGCCTACGACACGCAGAAGCTCCGCCAGTTCCACGCGCAGAGCGGGTTCTCGTCGGCCATGTCGCTGTCGATCTCCGGCGCGCTGATGCTGTACCTCGACTTCGTCAACCTGTTCCTCAACATCCTCCGGTTGCTGGGTCGCCGCCGTTAATCAGTGACTGATCCGCGGCCCGGGGTGTGGTCGGCTCCCGGGCCGTGGAAAAACAACAGAAGACCGTGCTGGGTGTCGTGCTGCTGCTCCTGTTCGGGGCGCTCGCGTGTTGTGGCCTGACCGTGGCGATCTTCGCCTGGTCGGGCTACCAGGACGCCCTGAAGGACGCCGAGGCGGCGCTGGCCCGGCCCGATGCCGGTTTGGAAGCCGACGAAGCCGCCGACCCCACCCCGCCCGAAGCCACGGACGACGCGCCGGTCGCCGACGCCCCCACCGAGGCCGACGTGCCCGAAGCCCCGGAGGAGCCCGTGCTCCCCGAGCTGCCGGCCACCTGGGCCGAGGCGAAGGGGAAGGTGCTGGTCACCGTGCGCGAGCGGATCTTCGTCGAGCTCCTGGAGATCCGCGGGGGGAAGACGCCCCTGCTGCAGCGGCCCCTGGCCGACGACCTGGTGGAGCTGGCGGTCTTCGACGGCCCCGAGGCGATGCAGTTCCTGAGCACCGAGCAGGTCGGCGCCTGGGGGCAGGAACCGGAGGCCGTCTTCGAGCACGGCCGCAAGCAGCTCGCCGCGCGCAGCAAGAAGGCCTTCGTCACCCGCGCGCCGGGTGTCTACGAGTCGGCCTGGGCCGACAACTACGACCTGGGGCGGATCGTGCTCTTCGACCTGGTGCGCAAGCTCAAGGTGAAGGGAGACCCGGTCCTCTTCATCCCCCAGCGGGACCACCTGATCATCACCGGCGCAGAGGACGAGAAGGGATTGGAGGTCGCCGGCGAGCTGGTCGACGAGCGCCTGCGCCTCGACAAGCCCCTGAGCGGCCGTGGCTGGCAGCTGACCGCCTCGGGCCTCGAGCCCTGGACCCCCGAGCCCGACACCCTCCTGGCCACCCTGCGCCTCGAGGCCCTGGCCCAGGACGCCAACGAGCAGAAGAAGGCCCTCGACGAGAAGTTCACCCAGGCCGGCGCCGACATCTTCGTGGGCACCACCCTCTTCGTGGAGGACGACGAGGGCCTCAAGCACACCTACGCGGTGTGGACCAAGGGGGCCGTGACCCTCATGCCCCGGGCCGAGTTCGTGGCCTTCGTCGACGTCGACATGCCCGAGGCCGACCGGGTGGTGGCCGCGGCCCCGTGGGAAGACGTCGAAAAGCGCGTGGGCGGCAAGATGAAGCGCGAGGCGGAGCTGTGGCCGGTGCGCTACCGGATCTCCAGCTTCCCCGACAAGAAGACGCTGGGCGCCATCGGCACGCACCCCTTCTTCCTGCGCAACAAGCAGTAGCCCTCAGGGCTTCTTGTTGGCCCGCTCGATGGGGAGCTTCATCACCAGGCGCTCCACCGGCTGACCGCCGACGAGGTGCGAGGTGACGATCTCCTTCACGTCGGCCTCGGTCACCGGGCCGTACCAGACGTTGTCCGGGTACACGGCCACGGCGATGCCCCGCTCGCAGGCGTCGAGGCAGCCGGAGCCGTTGGCGCGCACGCCCTTGACCCCCTGGGCGTCGAGCTCCTTCTTGAAGGCCAGGCGCAGCTCGTCGCCGCCCTTCGAGGCACAGCACCCGCGGGGCACCCCGTCAGGGCGGCGATTGGTGCAGATGAAGAGGTGTCGCGTGTACGGAGGTGGCATCCGTCAGTCAGATAGCACGCTCGTTCGATCGTCGCGGTTTTGCCAACGCCCCTCAGAAGCCAGTGCTGACGGTGTGGGCCCGCGCAAAACGGTTCGCCCCCCCGATTTCCCTGCGGGCCCCTCAGTACGTAGGGGGAAAGCTGATCACCTGCAGACACGTACTTTCAGCAAAGTCGGCTTCGCAGGCGGGGGGCGTTTATGAAAAGTCATGTCGGGCGCTGGGCGATGAAATCAGGCTGACTGATGCCTGGAATGTCGCACCTGCCCGGTCCGCCGCGCGCCAAGGCCGATTTCCCGGCCTCGGGGGCGATTCAGGCCTGTAGCACTCTGGGCGGGAGGCCCTAAGTGTTGGGTATCGGAAGAAAAATTGACACTACATCTTGTGCCGCGATGCTTGACAGGTCGCTGAGGGCGGAGGCATAAGTCGCCCCCCCCAGCCGGCCAAAAGCCGGTTGGTTTCGGAGCGGGAGGGGCTCCGACAGAACGCAACATCCTACCTTTCGCGACTTTCGCGCCCCAGGGGATCCGTCCCGAGGGGATGAAGCCTTTTCGACTTTCACACACACCAGCAGTCAAGCAGTTAATCCCGGGTTGTCAGACCCAGCGGTTAGAAAAGAGGGCATCTCAAATGGAGAAGGCGACTCCCATGAACGTGGTGGCAACGGTGATTCCGGTTGATGCGCGCGCAGTGCCGCGCAACGGCAAGGCTCAGGGCCTCGAGGTCCCCCGTTACTTCACGACGCCGGGCGTCGACCCTGCCGATGAGATTGCCTGGGAGTTCCGGTCGGCGTCGATCACCGGCGAAGACGGCAAGGTGGTCTTCGAGCAGAAGAACATCGAGATCCCCAAGTCCTGGTCGATGCTGGCCACCAACGTGGTCGCCTCGAAGTACTTCCGCGGCCAGCCCGGCACGCCGGAGCGTGAGTCATCGGTGCGACACCTGGTCGGCCGCGTGGTGAACACCATCACCCGGTGGGGTGAGCAGGGCGGCTACTTCGCTTCGACGGAGGCGAAGAACGCCTTCCACGCCGAGCTGACCCACCTGCTGCTGCGCCAGAAGGTGGCCTTCAACTCGCCCGTCTGGTTCAACGTCGGGGTCGAGGAGCACCCCCAGTGCTCGGCCTGCTTCATCAACTCGGTGGAGGACTCGATGGAGTCGATCCTCGGGCTGGCGAAGACCGAGGGCATGCTCTTCAAGTACGGCTCGGGCACCGGCTCGAACCTCTCGCCCATCCGCAGCTCGCGGGAAGTGCTCAAGGGCGGCGGCACGGCCTCGGGCCCGGTGAGCTTCATGAAGGGCTTCGACGCCTTCGCCGGGGTCATCAAGTCGGGTGGCAAGACGCGCCGCGCGGCGAAGATGGTCATCCTGAACGCCGAGCACCCGGACGTGCTCGAGTTCATCCGCTGCAAGGTGGGCGAAGAGAAGAAGGCGCACGCGCTGATCGATGCGGGCTACGACCCGTCGTTCAACGGCGAGGCGTACTCGTCGGTGTTCTTCCAGAACTCGAACAACTCGGTGCGCGTCACCGACGAGTTCATGAAGGCCGTGCAGGAAGACCGCTCGTACTCGACGCGCGCCGTGCGTGACGGGGCGATCGTGGACACCTTCCGCGCCCGCGACATCTTCCGCGAGATCGGCGAGGCCGCCTGGCAGTGCGGTGACCCGGGCCTGCAGTACGACACCACGATCAACGCGTGGCACACCTCGTCGAACACGGCGCGCATCAACGCCAGCAACCCGTGCTCCGAGTACATGTTCCTCGACGACACCGCCTGCAACCTGGCGTCGCTGAACCTGATGCACTTCCGCACCATCGACGGCGAGTTCGACGTCACCGCCTTCAAGCACGCGGTGGACATCACGCTGCTGGGCCAGGAGATCGTGGTCGGGTTCTCGAAGTACCCCACCGAGCGCATCACCAAGAACTCCTACGACTTCCGCCCCCTGGGCCTGGGCTACGCCAACCTGGGCGCGCTGCTCATGGCGCAGGGCCTCGCCTACGACTCCGACGCGGGCCGGGCCTACGCGGGCGCCGTGACCTCGCTGATGGGTGGCCGGGCCTACAGCATGTCCGCGAAGATGGCCGAGCACCTCGGCACGTTCGCCGGCTACGCGGTCAACCAGGAGCCGATGCTGGGCGTCATCCGCAAGCACCGCAAGGCGGCCTACCAGCTGCCCGCGTACACCGACGCCAAGCTGCACGAGGCGCAGAAGCAGGTGTGGGACGAGGCGCTGCAGCTCGGTGAGCAGTCGGGCTACCGCAACGCCCAGGTCACCGTGCTGGCCCCCACGGGCACCATCGGCTTCATGATGGACTGCGACACCACCGGCATCGAGCCGGACATCGCGCTCATCAAGTACAAGAAGCTCGTCGGCGGCGGGATGCTGAAGATCGTCAACCAGACGGTGCCCTTCGCCCTGCAGAAGCTCGGCTACAGCCCCTCCGAGGTCGAGGGGATCATCAGCTACCTCGACAAGAACGACACCATCGAGGGCGCCCCGCACATCAAGGACGAGCACCTCCCGGTCTTCGACTGCGCGTTCAAGCCGGCCAAGGGCACCCGCTCCATTCACTACATGGGGCACATCAAGATGATGGGCGCCGCGCAGCCGTTCCTCTCGGGCGCCATCTCCAAGACGGTCAACCTGCCGAACAACGCGACCGTCGAAGACATCGAGATGGCCTACATGGAGTCGTGGCGCGCCGGGCTCAAGGCCGTGGCCGTGTACCGCGACGGCTGCAAGCGCAGCCAGCCGCTGAACACCTCGAAGGACGTGAAGAAGGCCGAGCCGGTGCTCGCCCTGCCCCAGGCGCCCGCCGAGGCCCGCAAGCGCCTCCCCGACGAGCGCCGCGCCATCACCCACAAGTTCTCCATCGCCGGCCACGAGGGCTACCTCACGGTCGGGATGTACGACGAGGGCATGCCCGGTGAGCTGTTCATCACCATGGCCAAAGAGGGCAGCACGGTCTCGGGCCTGATGGACTCGTTCGCCACCGCCATCTCGCTCTCGCTGCAGTACGGCGTGCCGCTCAAGGTGCTGGCCGACAAGTTCACCCACACGCGCTTCGAGCCGTCGGGCTTCACCAACAACCCCGATCTGCCCATCGCCAAGTCGATCACCGACTACATCTTCCGCTGGCTCTCGCTGAAGTTCCTGCCGCAGGAAGGGCAGACCGAGAGCCTGATGGAGGTGGAGGCGAAGAAGGTGGCCCAGGTCCAGGTGCACCCCCCCAAGATGTCGGCCCCCGCGGCCGTGGCTTCGGTGAACTCGGCGTTCCTGAACCAGGCCGACGCGCCGCCCTGCCCCGTCTGCGGCACGATCACCGTGCGCAACGGCGCTTGCTACAAGTGCCACAACTGCGGCGCGACCACGGGCTGCAGCTAAGGAAAGAATTCCCTGCACCGCTGCCGGGGCCCTCGGGTCTTCGGCGGCGGGGCGGTCTGAAATAGGGACAAGGGTCGGCCCTCGAGGCTGGGCCCAGACGGGGCGGACGCGAAGAGCGGCCCTGTCATTGATCTCGGGAGGGGGGCGGCTTCAGGCAACTGAAGCCGCTTTTTCTTTATGCCGGCGTCAGCGCCCGGCGTCGCGGGAGGCCGTGGTCAGCGAGGCCTTGAGCGCCAGCGCCTCGGCGTTCTGCGGGTCGACGGCGAGGACCCGGTCGACGAGGCCCAGCGCGCCCGGCACGTCGCCGTGGGAGCGCGAGCGGGCCAGCTCGAGGGGCCGGGTCACGTAGCGTGCCCAGGCCTTGTCGGTGAGCTGGCTGCGGACCGTGGGGGAGATCTGCCGGTCGAGGTCGAAGAAGCTCTTCGCCTGATCGGCATCGAACTCGTCGAGGTGGTTGGCGAGGAAGGCGTACTCGGCCAGGGCCTTGTGCAGCGGCCCACAGGTCTTCGGCTCGCGCGACAGGCCCCGGCGCACCCATTCCTGGGCCTTCACCACGTCACCGGCGAGGAAGTAGAGCTTGGCGGTCTCGGCGGCCGTGGGGCCCGCGGCGGGAGGCTTCGCCTTCGGAGCGGCCTGCATCACCACCAACCCGAGGAGCAGGGCGCGCAGCACGGTCAGTACGCGTTCTTCGAGAGGAAGCCGCCGAGCGCGGTGCGCATCAGGATCTTCAGGTCGAACATCAGCGACCAGTTCTCGATGTAATAGAGATCGTAGTCGATGCGGTCCTTGATGCTGGTGTCGCCGCGCAGCCCGTTGACCTGCGCCCAGCCGGTGATGCCCGACTTGACCATGTGCCGCAGGTGGTACCGGGGGATCTGCTTCTTGAACTCCTCGATGAATACCGGGCGCTCAGGCCGCGGGCCGACCAGGCTCATGTCACCGGCGAAGACGTTCCAGAACTGGGGCAGCTCGTCGAGCGAGGAGCCGCGCAGGAAGGCGCCGATGGGCGTGCGGCGGGTGTCGTTGGCGGTGGCGAACTGCGCGCCGTGCTTCTCCGCGTCGGTGCGCATGGTGCGGAACTTGAACATGTGGAACAGCTGCCCATCGAGGCCCATGCGCTCCTGGGCGTAGAACACCGGGCCGCGGCTGGTGAGCTTCACGGCCGCCGCCAGGGCGAGCATCACCGGGGCCAGCAGCACCAGGGCCAGGAACGACACCAGCAGGTCGAAGGCCCGCTTGGCGATGAGGTTCCAGCCCTCGAGCGGGGCGCCCTGGAGGCTGATGATCGGCAGGCCGCCGAACTCCTCGAGGCCGCCGCGCAGGGTGACGTAGTTGAAGAGATCCGGCACCACCTTCACGTCGATGGTGCGCTGGGCGAGCACTTCCATGATCTCGCGCAGCTGGGGCTGTTCCTCGATGGGCAGCGCGAGGATCACCTGGTCGACGGGCTGCGCGTCGAGCACGCGGTCGAGATCGCCGAAGAGGCCGATGACCGGCACGTTGAGGATGGTGGTGCCCAGCTTCTCCGGCTTGCGCGTGAGCAGCCCGGTCACCTTGAAGCCCAGCTCGCGGTGCAGCTCGATGGTCTCCACCACCCGCTGCCCCAGCGCGCCGGCCCCCACCACGAGGATGGTCTTCAAGTTCACCCCGCGGCGGCGGAGCTCGTTGAAGAAGGCCCGGAAGGCGAGGCGCACCAGGCTCAGCGAGGTGAAGGCCGTGCCGGCGAAGAGCGCGATGGTGAGGCGGCTGTACCGCTCGCGGATGAAGTACGAGATGCCCACCAGCAACAGCGTGGAGAGCGCGGAGGCTTTGAAGACCTCGAAGACCTCCTGGATGTGCGTTCGCCCGCGGTTGGTCGTGTAGAGATTCGAGCTGCGGAACACGAGCGGGAAGATCACCAGCACCAGGGCCAGGGTCTCGAGCGTCTCGTTGAGCGGCGGCAACGTCTCGAAGGGGAACCAGGTGAAGCGCACGTACCAGGACAACGCGAACGCGAAGGCCAGCGTCGCCAGGTCAGCGACGAGCTTGATCGAGTTGTAGAAGCGCTGGAACCGGGTGAACACGACGCGTGTGCTCTAGCACGCTGCCGAGGGGCGAGCGCAACGCCCACCCCAGCCCGTCCGGCCCCTACGGCCCCACGGTGGCGACGAGCTCCTCGATCAACGCCCGCTGGAACGCGGCGCGCGAGAAGCGCATGGCCTGCGCGCGGGCGGCCTCGGGCTCGAAGCCGGCCTCGAAGGCGTCGAACTCGGCCAGGGCGGTGCGCAGCGCGTCGACCGTCTGCTGCTCAAAGAAGACGCCCGTCTGGGGGGTGACGGTCTCGAGCGCCCCGCCCTGCGCGAAGGCGATCACCGGCCGCCCGCTGGCCTGGGCCTCGAGGGGGGTGATGCCGAAGTCTTCGACCCCGGGGAAGACGAGGGCGCGCGCGTGGCGGTAGAGCCCGGGCAGCTCGGCGTCGCTGACCTGTCCCAGGGCCTTCACGTTGGGGGGGAGATCGTGGAGCCAGGACGACGACTGGCCGCTGCCGCCGATCCACAGCTCGCGGCCACTGTCGCGGAAGGCCTCGATGGCCAGGTCGATGCGCTTGTAGGGAGCCAGCGCCCCCAGGCACAGGAAGTAACCCCCCTCTCCGGTGCCCGACAGGGGCAGCGCGGCGAAGCGCTCGAGCTCCACCGGGGGGTGAATGACCCGCGAGGTGCGGTGGTAGCGGTGCTCGATCTGCCGGGCGACGTGGGCGCTGTTCGCGAGGAACCGGTCGACGCTGGTGGAGCTGCGCACGTCCCACTCGCGCAGCGCGGGCCGCACCAGGCGCGCAGCCACCCGCACCGGCCAGGAGGCCTTCCCCGGCCCGAAGTAGTCGTCGAAGCGGTCCCACATGTAACGCAGCGGCGCGTGCACGTAGGAGACGTGCTTCGCCCGCGGGGGGATGCGGATGCCCTTGGCGACGCAGTGGCTCGAGGAGAGCACGAGGTCGGTCTCGCCCACGTCCATCAGGCGGATCGCCCCGGGCATCAGGGGGAGGAAGTGGCGGTGCCGCGCCCGGGCCCCGGGCACGCGATCGAGCACCGAGGCCACCACCCGGTGCGACTCGAGGCTCGCGGGCATGTCCTTGGGGTCGTGGAACAGGGTGTAGATGGGGGCCTGGGGGAAGAGCTCGGCGATGGCCTCGAGCACCTTCTCGCCGCCCCGCCACGTCACGAGCCAGTCATGCACCAGGCTGACGCGCAGGCGCCGCAACGACTCAGGGACGACGACCGGGGTTTGCACGTTCGAAACGCGCCCTCCTACACGAGTCCTGTGTACGCTGCGACCCGTGGTGAAGGTTCTCCTCGATCTGCGGATGGTGCGCGGTCATCTGCATGGCATCGCCCGGTACGCGCTCGAGCTGGCGCGGCGGCTGCCCCTGCTCGAGCCCGGCTGGCAGTTCATCGGCCTCACGGCGCCCGCCGGCGTACCCGACGACCTCGGCGAGCTCAGCCCGCGCATTCCCCTGGTGAAGGCCACCTCGGAGTTCCTGGGGATCTTCGAGCAGGCGACGCTGGCCACCGATCTGCTGCGGCAGCGGCCCGAGCTCTTCCACGCCACCTCGTTTTCCCTGCCCGCGCTGTGGCCGGGAAAGCTGGTGGCGACGATCCACGACGCCAACCACCTCGCCCTGCCCGAGAGCGCGTCGGTCTCGCACACCGCGTACTACCGCTTCGTGGTCGCCCCCCGGGCCTCCCGGGCCGAGGCGCTGATCACCGTCTCGGAGTTCAGCCGCCGGGAGATCGCCGCGCACCTGGGCATCGCCCCGGAGCGACTGCAGGTCATCGGCAACGGCGTCGACGCCTCGTTCCACGTGCCTCCCGCGCAGGACCTCGCCGACTTCCGGGCGCGGCGCGGGCTGCCGGGGCGCTACTTCGCGGCCATCGGCAACCCCAAGCCCTTCAAGAACCTCAAGGTGCTGCTGCCCATCGCCGAGGGGCTGCCGGCCCCCCTGGTGCTGCTCGCGGGCCGGGGGGCGCGGCGCACCGTGGGCTTCTCCGAGAAGGTCATCGAGCTCTCCCCGCTGCCCGACGAGGAACTGGTGCGCTTCTACGCCGGTGCCTGCGCCGTGCTGGTGCCCTCGCGCTACGAGGGCTTCGGGTTGCCCGCGCTCGAGGCCATGGCCTGCGGCGCGCCGGTGATCGCCTCGGCCTGTGGCGCGCACCCCGAGGTCATCGGGGCCGCGGGCCTGCTGGTGTCTCCCGACAACTCGCTGGCCTGGCGCGAGGCCTGCCTGCGGGTGTTCCGTGACGAGGCCCTGCGCCGGGAGCTCTCGGCGGCCGGCATCGAGCGCGCGGCCCGCTTCTCGTGGGACGACTGCGCGAAGCAGACGCTGCAGGTCTATCGGCGGGCGCTGGGTCTGCCGTGAAGTCTCGCGTACCGATGATCTGCGCGATGCTCTGCGTCGCGGCCCGCGTGGCGCTCGCCCTGGGCACCGAGACCTACCCCGACGAGGCCTACTACTGGACGTGGTCGAAGCAGCTGCAGCTCGCGTACTTCGATCACCCTGCCCTCATCGCCTGGAGCATCGCGCTGCTGGGCGTGCGCACCGGCGCGATCCTCTGGGGGCTGGCCACTCTCGGCGGCGTCTTCGCGCTCACGCGCGCGCTGGGCGGCGAGAAGGACACCGCCTGGTGGGCCACCGCGCTCTACGCGAGCACCCCCGCGGCGAACCTCCTGGGCACCTTCGCCACGCCGGACGCCCCGCTGCTCGCCTTCTGGGTGTGGACGCTGGTGGCCCTCGTGCAGCAGCGCCCCGTGGCCACCGGCCTGCTCTGGGGCCTCGCCATGCTCTCGAAGTACAACGGCCTGCTGCTCGGGTTGCCGGTGTTGATCGTCTTCTGGCGCACCCCGAAGCGCTTCGTGGTCGCCACGCTGATCGCCCTGGCGGTGACCTCGCCGACGATCCTCTGGAACGCGCAGCACGACTGGGAAGGGTTCCGCTTCCAGTTCGCGCACGGACTGGGCGGCGGGGGCGGGCTCCACACCTTCCTCGAGTTCCTCGGTGGGCAGTTCGGCATTGCCGGGCCGGTGTTCCTGCTGCTGACGCTCTTCTGGTTGGCGCGTGGCCAGGCGCCGGTGGTGCTCAAGGTCGCGACCGTGCTGCCGGTGCTCTTCTTCGGCTACGCGTCGCTCAAGGCCCGAGGGGAAGCCAACTGGACGGCGGCGGCCTGGCTCTCGGCGAGCGTGGGCGTGGCGATGACCCCGTGGACCCGGGCGCAGTGGGCCGCGGTGGGGACCAACCTGGTGATCGTCGCGGCCGGCGCGGTGGTGTTGATCGCCCCTCCGAAGGCGTTGTGGGCGGTGCCCTCGGTGCAGAAGCTCCACGGGTGGTCGCTGCTGGCGCGCGCGGCCGAGCAGAAGGTGCCGATCATCACCAACCGCTACCAGTTGAGCGCGCTGGCGACCTGGTACTCGGGGCTGCCGGCGACGACCTTCGGCGGCCGGCGCAGCCAGTACGATCTCTGGGAGCCCCCGGCGATTCCCCCCGGCACCGACGCGCTGTGGATCGCCGAATGGGAAGGACCGCCGGCCGAGCTGGTCGCGCAATACGAGACCTCGACCCAGATCGACTGGCCGCTCGACGAAAAGCAGAAGGTGCTGCACCCCTTCCTCGCGTTTCGGCTGGGGTCGAAGCGCCGCTGAAAGGCTCAGGCCCGTCGCCGCGAGGCCAGGAGCGACAGGGCCGCGAGCGTGAGCACCGTGGGCAGCAACCACGCCGCCGAAGCCGGGCCCAGGCGGCCGTTGATCGCCAGGCTGCGCGAGATCATGCCGGCGACGAAGAGCGCCCCGTACAACCCGGCCCCCTCGATCAACGCGCGCGGCACCGAGGCGCGGGCCTGGGTGCGCAACCCCAACAGGCAGGCGATCAACGCCGCGAGCACCGACGCCAGCGGCGCCGCCCAGCGCTGGTGAATGGCGAACTGCGTGGCCTCGGTGGGCAGCTTGAGGGCGGTCATCAGCGGCACCTGGCGGCCGAGGACCCACAGCGGCAACCACTCGGGCCGCCCCACCGCGAGCTGGGTCACCTCGGGGCGAATGGGCAGCGGCAGCTCGAAGTCGCCCTTGCGCCCGGAGTGCGCCTCGGCACCGGTGACGACCAGCTCGCTGGCCTCTTCCACGCGCCACAGCCCATCGTGCACGTAGGTCAGCCGGGCGCCCTCGATCCACCGCACCAGCTCCGACTTCGGGCCCAGCTCGAAGACCCGCACGTCCTCGAGGCGCTCGGGGTTCGCCTCGCCGCGCACGTTGAGCAGGTAGTGGCCGGTGCGGAACCAGCGCCGCGGCGAGTACACCGCGAGGAAGTCACCCCAGCGGTCGAAGCGCTCCATCATCATGCGGTCGATCTTCGGGCCCGACTGGCTGACGACGAACTCCTGGAAGGCGACCAGGCCCAGCGCGCTCGCGAGGCAGACGAGCACGATCGGGCGCAGCAACGTCAACGGGGAAGCCCCCAGCGCGCGCAGGGCCGTCCACTCGCCGCGCCGGCGCACCACGGTGATCGACAAGCCGGCCGAGAGCACCAGGGCCGCGGGCGCGAACTGCACCAGCGTCACGTGCGAGCGGTACCAATAGAGCGTCAGCACGTCGAACACCGGCTTGCCCGTGTAGATGCGCAGCCAGTCACCGAAGTCGATCACCAGGAACAGCGCCACCAGGCCCAGGGCCACCGAGACGAAGATGCCGAAGGTGAGCCGCGCCACGTAGCGCTCGAAGGTCTTCATCGAACGCCCTGCCTCGCCACGCGCGCCAGGAGGAGCACCCCCAGCGCGAAGGCGATGGCCACCGGCAGATGCCCGGCGACCCACGGCGCCAGCAGGCCCTTCTCGCCCAGCTGCACGCCCACCCGCGAGAGCACGTAGAAGCCGAGGTACACGCCCATGGCGAGGATCGCCGCGGTGCGCGCGGGCCTTCGACGCCCGCCCTGGGCCACGGCCGTCGCGAGGATCCCCAGCGCGAGGGGCGCCAGCAACTGCGAGAGCCGAAAGTGGAACGCCGACCAGAACGGCGCCGCGGGAGCCCCCGAGGCTTCCGCGTCCTGCGCCTTGTCCATCAGGTCCATCGGCGAGAGCTCTTCGTGGCCGAACCGAAAGGTGTCCCGGCGGTTGAGCGCGTCGGCGACGTTGAGCATCAACGTGCCTTCCTTGAACGCGGTCAGGGTGAACTCGTCGGCCGAGGCGCGCTGCACCAGCACCCCGTCTTCGAAGCGCAGCCCCACGCCCTGCTCGAAGGTGGCCCGGGCCAGCGGCGCGGAGAGGGCCTGGGAGCGCGCCGGGTCCCGCTCGTCGATGAGCAGCACGTGGCGCCAGGTGGGGCCCTCGCTGACGTCCTCGGCGTGGAAGACGATGCCGGGGAGATCGGCTCGGATGGTGCCGGGCTTGAGATCACCCAGGATGTTGCGCTCGATGACCTCGCGCGCGGTCTGCCGCATCTGCGCCATGCCCCACGGCTTCCACACGAAGACCGTCACCGCGAGCAGTACCGACACGCCCAGCCCCAGGGTCACCGCCGGGCGCACCAATTGACCCGGGGACACGCCCACCGAGGCCAGCGCGGTGAGTTCGCCGTCTTCACCCAGGCGCGCGAAGCCGATCATCACCCCCAGCAGGAAGGAGATCGGCAGCACCTGCGGCAACAGCATCGGCAGCATCGCGCCGCCCAGCATCAACCAGTCGGCGGGCCGCGCCGCGCTCCCGAGGAGGAACTCGACGCCGCGCACCAGCACCATCGCGTAGAACAGCGAGAGCAGCACCGCGGTCGACGCCAGGAAGGGCCCGAAGAGCTCCCGCAGCACGTAGCGCTGGAGCACCCGCCCGCTCAAGGCGCCTTCGCCCCGATGTCCTCGCGGAAGTGACGGCCGCGCCAGGTCAACCGGCCCGCCAGCGCCACGGCGCGGGCCTTCGCCTCGGCCACGCTCGCCCCGCGCGCGCACGCGGTCAGCACGCGGCCACCGGAGGTCACCAGGATCGAGCCCTCGCGCCGGGTGCCGGCGTGGAAGATCAGCTCGTCGGCGCCCTCTTCGACCAGCGTGATGGCGTCGCCCAGCTTCGGAGCGTCGGGGTACCCCTCGGCCGCGAGCACCACGCCCACCGAGGCGCCGGGCTTCTGTCGCAGCGGCCGGGCGGTGAGCTCGCCGCGGGCGCAGTCACGCAGCAGCGCCGCGAGGTCCTCGTCGAGCTGCATCATCAACACCTGGGTCTCGGGATCGCCCAGGCGGGCGTTGAACTCCAGCACCCGGGGGCCGGCGGGCGTCAGCATCAGGCCCGCGTAGAGCGCCCCGCGGAAGACACAGCCGCGGCGCTCGAGCTCGGCCAGGGTCGGCGCCATCACCGACTGGCCGATGGCCTCGAGCTGCGCGTCGCTCAGGAAGTTCGCCGGGGCGTAGGCGCCCATGCCCCCGGTGTTCGGCCCCAGGTCTCCCGCGAAGACCCGCTTGTGATCCTGCGAGGGCGCGAGCAGCACGAAGCGCGAGCCGTCACACAGGGCCATCACCGAGAGCTCGGGGCCGGTGAGCAACTCCTCGAGGAGAATGGTCTGCCCAGCGGGCAAGGCCCCCAGCGCGCGGCAGGCCTCGGCGGCTTCTTCGCCCGAAGAGGCGACGACCACGCCCTTCCCCGCGGCCAGCCCGTCGGCCTTCACCACCACCGGGCCCCAGGACAGGGCACGCTGCGCCGCGGCGGCGGCGTCGGTGAAGAGCTCGTAGCGCGCCGTGGGCACGCCTGCGGCGAGCATGATCTCCTTGGCGAAGGCCTTGCTGCCCTCGATGCGCGCGCCGGCCGCGTCGGGCCCGAACACGTCGACCCCGGCGGCCCGCAGGGCATCGGCCACGCCCGCGACCAGGGGCGCCTCGGGGCCCACCACCACCAGGTCGATGCCGCGCGCCTTCGCCAGGGCGAGCACCGCCGCGGGGTTGGTGATCTCGAGGGGCACGCACTCGGCGATGGCCGCGATGCCGGGGTTCCCCGGGGCGACGAGCAGCGACGAGACCAGCGGGCTCTGCTGGAGCTTCCAGGCGAGCGCGTGCTCGCGCCCACCACCACCGAGGAGGAGCAGCTTCACAGCTGGTGCTTGTACAGGACCCGCTTGGCGTCCCGGTAGAGCGGATCGGTGAGCAGCACGGAGGTGAGGATGCGGCGGGCCTCTTCGCCGTTCTTCTGGCCGGCCTCGGCGTCGCCGACGATCACCCGCGGGCCGAGCAGCTGCGGCGCGAGGCGCTGCGCCTGCTGGGCCGAGACCTTGCCCAGGTCGATCTTGTTCGCCGCGACGTAGGCCTGGGCCTGGGCGAACCACGAGTTGGCGTTGGTCTTGGTGGCGTCGATGCCGCGCGCGGCGAGCTTGAGCGCCCCGCCGGCGTCCTTGCGCCGGGTGGCGATCATCGCCCGGTACGCATAGGCGTCGGCGTTCTTGGCGTCGATCGCGGTGACCTTGAGCATGTCCTTGTCGGCGGCGGCGAGGTCTTCCGAGAACCAGGCCACGAGGCCTTCACACAGCGCCGGGCTCGGGTCTTCGTCCGCGTCGGCGACCAGGCCGGCGTACGCCCCGACGGCCACCTTGAGCAGGTCCGCCGGGCGCACGTACAGCGGCGTCAGCGAAGGCACCGGCCGGGTGTTGGGGTCGGCGCGCAGGCCGCGACGCAGGCAGAACTCCCAGGCCTTGCCCGCCTTCTTCGCCTTCGCCGCGGCGGCGCCGGCGAGGAAGATGGCGTCGACGCGGCGCGGGTCGGCCTCGGCCGTCGAAGCCAGGGTCTGGATCGCGTCGTCGAGCCGGTTCTCGGAGATGAGCAGCCGGCCCTCGAGGGTGGCCTCGAGGTACTTGTCGCCGAGCTTGCCCTTGAGGCCGTCGAGCTCCATGCGCGCCGACGAGGCGACGCCCTTGTCGAGCAGGATGAGGAACTTCTGCAGCCGGGCGGGGGTGGAGTCGGCGTTGAACTCGAGGGCCCCTTCGATGCTGGTCATCGCCTTGTCGAGATCACCCTGCATGCGCTGGATGGCCGCGAGGTGCACCAGGGCATCGGCCTTGTCGCCCTTGGCGATCTCCGGGTCGTCGATGAGGGCGGTCAGATCGGCCGAGGCGCCCGGGAGATCACCCAGGTGCTGGTAGGCGAGGATCGCCAGGCCCAGACGGGGACGGCCGGCGCGCGGGGCGGCGGCCTTCGCGCTCTCGAGCACCTTCTTGGCCTTCGCCACCTCGCCCACGTCGAGCAGCAGGCGCGCGAGCTCTTCGGCGGCTTCCCACTGGTCGGCGTCGAGCTCGAGGCGACGCTCGAGGGCCCGCGTGGCTTCCTTGTAGTTGCCCTGGATCGCGGCCAGCTGCGCCTGGAAGAAGTAGGCGCGCTTGAGCTTGGGGTCGATGGCGAGGGCCTCGCGGAAGCTCTGCGCGGCCTGCTGCGGGTTCTTGGTCAGCACCGTCTGGCCGATGGCCAGGGCCGCGAGGGCCTTGTCGTTGGCGCTCTGGCTGTTGAGGCCCCGCTCGGCGAGCACCTTGATGTCGTTGGGGTTGCCGTTGCGGGCGATGAGGAAGTGCGAGTGCGCCACGAAGACCCGGAGGTCACCGCTGCGCTGCTCGGAGGCGGCGAGCATCGACTCGGCGCCCTTCGCCGTCGGCTCGTCGATCTTCCCGGGCTTGCCAAAGGCGAGCGCCAGCACCCAGCCGGCGAGCGCGCGATCGTTCGAGGGGTCGAGCACCAGGGCCTGCTCGAAGGACTCCTCGGCGTCGAGGTAGCTCAGCGTGGTGTCCTTCGCGAGCAACCCCTCGCCCTCGTCGACCAGCTGCGAAGCCGACGCGCCCTCGAGATCGGGGTACTTCATGCGCCACTGCTGCACGATCGACTCGACGGGCCGCGCCCCACCGGTCCCACCGCTCGGCTTGACCACCAACGGCGGCGGCTTGGTGTTCCAGGGCTTCTTGACGGCGAGGACCGCGCCGATGGCCAGCACCGCGACGACGCCGACGGCGATGCCGACGCTCTTGCCACGGCCCAGGCCACGGCCGCTGTCTTCGCGCATCGCGCCGCGGAAGTTGGTGAGCTCGCCGGCGGAGATGGGCGTGGAGGCTGACGGAAACAGCGGCACCGCCCGGGGGGCCGCGGGCATCGCGGGCGCCTGGCTGGGGAACGGGCTGTCATTCGACGCCGCCTCGGCGGTCTTGTTGCGGCACTCGTCGCAGACGCCGAGCGCCTGGTCGAAGGGGTCCGTCATCTCCTTGCCGCAGGTGCGGCACTTCACGCCGACGATCTGCGCCCGGTCGGTGGCCGCCTGGGCCGACGCGTTGGGCGGCCGGCCGGGGAAGCTGGGCGGCGGAGGCGGCGGCGGGCGCGGCGTGGAGGCCCGTGCCGCAGGCGCCGCGGGAGGCGGCACCGGCGCGCCGAGATCGAGGCCCCCGTCACCGAAGGGCGACGACGAGGAGGACGTGGCGGCCCCGGGAGGCGCCCCGAAGTCGAAGGGGTTCTCGGCGGCGGCGCCGGAGGGCCCCGGCGCGGCGGCGGCGAAGTCGAAGGGGCTTGCCTCGGGCTCCGGGGGCGGCGCGCCGAAGTCGAAGGGCGACGGGGCCGCAGCGGCACGGGCGGGCGCGGCAGGGGGCGCACCGAAATCGAAGGGCGACGGGGCCGCAGGCGCACGCGTGGGCGCAGGAGGAGGCGGCGCGCCGAAATCAAACGGCGACGGCGCGGCTGCGGGCGCGCGCTGGGCCGACGCCGGAGGGGCCGCGGGCGGGGGAGAGACGAAGTCGAACGGCGATGGAGCCGGGCCCGCCCCGGGGCTGGTGGGCGCCGCGAAGTCGAAGGGCGAGGTGCCCGGAGGCGCGGTGGGCGCGGTCTGCCCGAAGTGGAGCCCCGAGCTCCCCGAGGCCGGAGGAGGCGCAGCGCCGGGGCCGCCCATGTCGAAGAGGAACGGCGACGGCGCACCCGGGTTGGTGCCGGACGCCGACGGGTCGGCCGCGGCGCCCCCCCCCTCGTCCTTCTTCACCAGCTGGAGATGACGGCAGCGCGGGCACTGGGCGCGCACGCCCTTGGGGGTGACGAACTTGTCGTCGATGGCGTAGGCGGCGGAACACTTCTGGCAAACGATGCGCATGGGCTCAGTGTCGGAAGTGGCGAATGCCAGTGAAGATCATGGACAACCCGTGCTCGTCGGCGGCGGCGATCACCTCGGCGTCACGCACCGAGCCGCCCGGCTGCACCACGCAACCGGCTCCTGCGGCCGCGAGCGCATCGAGCCCGTCGCGGAATGGGAAGAAGGCGTCTGAAGCCACCGCGCTCCCTTGCAGACGCGCACCACCGCGCATCGCGGCAATCTTCACCGAATCGACCCGGCTTGTCTGCCCTCCTGCCTGCGCGAGCAGCTCGCGGGGCCCGGCGAAGACGATGGCGTTCGACTTGACGTGCTTGCAGACCTTCCACGCGAAGCGGAGCGCCTCGAGCTCGGTCGGCGTCGGCTGGCGCCGGGTGACCACCTTCCACTCGGTCACCGGCTCGATGGCGTCGCGGTCCATCAGCAAGAGCCCGCCGGAGACGCTGCGCGCGTCGAGCTGGGCCCGGGGCCGGGCGGTGGGGCTCCCGAGCGACGGCCCGGCGGACAGGAGGCGGAGGTTCTTCTTGGCCGCGAGCACCTCGAGGGCGGCGGCGCTGTAGCCCGGGGCGACGACGGCCTCGAGGAAGGTCTCGGCCAGGGCCTTCGCGGTGGGCACGTCGACCTCGCGGTTGAGGGCAATGATGCCACCGAAGGCGGAGGTCTCGTCGATGGCCCGGGCACGTCGGTAGGCAGACTCGAGCGAGTCGTCGACGGCCACACCGCACGGGGTGTTGTGCTTGATGACCACGGCCGCGGGCTGATCGGTGAACTCGAGCACCAGGCCCAGCGCGGCGTCGAGATCGAGGATGTTGTTGTACGAGAGTTCCTTTCCCTGGAGCACCTCGCTGAAGGCCACGGTGGGCTCGGCCGGCGCGCGGTATTCGCGGTAGAAGGCGCCGCGCTGGTGCGGGTTCTCCCCGTAGCGCAGGCCCTGGGCCTTCACGAACGGGAGCGAGAGCGTGTCGGGGAAGGTCTCGCCCTCCTGCTCCGAGAACCAGGCGGCGACGGCCGCGTCGTAGGCGGCGGTGTGCGCGAAGGCCTTGCGCTGCAGCCCGCGGCGGGTCTTCTCGCTGACGGCCTTCGTGGCCTCGAGCTCGGCGAGCACGCCCTCGTAGTCAGCGGGGTCGACGACGATGGTGACGAAGGCCGCGTTCTTCGCCGACGCGCGCACCATGGCCGGTCCGCCGATGTCGATCTGCTCGATGGTGTCGTCGCGGGAGGCACCCTTGGCGACGGTCTCGCGGAAGGGGTAGAGGTTCACCGCGACCAGCGAGATGGGCTCGATGCCGTGGCTGGCCATTTCGCGCGCGTCACTCTCCAGGGAGGGCCGGCCGAGGATGCCGCCGTGGATCTTCGGGTGCAGCGTCTTGACGCGCCCGCCGAGGATCTCCGGGCTGCCGGTGTGCTCCGAGACCTTGGTGGCAGGCACCCCGGCGGCCTTCAGCGCCTCGAGCGTCCCGCCAGTGGAGAGCAACGTGTAACCGCAGCGGACCAGCCCCTGGGCAAAAGGGACCAGGCCACGCTTGTCCGACACCGAGAGCAGAGCGAGCACGACGTGGCCGTACCAACCACGTCTGGAGGGGTCAACGAATCGCTCCCGACTTCCGCGCCACGAGAAAGGTGCGCGGAGGTGGGCGACGGACTCAGGTCCCCGGGCGCTTGGGGTCGGTCTCGACGGCGGTGCGGACCTTTTCGAGGCCGCGGGTCTCGACCTGGCGGATGCGCTCGCGGGTGAGGTTCATGATTTCCCCGACCTCCTCGAGGGTGATCCCGCCCTTTTCCGCGACGTCCAGGGCGCAGGTGTACTCGAGCTCCCAGATCTCCTTGTCGGGGAAGTTGAGCTTGATGCTCCCCGTCTCGGGGTTGACGTCGAGGTAGAGGTTGAACTTGCAGGAGACGAAGACGCAGGGCCGCGGGCTGCTCACGCAGTCCGAGCGGTTCTTGGGGCGGTTGCCCTGGATCTCGGTGAGGAGCGCCTGCTCCTCGGGGTCGACCTGGCCCAGCAGCTTGCGACGGCGCAGATCGCGCGCCATCTCCTTGCGGGACATCGTCTTCGAGCGCTTGCGCTCATCGACCGCGGCGTCGTCGGACTTGAGCACGTCGGCCTCGTCCTGCGCTGGTGCGTTCATCGTCATCATCCCCTCCTTCAAAGGTACGGCCCGACTGCTTCAAAACTGGCTGAGGTCTGCCCCGGGCCGCGCCGTCACGGCGCTCCCGAGATGAGAGATCTCGTGCATCAGCTCCCGCACCTGGACCCGCAATGCGCGGAGCCGGGACGTGAGTTCCTTCTTGCTGCGCTCGGCGAGCAGCTTGCCGTCGAGGTGCCGCTCGTACCCGTCGAACACGTGCGTCAGCTCGTTGTTCGCGAGATCGATGTGGTTCTTGAAGACCACGAACGAGGCCTTGATGTCCTCGAGGGTCAGGCCCTGGGCCATCATCTGGCGGATGGCGTTCATGCGCCGCACCGCGGAGACCGGGTAGAGCCCCTGGCTGCCCTGGTGCTTGCCCTTCTTGCCCACGCGGCGGCTGCGCGGCAGCAGCCCGGCCTGCACGTACTTGCGGAAGGTGGCCTCTGAGAGGCGCACGCCCTTGGCCGCGAAGAGGTCGACGATCACGCCGACGGGCAGTCCCTGCGCGTACTCGCGCTCGATCCGCTCAATCTCCTCCGGCCGAAGAAGCTCCATGAAGAGTGACCCGTGCGGTGCTTCGAGGGATGCCATTGCAACTGCCCCACTCAATGGCGGCGCATGAGTAGCAGCTATTAAAGGGAGGTGTCAACGGCGATCGTGACATTTTGATCACGATCGCGACAGCCCTCCGAGCGAATGCAGGTCGACCGTCCGAAGCCAGGTCAGGCAGGAGGATCAGCCGACCGATTCCAGGACAGGCCCTTGTTCGGCAGATCAGGACACCCGCGCAAGCGATCGAGATCGCTGTGTTCTTCGGGAAATCCTGATCGCAGCCGTCAGCTCAGCGCTTGATCCACTGCACCGAAGGCGCGGGCGGCCGGTGGGTCAACAGGGCTTCGACCAGGGCCTCGGGCTCGGCGCGGACCAGCAAGACGTCTTTCAACCCGCCGGGAATGAAGCCGCGTTGAAGTCCCCCGCTGATCCACTCCAGCAGCGGCGCGTAGTAGCCGTCGACGTCGAGGAGCCCGATGGGCTTGTGGTGCAGGCCGAGCTGGGCGCCGGTGAGCATGTCGAAGAGCTCGTCCATGGTGCCGAAGCCGCCGGGCAACGCGACGAAGGCGTCGGCGCGCTCGGCCATCATCGCCTTGCGCTCGTACATGGTGTCGACGACGTGGTGCTCGGACAGCTCGGGGTGAGCGAACTCCTGGCGCGCGAGGCCCCGGGGAACGACGCCGACGATCTGCCGGCCCCCGGCGAGCACCGCGTCGGCCACCGCGCCCATCAAGCCGTGCTGCGCGCCGCCGTACACCAGGTCGAGCCCGTGGCTGGCCAACGCCCGCCCGAAGCCGGTCGCGGCCTCGCGGTAGAGGGGGCGGTCCCCGTCTTTCGAGCCGCAGAAGACACAGACGCGCTGCACGGCCATCAGAGTTCCCGCTGCACGACGGTGTCGTGGAGCCAGTGCGCGTCGTCGGAGGCGGGGAAGTCGAGGGTGTAGTGGAGCCCGCGGCTCTCCTTGCGGCGCGAGGCGCACTCCACGATGAGGAAGGCCACGTCGGCGATGTTGCGCAGCTCGACCACGTCGCGCGTGACCTGGGTGTCCCAGTAGTACTGGCGGATCTCGTCGCGGAGCATGTCGAGGCGGCGGCGGGCCCGGTCGAGGCGCTTGCCGGTGCGGACGATGCCCACGTAGTTCCACATCAGCCGGCGGATCTCTTCCCAGTTCTGGCTGACCACCACGCGCTCGTCGGAGGTCACCGCGTTGCCCGAGTCCCACTCGCGGACGTCACGCTTCTGCACGCCGATGGACTTCACCTCTTGCGCGCACACGTCGACCGCGCGGTGGCCGAAGACGAGGCCCTCGAGCAGCGAGTTCGACGCGAGGCGGTTGGCGCCGTGGAGCCCGGTGCAGCTGACCTCGCCGATGGCGAAGAGGCCGGGCACCGAGGTGCGCCCGAAGGCGTCGGTCACCACGCCGCCGCACATGAAGTGGGCCGCGGGCACGACGGGGATGGGCTGCACGGCCATGTCGATGCCGAACTCGCGGCACGTGGCGTAGATGTTGGGGAACCGCTCCACGAGGTAGCTCTTGCCCAGGTGGGTCATGTCGAGGTGCACGCACTCGTCGCCGGTGCGCTTGATCTCCGAGTCGATGGCCCGGGCCACGATGTCTCGGGGCGCGAGCTCCTGGCGCTCGTCGTAGCGCTTCATGAAGCGCTCCCCGGTCGACTTGACGCGCAGCCGGCCGCCTTCACCGCGCAGGGCCTCGCTGATGAGGAAGTTCTTCGCCTCGGGGTGGAAGAGGCACGTGGGGTGGAACTGGTAGAACTCCATGTTCGCGATCTTCGCGCCGGCCCGGTACGCCATGGCCACCCCGTCGCCCGTCGCCACGTCGGGGTTCGAGGTGTAGAGGTACACCTTGCCCGCCCCGCCGGTCGCCAGCACGGTGACCTTGCCGAGGAAGGTGTCGATGGAGCCGTCGTCGCGCAGCACGTAGCAGCCCAGGCACCGGCCCTTGGTGGGCCCCGGCGTGCGATCGAGGATGAGGTCGATGGCCGTGGTCTCCTCGAAGAAGTCGATCTTCCCGGTCTCGTCGCAGGCCGCGAGCAGCGCGCGCTGCACCTCGCGGCCGGTGATGTCGCCGGCGTGCACGATGCGGCGCTTGCTGTGCCCCCCTTCCCGGGTGAGGTCGAACTCGCCGTTCTCCCGGCGGTTGAAGTCGGCGCCGAAGGCCACCAGCTCCTTGAGGCGCTCGGGGCCCTCGCGCACGGTGATGTCGACGATGTCGCGGTGGTTCAAGCCCGCGCCGGCGATCATCGTGTCTTCGTGGTGCTTCTCGAAGCTGTCGTCGGGCGAGAGCACCGCGGCGATGCCCCCCTGCGCGTAGACCGTGTTTCCCTCGGCGCGGCCCCGCTTGGTGAGCACCCCGACCCGCCCATTCTTGGAGGCCTCGAGCGCGAACGTGAGCCCAGCGACACCACCACCCAGCACGAGGAAGTCGAATTCGCGAACCATGGCGCGTGTTTAACCACCGGCCTTCGCGCGGGTCGAAAAGAACGAAGGGGAAGCGGCGCGCCTCGACGCCAGTTCTTTGCGAGGCCCGACGGATCAGCGGTAGTGTGCCCCCCGAATAATGCGCTTCAAGCCCGCCATTTTCCTCGCGCTTGCCGTCTCGGTGCCCACCTTTGCCGGGGGCATCTACAAGTACGTCGAAAAGGACGGCACCATCGTCTACACGAACGTGCCGCCGAAGGGCGCGCAGGCGAGGCAGGCGCGCAAGGTGGAAGGTGACTTTCGCCCCGCCCCCTCCATCGAGCAGCCCTCGCGCATCACGCAGTACACGCGGCGCTCGCTGGGTGACTTCGACGCGCTCATCGACGAGGCGGCGGTTCGCTACAAGATGCCGCCGGCCCTGGTGCGCGCGGTGATGCACACCGAGTCGGCCTTCGATCCCAACGCGCTCTCGCAGGTCGGCGCGTCGGGGCTGATGCAGCTGATGCCGATGACCGCGCGCGACATGTACGTGAAGGACATCTTCGACCCGAAGGAGAACATCGAGGGGGGCGTGCGCTACCTGCGCGTGCTGGCCAACGAGTTCGACGGCGACATGGTGAAGATGGTCGCGGCCTACAACGCCGGGCCGGAAGCGGTGAAGAAGTACGGGGGCCAGGTGCCGCCCTACCCCGAGACCCAGGCGTACGTGCGCAAGGTGATCTCGCTCTATTTCCAATACAAATCGCAGGCGCAGGTCGCAGCAGGCGACGAGCGCTAGCCCCTACCGAAACAGGAACCGATGCCCACCAGCACGCGGGGACGAGATCCAGCCGTAGAAGAAGAGTTCCTCGGCGCGCTGTACAAGGGCGGTGAACTTCTCGCGTCAGGGAAGATCGTCGAGGCGCGCGAGCACCTCGAGAAGGCCCACGGCCTCGAGCCGAAGAACGAGAAGGCGCAGAACCTCCTGGGGCTGACCTACTTCAAGCTGGGGCTCTTCGATCGTGCGTCCGCGGTCTACGAGGGGCTGGTCAACGAGAACCCCACCGACGCCACGCTGCGGGTCAACCTCGGGCTGGTCTACCTGAAGACCAACAACCTCGAGCGGTGCATCAAGGAGTTCGAGACGGCCACCGATCTCGAGCCGACGCACAAGAAGGCGCACAACTACCTCGGCCTCGCGCTGGCGCAGCAGGGCACCTACGGCAAGGCGAAGACGCACTTCGAGCTCGCCGGCTCCGACCAGATGGCCGACAAGATGGCGCGCGCGCTGGCGGCCCAGGTGACGCCCTCGGGTTCGCACGAGGCGGTGCCCCGGCAGCAGCCCAAGACCGTGGTCATCGGGGAAGAGGCGGAAGTCGCGCCGCCCCCGAAGGGCCCGCCGCCGCTGCCGGTGAAGGCGCACGTCGAAGAAGAGGCCATCGAGGTGATGAGCGACGAAGAGCTCCCCTCGGACGTCTACGTGGTGGCGGACGAGGTGCAGGTCGCGCCGGCGCCCTCGAGCCCCGGCCTGAACTCCGACTGGGGGACGCAACTCCGGGCGCGCCCGTCGGCGCCGGTGGAGATGCGCTTCGCCGAAGACGAGGGGCCGCCGGCGATCGCCGCGGAGGTGCCCGCCACCATCGAAGAGCTGCCGGTGCTGGAAGCCGTGGTCGAGGTGATGCCGCCCGACTCGGTGCCCGAGGCGCCCGCCGCGACGCCCGCGTGGCTGACCATGGAGGCCGCCGAGGCCACGCGCGCAGGCACCCGCACCGAGACGGCCTGGGTGACCGAGAGCGTCGCCGACGTCCCGCTCCACGCCGAGGCCGAACCGGCGCAGCCCCCGAGCGCGACCGACGCCCGCTGGGACGCGCCCGCCGAGGCGCACCCCGCCCCGCTCGCGGCCGAAGATGCCTCCTGGGAATCAGTGGCGCCGGCCAACGACGCGACCCCGGCGGAGGAACCCGAGACCATTCCGATGGACGACGCCGCCTGGGCGATCTCCGGCGCTGCGCCGGTGACCGAAGTGGCGCCGCTGGAGGCCGCCCCGCCGCAGAACGACGGCGCCTGGGCGAACGCGGAGATCACCGAAGCGCCGGCGCCGGAGTCGGCCTCGTGGGCCACCGCGGAAGGCTCGGCGGCGAACGAGCCGCAGCCCGAAATGCAGCCCCTGGCCGCCGACGAAGCGACCTGGGCGGCGCAGGCGGGGGCCGCCGAAGCGGCGCTGCCCATGATGGCCGAAGACGCAGCCTGGGGGGCCGAGGTGGCGCCTACCGAGGCCGTGGCGACGACGCCCGAGGACTCGACCTGGGCCACCGGAGCGCCTGAGGCCTCGCTGGCCGACGCCATGCCGGCGGCCACGGAGACGTGGGCGACGGCAGGGACCGAAGCGATGCAGCCAGCGCCCGACGACGCGACGTGGGCCACCGGTGGTCCGCAGGAGCCCGTGCCCGGAGCGCTGCCGCCCACGCCCGATGACGCTGCGTGGGCGACCGGACCGATGGAGGCGCCCGTGGCCGAAGCGCTGCCCACCACGCCCGATGACGCGGCGTGGGCGACCGGACCGATGGAGGCGCCCGCTCCCGAAGCGCTGCAGGCCACGGCCGAAGACGCGGCGTGGGCGACCGCCGAGACGCAGGCCCCAGCCCCCGAAGCGCTCTCGGCCACGCCCGATGACGCGGCGTGGGCGACCGCCGAGACGCAGGCGCCTGCGCCCGAAGCGCTGCAAGCCGCGCCCGAGGATGCTGCGTGGGCGACCGCGACGCTCGAGACGACGCCTCCCGACGCGCAGCCGACGGTCCCTGATGAGGCGTCGTGGGCCGCGGCCGCCGAAGCGCCCGTGCCCGAGGCGCTCCCGACGAGCCCCGACGATGCGACGTGGGCCACCGGCACGGTGGAGGCCACGCCGAGCCCCGAGTGGGCGACGGACCAGGTCGAGGGCGTCAACCCCACTCCGATCCCCGCGCCGGCGCCGCAACCCGAGTGGCAGGAAGCCCACTGGGCGACGCCCGCGACGCCGGTCGAGCCCGAGGTGGCCGCGGCGCCCGTCGACTTCATCGCGCCGCCCGAGCCTTCGGCGCCGTTGTCGATCACCGTCGAGGAACCCATCACGGCGCCCGCGCCTTCGGCGCCGCTGTCGATCACCGTCGAGGAGCCGATGGAGGCCCCCGCGCCGATGGCCCCTCCGGCGGGCTACACGCCGATGAGCCCGCAGAAGCTGGTGGATCTCGGCGCCTCGGGCTCGTGGGTGCAGGACTCTTCGGCGGGCCCCTTCCACATCAGCAGTGACGGCCTCGCGGTGACGGTGGCCGGCGAGATGCTGGTGCGCATGGTGGGCCTGGTCGCGGTCGTCGGCTCGGTGACGGTGAGCCCTGAGAATCGCCGCCGCCGCGGTCGCCCGACCTCGGAGCCGTTCGGTGAAGGCCAGGCGCAGCTGCAGCGCGTGCAGGGCCATGGCGTGCTGTACCTCGAGCCGGGCCGGGCCAAGTTCCACGCGATCGATCTCACCGACCAGAACGGGGTGAAGATCGACGACGACGGCGCCTATCTCCGCGAGGACCTGGTGTTCGCCTTCGAGGAGCCGATCAGCTTCGACAACGGCAAGTTGACCGCCGAGGGCCAGTCGTTCGAGCTGGCGCACCTCAAGGGCAACGGCCGCGTGCTGCTGCAGCTCGACGGCACGCTGCGCGCGATGCCCATTCCGCTCGGGGCGCCGCTGGTGGTGCCGCTGCACCGGGTGGTGGGCTGGTTCGGGCGCGTGTCGCCGCGGCTCATGGGCTTTGGCGGGCGCGGCGCCGTGGAGCTGACCGGCGAGGGCTACGCCCTGCTGGGCACCCCGGTGGAGAAGGCCTGATGGCCACCGATCGCGAGACGAAGCGGGTCCTGCGCCAGGAGACCCGCCAGAAGAAGCGCGACGAGAAGCAGCGGAAGAAGGACGAGAAGCTCGCCCGGCGCGAGGCCAAGAAGATCGCGCGGCGCAACCGGCCGCCCTCGGTGATCCTCCAGGAGTTCTGGAACCTCCCCAACATGCTCACCGTGGGGCGGATCTTCATCATCCCCGTGTTCGTGTGGCTGCTCTACGACGGGGACCCGTGGTTCTCGGTGCTCGCGGCGTCGGTCTTCACCCTGGCGGCGATCACCGACGTGGTGGACGGGTTCCTCGCGCGGCGCTGGAACATGATCACCGTCACCGGGAAGCTGCTGGACCCGCTCGCCGACAAGCTGATCGTCGCGGCGGCCCTGGTGATGATGGTGTGGCTGGGGCGCATTCCCGCGTGGATCGTGATCGTCCTGCTCTCGCGCGAGTTCATCGTGACCGGGTTGCGGCAGGTCGCGGCCAGCGAAGGACTGGTCATCGCCGCGGGCCAGGAGGGCAAGTGGAAGACCGCCCTCCAGCTGACCGGCATCGTGGCGCTGTGCATTCACTACACCCACCCCGTGTTCCTGCTGTTCGGGACGGTGCGGGCCAACTTCAACGTCATCGGCCAGGTGCTCGTGTACTTCTCGACCGCCTTCAGCGTGTGGAGCGCCGGGGTCTATTTCCAGGCCTTCCTGAACCGTTTGGGCCAACGTGGAGCTTCTGAAACGAAAAGCGCTTGACGGTGCGTCAGGGCACAGGTATTTCCCGCGTCGCTTTCGAAGGTGCAGGCGCTTTAGACAGTCCGAATACGCGGGAATAGCTCAGCGGTAGAGCATCGCCTTGCCAAGGCGAGGGTCGAGAGTTCAAATCTCTTTTCCCGCTCCATAAGCCCCCTGGAAACAGGGGGCTTTTTTTTGCCTACGCGCCCGTCTCCCGAATGTCTCTCGCTCGGGGCGTATCGAGGAGCTTCACCGCGTCCCGCTTCACGTCAGGGGACAGGTGGGAGTACCGCAGGGTCATCTCGATGCTCTCGTGCCCGAGCAGCTCCTGGACCGCCCTCAACGACACCCCGCGCATCACCAGGTGACTGGCGAAGCTGTGGCGCAACCCGTGGGTGGTGATCCTCTTCGCGAGCCCGGCCTTCAAGCAGGTCTTGGGAACGACGTCCTTCAACATGCTGTGCGTCAGCCGCTTGCCCGCGCTGTCGCAGAAGACGTAGGCGCTCTTGAGCAGCGTGGCTGCTCGATGAGCCTTCAGCGTGGAGATCGCCTCGTCGGAGAGCGGCACGATGCGATTCAGGCCGCCCTTCGGAGGACCTTCTTGGCCGTTCCAGAGCGTTCGACGGACGACGATCTGGCCGGTGACCAGGTCGATGTCCTCCCACTTGAGGGCCAACAACTCCCCCAGCCGCAGGCCGGTCTTGATCGCGACGATCAAGAAGGCGAGCCACTCCTTAGGCGCGGCCCTGATGAATCGCTCGGCCTCGTCGAAGCCCAGGAACATGTCGTCGGTGACGAAGTTCGTCTTCAGCTTGAACGCCTTCACCTTCGGCACCTTCTCGACCACGCCCCACTCCAGCGCGAGGTTGAGCATCTTCCGGAGCGTCATGACGTGGTTGTTGATGCTCTTCTTCTGGCAACCCTCGTCGAGCTTCTTCGCCTTGAAGTCCTCGATGTCGGCCGGGCCGATCTGGTCGAGAGCCTTCGCGCCAAAGTACGGGATGAGGTGGACACGGAGCATCCACTCCTTCGCGTAGACGGTGCTCGGCTTGTTGTTCGTTTTCGAGAAGACCATGAACTGCTTCTCGAACTCGGCGACGGTCGGCACCGTCTTCTTCGTGACTGGGCGCGGCAGCACGCTCTCTCTCATGATGTGAGCAGCCCGCTCTTCGGCATACCGAGCAGTGTTCGTCTTCGAGCCGAGCGAGGACTTCCGCCGCTCTTGAAAGAACTCGCCGTTCGGCAGCTTCATCTTGATCTCGTACTCCCAGCCATCCGTCTTGCGCTTGCACTCCGGGCCGCACCTGCGCTTGGTGCAACCCACGACGTGGTCGATGCCCACCACGTAAGGCCTGACGTAAACAGCCATCACCGACTCCTTGTCGGCGGTGGCACTCGCCCTTCATTCAGGAAATCTAGAAGTTCACGACGGCGTACCAGGAGCCGTCTTCCGACGTGGACCGCGCCCGGCAGCTTTGCCCGCGACGCCATTGTGTAGATGGCGTTCGTGGTGGTCCGAAGAATGCCGGCGGTCTCCTCGACCGTCAGGAGCGCGGGCAGGTTGTTCAGGTCGCTGATGGTGACGCTGTTGACCTCGTCGCCATCGGGCTCATCGCCGTCACTGGCCTTCGTCCGCGTCTCCCGACGGCGGGAGGATTGCTGACGCCGTCCCCTGCCCTGCCGGTGCGGTTCACGTTGAAGAGCCTGCGGGGGCGGGGCCTCATCGACCAACACCGCCGCCGAGAAGCCGCCCGGCCCCCGGTGGAGGTCGTCCATGAAGGTGGACCGGATGTTGATCGATCGGAGCTGCGGGCGGATGAACGACATGCGGTGCCTCAGGTTCTTGTGCCGAGGGTGGGGTGGGAATTGCGCGTCACCACGCGCATGACCGCACGGAGCAGCGGCAGGTGGATTTGCTGGCTGACGAGCCAGGTCGGGGTGCCGAGGAGAAGGTGCAGACGTCGCGCCGTTGGCCGCAGCATTCAGTGACCAAGACCGTTGAGGTGGACCGGAAGCAGTGGCAGCCGAGGGTCGATCTCAATTCGCGGGCTGAATCGCGCTCCGGGACGGTCAGCTCCAATGTGCCGCTGGCGGGCACGCCACACCGCATCGGAGGGAAGAGCATCGAGGACAAGCTCCACTGAGGGGCTGCCGCAGGAGTGTGCACACGAAAACCCGCCAAGGTTTGCCGCCGAGGTGGAGGGCCAGATGATCGTGGAGCTGCTGGCCTCGAGACCGGAGGGCAGCGGTGTCGTGTGCGACTGGTTCCAGGGGCAGATCACGGCCAGCTTGCCCTCTCGGAGTCTGCGCCCGAGCATTCCCGCCTCTGAGAACGCCAGCTCCAAGAGGGACGCCGCCTGGTCCCCCTCCAAGCTGGCCGGAAGAGGGCCTCGCGGCGGCAATCCAGAGTGCGACAGCCCCACCTCCCGTTGGACAGCGCCTTGGTGAAGAAGCGGAGGCGGCAGACGAGCAAGCAGCGCCGCTAGGTTCAGCGTAGCGCCGTGGGTCTGAAGAACCTCCCGTGGAGAATCGGCCAGTGATCTCCGGGACCCGGGGTACCACGGGTGGTGAGGGCCATCGGTGGCGGGGTCAAAACCGGGCCCGACCAACCCCGCCAATGCCCCGAACACCGTGCGTGCGCTCGCGTAGGCAGATCTCCAGGCCAGCACCGACTCCGGCGTCGAGGTGTCGAAGGGGGCTGCGAGGGGGAAGACCATTCGCCACTTTGGCAGCCCTTCCCTGTGACCGCCGCTTCGATGCCCAAGGGCAGCAAGCCCCAACGACATCAACACGGCCCAGAGGGTGAACCAGTCGCCGGTGCCATCGTCGTCGAGGATGAGCGCCGTCATTTGCACGGTGCTCGCATTGCACCGGTGACCGTCCCTGTTCACGCTCGGGCTGTAGGCAATGCCCTCGCCCTTCGCCGCGACGGCCTGCGCCAGCATCAGGTGCCAGGCCCCGTACTCCGCCCAGGTGCCCACGCACGGGATTCCGCCGTGGGTCATGTCCACGCGCTTCCAAACCGTCGAGGTGATGCTGGTTACCGGCGGGCCCACAGCCCCAGCGAGTGCCTGGTGCGCCACCCCTGCGACGCCATCATCGAGTAGCGGAGTGAGGCTCATGAACTCCTGCTTCGCCCGCTCCTTCGAGACGGCGTCAGCGACGTTGAGTCCCTTCGACGCCAGAAACCGATTGAAGGCTTGGCGGTCGGTCTGGGCCTGAGCCGCAGCGAAACGAGCAAACTCGGCGTTCATGCCGTTCCTCGATTCTCTGCAACTCTGAATCGCCCCGTGTCGCCAACGGGCACGAAGTCACCAGCTCGGATGAGCGATTCCCAGATTCGGTTGAAGGTGCCGGCGTCCATGCCGTGACTTCCCTTCACCCCGTCCCGGACCTCCGTCTTGGTGAACGTGCCGCTACTGGTCTGCGCCACCCGCATCGCCCGAGAAACGAGACGTGCCTCGGCCTCCTTCCAGGTCTTGTCATGCACCTGGTCCACGAGGTCGGCGGCTACGAGACGTCCGTATTCGGCGACGTCCCAGCCAGCCGTCATGTGCTCACCCGAGATGGTGCTGGTCCCGTCGGCGACGGCGAAGAGCATGGACAGCCGGACTGCCATCACGGGGGTTCGATTCGTAGCTGCGGCAAGCAGGTCGGAGCTCTCCTGCCGGCCATGGTCGAGTCGGTAGCGAGCGTCATTGACCGCGACTGCCTCAGGCGAGAGCGACATGGGCTTGCCCATCACCGCCGACAACGCCGCTGCGACCCGGCCGAGAAGTTGCCGGTGCTGTTCGGCGTCAATGGCGGGACGGATTGGCAGCGGGTCGCCCCGGCCTCCCTGCACGAAGAGAAATCGATTCAGGAGTCCTGCCTGGATGAGATCTTCCGAGAGGCCCTTGCTCAGGTAGGCGGCGGTCGACGCCGCGATGATGGTGGCGGTCGCGTTGGTGCAGATCACCTTCCTCGACCTCGTCGAGTGCTTCAGCTCCTGCGGCATGTCGAAGGCCTTGAGCATGAAGCCGATGAGATCCCCCGCTTGGTCCCTGCCCGCCTTGCCCAGCAGCGCCCCGAATTCGTCGAAAAGGAAGACGGCCCTCCGTCCGGTCTGGATGTTCGGCCGAGCCTTCTTGTCTGCGCCTTCGGGGAACCACTCGCGGTCAGCGAGCACGTCGATGAGCCCTTCACCGGAGCCGGAGCCGTTCACGATCTCCAGGGGATCCGGCTCGCCTGCCTGCTGCGACCTCGGAGCCAACGGTTCGAGAATCAGCGACCTCGCGTCGTCCACGCTCGTCGTCTTGCGTGAGCGACCGGTCTCACCGAGCAAGCACAGGTACAGAATCGGTCGCATCAACTGTGGACCCCACGGGATCCCGACGCTGGCGGCGGCGAGCGCCGAGAGGACCCCGACGATGCCCGCCCAGATGAATTCCTCCGGAGCCTCCGTCGTGTCCGCCACGAGGTTGTAGTAGTCGGCGATGACGCCGAACCACGCGTTCTCGGGGAATTTCGGCCGGCTCATGGCGCACCCGAACCTGGCGAGCGCCGCCCAGCAACGGGCTGTGAACTGGTGGGCCCCTCTCGCTCCGGATCTCCGTCTTCAAGCAGTCCGGAAGCACGAAGCGCAACGAGCGCACGCTGCCCGGCCATGCCGCGTACCTTCTCTCCGCGTGCGACCTTCGCGATGGTTTTGGGATCGACTCCAGCCTCGACGGCGAGCCATCTCACCGTTGCTGCATCAAGCTTGATTGGTTGGTTCATTGTGCGGCCCTCGAACTAGCGAGGAACGCGCACCCTGCGAGCGTGGACCGGGGAAAACCAAAGCACTTCGGTGGGTTCCGATCGTCTCAGCCAGTTGGCGTAAGAAACTTACGCCGAGTCCTCGTCGGGCATTTCCGGGGCCCGAACCGATTCGTCCTGCCGAAGATCGGTGAACACCTTGTTGAGCCGGGCGTCGTTCTTGATCATCTTCTCGAACGCGGCGCACGGAGTCCGCGCCTGGCACGCCCGGCAGGTCTTGAGGTGCCTCTTGAGCTTCTGCCCCAAACGGTGGCGCTTCTCCTCGGCCGTCGCCCGCTTCACGCCACGATTGTTCTTCCGGCTCGTGCATTCGTCGGAGCAACAAAGGTCGCTCTTCTTGTGGACCGGGAAGCGCCTGCCGCACTCGATGCACATCTTCACGTTCGTGAAGACGGAGTTGAACGTCGGCCTGATTCGGTTCGAGAAGAATTCCGCCCAGGCGGCCGGCTCAGGAAGACGAGCAGCGAACGCGCCCGCGTCAACTGCGAGTTGGCGGAGAACCCGATTCGATTCCGCCTTGGTGCGTGCCCTCTTGAGGTTCCATTCGACAGCGGCGGGTGGAGGCGACCCGTCCTTCCCAAGAGCCGCGTCCAACTCCGCCACCAGACCATCAAGCTCCTCGACACCGAGAGCGACCTCGCGATCTATGCCTCGCTGAAGCGCCGCCGGACTCTTCCGCTCAGCGTTTTGCCTCTTTCGGTCCCTCTTCGGTGTCGCCATTGGCGATCGTGAGGCTACCGTTGACAGGGACACGGGGACACGGGGACGACGGTCGCTCCGATGCGACGTTGGGACGAGGGCCGTGGGGAAAGGCCGATCTAGGCCGTGCTGGTCGGGACGAACGGGACACGGGGCCAAAGGGATCGCAAAGGAGAGCTTCAAGAGAGGAGGAGGGAAAAGGAGATCAACTACGTCCTCTTCTTCTTCATCTGCTTGACGATCTTTCTGCCCACCCCGCGTCAGCTTGTACCCGGCGTCCCCACGTCCCGTTTGGTCCCCGTGCAGGCCGGCTCGCCGTTCCAGACCTCGAACACCGAAGAGGGCAAAACGCCGCTGCGCCACTCGATGACGAAGCCAACTTCTTGTTCCCACCCGACGCTGGCGGGCGGACGATCGGTGCATGAACAGTGGCACTGAGAACACCACCGCACGCGCCAACGCCAGCCGCGCTAACGGCATGAAGTCGAACGGCCCGGTGAGCAACGAAGGCAAGACGACGGCCGCCATGAACGGCCTGAAGCACGGGCTGGCCTCCACCTCGGTGTTGCTGCCCTCCGAGACCATCATCGACTACCAGACCAACATCGACGCATGGGCCACGACCCTTCACCCCTCGTCCCCCGGCGAGGTCGAGATGGTGGCACGCATCGCCGACTGCAACTTCCGGCTGCGACGTCTTCAACGGCTGGAAGACGCCCACCTGGCAGCGAGCCTGGAGGCCAAGGTCAAGAGCACCGGCACCTTCAAGGTGCTCAACATCGCCCAGAACGCGAGCCTGGGCATGACGGCCATGATCTCCACGATCGCGGACATCAGGACACCGTGCACTTCCGAGTATCTGGCCAACCTGCTCACGCCCATCGCGGCCGTGATCGAGATGGTGATTGCAGCAGACCTGCCAGTGGCCGTGACGGTGCCGATCGAGCAGGTCCACGACGAGCTGAAGGCCCAGGCGGAAGCCGAGTTGGTGCCCCCAGAGATCTTCACCAAGCTCTTCCACATTGGCGGCACGGTGGTCGAGGCCCTCGACGTCAAGGTGGCCGAGATGGAGGTCATGCTCGCGGCCGAACGCGAGCGGATCGCCGACGACCTGCTCCTGGGCGACGACAAGGAACTCATGAAGTTCGAGCGTCACCGCGCCCGCATCAACAAGGCCCTCGACTCAGAGCTGGCCCGCATGAAGGTGGTCCGTGAGCTGTCTCAGGGCGCGTCAGGTTCGTCCGTTGGGCCAATTCTCGTGGAGTTGAAGGTCATCGGACAGAGGGCGTCACCGTGCTGACCAGGAAGATCGCAGCCGAAGGGTTGCTGTCGGAGGACGCCCAGTCCCAAGAGATCGCCAGGTGCAAGGCGCTGGTGGAGTCCACGGTGTCGAACCACCTTGAGGAACTCCGGGCCCTCACAGCTCGGATGCGGGCGCTCAGGACCAAGCTCGATGATGACGCCGTGCCCGCTCAGGGCCTCCTGGCGAAGCTGTAGTTCGTCACCGACGCGAAGACCGCCTGCTCGCCTAGCCCGAGGGCTATCGAAACAGGAACAGGCACCCCGGCATGGGGCACCGTGGTACCCGAAATCCTGGGGATTCTGAGCGAAGACCCCTCCCCACCGTGTGGCGCACATGCCCCTTCGCGCACGAGGGGTGGAGCACCTCCGGCACAGGGATTTTTCGGGGGCAGTTGCTGGGCTGACCCGGACGCTCGGATCTCACTGTTCACCGCCTCGGCTGCCCGAGCAAGACCGGGCCTGTTTTCGGCATAAGGATTTGGAGGCAGGTCTCTACCGGCCCCTGCTGGCTCCGTCGTCATCGGGACTTTCCCGTTGGTGATGTAGCCGGCCCTGTTGCGCCCCGTGGCGCTCTTCTGCGCCACGAGGGTCACGCCCTCCGTGTGCGCTTCGGAGGTTGACGTGGACGAGAACGACATCAGCGAGAAGTTCGGCATCATGGTGAAGAGGGGCATCTTCAGGTCGGTGGCCCGGTTCATCAGCAGCGATACCGAAGAGCGGCTTCAGGAAGGCGTCTGCCAGGCGTTCGAGCTTTACAGGCAGCATGCTCTTCGAGGGGTGGAGTTGAACGCTCCGGTGCTGGTCTGCATCTGCCGCCGTCGAGCGGTGGACTTGAGCCGCCATCTGGTGAGGGGCCAGCACAGCGTGAAGGACCCGCTTGAACCTCGGGCCTACCACCAGGGACGACTGGAGCTGATTCACCTGGATGGAGTCCCCGATCCTGAAGGCGAACTCGACGGCGAGGGGGACTCTGAGCTCGAAGCCTCGATTTTCGACAAGGAGAGCGCCAACCCGACCGCAAAGATCATCTCCAACATCAGCTTGGCGATGTGGGTGGCGAAGCTGCCGAAGGACGACTTGGCGTTGATCTCGATGCGGGTCGAGGGCTTCACGCTCACGGAGATCGCCAACGAGGTGGGCAAGTCGATCACCGTCATCTGCCAGAGACTCCAACACCTTGGCCAAGACCTTGCCCAGCACGCGCAGCTTCCTGTTCCCAAGAGAAGTCGCAGGCCGCGAAGGTCCACGGTGCCAAACCACATGGCCGCAGCGTGAAGGCGGCACTGATGCCGTGGATCAGGCGCATGGTCCGCTCACCCGTCTTCCTGCAGGTGGTAGTCGTCGTCCTCCAACTTGCTGCGGCTCAGATCGCGAAGCATGAGCACGAGAAGCGGGCGGAAAAGTGAATTCAGCGGCCGGAGCCTGAAGTGGCTCCGCCGCCTTTCTTAGCCCTCATGAACCGGGGCAACGCTGCGACCGACCACAACAAGGGGAAGAGCGGCAGCCGAGATGGCGGCACGCTGACGGAACGTGCCCGTCAGCGTCCTATCTCGATGGAGGGCGCAGGTTTGCGCCGCGTGGATCCGGTCTCCGACGTAGAGTCCGTTTGCGATGACCCGGCTTGTGTTCAGCGTGCGCGTACGGCTTCTGCCGACCGAGCTCGGCGGCAGGAAGGGGCCGATCATGAGCGACTACCGCCCGAGCTGGAATCTCGGGAACAAGTGGCTGGGCGAGCCAACCATCAACGATGGTCGGGTCTTCTTGGAAGGCTGCACCGAGATCGCACCGGGCACCGAGGGTCTCGCCCGCCTCGAGCCGCTCGCCCCTGAGTTCTGGGGTGGCGTTCGCGTTGGCTCGGTGATCGCCATGCAGGAGGGCAACCATGTCGTGGGACACGCGACGGTCTTGAGCGTCGTCTCACGGCCAGAGAACTTCACCTCAGAGGTTCTCGTCTTCGTGGACCAGGCTCGGCAGTTCTGCGACTTCGTCGAGAAGGCCAGCGACTACCCCCTGCTCCCGCGTCTTTCGGGTGCACGGCAGCGGCTGCTCGAACTCTACCGAACGGGGTCCGCTCTGCCGCAGGTCGAGCCGCCCGAGGGGATTGACGCAGGGCCCAATCCAGAGAAGCCCAAGAGCTGGGTTGGCTTCGACAAGTTCGAGTTCTATTGGGAGGTGTTCGACCCGTACGTCGATGAGGCACCAGTTACCGGTTCGCTCTCAGACGATCTTCTCGACGTCTACTTCGACCTGCGTCGCGGCCTCGACCTCTGGGACAAGGACGTGCCGAAGGCCGCCGCCGTTTGGGAATGGCGTTTCCACTTCGACATGCACTGGGGAGATCACGCGATTGATGCACTCCGGGCACTTCACCGAGCTTGCCGCGAGGCTGGTTCACCATGAAGGCCGGAAGGAGAAGCCACTCGATGCGGCCGATTTCCGAGGAGCCAATCGTCTTTGGCCGGGTGGTCGCTGAACGCGAATACAAGGTCGGCCGCGAGACGCTTCTTCTCCAGATCGGGACGCCGCACCGAGCGAGTTGGAAGACTGATTTCTACTGCCCGATCCGCCTTGTTCGCGCAGGAAAGCCGCAGCTCAAGCGGGTCTTCGGCGTCGACTCAGTGCAGGCGCTGATGCTCGCGTTCGACCTCGTCAAAGCCCTGTTGGAGACCACGTCGCCCAAGATCAGGTGGTTCGCAGGCGAGGGGCCTGGCGACGTCGGGATCTACAAGAGGCTCACGACCGGCCTCGGAATGGAGTTCGACCGGGGCATCGAGCGCCTCGTAGATGAAGCGGTTCTCAACCGAAGTCGAGAGTTGGAGAGGCTGCACAAGAAGAAGATCGCTCGAAGGGCGAAGAACGGTGCCGCGTGAGAAAGAAAGCCACCGAGAAGAAGAAGTCGAAGACAGATACCATCGCTGAGCCGACTTACAGCCTCGGGTTCGAGAGCCTCATTCGCGAGGTTACGGCGGATCCTGACATTCGGGTTTGGGCCGTCGTTCACCTGCTCTCGCAGGCCGACAAGCTGAACCAAACCGAGCGACAACTCGCGGCAACCTGCGTCGCTCTTGCACTTGTCCGGCAGCGAAGGCTCTTGGAGGTGGCGTCGGAGCTGCTGGATGAGGCGGCCGCCAGCGGACCCAGACACCTTGTAATGGAAGGGCAGGCGCAGCTCGCTGAGGTACGCGGTGACCTCATAAAGGCGAGCGCACTTCGACATCTCGCAGCCGGCGCGGCGGACGCGCCTTCTGCGGCAGAAGCTCTGCAAAGCGAATGGGCGAGCCAAGAAATCAAGTGGCGTGCGCAGGACTCCTCAGCGGAGGGGAAGCGTAAGCGGCTCGATGCCTACTTCAAGGCTCACAAGAAGCTCTCCGGCCGAACCGAGGAGGAACCGTGAAGTACGAGTTGCCCGATGAAGACACGCTCGCGAAGTACATGCACCTGCTCCAGGCGGTGCTCATCGCCATTCGCACGAGTCCGGATCCGGAGGCGGCGGACCTGGCCGATGCGGTCCACAACCTCCCCGACCTGCTCATGCGCTGGTCGGACGCGAATGAGGATTGGCAGGCAGGTGCACTTCGCCGGATCGAGGCGAAGCACCCTCGGTGGAAGGGCCACTTCACCGGCATCATGGAACGAGGAGCGCCTCCAGGCTGGCAGCTCAAGTGGACGAAGCCCGAGAAGTAACGCCGTCTCCCGAATGTCTCCCGAGCCAGGGACGGCGTGAGCAAGATCGGGACATGTCGAGCAAGTGCACCTGCGAGACCGAATCCCTCGAAGGACCGGGCGTGGGGGTGAAAGGCGAGTGCCATCACCGTGTTGGCCAAGTGCCTTCGAGGGAGTTCAAATCTCTTTTCCCGCTCCAGGATGAAGTGAAGAAGCCCCGGTAACCCCGGGGCTTTTTCATTTGCGGGGTCCGAGGGGTTCATCGCCCAGCGGAACCTGTCAACGTGAATGAGACACCGGCGTTCTGCATTTAGGCTCGAGCGATCACGCTCCCGTTCTCGGACTTGGGCTTGTTGATCCACGCCGCCGTCTGCAGGGCTGGCGGAGTTGGCGCGCCGAGCACAAAGC